>NZ_CP142145.1:0-237797 GCF_035918275.1 Rhodococcus sp. PD04 | reverse complement strand
AGGTTGACCGGGCTGCTGTGTCCACCCCCGGCGCGGTCGCTCGCACTGTCGGTGTTCCCGCCCGATGTCGTGCGCAGCGAAGCCACCGAGGATCCTCACCTCAGCGACATCGAGCGTGCCCGGCTGCGCGCGGCGACCGATGAACAGGTCGCCAACGCGATCGACCAGGCGTGGCCTGCCGTGGAGGACCGTTGGTACGCGATCCATGACGAGCTGCAGCACGCGGCGGTGCGCGCCCTCGTGCACGAGTAGAACACGCCCTTGGGCGGGAGGGCGGGGCCAACGGGCGACGTCCTCTCACCCGGGGTCAGCGTCGGTTCGGCCGGTCGAGGTCGAGATACTGGCGTCTGGCTTCCTCGACCAGCCAAGGGTAGGCCCGCGCAATCTCCACGAGCACCCGCTTCTTGATGACGGTGCCGGCGATGTCGGACAGCTGTTGCCCGCCACTGCTGCGGACGCCGTTGCGGTGCGCGTCGTAGTTCGATCCGATGTGCCGCAGCCAATTCACGCACAGCCGTTTGAGGAACGCTTCGCTCGAGGTTGTCTCGGCCGGACGCTTGCCGGGCGCGAGGCGGGCGTTGTAGTGCGCGATCGCGCGGCGGACGAGCACCGGCGGCGCGAGCTGGACGACCTGCACATCGACTCGGGTGGCCGCGGTCATCGCCTTGGTGTGGTCAGGCGGGGTCATCGCGTGATCTCCGGGGCCGGATTGAATGCGACTGCTGCCTGCTGCGCGAGATGGTCTGCGGTGCCGGAGTCCTCGGCGGTCGCGCAGGAGCGTTTGAGGACCACGCCGTCGATGTCGAGGACGCAGGTGACGTGCATGTCGGTGCCGGTCCCTGACACGCTCGCCGGGGTGAGACCGCGCCAGGCCTGCCGTTGGGTACTCATGGTCACTCCCCCCTGCGGTGCCCGCGTGGTGCTCGTCGGTGGGGTGGTCGGGGTTCGGGACGTCGAGGCCACCGGTATCTCCTGGGCGTAGCTCGGCGGCCCGGGGTCGGGTCCGGTCTGGGGAATGACAACGATGGTCCGCACCAGGTCGTCCTTGGTGGACGGGCAGCGCTGGTTGCTCGCGCTGATTTCCTGCCACACCGATTCGCGGTCGTCGCGACCGACAATCGCTGCGGTGACGATCACGTTCGTGGTGGCGGAGGGGTCGAAGTTGTCCCAGGACGTTGCCTTCGCGCCGGCCCCGGCATCGGCGGTGGTGTCGTCGGAGACGAAGATCCGCGAGGACTGCCACCGCATCCCGTCCGCCTCGGCGCCGGCCGCCGGCCGGGTGCCACCGCACGCCAACGATCGCGCATCGGCGGCGGACAGGCTTCGGGTGGTCGCGTTGGTGGCATCAGCACCGTCCGTCCACGACCGAAGGCTCATGCCGGGGATCGACTGGTTGGCCGGAAGGACCGATGCGGCGACGTTCGGCAGCTCCTGCTCGCGAAAGTCCGGTGCGCCGGTCATCGCTGCCGACAGCGCCAGCCCGCCTGCGACGGCGATGACCACCACGCTCGCGCCGACACCACCGAAGAGTGCGAGGGTGCGTTTGGAGATTCCGCCGGGCGCGGGTTCGTCGTCCGCGTCGGTGTCGGTGATAGGGCGGGGTCCCGGATCGTCGGTGCTGTCGATCGCTGCAGCGGCGAAGGTGAGGGCACCGCGGCACAGCACGTGCTGGGGATGAGCCATGACCTTCACGGGGCCGTGAACCCGCGCAGCGGCGGGTACGGCCGGGTCGTAGGCCAGTCCACCGCTCAGCATCAGTCGGTGACTGATCGGTTCGGTGGCGTTCTCGTCGAGCCGCGTCAGCAGCTCGCTGAATCGGTGGGCGAAGTACTGTGCGCCGGTCGCGTCAACGTCCTGTTCGGACAGCGTGATCCGTCCGACGGGCCGGGGCAGGTGGACGGTGACGGCGTCGCTGTCCGCGAGTGCTTCTCGGGCAGCGCGTACCCGGGGGACGCCGGCGAAGCCCCATCGGGCATCTAGGGCCTGGTCCGGGAAGCCGGCGTCGGTGAGTGCGTTGGCGAGGAGGAATCGGTCGAAGATGTCTCCGCCGCTGTCTGATTGGGCACGTCCGATGATCCGTGGGCCGCGCTCACCACCGATGACGGCGATCGCTGACAGGTCGGTGGCTCCGCAGTCCACGGCAACGATCCCGGCGCCGACCGGCAGCGCGGGGAGGGCGTAGGCGAGGGCCTTGTCGGAGGGGATGAGGGTGACGGTGCGGGTCAGTGCAGCATGCACGATCCGTTGGAAACGGCGCCGCAGTTCAGGGGTCCACGTCGAGGGCACGACGAGCACGATCTTCGGGGTCGTCCCGAGCTGGGCGATGGCCGTCTCCAGCACCGGGCGCAGCAGCAACCCGGTCAGGGACTCGATCGACCAAGACACTCCGTCGATGACGAGGGACGGCACGTCGAGGCGGTCGACCAGCGGTCCGAGCTGCGCCAGCGTCACCGGGTCACCATCGCGGGCTGGCCGAGGTTGCCCGGCCTGCACGACCAGCCGTGCCGGCGGGGTGGTGGTGCCACCGATCGCGAGCGGGGTCACACGGCCGCTGGTGTCACGGACGGCCGCGGAGAGCGTGCACGCTCCGACATCGATGGCCAGGACAGGGTTGGGCATGCGGCCGATGATCGCGAGTCGCTTCTCCAGCTCAGTGGCACGCCATCGTCACGCGCGCTGATCAGTGCGCCTTCACCAGCATGCTCGCGCTCGCTATACGCCTCGCCGGGCTTCACTCCACCTCACCGAGAGGCTCCTCGGCGGTTTCACTGCGGCCGCGCATCGGCGGAATGCGAGGCGGGCGCGCGATGGCCTCATCGAGGGCCGCCGCGCTGATCCTGTCGAGACGCTGGCTGGCGGGCTCCCAACTGCCGGATCGGATGCGTGCTGACGCTTCCTGGCCTGTGTCGGTGAGATCGATTTTCGGCGGCACCGACCGCGTCCGCGCGGAGCCAGTCACGAGGGTGGGGATGACGATGTCGGCCACGTGCCGGCGAAGGTGATCAAGCTCGCGAACCGGGGAAACCCACGCGGCGCTTTCGGGACGCTGAACGAGCACCGCGGAGGTGAGGTCGACTGGAACCACCACCCCGCGCTGCGTCGTCGCCAGGACGTCTCCTACCTCGAGTGGGCGCATACTCCGGTCGCTGGTGAAGAACGGTTCAGCCCAGTTCTGGACGAGTGTTCGTGCGGCGGCCATCCGGATTGCGCGGTGCTTGTCCTCGTTCGAGTACTTCTGGAGCAGCAGCATTGGATGGGCGGTTTCAGGCTCGACGCCCGTCAACGCTCCGTACGACGTCGAGTGCGAATGGACAGCGGCGGGGTCGGCATAGGGCTGCAGCTTCGCGATGCGTTGCCCCAGGTTGGACTCGGTGCCCAGCTCGGCGACACCGCGCTTCGTTCTCGCTTTCTGCCACTTCTCAAGGTCACTGGGATCCTCGTAGATCGGCATCTCGATCGCTCGCGCTTGGGTCTCCGGAAGCTCCTCCCCCCGGGACGCACTGACGAGGTGAAAGAGGGTGTTCTCGATCGCACCGCGAAGATGGTGGATCGCTTCGCTGAACAGCATCGACAACAGTGGCGGAACGGGCCGAATGCCGTTCACTACGAGGTCGATTCCCGCGTCACCGTTGTCAACCTGGGCGCAGTCGAGCGGCTGACGCGACCATTCCAAGGCGAGCTCACCGATCGTGAACGCAGCCTCATCGGCGCGGGCGAGGCGTAGCGCGACCGGCGCCAACTCGGAGGGCAACCAAGCAGTCTCGTCATCCATGCCCGGAGCCTATGGTGCACCGCCGACAGCGAGGCAGGTGGAGAAGGCCAGTGGCAGCATGTGCCGGCGAACACCAACCACCAACCAAATCTTCTACCGATCGACCCTTTGAGGATCACCTGTGAGCACTCGCCCTGGCCCGCGGACCATCACGACGGTCGCCCTTCTCGCACTGACCGTCGCCGGCTGCAGCAGCACCGACAGCGACACCAGCACGACCGAGGACCTGCGCGGGAACACCGTCACCGCCCTCGACTTCCCCCGCACCGTTTTCGACGGATGGGAGATCACTGATCCCGCCGATCGGCCGGTCTCGGTGATTCCCGCGATCGTCGCCGCGGCTGGGACGAGCGATGGCCTGGTCTACTCCCCCGCCGAGTGCGGGCCTGATGGCGAACGTGGAGCTGCCCTGTGGGCGACCGCGCGGGGCGGTGACAGCTGGGCCGGACAGGTAGGCGAATACCCCAGTTCCGGGCAGTCCTTCACCGCCACAGTTGCCACCGCGACCGACAACAGTCTCAACGCCGTCACGGACTTCGCGCAGACCTGCTCGCGGTACACCGTGACCAGCGACGGGAAGACGGTCGACATCATCACCGAGGCGACCAACGAGGAGCCGTTGAAGTACGGGTTGTCCGATGCCCGCCTGTTCACCACCACCGCCACCATCGGTGGCTCGCAGTCGGTCCACTCGACGCTGACAGGCGTCGGGCACAGAGACGGCCGAGTCCTCACCGGTCAGTTCACCACCACCGGCCGCATCGAAGGCTCGACGATCAATGTCGTCGGCAACTGGTGGAACATCATCGCGACGAAGGCGTCCACGGCTGCCAACTAGACGCTGGCGGCCCGCGTCAATGCAGGGCCGGAGCCTCCCTTTCCGATCACTTGCCGTCAGGGCGAACCGGCTGCAGGCGTCCGAGTCGACTGGCCAGCTGGAGAGGGTGGTCGAGAGCATCGTCGACGTCCTCGATGGCCCGGTCGACGGTCGAGAGGCCGTCCAGGACGCCGGTGATCGCGTCCCCCGCGGTGAGCGCTTCACCCAGGTTGTCTACAGCGAGCTCGTGGGGTTCGAGGTCGGCATACTCGCGGGACAGGGCGACCAGGGTTCGGCGAAGGTCACGAAGCTGCCCGAGGGCATCTCTGGTGCGTTCGTACAGGTCGGCAGGGTTCGTCATCACGGTCTCCTATTTGGGATCGATGCTGTGCCGCCCCTGTGGCGACTGGGGTTTGGTCGCGAGACGTTCCCTGCGGTCTGCGAGCCACTGCTTCTGCAGCGCCTCCCGTTCGGCGTGGATCTTGGGGAGTGCGACCATCTTCCGCTTCTTCTCGTCGTACCGCTTGCAGGGGTAGCGCTTCGGCTCCTTACAGACCGGGCAGGTGACGTCGGCCCGGGGCGGCTTCTTGGCACGCTTCACCCGGACGACAGAGCCGCCCATGCTCGTGCCCGTTGTTCCCTTGTGGTGTCGCACTCGGCAATCTTCGCAGGTGGTGCCGACACTTAAGCCGCAGGTGAACGGGTGCGGTCTGTTGACAGATTTTCGCCGATGAGGCAGCTCCTTCTCTGCTATCGCGGCGAGAATGGAGAGCGATCGCGAGGAGGATCGCGGTAGAAGTGCAGCGTCGATGGGTGGGTGGTGTTGTTGTCACCCTCGACGCATGGGTTCGTCTGTACTTGCGAGATGTCCGTGCCAGGCCCTTTCGAACTGCGCTTGCGCCGCACCATGCCTATTTTTCAAGATCAGACCGGTGATTTCGTCGGCGGTCGCCATCCCGGTCTGCCCGTCGATCGCGTGCGGGCGGTGCAAGGCCAGGACGATGTCGGAGTCCTCCTCGATGGAGCCGGACTCCTTGAGTTCATCGAGGCGCGGCAGTTTGTTTGGGTCGGCCGCGGACCGGTTGAACTGTGATCCGGCGACGACGACGGTTTCGAGTTCGCCGCCGAGGAGTTTCAGGCCGCGGGTGAACCGTCCGACTTCCTCCGCCCGGTTCATCGAGCCGCGGCCGCCATCACTGGACAGCAGCTGCAGGTAGTCCACGACGATCAGACGGAGCTCCCGGCCGCTCTCGGCGAGGGCAGCTTTCGCGGCGGTGGCGGCCCTGCGGATGTCAGCGACGGTGCGGGAGCGGGTATCGATGAACAGCGGCCAGGCCGCAATCGTCGAGATCGCCCCCGAGACACGGTCCCACTGGTCGTCGTCGAGGCATCCGGGTTCTCGGAGCTTGTTGAGCTCCACGCAGGCTTCGGCGGAGATCGCGCGTTCGATCATCTGCTGTGCTGACATTTCGAGCGCCACGTAGAGCACTCCGCAGTCGTCTCGACATGCCTGGCGGGTCCAGTCCATCATCGCGACGGTCTTGCCGGTGCCCGCGCGGCCGGCGACGGTGACGAGGCTGCCCGGTTGCAGGCCGAGGGTGATCTCGTCGAAACGCGACCAGCCCGTGCGTAGACCGGCGGGCACTTCCCCGTTGAGGCGCTGGTCGAGCAGCGCGAAGTACTCGTTGACCTGGTCGCTGATCGACGGCAGCAGTTGGGCGGTCGCTGAGGTGGAGGCGAGCGCGTCCATCAGGAACGCCCGGTTGGTGTCGAGGTCCTGACCGTCGTCGAGCGCAACCACGGCCTGCTGAAGTGCCCGCCGTCGGGCGTCGACCGCGGCCTTATCCGCGATGCGAGCGACGTGATCGGTTGGTGCGGTGGAGGTGAACGATTCCTGCACCGCGGCCGCGAGGACGTCGAATCCACCAACGGTGGCGAGGGTGTCGGTGGTCTCGAGGGTGACCATGACTGTCGACAGGTCGACGGTGCCGGTGTCGGCGGTACGCGCGATAGCGGTGAAGACAGTGCGGTGAGCAGGGACGGTGAAGGCTGCGGGGGTGAGTCGGCCGAGGGTATCTGTGGTGAACCCGGGGTCGTCACCGCGCAGCATCGTGCCGAGGACGATCCGCTCGGACAGCACCATCGCCGTGCTCATCGCAGAGCTCCGGTGCGATGCAGGAGCCGCTCGTGCATGGTGCGGATCTGTGCGGGTAGTGGACCGGGATCGCGGAGGGTCGGTTCGGGGAAGTGCGTTCCGGGGGCGTCGATCATGCGGACGCGGATGACGGCGCCGGGTCGGTCGAGTGCCCAGGCGTGGGTGTGGCCGGGACGGGCGTAGGTCTTCGCTTCGGCGCCGTAGACGAATCGGGAGTCGTCGACGGCGAGCTTGAATCTCTTGTCGAATGCCTGGGTTGCCTTGCCGCCCTTGTTCGCTCGGTCGTTCGGGGACAGTGCGTCCTGCACGGCTCGCAGGAGCTTGTCTCGGTCCGGAGGTTGCATCGCCGGGATCCGAGGAAGTTCCCCCGCGACGACCGGTGTGATGCGGGAGGTCTGGTCCTCGAAGCTGCGGGGAAACGGCATGGTGAACGCGACGTCGATCAGGGCGGGGCCGTCGATCGGTCGCCACTGCACACCGAGTTCTCGGAGTGCTTCGCCGGTGATGTTGTCGCGCCAGGCGTACATGGTCGGGTCGGAGGCCTTCACGCGGCCTGGGGCGACAGCGACCATGGAACCTTGCGATTTCGGGTCACCGTGGACGACCAGCCAGATGGTGCGATCGATGCGCCCGGTCATGCCGCCGAGTGCGGCGTCGGTAAGGACAGCGTCACCGCGGTGATCGTCGGCGGTGGTGGTCTTACTGGCGGGGGGTCGTTGACGATCCGATGTCCTAGGGGCGGATCTGGTCGGTGTCGCGGTGTCGCGAGTGAGACTGCGTCCGCACTTGCGGCACGCGGGACCCGCCACGACGAGCCAGTTGCAGCCCGGGCAGATCACGCGGGCACCGCTGTCGAGTAGGTCTTGCGCCGAGAAGTGCGTCATGCGGCTGACGTTAGGGATCTGCTTCTCCGCTACGGCCGCGCACGTTGTGATGTCAGTTCGCTGATGACCAGTTCAGACGTCGCTCCGGATATGTGGCTGTTCACCGACTTGTCGATTCGCCGGAACATTCGCCATCCCTGCGCACTCGAACTAGGGAGCAGCACTCAACGCTGCGAATCAGCGCATGCCATGCGTGGCATGCCCGACCGTGAGAACACATGAACTGCAGGAGGATCATCGCCGCCGCGATGGCCGGCACCGCTCTTACCCTCGGGGCGGTTGCGACCGCCGCACCGGCATCGGCCGAGACCGTCACCGATTACCAGAGCAACGGCGTCAACATCCGTTCTGCTCCGGACGGCCGTTCAGCGGTGATCGGCCGTGGCTACATCGGACAGGGCGTCACGATGATCTGCGGGACATACGGACCCGACACCAGCGGCCCGCAATCCAACTTCTGGATCTTCTCCCGCAACCACGTCACCGGTGTCGAGGGGTGGAGCGCCGGCAGCAGCTTCAAGGGGGTCATCAACCGGTTGCCCGACTGCTGACAGGTCGACGGCCACGCCTTCGGGCATTGGTGCCCCCGCTCCGAACCTTCGGGGTGAGGGCATCGTCGCACGCAGGTGCTCGGGCGCTGGCTGGAAGGCACAGCGGTTCCAGCCTCTCGGGTTCGGTGGAGAACGCGGCGGTCACACTGCGCGGTGCGGAGTCCGCCACCAGTGGCGCAACGAGTGAAACACTGTCGGTGAGCGTCTCTAGCGTTGCAGTCACCAGTTCACGACGAGCACCAGGAGAGAGCTCCATGTCCCCCATCGCGTCTCGACCCAGCGCCAACGTCGCTCGTTTCGTTGCCTACGATCGCAACCCGATGCGGATCGGGAACCCGGAGGATGGCACCGCCATCACCGTCCGAGCCGAGACGTTCGTCGAGGAGTACGCCTCGATCGCGATCAAGGAGTTCGTCGAAAAGTCCACTGGTGACGGCTTCGACACCGTGTACGTCAAGTTCGACGCCTCGAGCGGCGCGCAGGGCATGCAGCACGACTTCGGTGCCTCCGCCGAACCCGGTGGGCCGCTCGCCCACCGCCTGCGCCAGGCCTACGAGACGGGCACACCGGTGTATGTGGCGATCGAGACCCGCCGCCGTAAGCACGTGGAGAAGAAGCGGGACGAGCCCATCGATCCGCGCACCCCGATCCACACCCTGCGTGGCGCCACGGGTGAATCCCTGTCGGGGCAGCCCCAGGCGACCAAGGCGAACTGCGTGAAAGTCATCGTCGCGGCCGGTTCCGTCGACGATCCCGCTGATACAGCGATCGCGTCGGATAAGGACCTGCGTTCCGACATCAGTGAGTGGACGCAGTTGCGCGGCAACAAACTCGGGGATCTGCCGCCGGAGGGCTGGCGATGCTTGGTGGCCGACGGTAAGCGCACCGGTGGCATCACCAACGCGACTCCGTCCGGTAGCGCTCCCGATGTTGACGCGATTGCCGAGGCGATCGCCGGGAAGATCGCCGGTGGGAAGAGTGCCCAGACCCGACAGTCGTCGTCTGCCGCCAACCCTGTCGTGCGCGGTCGGCCGGGTCTGGTCGCGGAGGCGAAGGCCTGGGAGCCGGTCAACAGCGATGGTCGCCCGAACATGGGCTCGTACCTCGCGGCGAAGCTGCGGGCCACCCACCAGTCGGCGGTGTACCTGTTCCAGGACGCTCTGACCGCGGTCGAGGAGCCCGAGCAGCCCGAGTTGACCGAGGAGGAGTCCCTCGAACACGTATGGCAGCTGACCGAATTGCTGCTGTGGCTCGCTGACCAGGTGCAGAAGCACGTCGTCGGCGCGGTCAACCGGAACGAGACGTCCCACAAGGAAGCGGGCCAATGGGTGCAGCAGGTGATCACGACCCGCTACCCGTACGCGGTCGAGCACATCACCGACGACCGCGCACGCCGTGAGTGGGTGAAGGTCGTCGGGAAGGCGGCAACAGAGGACTTCGCGCGCACGCAGCGAATGATGGCGGCTTACCTGAAGATTGACCTCGAACCGGCCACGGAGCCACAGAATCCACGTGCAGGGCGCGGGCAGAACACCGCGGCACAGCCGTCCCAGAATGGCGGCGACTCGCCTGCGCAGCGGCAGCCGAGCGGCGGCGAGAGCGCACCGGTACAGCAGATCCAGCAGCCCCGGCCAGTGACCGCCGGCGAGGATCCGGACGCGGTGACCGCGTGGAAGAACCTGGCGGACGCGTGCGGCATGAGCGACTACATCGACGACCTGCGCTTCATCCTCAAGGCCACCTTCAAGGTACCCACCGGCGTGCTCCGCGAGATCGAGGCCAGCGCCTTCACTCGCCAGGTCGCGCAGTGGGCCGCCGACCCGATGGCCTTCCGCCAGCAGGCGGGCCAGGCATTCAACAACGACCCGGAGAACCGCAAAGCCAGCTGACAGCAGCACCTTCCGGGCGTAGGTCGCCGGATCTGAAACACCCGCCACCTGCGCCCGGGACGCTCGACCCACTACCACCGCACCATCACACGAAAGGCACCACCATGGCAGGCGACACCGTCCTCACCATCGTCGGCAATCTGACAGCCGACCCCGAGCTGCGATTCACCCCTGCGGGCGCCGCAGTCGCGAACTTCACCGTGGCGTCCACGCCCCGCAACTTCGACCGGCAGTCGAACGAGTGGAAGGACGGCGAGGCACTGTTCATGCGCTGCACCATCTGGCGTGAGGCTGCCGAGAATGTCGCCGAGACGCTGACCCGCGGCTCACGGGTGATCGTGCAGGGGCGCCTCAAGCAGCGTTCGTACGAAACCCGGGAGGGTGAGAAGCGCACCGTCGTCGAGCTCGAGGTCGACGAGATCGGCCCCTCCCTGCGCTACGCCTCCGCGAAGGTCACCAAGTCCGGCCGCAGCGGCGGAACCGGGGGTGGTTTCGGCGGCGGGCAGTCCCACTCCGGTGGCGGTGCGCCGACCGACGATCCGTGGGGCAGTTCCCCGCAGAACGGCAACTACGCCGGCGCCAACGCCGGTGGCAGCGACGAACCGCCGTTCTGATCCGACCAGCCATTGCGAGGCGGCAGGCGCCGATCCTGGTGTCTGCCGCCTTTCCATGCGAAAGGAGCAGTCGTGACACGCACCACCAACACCGACACCGGGTGCCTCCACTGCGGCAGTACGGTCCAGGCACTGCCCGAGGGCATCGACGATGAGGACGGCCAGACCTGGTTCGCCGACGGCGACATCAGAGTCGACAACACCGGGCCCTGGGGACCGGCCGTGTACATCCACGGCGTCGAGACCACCGCGAACGCGCTCCGCGCGGAGGCGATGGAGAGGCTGGCCGCCGCTCAGGCCGTGGACCTCGCCGCCAGAAACCGCCGGTGAACCACCCAGCGGACAACCCGCCCCGATGAGCGAGCCCCGGTCGTCCAACGGATAACCGGGGCTCGCTTCGCCGGGATGTCAGCGCTGCACTCCCCTGGCGTGTTCGGTCAGCAACCGATCTCCTCATGTGACAAGGAGACGTCGCCGGCCGCTGGACGGACAGATTCAGTCGTCCTCCCAGACCAGGTTGTGCAGACGCATCGCTTCGATCAAATCGGGGTCGTGCTCCTCGACCGGGCCGTAGTCCAGCACCGTAACGTTCTTGCTGACCGGTCCGTCACCGGGACGCTCGTACAGCGCCCAGAGCACCAGCCCGTCACCGTGCCGGGACTCGAACTCGATGCCGGCCACCGGCTCACCGTCGGGATCGGGAAGAGTGTTGACCCACTGCGAGATCGCCTGGGTCAGGGCACGCGGGCGGCCGTCGCGGATCGCCGCGGTGTCGAGATCGAGCAGACCGAGCCGGATCGCATGCGGCCGGAACAGGGCTCGCAGGGTGGCCACCGACTCAGGGTCGCCGGGCACGACGAACCATCCGGTGATCGTGCCGCTGCCGGTCACCCGGGACGACATCCACGATCGTGGGACACGACCCGGCGCGATGGTGGGGAACTCACCCTCGTCGTCGTCGTCGATCTCGTCGAGCGCGGCACTGAGCTCGTCGCTCGTGCGGGCGTAGGCGAGGACCTCGAGATAGCAGGACAGGCGGGTCGCGCCGACGTACAGGGTTCGCCACACTCCCGCCGGGTCGTCCCAGCGGCCGGTGAAGCGCCCGTCGGTGGCGAACTCCCACGGTGTCCACTCCCACGAGGTCGGCGGGTAGCCCACCCGGTAGGCGGCCGCGCCGTCGACGTGGACGCAGCGGACATCACCGCGCGGAGTGGAGATCAGCGTTCGATCCGGTGCGCTCATCCGACCGCCGCGAACTGCCGGGCCGCGGCGAGGACCTTCGGGCCGACATCGGACAGCTCGCCCTCGCGCAGCAGCAGCGCCGGCGGGCGGTCGTCGAGGATCGGGTTCAGACCCTGGAACCAGGTCTGCGCCACGGCGGGGGTGTCGCGTTCGGCGATCAGCCGGGCGGCGCGGTAGGCGATGCGCAGGCGTTCGACGTCGGTGTCGTTGTTGATGGTGCGGGTGCCCTCGGCCCACTGGCGCACCGCGCGGGTTTCCTTGACCTTGCCCAGGTAGGCGACCAGCTTGGCGCCGAGCAAATCGCGCAGCGCGGTGACAAGCTCAGATTGGGTCATGCGGGCGGCGTCGTTGTAGGCGGCGAGGTCGGGGCGTGGGTGTGCGGTTGTCATAGCATCCACCTCCTGATCACATGGTAAATCACACGGTCAATGCCGTCCATGTTCCCGTCCGACCGACGGCTCGCAGGGAGGCATCGACCATGGGCCCAAACCGGAGAGGCCCGAATGGAAGAAATCAGCCCGTTCGCGGGAACCATTCCGGCTTCTCGCACCTCTTACCTAACGACACAGGCAAGCCCGCTCACAGTCCGCCGGGCCGAAGCGCTCGCTGGGCAGCGAGAAGACCTGCCGGTGTCACCGGCAGCGACCGCGCCGGTCCTCTGCCTCGGCTCGCCGGACCGAGGAATCATCGGATCTGCCCTGGATAGGCGTACGAGCTCGGCCCACCACCAAGTGGGGGGCCGAGCTCGTCGTTGCTACCCATGCTCCGGGCGGCCGTCCGAGGCCGGCGTCAGGCTGCCACGGCGCGCCTGCCACCGCGGCGAGCGTCGGCCCACCACTGATCGAAACGCTCGTGTTCCTTCTCGTGCGCGAGGGCGGGGGCGACTACGAAGAAGCGTTCGACCGTCGGGAACACCGGGCCGCGGCGGTACTGATAGATGCGGAGAATGCCATCCTCGCCGGTCTCTGCCTCGATCAGCCCCCTGCGAACGCCCTCATCGGCGAGCCGACGCAGCATGCCTTCCATCGCACTACGTGATCCTCGGCAACGGATCCGGACCGAACGTGCGGTGTGGCCCAGCTTCGTCGGGTCGGTTTTGCGGGGCCGCAGGATGCGCCGCACCTCGTAGAGGGCATGTTCGCGTTCGTCGAGATCGGCATCGAGTGCGTCCAGGACCACGTCGAGTTCGCCATGCGCGCGCCCACCACGTCGATCAGTCGGCGTCCGCCTACGAGTCCTTGGGTGGGATTCAGGGCCAGCGCTAGTAGGACTTTGTTAGGTTCACCACTTCCTGGTGTGAGGCCTCGAGATTCGGCGAGATGTCCGAGACGATAACCAGGTGGATGCCGCAGCCCTGACCGATGTCGGTGAACGTCTCGATGCGTTCATCGGCGAGGTGTTCTCCTCGCTCAAACGCAAGGACCAGCGAGCAACGGCCGGGGTATATGCGCGAGGGTTGATGCTCGACGGGCGCCGCAAGTCGATGCAGCCGATGGCCGACCGCCTCGGGATCGATCACCAACGCCTGCAGCAGTTCGTCACCACCTCACCGTGGGATCCGGTACCGGTCCGGAAAACACTGTCCCGCAAAGCGTGTGATTTGATCTCCCCGGATGCGTGGGTGATCGACGACACCGGATTCGCCAAGGACGGTGACGCCTCGCCGTGTGTGGCCCGGCAGTATTCGGGCACCCTCGGCAAGGTCGGAAACTGCCAGGTCGCGGTCAGTGTGCACGCCGCCACCGATACCGCGTCCGCACCCTTGGATTGGCGGCTGTATCTGCCTGAGAGCTGGGACGATCAGCGGTGCGACGATCCGGAGACGGCCTCGGCGATCACCGCTCGCCGGCGACGCAACGCGATCCCGACCGAGGAGCGCTATCGCACCAAGGCGGTGATGGCTCTCGAGATGCTCGACGAGCTGATCGCGTGGGGCCGGATCCCGCCGGTGATCGTCGCCGACGCCGGCTACGGCGACTCGGCGACCTTCCGGCAGGGCCTGACCGACCGCGATCTGGTCTATGTCGTGGCGGTCAAGGGCGCCACCCTCGCGCACCCCGCCGATGCAGTCCCGGCCGCCGCCGCGTACTCCGGGCGCGGGCGGCCTCCGACCCGACGCTACCCACCGGCCGTGACCTGCAGGGATCTCGTTCTGGCGGCCGGAGTAGGCGCGCTGACCGAGGTCACCTGGCGCCGCGGAACCAAGACCGGTCCGGGCAACCCGACCGCGGTGATGCGCTCACGGTTCGTGGCGCTGCGGATCCGCCCCGCGAACCGCACCATTCCCCGCGACGAGGACGGAACCCTGCCGCAGGCGTGGCTGCTCGCCGAATGGCCGGCGGGCGCGGCGCAGCCCACCGACTTCTGGCTGGCCACCCTGCCCGAGGACACCCCGCTGTCAGAGTTGGTGCGCCTGGCCAAGATCCGCTGGCGCATCGAACACGACTACCGGGAACTGAAAACCGGTCTCGGACTCGACCACTTCGAGGGCCGCTCCTGGCTCGGCTGGCACCACCACGTCATCCTCGTCACCGCCGCACACCTGTTTCTCACCACCCTGCGGCTGACCGACCCAAAAGCGGTCGGGCGGGACTGACCCTCTACGGCATTGTGCGCGAACTCCAACGCACACTGGCCTATTGGATCGGTACCTGCCCGACCTGCCATCACACCTTCCCAACCTAACAAAGTACTACTAGGCCGTGTTTCAAATGTGGATCTGCCGAGGAATTCACTGCCCCGCCTGGCGTGTCATGACAACTGAATGAGCGAGGTCTCCGGTAGAGGGTTAATCGACCAAGACAAACCTGAATACCGGAGACCTCGTGCCCAGCGTAGCGGTACCGGGGCGGGCGGATCTGACCGACGCGCAGTGGGCACGGTTGGAGCCGTTGCTGCCTTGGGGAAAGAAGGCGGGTCGGCCGCCGAAGTGGACGAAACGCCAGCTCATCGACGGGATCCGGTGGCGCATCCGCACAGGATGCCCGTAGCGGGACATTCCGGACCGGTACGGACCGTGGCAGACGGTCTACGGCCTGTTCCGGCGCTGGCAACGCGCCGGGGTGTGGGCGCAGATGCTCACCCGAGTGCAGGCGCTCGCCGACGCGGCCGGCGAAGTCGTGTGGGACGTCAGCGTCGATTCGACCATCGCCCGAGCACACCAGCACGCAGCCGGTGCCCGCAGGGACGGTGATCAGCAGGCCGAGCCGCCGGGCGGTGTCGACACCGAGCCCGATGATCATGCGTTGGGACGTTCACGCGGCGGTTGGACAAACCAAGATGCATCTGGCATGCGAGCAGGGCCGCAAGGTCCTTTCACTCATCGTCACTGCAGGTCAGTGCGGTGACAGTCCGCAGTTCGAGGCCGTGCTCGACGCGATTCGGGTGCCGCGGCGCGGTCGTGGTCGACCGCGCCGCCGCCCTGATGCGGTCCTGGCGGACAAGGCGTACAGCAGTGCCGCCAACCGCGCCTACCTGCGCACGCGAGGAATCAGGGCGACGATCCCGACCAAGACCGACCAGGTCGCGAATCGGAAGAAGAAGGGCTCGTCCGGTGGTCGCCCACCCGTCTTCGACACCGAGCACTACAAGCGGCGGCACGCCGTCGAGTGCGGCATCAACCTGCTCAAGCAGAACCGTGCTGTGGCAACGAGATACGACAAACTCGCGGTCCGCTACACCGCCACCGTGCGTATCGCCGCGATCAATCAGTGGCTGCGATCAGCCACCTTTTGAAACACGGCCTAGGTGTATGAGGCCATGACGTTGGTGACACCGCTCCGGAGCTTGCTCGCGGGCGGCCGGTTTCCGACGGCAGTATGCGGACGATGGTAGTTATAGTGCACATTCCACACCTGTAGTGCCTCGGCGCGTTGGTGTTCGCTGGTCCAGGTCCGGGCGTAGAGGAACTCCTCGGCAAGGATGCGGTTGTAGCGCTCCACCTTCCCGTTGTGGCGGGGCGTGTAGGGGGTGATCCGCTGATGCCGGCCACAGTGCAGCACCTTCGCGAAGTCCTTCGCGCGGTAGCACGACCCGTTGTCGGTCACGACGCGATGGATGTGCCCGATCCCGTGTGCGGCGAAGAACACCCTGGCTCGATGCATGAACCCGATTGCCGTTATGGCTTTCTCGTCGGCCAGAGCCTCGGTGTAGGCCAGGCGGGAGAACCCGTCGACCGCCGAATGCAGGTACACGTAGCCGGCGCGGGCACCTGCGGCCTTGGCGCGGTCGACCTTCTTCGCCTGCTCGCTACCTCGACCGTGGACCCGCCAGCCACCACCGGCGGGGATCCGGCCGACTTTCTTGATGTCGACGTGCACCATGTGCCCGGGCCAGCGGGCAACGATCCGGCGTGGTTCCCGGTTGCCTTCACCGCTGCGGTCGAGGAACTTCCGCCGATTCAGGCCGAGGTGAGCCAGATGCCGGCTGACGGTGCGCACCGAGATGGTGATGCCGACGAGGCCCAGTTCGTGAGCGATGCAGGCGGCGGACCACTTGTGGGTCCGCCGCAGCGTCTCGATCCGCGCCACCGTCTCGGCCGGGGTCGCGGTGGGCTGATTGTGCGGCACGCTGGGACGGTCGAGCAGGCCGAGCTCGCCGTGTTCGCGGTAGCGGGCCATCCATTTGCTCGCGCAGGCGCGAGAAATCCCCATCTCGGCGGCGACGTGGGACAGCGGACGGGTCTGACATCGCTCGACGAGACGGCGGGACAGCGGGGCGTTACGGTGCGCCGCTGTCGGGTTCTTTCGGTCGGCGGATGAATTGGTACTTCCCATCCTGCCGCCGGAAGACCCGTCCGCCTTCGTCAACCCCTGAGCTGGTGTCTACAACGTCATGACCCGCAACAGCTAGCCCGACACGGTGCCGACGTCGCCGTCGCCGCAGTACGCACCGTCATCCAGGACCTGGCCGACCACTCAGTGCCGAGCGGAAGCAGGGGATCGCGGTCTGGGGAGATCGACCACGCCATCCGGGTGTCGATCCGGTCGGTGCACACCGAACTCCACAGCGGCCAGCAGCCCGCAGACTCGAATAGCCTCTCCCCCACCGCACGGCTTTCTGCCGCCGATGCTGCGGTCGAGCTCGCCGATGTCCGCGAGCGCCTCGACGCCGTCTTGACCGCGCTCGACGGTCGGAGCCTGCTGGACACTTCGTACCGGCTGCGTGCGCTCGCGCCTACCCACAGCACCACCTCCCGAACGCCGAGGTGGTGATCGAGATCGAAAAATACAGCGACGGCACGCTCCTGGTGCTCCCCGCCCGTGCCTCCTGAATCAAAAGCCCTCTCGAACACTTCACCGGCACAACGCACCGCGGGCGGCTTACCGTCCCGCACCCCGCCGTTGCGGCCACCGCCCGCGCCGTGATCGGCCTCTGACCCCCACAAGTCCACCAGGGTCGGTCTGCACACACCACCCGGCCCAGCAGGGACGGCAGCCAGCACCGTCTCCGTCCGCGCGGAGACGTAGTCCGCGATAAGCCAGCGATGCGGGACTGACATGCAGGACAAGTAACCGGGACAGGTGCGGGATCGTTCCGCAAGGTCGAAATTTCCCGCTCGACCTTCGCAAACCGTCCCGTTTAAGGATCGTCAAACAGCACACCCCACGAATCCGCCATAGCGAGCCGTGCCGACTTCCGCCGCAACGGTCTCGCGGTTCGCAAGATCGCCCGCTTTTGCGTTTGTTTCGTTTGCTGCGTATATTTCATTTGGAGGAGGTGGTCATGTCCGCGATCGAACATCCCAGCGCCGTAGAGCAGGAACAGGCACGACAGGCGCTGAACGCTCTACGGGACGTGAAACCGGGCACCGACACGTTCGACGTCACCGTCGACGAGACGTCGGGATCCGTGCACTTGCCGAGTGCGGCCCTGGAGTTGATCAAAGACGTCTTGGCGAACATGGCCGCCGGCCAGGGCGTGACCGTAGTCCCTGCCCATGCGGAGCTGACCACTCAGCAGGCCGCCGAACTGCTCAACGTCTCACGCCCGCACGTGATCAAACTTCTCGACCAGGGCCTCATCCGGTACCGGCTGGTGGGCCGACATCGCAGGATTCTGGCATCGTCGCTTCTCGAGTACCGGCGCACCCAGCAGCACGATGCGCGTCGGGCTGCGGACGAGCTGGCCACGCTGTCCGAAGACCTCGGACTGTACTGACGTGACCTTCACCGTGCTCTACGACGCGAACGTGCTGTACCCGAACGTGCTGCGCGACGTTCTGATTCGCCTGGCGCAGACCGGGCTGGTGCACGCCCGGTGGACCGACCGGATTCTCGACGAGACGTTCCGCAATCTCGCCGCCGACCGACCGGATATCCTCACCGACACCCTGGCCAGGCTGCGGGAGCTTATGAACCGAGCGGTCCCGGACTGCCTGGTCACCGGATACGAGGCACTCATCCCGGCGCTCACGCTGCCTGACGAGGACGACCGGCACGTGCTCGCCGCGGCGATCCGCTGCTCAGCGCAGGTGATCGTCACCGCGAACCTGCGCGATTTCCCCGATGCCGAACTCGCCCAGTTCGGCATCGAGGCCCTGCACCCGGACGAGTTCGTCATGGACCTGTTCACGCTCGACGGTGCGCGGGTGCACCAGGCAATCAGCGCGACCGCCGCAGCATGGCGCAGCCCGCCAGGCACGCCGGCCGACGTCTGCGACCGCCTCGCCGCAGCGGGCCTACCGATCTCTGCGGCCGCGTTGCGCCGCTGAGAATCTACGCCCACGACCGCGTGGTTCCGAGAGTTGTTCTCGTACCGATGTTTTGACACATCGTTCCGGAATCAACTTGTGAGATGCTGCGAGCTGGGTCGACGCGATCCCGCCCACACTCCCGGTAACCGTCTCACTGCCAAAGAAAGTGAGACGTGGACAACGCCCTGTCGATGATGCCGAGGCACTCGATCAGACCTATCGTTCATTGGGGTGCCGCTCGCCCTCCCCAGCAGGCACTGTGGCTGACGAAGTCCACCCCATACCTCCGGTCGCAATAGCTGTGGTCATGCGGTCATAAGCTGAGAGAACGAGCCGTCGGGTGCGGTACTCGCCGAAGTCGCGTTCCTCGTACTTGCGGACGACCTGGAACGAGTCGAGAACATGCTCAGCTTCGGTGCGTGTCAGGCTGTACACGTGCAGGAATGCCGCATCAAGATCAGCGCGCAGCAAAGCACGGCGACAGGGGTCCCATCTAAACGGCGCTCCTTCGTCCCCGAGCTCGACCGCGTATGGCTTCAAACGCCATGATGTGTAAGACAGCTCAAGCACGTACGGGCGTAGCCAATCGGCGAGAGACTGCTCCCGCGCCCAGCGAGTGGACTCATCGAACAACCAGGGTGCAGGGCAAGCGAGCTGCTTGACGATGAAATACGTCATGCTCGTTCCACTGACTTTCTGCCGAGCAACGTAATCGAACACCATGCTCGACCAAAGCGCATGCAACACAGGCCCGTAGGCCGACACCGAAAGAAAAGCCAAGGGAAGTTTGTGCCCCACGGCAGATGAAGGAATCACGGCGGGGATGAAGGTGCGCTCGTTACTCGCATTGGTGGTGTCGCGCCATCCGAGCAACCAGTTGTGGTCCCAAGTTCCTTCCAGTTTCCTGGATACCTCGCGGCGGTCAACCCAGTACCGAGCGAGAGGCTCAACATCAATGGGCTTGTCATGCTCCTCTGACGTCACCCGAGGCAACGTGCCCTTGTTGAGTTGTGCTTGCGTGGCCCCGCGGTAGGTTGCGAATCGGTGGTCGAAGGGGCCCACCATCTTCCCCTCATACAGGGGCACATACACGGTACCGCCGCGTTCATAGGACCAGCCGTTGAAGTCCGCATCGATGAGGTCCTTGGGCTGGTGGAACAGTCCCGAGTCGTTGGCCATGTGGAAAAGAGTTCCGAAGGTCAGGCCCCACGGGTTGCCGTCAGGGTCGTCATCTCGGATCAAGACGGGGTGGCGCTTGTAGATGCCGAGGGTGAGATCCGCGTCAGTGCGGGTACGGAAAGTCGGCAACGTTCCCGTGTTGGGATTGAGGAGTAATACCTCACTTGAGGAAAGCTCGAATCGGCGGTTTGGGACGTCGGCTAAGTGGCGTGTATAAAAGGCGAATCGTGTCCGATCGACTGTTCGTGCGCTACCTGCCATCACAGTGACAGCAAATCTCATTTGGTTGTGAACCTTGAAGATCTTTGCTTCGTTCTCGAAGTCGTAGAACGCGATTAGTCGGTTCGACTCAAGAGTGTCGGCGAAGAACGGTGCTGTGGTCTTCCCTGTAGCCAACTGGGTTTCGGTGATGACGGCGGATGTTCCCGCCGGCGCACACATGGTGCGCATGGTTTCAGCAAAGACGCTGTAGGTGTTGACGTCGCCCTGCCCGGTTAGTGGGTACCGACCGCTCTTGAGCAGGAAATGTGCGGTGGCATCAGATTGACGTAGCGCATCGCAATAGGCGCGATACAGGTCCGGTTCGGTATCGGCGAGATCGGCGATCATCTTCTTGCGGATTGCGGCTGTGGCGGACTTTTCGATGTCGGTGCGGCCGAGGTTGCCGAAGAACTCCTTGTCTTGGATCTTCACCCGTTCCCATGGGGGATTGCCGACAACGCAGGAAAAACCGCCGGTCCACCCCGTGGCGGGGTCTGCGCTGCCGTCGGCGGGGACGGTGAAGATGCCGGGGAATTCGAGGTGCCAGTGGAAGAACCGGTACTGGCGCGCGAGTTGGCGAATCCGCTCGATGATGCTGTCGGGGAGGGTCTCCGGGTCTTCGGCAAGGCGCCGTAGCGTGTCGTGAGTGATGCCCTGACCGGAGGTTTCGAAATCGTCGAGCTGCGGTCCGACCTTCTTGGTTTTGGGTTGGACGAAGGCGGCGCACCACGCGTCGGCGACGAGTTTTGCAGCGACCAGATCGGGGTTGGCTTCCAGCGCCCGCCACGCGTCGGCGCGTGCTCGCATGGCGCGTAGGGTGCCGGCGTGGTCTGTGTCTGCTTCGCGGGCGGTTTTGGTGAAGGCTGTGGTTTCGACGTTGAGGGTGCGTGTCCCGAAATCGAGGGTGAGCTGGTCGAGGTCGGCGGTGCGTTCGGCCTTGTTGCGGGCTTTGAGTTTGCTGGTCCAGGTCTTGTCGTCGTCGCCGAGTGCGACGAATGCGGTGTCGGGGATGTTATGGCGCAACAACTCGGGGGTGGTTCCGAGCAGGGCGTTGCCGACTCGGAAGTGGGCGTCGAGGAACGGGAAGGGTCGGTCGGCGTCGAACGCTTCGAGCCAGAGAGCGACTTTGGTGATCTCGATGGCCAGGTCGTTGAGGTCGACACCGTAGACGCAGCGTTCGACAACATCCGCGGTGGCGGTACGTAGGGCTGCCGGGTTCGGTTCGGTGTCGCCGGTACGGACGGTGGCCAGCGCGGAGGCCAGCCGCCGGGCTGCGGCAACGACGAAGTGACCGGACCCGCAGGCAGGGTCGACGACGGTCAGCTCGAGGAGGGCGTGTTCGGGGTCGGGGCTGCGGAGCGCGTCGTCGATGAGGGGATCGAGGGCTTCGTCGAGGACGAGGTCGATCAAGGCGGAGGGGGTGTAGTAGGAGCCGGAGGTCTTGCGGTCGTGGCCGGCGGCGGTGTCGAGGGTGAAGGTGAGGGCGTCGGTGTTGTAGCGGGGGGTATAGGCCAGCAGCCCTTCGTACATGCCGCCGAGTTCTTCGCTGTCGAGGTTGCGGTAGTCGACGGCGCGGGGGGTGCCGGTGACCGGGTCGTCGATCTGGGAGAGGGCGCGGATCGCGGCGAGGAAGGCGTGGTTGGGCAGTTCGGCGCCGGCGAGGATACTCAGGTACTCGCGGGAGTACAGGCTGGCGCCGAGACCGTTCAGGCCCAGGTCGGGAAGGCCGTCGCCGGCGAGGGCATCGGTGACGATCTGGTGGGCCTGCCACAGGTCGGTGTGCCGGCTGCCGGCATGGGCGGTGGCCATGCGGCGGAGCCGGGCGGTGGAGAAATGTTCGGCATACAGCGCTCGTGCCTTCGGGTCGGCGTCGGAGGGGTGCAGCAGGCCCCGATCCTCGGCGACGAACAGCACGATCAGGCGATAGGCGATGCGCAGCAGGGCGCGGTGCAGGTCCTTTTCGGCCCCCGGTGTGGCGGCGAGGATCTCGCGGAGGGCGGTGTTGTTGCGGTGGGCGACGAATCCGGTGCCCAGGTGTTGCAGGGCCTGGGCGACCCCTTGTTGCAGGGTGGCCAGGGCGCGGGCGCCGTTGTCGATCGCGGCCGTCCGCCACTGTTCGAGCCAGCAGGTTTGCGCGGACAGGGTGGGGGCCTCGACGGCGGCATCTTTATCTTCCTCGTCGGCTTGAGGTGAGACGGCGGGTTGGTCGAGGTGTGGGGTGAATCGGCTGGCGTGTACGGTCAGGAACAGGAGCCGGAAGTCGGCGTAGCGCTGGTTGGTGAAGATGTCGTCGAGGTCGAATTCGACGTAGGACTGGCGCGCCAGGGCGGACGCGTCGCGCAGCAGCCGCAGGGTGTGGCCGTTGGACAGCACCGCCCACAAGGCGCGGTGTTCTCGGTTGAGGTAGTCCTGCAGCATCGATTGAGGGGCGCGGGCGCTGTGCCCGGCGGTTTTGGTATCGAGGTCGATGCCGGCACCGACGAGGTGAATCGGCACCCACACCTCTGGTGCGGATGCGTCGGGCCAGCACAGGCGATGCGAGATGGGGAAGTGCGGGGCGGCAGTTTCCCCGAGTCCGGGGGCAACGTCCAGTCCGCCGGGTATGACTTCCGGGCGGCCCCAGCCGAGTTCGTAGAGCAGCGGCAGCAGCCACTTGTCTCGGGTGATCTTGATAGCGGCGTCGTGTTCGGGCAGCCGGGTCAGGGCGTGTTGCCATTCGCGGTAGGTGGCGAGCATCGCTTCCCAGGCGCGGGCGATCGCGGCGCTGACCGTCATGCCGGGGGGCAATTGGTAGTCGACGGCGCTTTGCCCAGGCATGCGCAGTTCGGCGCCCAAGGTGAGGGCTTCGCTGGGCAGGACGGTGCCGACGGTGCGGGCGGACCGGAAGGAGGACAGCCCACTCATGATGCACTCCTGTCGGGAAGAAACACGTACACGCCCAGCACATCCGGTGGGGGGAGGAGTCGGGCTTTGGCGGCGCGCCCCCCGGTTTTGGAGGCGGCTCGGACGGCGCGGTGGTCGGAGACGATGTTGTCGGCGACCCGGTGACCGTGGTCGAGAAGATGCTCACGCGCGGTGTCGAGGCGGTGCAGTGCGCGGTCGAGTTGGGTGCGCGCCAGTGCGTCGGCGACGTTGCCGGTCGGGGGCAGCGACAGCAGCGCGTCCACGGCCTCGGTGGGCAGCCAGGTCAGCTCGTCCCCGGTGGTGTAGGCGAGGAACTGGGCGTCCTCGGCGACCTGGGTGATCGTGGCGCGGGAGCCGGGCAGGACGAGTTCGAGACGGAACCGCACGACCAGCAGCGTGGTGACCTTGTCCACCCCGGTGGTGCGTACCACCGACGCTCGGCGGGCAGGACGCAAGGCCTGGTCCAGGCCGGTGTCGAGTGCCGAATCGAGCACATACCGTGACAATGCGTCGACGGCCGCATCGGTGCGTGTGAGCACGCTGTGTCCGGGCGGGACCGGGAAGGACCGGTGGAAGACCAGCGTCCCGTCCTTCGTGGAAGGTAGTTGGTCGCGGGCTGCGGCCGGGACAGTGTCGAGGTGGGCGGTGAACCCGTCGCTGATGTCGCTGATCTGGGCGGACAGCAGCGACAGTGCGTCGCGGGTGAAGGTTTCGGCGTCGGCGGGCCCACCGAGTGAGCGGCGGACCTGCTCGAGGATGGGGGCGATGGTGTCGGGATGCAGACCAGCCTGCCGGAATCGGGATCGGGAGGCTTTCTCTCGTTCGGCGGCGTCGACCCACTGCAGGTCCACGGCCTCGGCCAGGGAGGCGGAGGTGGCCTCGGCGAAGTCGAAGGTGAGTTGCTCGGTGTCGGTGCCGCGCAGCAGCAGCGATTCCCAGATCGCTTTCATCACGGTCGTCGAGTCGACCGGGACCGGCACCGACACTCCGGTGCTGCGGCGAATGTTCTCGTGCCGGCGGATCAGCACCTGCAGTACGACGCCGTCGATGCCGTTGTCCTCGCCGTAGTAGGTGACGGTGCGCACCGTGTCGGCGCGCTGACCGAACCGGTCGACGCGGCCTTCGCGTTGTTCGTGTCGGGTGGGGTTCCAGGCCAGGTCGTAGTGCACCACGGCGGTGAAGCCGTCTTGGAGGTTGATGCCCTCGGACAGGCAGTCGGTGGCGATCAACAATCGGGGCCCGTCGTGGCCGGTGAGTTCGGCGACCCGCTGTTCGCGTTCTTCGGGGGGCAGGGTTCCGGTAATCGCCTCGACCCGCAGCCCGGGGTTTTTCTTGGCCAGAGCGGTGGTGAGGTGTTCGGCGAGGTAGTCGGCGGTCGGGATGTAGCGGCAGAACACGATCGGGTGGTACCCGTCGGTGAGGAGTTGCTGCAGCAGCGGGATCAGCCGTTTGAGTTTGGCGTCGGTCTTCGGGCCTTTGAGCGCGGCGGCGGCGGCGGCGAGTTCCCGGAGCCGACGACGTGTGGTGCTGGTGGCGGTGTCCGGGTCGGTGGTGTCCGAGCCCAGGGTGGTGTCGTCGCCTTCGAGGACGTCGTCGAGGTCGGTGTCGAGCACCCGCGGCGCGGCGAGCGCGTCGACCTCGTCCGAGTCGTCGGCGGTGGGCAGGGCGGAGCGGTTGAGCAGGGTTTGCTCGGCCGCGGCCGGGCTTGAGGCCAAACAGCGCAGCAACGCGATCGCCGACCACCAGCGCACCCGCTGATGGACGGTGTTCAGTGTCGGGTCGGCAACCTGCTCGCGCACGAATTCCATGACGTCGTCGAACAGAGCGCGGTAGGCGGGGGTGAGGGTGTAGCTGGTTTCGGTCGATTCCCGGGTGGGGAACGGGGTGTCCTCGTGCAGGTATTCGCGGATGTCGGCGCGTTGGCGCTGGATCATGAACTTTGCGAGCAGCTTGCGGTCGTCTTCGCGGTCGCGGCCGGACAGGTCCGCTGGCAAGGACGCGAGCCGGTCGTCAAGCAACCCGATCAACGATTGCCAGGCGCTGTCGTCGCCGCTGTGCGGGGTGGCGGTCAACAACAGCAGGTGCCGGCTCGGGTCGTCGGCGAGCTTGCGCAGCAGCGCATGCCGCAGGTGTGCCTGGCTGTGGCCGAGGGTGGTGGCGGCGACGCAGGTGTGAGCTTCGTCGACGATGACCAGCTCGGGGCAGTGCAGGGCGAACTCGTCGCGGCGGCTGCGCTGTTTGATGAAGTCGGTGGAGATCACCAGGTGCGGATAGTGCTCGTAGATGGTCGATCCCCACGGCACCTTCAGACGGTTCACCGTCGAGGGCAGCAGCAGCTGGGCGTCGATCCCGAACTTGGTGCGCAGCTCGGCCTGCCACTGGGGCGCAAGCTGCGGTGAGCACAGCACCGCCATCCGCTGCGCCTCGCCGGTGGCCAGAAGCTCGGCGGCGATCAGGCCGGCTTCGACGGTCTTCCCGACACCGACACCGTCGGCGATCAATAGTCGGGTGGTGTCCTGCGCTGCGGCCATCATCAGCGGCACCAACTGGTAGTTCCGTGGGGTCACCCCGAGGGAACCGAACGAACGGAACGGGCCGCCGGTGGCGCGGAACGACAGCCGCAGGGCGTCCCGGAGCAGGCGGGCCCGGGCAGCATCACCGCGGTCGTCGACGGTCGGTGGGGTGAACACCGCCGGGCGCGGATGGTCGAATGCGGGGAGCAGGACGGTGGTTTCGTCCTCGCGGCCACCGAGCGGACGCGCCAGGATCGTCCCCTCCGGGGCTCCCGGTAGCACGAGCCAGTCGCGGCCGCGGGCGTGCACGAGGGTGCCGGGAGGAAATTCGGTGGTGACGGTCATGCGCTGAACCTTCCGGGACCGAACACCTCGGTGTTCTCCTTGATCGTCTGCAACCAGCGGTCCTCGGCATCGGCGTGGTGGAATCGCAGGACCAACCATCCCGCCTCGTCCTCGAGTTTCACGCGGGCCTGTTCGTCCTTCTCCGCCTGATGCGCACTGTCGTGGACGGGGCCGTCGATGAACACCGCCACATCCATGTCCTTGGTATGGAATGCGAAGTCCGGGCGCACGTAGAGGCCGTCGACCAACTGCTGGGCCTGGTCCGGGAGCCGATACCCGTGCTCGTCGAGCAGCTCGAGGAAACGCTGTTCGAGGCTGTTGCTCTGCGCCGTGAGTCGGCGTAGGTGGTCGGAACGATCTTCACCGCCGGCACCGACGGAGACGGTGGCTCGGGTCAACCGGCGCAGCAGATCGGTGACGGTGTGCCGGTCCAGATGTTGGTGGTCCCACTGGTTGCTGTAGGACAGCAGGCAGTCGTAGCAGGCTTGGGCGCAGTCCTCCCGGGCGTGCTCGGCGCGGCGGCGGTCCGCGCCGGTGTCGGGATCGAAGTGCAACAGTTCCAGGGCGGTGCGGGCGACAGCGCGAATCTGGTCGTCTTCGGTGGCCAGGCGGCGCAGTACCCCCGCGCCGCCTTCGGCGGCTTCGAAGAACAACAAGCATGACCATGCCTGGTCCCCGGTGCCGCCGGGGAGGGGTTCGGCTGCCAGTTCGTTGCTTTCCAGCTGGTACACGGCCTCGATGGCGCGTTTGAGGGCGTACATCGCCGCCATCCGCACCTCGGTGGAGATCGCCGGATCCAGATGCACCAGCAGCGCATTGCGGTGGTCCTCGACATAGGGCACCACTCGCTGGATGCGAGGCACTTCCCCGGCGGTGTTCTTCTCCAGGTCCGCTTCTCGCGCCCATCGACCTTCGAGGGTGTCGAGCAGGTGCCCCTTGATGTCCTTGTTCTTGCGGCGCCGCAAACCGACGTTCATGCGGCGGATCAGCGCGGTGTCCCCGTAGGTCATGGTGCCCAGTTCCTCGCCGTCGACGACGATGCTGCTGGTCAGCTCGCCGGCTCGTTCGCCGTGCGGAACGAAGCGCACCGCGGTGACGATCTCGTGCCCGGCGCGCTGACGTTCTTCCTCGTCCGCGCTGATCCGGTCGCGGCGGCGGGTCTTGACCGAAACCAGCCGCATCATCCGGTCCATCGTCTCGAGTGACCTGCCGGTGCAGTGCTCGCAGACCTCCACGCTGGTCGGGCCGTTCGCCTCGTGCAGGTACCCGCAGTGAGTGCAGCGTTTGATCTCGGTGATGTTCACCCCGGTGCCGTCCTCGCGGGCGGGCAGGCTCACCCGGGTGACCTCGTAGCGGGCACCTTCGTGGTAGATGAAGGCGCCGGGTCCGAACTCGCTGATCGCCAGGAACCGTGGGCGTTGAACGTAGTCGCCCTGCCCGTTGCGGGTGCGGCGCTCGGCGGGGATAAAGGCAGCCAACGGTAGGCGCGGGAAGGAGTATCCGGGCAGGAACCCTTCGGAGGCGAAGTACCGGTAGGGATAGAAGTCGCTCTGGTTGATGTCGTCAATCTGGCCGCGCAGCAGGTCCAGGGCGGCGCGGGCCTCGGAGATGCGGCTGCGGGCCTGCCGTTTGGCGGGCTCGGACGCCCCGATGGTTTTGAGGACGTCGTTGGCGCCGTCGAGTTCGGTTTGAGCTTCGCGGTAGAGGGTGCGCCAGCGGTCGGCTGCCCGATCGAATCGGTCGGGTGCCTTGTCGACGGTGTCCGCGATCCAGGTGTCGGTCCACCACAGTGCCGAGGTCACCTCGTTGGTGGCTTCGAGCACGGCGGTGATCGCCGCGATCGCCTTGTCTCGGCTCGTCGGGTTGTTGATGGCCGAACGGACCTCGGTGCGCAGCGGCTGGCCGGGTTCGTCGATGTCGAGCAGGTCGACCATGCTCGCTTTGAGGTCGAGGTCGCACACCACCAGCCAGATCGAATGGGCGTGCGCGCGCACCAGATCCTGGTTGCCCAGTTCCAGGCGCGGGGGCGCCACGGCGCCGGCGACCATGTCTCGGCTGCGGCCGAAGTAGTAGGCATCGTGGGCGTTGCCGGTGGCGCAGTAGGTCAGCACCACGGCCGGTTGACCGGAGCGCCCGGCTCGGCCGGATCGCTGTGCATAGTTCGCCGGGGTGGGAGGCACGTTGCGCATCCCGACGACGTTCAGGCTCTTGATGTCGACACCGAGTTCCATCGTCGGCGAGCAGTACAACACCGGCAGATGGGCATCGCCGAAGCGTCTTTCCCGGTCCTGGCGCAGCGACGATTCGACCTGGGCGGTGTGCTCGCGGGCTTCGAGGCCGACCAGCGCGGCCGCGGTCTCTGCATAGAAGTCGCGGAAAAACGGGTTGACCCGACCCCGGGTCTGATTGCCGCGGATCGGGTCCGGAGCGCGGTACTCACCGCTGCCGGCGCGCCATTCGATCAAGCTCGCCTGAAGTCGATAACCGGTGCGGCGGTTCTTCTCCTCGATCTTGACCAGGATCCCGGCGTGGGCCATCACCGTCAGGAGCGTGTCGATGACGGTGTCCGCTTCTGCGGGTTTGAGCGGATGCTCGTGCAGCGGGAACCGGTCGGGGCGACGCAGCCACCGTCCATAGGCCCCCAACCCCGACAAGTACAGATCGGCACCGGAGCCGGGTTCGAACTTCGGCCGGCTGCCCGGATACGCCGTACCGGCATAGACCCCGGTCTCATCCGACAGCGCCCACGGAACCTTCAGCCAGTCCTGGCTCGCACGTTTGATGCTGTCGTACTTCTCCTCGGTGAGGAACTCCGATTCGATGCACAGGTTGCGGCGCAATTCGTCGAGCAGAACATGCATCAACTGGCGGCGGGTGGACGGCTCGGCGCCGGCCAGCGGTTGACCGACCGCCGTCCACTTCGACTCGTTCGCGGCGAGCTCGTCGATGCCGAAGTAGTCCAGCTGCAGCTGACCGGTCTGCTCGAGGTTGGGCATGGTGATCCGCCATCCCCGCTTCAGATCGGCCCACAGCCGGTAGGTCACCGCATCCCGCAACGCACGGGTGATCTTGCGGCGCGGCACCGGCTCGTGCGCGCTGTCGGGGTCTTTGGCGAAGTCGGCGAGATCACCGCCGAGGGCCGCCACCACCCGCGCTCCCAGATCCTCGTCCCCCAACGGCTCGTCGGGGTCGCGTTGCTGCTGGTCCCGAGCGGCGCGGTATTGCGCCGATCGCACCAAGCCGACCAGCACGAAGTCGTTGAAATGCCCGGCCTGCAGGCTCGCGTCCTGACGGTTGTCCGAGAACGCCAGGAACTTACGGGCCACGTCGTCGAGGTCGGTTTCCTGCCGCAGGGTGCGCACCACCGCTTGGGAGAGCACCGTGACCGCACTTGCACGGCCTTCCGTGCCCAGGCTGGCCACCCGGGAGAACTCCGACTGCTGGGTGCTTTCGTAACTGGTTTTGCAAGACGGGCAAAAATCCAGGCGCTCGAAGAACGCCACCGGCAGCCCGTCGTCGGTGATCGTGCCGAACACATCGACCCGATAGGCATCAGGGAGGCGGCTACGGCGAGCTTTGTCCAGCACGCGGCTGGTGCCGGCCTCGATCACCCAGTCCTCGGGGACCAGATCCAGCAGCGTCGGATCATTCGGTGCCGGCCACGGCTTGTCGGTCACCAGCAGCAGACCGGTCGCTTCCGCCTGCTCGCCCTTGCCGCCGCTGAGGATGCGGGGGCTGAAGTTTTCCCCACCCTTGTCGAGGTTGACCACGAGAAAGTCCTGGCCGCATTCGCGGCAGAACGCCAACGGGAACAGCGGCTGACCGGTCGTGCCGACCGGTGCGCTGCGCTGATACTGGGTGGTCAGATAGCGGTTCTCCGGTCGCTCCAAGGTGGCGTAGGCCGTGTCGCCCTTGCCGATGAATTGGTGCAGTTTGAAGGCGAACAGCGGCCGCCCTTGATCGTCGCGTACCCGTGATCCGGCCAACAGCAGCTCCCGCAGTCGGTCCTCACACACCGTCTGGTCGACACCGGTCTGGTCGGCAAGGGCACCGGCGGCGTCACGCAGCCGGGTCGGTAGCTGCCGGGCCAGACGGCCCTCGTCGTCCTCGCGCAGCCCGAAAGTCTGCTCCGTCCAGATCGCCAGCGGGTCGGTGTGCAGTGCCTCCCAGGTCGACGGTGCCGACGAGCCCAGCCTGCTTGCCAGAGCGGTCGGATCCATCTGCCCTGTGGTGGCGCGGCGCAGGGTCTCGCCGATGATGTTCTCCGGTGGGATCACCGTGCCGAAGATCTTGGTGGCCAGCTCAGCGACCTGTCGGCGCTGTTCGGCTTTCGTGCCGGGTCCGGCGAGGGTGGCGCTGGTGCCGATGCACTGCAACTCCCTGGCTCCGACGGCGCCTCGCAGGCGCCGGATGAGCATTGCCACATCCGCGCCCTGCCTGCCGCGGTAGGTGTGCAGCTCGTCGAGCACCAGGAACGACAGATTCGCGGCGCTGGTGATCAACGCCGATCGCTCCCGCGGGCGAGTGAGCATCAGCTCGAGCATCACGTAGTTCGTCAGCAGGATGTCCGGCGGGTTCTGCAGGATCTGCTCCCGATCGGTACGGGATTCCTGACCGGTATAGCGCCCGAACGTCACCTTCGGATTGTCGGTGCCGAGGAACTTCTCCAACTCCCCCAACTGGCTGTTGGCCAATGCGTTCATCGGGTAGACCACAATCGCCCGAACCCCGCGCCCGGAGCTTTCCCGCAGGACGCGATCGACAATCGGCACGATGTACGACATCGATTTACCCGAGCCGGTGCCGGTGGTCAGCACATACGACTCGCGGCGCTGGGCCACCTCGAACGCATCACTCTGATGGCGATGGAACGATATCTCCCGGCCGAACCGGTCCGCCTCGGTACGGACCCGGAAGATCTCACGGTTGTCCGCGTGCAGCACACCGCGGTCGACGAGATCGGTGACGCTGCCGCCCGGTTCGAACGCCGGGTTCAACGCCAACCACGGCTCCGGCCAGAGCAGGCCGTTGTCGATCTCCGTCTCGACCTTGTTCCGGACCTCCGGATCCTTGATATTCAAGAATCCGGACACAAACTCCCGGTAATCGTCGAGGATCCCGTCGAGCACCCCGAACGCGTCCACCGCTGCACCTCACAAATACGACGTTCTCCCCGACGTCTTGATCACCCTAGTACCCCGCGTACCTGCCAGTGGCAATGAGGAGCTCGGAGACTGTCGGAATCCCGTTCGGGACTGTCGGAATAAAGGTTGATCCGGCTTTGGCCGACACGCCGAGCTTGCTTGGCGAGAAGGCACGATCATGACCGAAACACTCGATCCTATGGATCAGCCGAAGATCGATCCCCAGCAGCTGGCGCAGCAATTGCTTGCCCAGGCCAAAGCCGACGGTGTCGAGCTGGTCGGCCCGAACGGCCTGCTCAACCAACTCACCGCCACGGTGCTCGAAACCGCCCTCGAGGCGGAGATGGACGAACACCTCGGCTACGAGAAACACCAGGTCGAGGGCAGAAACAGCGGTAACTCCCGCAACGGCCGGCGCAGCAAGACCGTGCTGACCGAGATCGGCCCGGTGCAGATCCAGGTTCCGCGAGACACCGATGCCTCGTTCGATCCGCAGATCGTCAAGAAACGTCAGCGGCGTTTGACCGGGGTCGACGAGATCATCTTGTCGCTCTCGGCGAAAGGCCTGACCACCGGCGAGATCGCCGCGCACTTCGACGACGTCTACGGCGCCACGGTATCGAAGGAAACGATTAGCAAGATCACCGACAAGGTGCTCGCCGAAATGACGGAGTGGTCCGTCCGGCCGCTCGATCCCAGCCCCACTCGATCAAGGGGTACTCGCCGGTCCGAAGCGAGGTGTTGTGCAACGCATCCTTAGCGGTCCGTGAGGTCTCCCCCGCTTCGAATCCGATCACGTGGCGGTATGGATTGCCTCGGGTGACACGGGAAATCACCGGGTCCAGCGCATCACCCTTGGAATGGACCGAGCTTCTCTGCACTAGTCAACCAGGCTTCGAGAAGGGCAGGCTTTAGCCGTGGCGGGCAGCGTCGTGTATTCAGCATCGGCTAGAGGGCGGCATCCTCAGACTTGTCAAGCAGGCCTAGAATCAGCGACTTGACGTCGTCGTCGGCTCGTATCGTGGGCCGCCAGGGGAACGGAGCGACCGCCGAATGGCAGGTGATGCCGGGCAGTCAGGTCGATACCTGTACAACCGACTCAGCGAGAAGCAATTTCAGCAGCTGTGCAATTCCCTTCTTGCGCATAGCTTCCCTGAAACGGCGTGCTACCCCGTAGGGCACAGCGACGGTGGGCGAGACGCGGTCCGCCGCACTGGTCGCCGATCGGTCGTCTACCAGGTCAAGTGGACTAGCAAGCCCCTTCAGAGCCCGCTTTCGTGGCTAACTGAGGCCATCCGGGGCGAAGCGGATGACATCCGACGGCTCGTCGAGGAGGGCGCCGAGGAGTACTACCTCATGACCTCGGTGGCTGGGACCGCTGTGCCGGTACGGGGCACGATGGACAAACTCGACAAGCGCCTTGAGGAGTACTCCGCCGAATTCGGAATACCGATGCACTGCTGGTGGCAGGCAGACATCGATGCCAGGGTCGACGCGGCTCCCGCAGAGCTCAAATGGACCTACCAGGAGATGCTCGCCGGGGTTGATGCTGTCCGCTATCTCAGAGAGGCTGACAGCCTGGCGGCGAAAGACCAGGAACTACGAACTCTGCTACTAGCGGTCCTTGCCACCCAGTGGCAAGAAGACGTGAAAGTGAAGTTCAAGCAGGCCGAACTTGAGGCGCACCGTCTCACTGACCTTTTCATTGACGTCGAAGCAGTGCAGGTGTCGCAACCTGGTCGAGCTGGCATGCTTTCGCACCTGAAGTCTTCCGAGGCCCTGGGCGGTGCCGCGGCGTACCTATTGGCGACGAAGAAGCCGCTCACGTTGGTACGAGGCGAGCCGGGGCAAGGTAAGTCGACGCTCGGTCAGTACCTCTGTCAGGTGCATCGTGCGGCGTTCCTCCCTGATGCTGGCTACAGGCCAGGAGGCACCCACCTGCCGGCACCACAGCTTCCTCGGCTGCCACTGCGGCTCGATCTCCGTGACTACGCTGCGTGGCTTGGCGGCGAGGATCCGTTCAGCGACTTTGATGAGGATCCGCGGAAGAAGGCGCGTCGAGCTCGCAAGCAGGGCTCTCTTGAGGTCTACCTGGCTGAGTTTCTCTCCGCTCGAAGTGGCGGGTTGTCGGCCACGGTCGAGATGGTTCGGGATGTCCTTCTCCGATTTCCGATGCTGATTGTGCTCGACGGTCTCGACGAGATTGCACAGATCCAGACGCGCACGCGCGCGGTAAAGGAAATCGACCAGTTCGCTGCTCGACTCGGTGTGAACAGCTTGAACGTTCCGCAGGTTGTGGTGACGACGAGACCGAACGCTTCTGGTATGGCCGAACCATCGATGGATACGTTCGAAGCGATCGCGCTCACGCGTTTGAGTCCGTCGCTTCGAACTGAGTACCTGCGCAAGTGGGCTGAAGCGCACTCCATTCGTGGTCGAGATCGCCGCGACCTCGAACGTACTTTCCGGCAGAGGTCGTCGGAGCCGCACATCGTCCAGCTCGCGGACAACCCCATGCAGTTGACGATCTTGCTGTACCTCATGCGCAAAAGGGGCAACTCGGTTCCGGCCGCACGCACTGAGCTGTACACCTCCTACATGGAGACCTTCCTCGACCGGGAGGCCGCGAAGACGCCTGCGGTGGACGAGTATCGGGTCGATTTGGAAGAGGTGACGGCCTACCTGGGGTGGCACCTTCAGTCGCTCGCAGAATCGGCCGGCGGAAACGGTCAACTCGCAACGAAGGCACTGCGGAAGGCGATCCTCGACTACCTTTTCGGCGTGGAGAAGCAGGTCGATCTCGTCGACGCGCTGTTCACTGCCGTCACGGACCGGGTTTGGGCGCTTACTAGCAAAGTGCAGGGAACTTTCGAGTTCGATGTTCAACCGCTGCGAGAGTACTTCGCCGCTCGGTTCCTCAACGATTTCGCCGGCGCCGACGTCAGAGCTTTCGACAAGTCAACAGTTCTCCGAGCGCTGGTGCGCCGACCGTACTGGCTGAATACCAGTAGGTTCTACGCGGGCTTCGCCAAGCCCAACGAACTCGCAGGACTCGTGGAAGCACTAGAAGAGGAACTTGAGGAGGGCGTCAGACCTCTGCAGGTGAGACTAGCCGCGTGGACGTTGTTGGCCGACGGCGTGTTCAGTGCCCGCACACGTACTCAACGGAATGCTGTGGACCTTATCAGCGACGACCTGAGTATCCGGCTTCTGGCACACGCTCTCGTATCTGACTCTGAAACACCAGTTCTCGCACCTGACCGCGGCGGCGAGGAACTGGCTGAACGTTTGAAAGAGCAGTTGGCATCTGATCCGGGCTCTGCGCTCTCTCTGGAGCGTGTCGCGATCGTGAAGCGACTTCAGGACCGGGAAAAGCTCAACTCTTGGTGGCAATCACGATTGTTCGCCGACAGCGAGCGCAGGCAGGTTGCATGGCTTCAACTCGGATCGTCCATTCAGGCAGGGGTCCATGTGGACCCCGACGGGGTTGCGAAACTCAAACTCTCGGAAGCTCGCGCTGTCGTAGCAGCGATTGATGCCGGAATAATGCCTGAACATGGTTCCCCCCTCGAGGATCAGATGGTCCAGGCCGTTCTCGACGGCCAGTGTTCGGAGTCTGAGGGGGCAGGTTGGAGCATCGCCTCTGACCTCCTCAAGCTCTGCGCCCCACAGCACCACATACGGCGGGCGTTTGAGGACGAACGGGCTTACCAAGCAGACGTAGGGCACCGAGACACGCCGGTTTCCGGCAGCACCCGACAGACAGCCATGAGACGGCTCAAGGAACGCGACTCAAGATTCGAACACTTGCAGCGAGCCCTCCGCTTCAATAAGGGGCAATCAGGCACAAGCTCACCGTGGGGCAACACTGCCCGCGCGTTAAGCGACATCTACGGACCATGCTGGCTTGCTGCGGAGATCGCGATCATCGGGGCTTCCTTGCCAACCGACAGGTTCAGGACCGGGGTCGATATCACGCCGGGCTCCGAGCCATTTGGGAAGGCAGCCGACTACGGGCGGCTACTTCAAGACATACGCTTCAACCGTTCGAAACCAGAGTGGTGGGCAGAGAAATTCGTAGCACATGATGATCCGCTCTCAAGAGCGACGTGGGCGTTGGCGCTGCTAGCTGGAGCGACAGACGAAGTCGTGCTTTCCAATCTCTCCAACCTCGACACCGTCGCCGAGACCTTGTCGGACCGCTTGTTTCGAACCATGGTCGAGGCTTCCAGCCGATTGGGCGCCTCCGGGATGACACGGAGACTTACGGACAGAGTTTTGTCTGCGGGAGTGGACATCTCGCCGGACGCTGGCCTTCTGGTCGCACATCACGCCACTGCGACTGAGCTCCCTGCCGATCTTCCCCAGTTCACGACCCAAGCACTCGGTGACGTGGGCAAGTACGGGACGAGTGGGTGGCCTGCGCTCCGTGCATTGTCGGTTCGAATGCTTACAAGCCCTTCAGAGGAAGTGCTAGCAGGCATTCGGGCACACGGCGCTGCCTCAGTCTTGCCACCTCTGACGATCCCACGAGCCACGGAGTTCGACAGCGAAATCCTCTGCAGCCCGGCGGACTTCCCATTGGATTGGGTCCTCGCCGCTGAACGACGAGTATCTCAAGATGCCGGCAACGAGCCACTGGAGCAAGTAGCCGCGGCCAATGGGTGGTTTTCGTTGTAATCTGCTGCAGTGGGCGGAGCGCCGCCCGGTGCGGCCAGGAGCTACTCCGTAGAGGCAAGAGTTACGCATTCGCCGCAGCGGCAACTGTTGTCAGGCAATTGACCCCGAACAGGGCCTTGAGATCTCCCAGTAGGGCCGGCGTCTTGTGGACCCGGAACGTCGGGTCCGTTGCCCATCGTGTCGTCGTTTTGCCAGTCAGCACGATGTGCACGTCGGTGTCCCCGGGGTGACGCTGTAGGACGTCACGAAGGGCTTCGATGTTTGGTCGTGTGCAGGCGTGGACTGGGAGGGTGAGGGTCATCGGGGCGGAGGATGGTCCACTATTTCCCAGGTCGGGTGTGGAGATGTCGACTGCGACGATCGACGTCCTGCCTTCGCGGATGTTGGCGTTCGCGGTGACGAGTAGGACGGAGTCCTCGGTGAGGGCGTGTTGGAAGCTGGTGTAGGTCGAGGAGAAGACGAGTATCTCGGTGGCAGCGTCGAGGTCGGCGATCTCGACGATGGCCCAGGGCTCGCCCTTCTTGTTTACGCGGCGGTCGACCGATGCGACGAGGCCGCCGATCACGATCTTCTGGCCGTGGCGAATCTTCCCGGCGTGCACTGCCGCGATCGATGTGTCAGCGAGTGCAGAAAGTGCGCCGGCGACATCGTCGAGGGGATGCCCGGACACGTACAGGCCCAGCATCTCGCGTTCGAGAGCGAGCTTGTGCTTGGTGTCCCATTCCTCGTCGGGGACCTTGACGTTGAACACCGACGCGATCGACTCGTCGGCGTCGTCGCCGCCGAACAGGTCGAACTGACCCATCGCCTCGGCCTTCTTGGTGCCCATCACCGCGTCGATCGCGTCGGCGTGCACCAGCATCAGACCCTTGCGTGGATGCCCGAGTGAATCAAATCCGCCCGCCTTGATGAGGGATTCGGTGACCTTCTTGGAGCACGCGAGCGCGTCGATCTTGTTGAGGTAGTCGGAGAAGTCGGTGAACTTCCCCTTCTCCTCGCGGGCCGCGATGATCGACCCGACCACGTTGGCGCCGACGTTGCGGACCGCACCGAGGCCGAACCGGATGTCCTCCCCGACCGAGGCGAAGTCGACGCGGGACGCGTTGACGTCCGGCGGTAGCACGGTGATGCCTCTCTTGCGGCAGTCCGACAGGTAGATCGCGGTCTTGTCCTTGTCGTCGCCGACAGAGGTGAGCAGCCCGGCCATGTACTCGGCCGGGTAGTTCGCCTTGAGGTAGGCGGTCCAGTACATGACCAGGCTGTATCCAGCGGCGTGCGACTTGTTGTAGGCGTAGCCGGCGAACGGCAGCACGGCCTCCCACAGCGCGGTGACAGCGTCGTCGCTGTATCCGTTGCCGCGCATACCGTTGCGGAAGTTCTCGAACTCGGCGGCGAGCACTTCGGGCTTCTTCTTTCCCATCGCGCGGCGGAGCAGGTCTGCCTGTCCGAGCGAGTAGCCGGCGACCTTCTGAGCGATCTGCATGATCTGCTCCTGGTAGACGATCAGCGCGTAAGTCTCGCCCAGAATGTCGCGAAGCGGTTCGTCGAGTTCCGGATGGATCGGGGTCACGGCCTCACGGCCGTTCTTGCGGTCCGCATATGACCAGTGCGCGCCGACGCCCATCGGACCGGGTCGGTAGAGGGCATTCGATGCGATGAGATCGTTGAACTCGGTCGGCGCCATGCGGAGCAGAAGTTCGCGCATGCCCGCCGAATCGAGTTGGAAGACACCAAGGTTGTCGCCGCGGGCGAGCATCGCATAGGTCGCAGCGTCGTCCAGCGCGAGCGTGTCGAGATCGATGTCGACACCGCGGTTGGCCTTGATGTTCTCGATCGCGTCACCGATGACGGTGAGGTTGCGCAGACCGAGGAAGTCCATCTTCAGCAGGCCGATGGCCTCGCACGACGGGTAGTCCCAGCCGGTGATGATCGCGCCGTCCTGCGCACGCTTCCACACCGGGATCGCGTCGGTGAGCGGCTCCGACGACATGATGACCGCGCACGCGTGCACGCCGGCGTTACGGATCAGGCCCTCGAGCCCGAGCGCAGTCTGGTAGATCTTCGCGACATCCGGGTTGGAGTCGATGAGCGCCCGGACCTCGACCGCTTCCTTGTACCGCTCGTGCTCGGGGTCGGTGATACCGGCCACCGAGATGTCCTTTGCCATGATCGGCGGCGGCAGCGCCTTGGTGATCTGGTCGGCGATCGCGAAACCGGGCTGGCCGAACTGGACTCGCGCGGAGTCCTTGATGGCGGCCTTGGTCTTGATGGTGCCGAACGTGATGACCTGCGCGACCTTGTCGCTGCCCCACTTGTCGGTGGCGTAGCGGACCATCTCGCCGCGGCGGCGGTCGTCGAAGTCGATATCGATATCGGGCATCGACACGCGTTCGGGGTTGAGGAACCGCTCGAACAGCAGGCCGTGCGGGATGGGGTCGATGTTGGTGATGCCCATCGCGTACGCGACGAGCGAGCCGGCGGCCGAGCCTCGACCCGGGCCGACCCGGATGCCGACCTCGCGGGCGTGGTTGATGAGGTCGCCGACCACGAGGAAGTAGGCGGGGAAGCCCATCTGGTTGATGACGCCGATCTCGTACTCGGCCCGCTCGATGTACTCGCGCGGCGGGCCGTCCGGGAAACGCCGGTCGAGGCCCCGCATGACCTCCTTGTGCAACCAGCTCGCCTGCGTCTCCCCCTCCGGCACCGGGAAGATCGGCATCCGGTCCCGGTGCTGCCACACGTCCTCGTACGGCTGCACCCGCTCCCCGATGAGCACGGAGTTGTCGCACGCGCCGGGAACCTCAGAGTCCCAGATCGCCCGCATCTCCTCGGCCGACTTGAGGTAGTAGCCGTCCCCGTCGAACTTGAAGCGCGTGGGGTCCGAGAGCGTCTTACCGGTCTGGATGCACAGCAGCGCCTCGTGGTTCTCGGCGGCGTCCTTGGTGACGTAGTGGCAGTCGTTCGTCGCGAGCGGCGGGATCCCGAGCTTGTTGCCGATCTCGAGCAGGCCCTCGCGCACCCGGCGCTCGATCGACAGCCCGTGGTCCATCAGCTCGAGGAAGAAATTGTCCTTGCCCCAGATCTCCTGCCACTTCGCGGCGGCCTCGAGCGCCTCGCGGTCGTGGCCGAGCCGCAGCCGGGTCTGGATCTCGCCCGACGGGCACCCGGTGGTGGCGATGATGCCCTCGGCGTGGGTGGCGATCAGTTCCTCGTCCATGCGCGGCCACTTGCCGAGCTGGCCCTCGATCGACGCGAGCGAGGACAGCTTGAACAGGTTCCGCAGACCGGTCGAGTTCTCGGCGACCATCGTCATGTGCGTGTACGCGCCACTGCCCGACACGTCGTCGGACTTCTGACTCGGATCGCCCCACAACCCCCGCTTGGTGTTGAACCGCGACTCCGGCGCAATGTACGCCTCGATCCCGATGATCGGCTTGATCCCGTGCTTCTTCGCGACATTGTAGAACTCGCTCGCGCCGTACATGTTGCCGTGGTCGGTCATGCCGACCGCGGTCATCCCGAGACGCTCGGCCTCCTTGAACAACGGGCCGACCTTTGCCGCACCGTCGAGCATCGAGTACTCGGTGTGATTGTGCAGATGCACGAACGAAGACCGACTCATGATCACCACCCATCAGCGCCGCAACGTAAATCGGTTGTCGGGGGTGAAGTCAGCCCCGACAGCCCGGCAGGTATATGACCAGCTACAGTGCCGGTTCGTCGAACAATCGACACGCTCTGGCCGACAACCAATGGATGTGGAGGCAGGTGGTGGGGTTGGATCTCGATCTGTCCGCGGTACGCGCGATGGTCGCCGTCAGCGACGAAGGCCAATTCGGTCTGGCCGCGTCGGAGCTGGGCATTAGCCAGCAGGCGGTGTCCAAGCGGATCGCAAAGCTCGAGAGCCAGCTCGGTTCGCGACTGTTCGAGCGGCGGATCGGCAGCATCGCGTTGACCGCCCACGGCGCGCGCTTCCTGCCGCACGCGCGTTCTGTCCTCGCGTCGGCCGACAGAGCCGTCGCCGCGGTGCGGGACTCACAGGTACTCCGCGTCGCGGTGCACGGCGCCCAGATCGCCGACGCGAATCTGATGCGGTTCTACCTCGAGCAGCACCCGGACGCCGAGATCGAACTCATCATGATGGGCCCGTCGACGACATCACGGGACGCCGTGATCGACGGTCGAGTTGACGTCGCCTTCGCCCGCAAACACTGGAGCACCCATCCATTGCCGGCGGATGTCACTGCGGCACCCGCCTACCTCGACGCCCTGCATCTGCTTGTCGGTAATGGCCATCCACTCGCGGGCCGTGACCATGTCGAACTCGACGACCTCGATGCCCTGACCGCGTGGGTGCCCGGCGCGGGGTTCGACTCCGAAGTAGGCGACTTCTACCGTGAGCTCAGCGACAGTTGCGGCATCACCATCGATACCGAGCACCATCCCGGCGGCATCGGATTCGCGAACATCATCGATCGCATCGCGAACTCGACGACGCTGGTCACCTTCGGCGGTGAAGGAACCACGACGCCGTGGCATCCGAACATCCGCCGCATACCCATCGTCAACCCCACGCCCTCCTACCCCATGGCACTGCTGTGGCAGGAGAAGGCCACTGGCCATCCACAGCTCAACTCTCTGCACGACTTCGTCACTGGAAGCTACAACAGCAACGCAGTCAGCGACGTGTGGGTACCAGAGCCAGATCGTGCATTGTTCATACGCTGATCACCGCGCACCTAGCAGGGCCGGTTCGACCAAAGACCGGCGTTGCACCACAGGGCATCTCGATCACGCGGTTTAAGTCGAACCGGAATCGGAGGATATAGAGGCTACGCGTTGGCCGTTGCTTCCTTCACCGCGCTGTGCTCGCTCGCCCGTCTGTGCTTGTCAGCCAGGGTTCATACGCCGGTCGCAGTCTCAGTCGGGCCACCAATAGTCACGTTCCAGCATGAACGGTGGGAGTTCCTAGACCGACTGTACGGTTTCCTTGGATGAGCCGCCGGGCGTCATCGCGCTTGCCCCGTAGGCACATCAGAGTGCGATCGATCCCCTCGATTTCACCCTGCCAGTGCTCGTCGATGGCGCGTCGTTTGCGGGCGAGTAGGTCGGCTTCGAGTTCGTCGAGGCGGTCGATCATCTTGGGGTTGACGTGCAGCTGGCTGCATCGCAGGCACGCGTGTTCGTGTTGGCAGCTGGTTCCGTAGGGGCGTCCGCAGGATCCGAGTTCGACCTTGCGTTTGTCGAAGTGTTCCTCAAACTCTGTCCACTCCTCATCGGTCGTGGGGCGGTATTCCTCCTGGGGGCGCAGGGTTCGTCGGCGGTCGAGGAACTGTTGGACGTGTTGGATCACGTGTTCTTCGAAGACTGCGACGTATCCCTGTGTGGTTTGGAGGTTGAGGTGGCCGAGCAGTGCCGCGCCGATGTGGATTGGAAGGCCGTTGTTGACGAGATCGGTTGCGAACAGTCGCCTGAAGTCGTGCGGCGTGAAGTGAAGGTCCTGGAAGGCCGGGTTGGTCTCGGCGAGGAGTTGACACTGCTTCTTGATGTTGTTGAGGACGGTTGCCGGGCTGGTTACCCGGCGGACCTCTCCGATCTGGCGTTGGAACAGGTAAGGCATCGGCGGCGTCCAGAGTCGTTCGTGTCCGTCGTACCGCGGGAGTGATGGGATCGGCCCCTGAGCGGTCTGGCGGGTGATGACTCTCGCGATGACGTGGAACAGCTCAGCCGACATGGGCAGGACCCGTTCGCGGTCGGTCTTGGATGGCGCGATGACGAGCAGCGCGATGACTTCGCCGTTCGGGCGTTGGTATTGGCGGATGCTGGTGTGCGCGAGTTCGACCAGTTCTTCGACGCGGATGCCCGTGTGGCGTAGTACCTCGACGTGCGCCCAGTCCCAGAAGGCGGATTCTTCTTCTTCGTGGATCTTGCGGATGCGCCCGGTTGCCTGGTCGCGGCCTCGCACGATCGGGAAGGTGTCGTCCTTGGTCTGCCGGTCTTGGCGTTCGTCCGGGCGGGTGTATGTCCGACCTGCGTGGGTGAACTCCGTGCCGAGTGGGGTATCTCGCGCGGTCTCGTAGAGCTTGCGAATGTCGGCGTACCGGTCGTCGAGGTGCGCGATGAGCGCCGGAAGCAGTGGTTGGCGCTGGCGGGTCCGGTCGGTCATGCGTTCTTTGATTCGTCGTCGTTGAGCCCCTATTCCTCGGAGGTCCGACGGTGGGATGGGGCACGGTGCCGCCCATCTCCCCCAGCGTTCCGGTTCCTCGAGAGCCCAGCTCTGGATATCCAGGTAGAACGCGCGCACCGGCAGTAGGACGCTCTGACCGCCATCGACCCGAGGGGTGCCGTCACGGCGCAGGCGGATGTGGGTTCGCCACTGGTCGTAGAGTTCGGGTGGGATCGTCAGGCTTCGGTGTCCTGGTGAGAGTCGTTCGATCGTGGCCCAGAAGCGTCCGGCGATCGCGCGAGCGAGCCCGTCTCGGGTGTTGTAGTCGGTGTCGTTTTGCCGGCGCAGCAAGTAGTCGATGATCAGTTGCCGGATTTCTGGGTCGCGGACGCCGTAGTGGTCGACCATCTGTTCCGGGGTGCGTTGTCCCTTGTAGATGAAGCTCCGCAGCGTGGGCGGCGTGTCCGGCGGGAAGTGTCCCATCTGGTGCAGGATCTCCCAGGCCAACAGGCCGGCAAAGCGGTTGCTGCCGGTGCGGGCGCCGACGACGAGGTCGTGTCGACGGCATTCGTTCGCGTAGTGGAGCAGCCCTTCTGGTGTCAGATCCGTCAGAGAGATGCCCTGGGTGGTCAGTGCGCAGCACACGTCAAACAACGCTCGGTCCTGGTGGCGTGTACCGGCTCGTGTCTGTCGGGCCTGATCGAAGAGCTTGTCCAGCAACGGATCTTGCTGTGATCGACGAAAGAGGGTGGCGTAGTCGACGAACTTGTTGGCGCGGAATGCCGGCAGCGATGGTTTGATCAGTCGCATCAGCAGCAGTGATTTGAGCCCGTAGGTCATGTCGTAGCCGTGGTGTTTGGTATCGGCAAGTTCAGAGACCGGTCGTGGGAGTTCGTTCAGCCCGCTCGCATCCCATCGTTGCTGCCAGGTCTCGCCGGTGAACTCGGAGAGGTGGTTCAACATCTGTCTGGTGCCTCGGCGACGCTTGCCGAGCGATTTGCCCATCGCTCCGAACGTTGGAGATCCGGCCAACTCGACGAGTTCGTCGATCGACGCCTGGGCGAGGTCGCCGAATGGGAGCACTGGACCGGACGGCGTCGATGTGCTCGGGGAGATTGTGTCGACGGCGAAGCGCGATCGTCTCGCACGGTCTGCGTCATCGTCCTGGCGCGACGGGGACCGCCGATTGCGCATGGTGTAACTCTCAGCCACCGAACACCACCTTGATGTCCTCTTCCGCGTATCCCGCGGAGTACGCCGGCGTTGGTCGGGGCCCCGGTTGTAGTGCTCCTGCAATTTGTCGAAGATGTCCTCTACCCTCACGGCGGTGTAGCGTCCGGTGGTCTCGATGCTGGCGTGCCGCAGCACTGCTTGCACATCCGTCAAGGTCAGGCCCGGGTCGTTGGCCATTCTTGTTGCGGCGGTGTGCCGTAGGTCGTGCAGTGTCCAGTTGGTGCCGAGCTTGTCGTTGGCACGCTGGAGCACCCGCCGCATGGCCCAGTACGACAATGCGCGCTTGTCACCTCGACGGGTCCGCCACAACGGCTCACCGGCAGTCGGGATACCGTCGGCGTCCAGATACCTGGCCAGGTAGCGCAACGCTTCCGCAGAGACAGGAACAGGCTGCCGCAACCGCGTCCCCTTAGACGTCACATACATCTGGCTGGCTGCCCAATCGACGTCGGCGACTCCGACGCCGAGGAGTTCACTGGCCCGGGCACCGCTCGAGACATAGGCCAGCAGGAGGGCGCGATCGCGATCACACGTCATCGCCGCAACCAACTCGTCCCACAGAGCGTCCGGAATCGCACGCGGCGGGGCCGGAACGACCCGTTGCCGCAATCTGGCACGCCTGATCTGCGGCGTGACCTCGAGCGGGCTGCGGTGAGCGAGCGCCGAACGACGTGACCGCGACGAGGGCACCGGATTGACGACTGGCCCCCGCCCACAATGCGCATGGAACGCATAAAAGCCGTGGACCACGCTCAGCGCATGGTTGATCGTTCTGGGCGAATAGCCCTCCCCCAGTGCTAGTTTCCCCGTTCGAGCGTTGACGGTTCCGGGAACTGATCCGGAGCGTCGCGGCCGCTGTCGTTGAGGATTGGGCGCGGACTTCAGCCAACCGACGAGAACATCGACCTCACTCCCCGTCGCTCGGTCCCACTCGACGTCGAGCATCCATAGCAGGCGGAACCACCGCAACAGGTCATAGCCGTAGCTCCGGCAGGTCAACGGGCTCACATCACTCAGCGCCAGATCACGCAGATACTGGGTGATCGGCTCGACCTGCGCACCAGCACCGTCCACCACGATATACGGCGGAAATCTCGTCTCAGCCGCGGACACCGCGCCGATCCGATCGCAGTCGACGTGGCCCTCCATCAACTGCCTTCGTAGTTCCGACATGCACCAACTCCTACGATCCGGGACGCGTGCCATCTTGGGTCGACGGCGCTTGGTGCAGTCAACTATGCAAAGCCTCGCCCCGCCAGACTGCGGAATCGTTCCAGCAGAAGTCATCTCGTCCCACAGGGAATAGTCACCCTCGAGGTACAACCGTGTCGGCGTACGGGAATCGTCCAGAATCACAACACCATCACCGGCGATGGTGGTGTGGCGCTGCGATCGCGCAACCTCGATGAGCCTGACCTGTGCGTCCGCGATCCGGGGCAGGACGTGCTGTTCGAGGACGGCCCGACTGGCTTCCCACTCGTTACCGGTCATCGCAACCACGATGACCAATTCGTCAAGGTCGAAGTCGCGGCTGGTCGGATCCTCGAGCCACCGCAGGATGATGGCCGTCGAATCTTCGCCAAGGCCCCAGGAAAGCACGACCTTGGGTGCTGGGCCTTCAGCGATGGGCATTGCAGTGCATGAAATCGGCATGGGTGTGTGTCCTTGTCGCAGAGCAGATCCGATGCGACGAAGGTATGAACCGGCACGAGAAGGTGTTTCAAGCCGAAGACCGGTCCCGCACAGACACCCTCGCCCCTGGCGATCACCGCGCCAATGCAGTCAGCACGCGAGCCCAGGTGCTCGAACATCACCGCGGTGCCGTTCGTGCCGCGAGGTGGATTGCACTGTTGACGCAAGTGGCGACGTCAACCTCCAACGAGACGTTGCTTGCAGCCGGGGTAGCGACGTAATCGACCGGACTGTCGGCGTCCGCAGGACTTGCGGCGCGCTACGGACCACCTGTGACTGGCAGGAACGCAACTTCCGGCTGAGTCCTGCCGTACGGTGCCGGGCATGCAAGCGCGAACCCCCACGACCCGGAGCAGCCGGGAACGACCCGGATTTGGCACGCATCTGCTACTCGCGGCGCTCTTCGGGCTGCTGTGCATCTGGAACCTCGCCTCCGACTCCGTGGGCCCCGGGATTGGCTTCGGCGTCGTCGCCGTGTCCTGGCTCGTAGTGGGCTTCATTCGCAGGCACCGACCTTCCTCCGGCAACAGAGACACCACGAGGTAAGCGGCAACCGGTGTTCTGGCTCTCCCGAACGGAGGTGCTGCACCAGACGATGACGGCGCCACGTGCCCGGCGGTGGCGGAACGAATCGCCGGCTACGTACTTTCGCGGCATTCGGTACCGGAGCTTCCCCGACGACCATCCTCATGGACGAGTGGCCTCGCTGATTCCCGCCTGAACCGCGATCGCCGCGACCTCCAGGACGGCACGTACAGCCCGAAGTAGACCTCCTCGCACGGCGGCCACGTCACCGCCGAGACCGTTCAGACGATGTCGAGGAGGGCGGATAACTGCCCTCGTACGGTGTGGCCGTCCTGTTCGTCGACTGGGAGGCCGGAGCAGATGCCCACCCGATCCAAATTCGGTGCCCGCGCGGGTGCCGCCGCCAAGGCGAAGGCGAAGCAGAAGGGAACCGAAGTCCTACGAGACTGGCTGACCCTGACCTGGTTCACCGACTCGACTCCCCTGCTCGGCTTGCGCCGGTCGGTGTGGAACTGGCTTCTACTCGTCGCCACCGCAGCGACCGGCTACCTATCCGGTGCCACGATGCCGCTCCTGATCGCAGGCCTGCTGCTCCTCGGCGGTGCGGTGACTGTCGGGAGGGCTATGCGAGTGATGCCGGCCCGTCGGCGGTTCGTCGAGGGCCTGGTGGAGGACACCCGACAGGTCGCCGGGCATCCCCGCTCCACCACTGCGGTACGGGTGCCGGCCTCCTCGCGGATCAAGGTGTCGCGATGGGGTGCGAAGAACCGGCCGCTCGTGATGGACGTGACATTCGCGAAGACCGCTCCCGCGGCGCCACCCCTGGCCCGCGGACTACTGGAAAAGGCACTGGACCAGGTCCCCAGCCCCTACACCGAAAGCGGCGGTGGGTGGGTGTACTCCACCAATCCCAAGACTGGACAGCTCCGCGCCGAGGCGGTGCCGGCAGGGGACGAGCGCCTGTATCAGCAGCGCGAGATCGCATATCTACGCAGCAAATTCACCGACTGGTTCAAGCTGACGCCGAAGCACCTCACCGACGGGATGTACGACCTGCAGGTCACCGACTGGGCAACCCGAGAGCACCCCACCGAAGGACCCGTCCCCGTCCCCGCCGCCATCGCGTTCGCTTTCGGGTCGCACAACGTCGCTGCCCAGGACACCCGTGACGGCATCGAACGGGCCTGCGACGCCGAGTATCTGCGCGGGATCGAATGGATCTATACCTGGTCCGACGGCACCCTCGAGATCACCGGTGTCGATCCTGACTCCATCGGCGCCAAGCGCAAGCGGTCCGCTCGGTGGGTTGCCGATCTCATCGCAGGACAGGCCAAGGCTGCGCGTACGAAGGACTCGGCTACCTCGCGGGTCACCGGTTGGCAGGAGGAAGTCCACGGGGATCCGTGGGTGCCGATCGCGTTCACCGCGGACTTCGGGTCCGGCGCGTTCACGACCGGCCGCGACCAACGGGCGGTGGAGAACGTGATCGACGACGCCATGACCGCGTCCACTGCCGGCGTGGTGTGGGCCTACGAGTGGACGGTCGGTGCGACGACCACCGTCGAGGCGCGTGCCTTCCCGTCCAACCACATCGCAGCCCTGCGAAAGCTCGAACTCAAGCGGCTCCGCAGTGTCGTCGAGCAGAAGTTCGGCGGCCGTCGCAGCGATGTCGACGTCGAGGTGATCTCGTGGGAGCCCTGCGATGACGAGGCGCCCGTCGCATTGCCGGCGCAGGTCCGGGTGCGGTTCGGCGCGTTGGACGTCTCGAAGGCCGAGACCAAGGATGCGTTCGAACAGCACTACGACGGCCTATACACCGCGTGCGACTGGCACTACGACTGGCGCTCGGCCGAGGGGCTGGTCAATCTCACTGCAGTGCCACGACTGGCCAATGCAATCGCGTTCCCCGAGAACGGGACCCCGCTGTTCGAGGAGATGGTGGAGAAGTTCCGCGAGGGCAAGATCTACATCGGTCCGCAGAAGGGTGGTGGCGAATTTTACTGGGATCTCAATAAATGCGCGCATGGCCTTATCGGCGGCCGCACCGGCGCCGGCAAGAGCTGCAGCCTCGACATCATCCTGTTCTTGACGTTGTGGTGCAGCGACGTCGCCGAGATCATCGTCTGTGACCCCAAGCGAACCGACTTCACGTGGACTCCCGAGTTCCCCTCGGTTATCCGCTTCGCCGCCGGAGCGCTCGAGATCGTCGATGCCGTCGGATATGTGCGCCAGGAGATGGACCGCCGCCAGACGATCCTGAACAAGCGGGGCGTGCGGAACCTGCGTTACCTGCGGAAGTTGTATGCCGAACATCCCGAGTTCGAAGCCGAGGACGGCCCCGCCCCGAAGCGGCTGATCCTGTTCTTCGACGAGCTCGCGAACTTCTGGATGAAGTCCGACAACGAGGACATCGAGGCGCAGAAGGTGACTGCCCGGACGCAGATGGAGGAACTCGGACAGCTCGCCCGAGCACTGGAGATCAACATGATCCTGGCAGCGCAGAAGCCCGACAAGGACCGCATGTCCACTCAGCTCAAGGAGATGTGCGAGTTCCGGCTTTGCGTCGGGCCGGTCAACGAGTACACCTCGAAGCAGATTCTCGACACGAATCACGGCACCCGCTTCCCAGAGGAGGGAACACCGAAAGGACGCGCCTGGGCGACCACCAGTGAACTCGGATTCCGCGTGGTGCAGGTGCCGTACCTGCCGAACTCGACCGAGGACGCGCCCTGGCCCGCATCGGTGGCGCCGCGGCCGCCGCATCCGATCACCGGGTCGAAGGACCGCCTGCGTGCACTGCTCGCCGCGCAGGGCTACCAGCAGGTGATGGTCCCGAATTCCGATGGTGGGCGGGATCCGCGCTGGGTGCTGACCGACGAGCCCGTCGCTCCACCGAAGGTGCAGGCCGTGCCGGTGGTGGTGGACAAGCCCGCGCAGGAGCCCGTGGTTGCCCCTGTGCCGGCCTCGGTGGGCGCCGCGGCGGGAACCGGTCAGGACGAGTGGGATGGCGACGAGTGGTGAACCAGGCGATTGCCCCGCGGGTGGCGACCGCCAGGGTCGCCACTGCCGTACCGAACGAGGCAGGCCGTCCGCAGTCACACGTCGAGCCGCATGCTTTGCGAAATCGACGTGGTGAAGGCCTCCCGTACGTTGACGTGACTTCGATCGAAAGGACTCCGATGTCTGCTGTACAGGAAACAGGAGGCTCGCCAGGTGTTTTCGTCCACGCTCGTGAGCGTTGGCGGACGCTCCCGTTCTGCACCAGGGTGCGGTCGGGGATCGTGGTGGGCGTTCCGCTCGCCGCTGCGATGTGGATGATGCTCGCACCACGTGAAAGAGGAACTGTCCACGCCGCATGGCAGACGGCGGACAGTCTGGGTCGAGCAGCCATCGTCGTGTTCTGCATCGCCGCAACCGCGATGCTCAGCTGGCTACTGTGCGTGATCGTGACGGGCCGGTCACGCCACTCCCCGAGCTGCACCTGTCAGGACCTGGACAATGGATCGTCCGGCATCAGCGACGCGACACAGGGGCACCGCTGATGGTGCCGCCGAAAAAAGGACCACGCGAGGGAATCGTCTCGCGCGTTGTGTTTTTCGTCGTCGTCATCGGGATCGTGTTCGGGATCTTCCAGTACATGACCGGGGGAACCAAGGTCGGCGACGAGGGATGGTTCCGCACCGGCCAGCAGATGATCAGCGAGCTGTTCGATCGGGGCAGTGACACCGCCAAGGAACAGCTTGAGAAGGTCACCGACGGCGCCGGGACGCAGCTCGGCGAAACGATCCGCGACCAACTGTCGACCACCGCACCGGCATCGGAAGGGAACGACGGGTGAGCATCCTGAAGTACGTGCTGTGGGTGGCGGTCGGCCTCGGCGTGTTCCGCGGCTGGGTGAACTGGTCGGAGTCCGAGGGCATGGACTCGACAACCATCGTCCGGCTCTTCGAGACGGTTGTGAACACGATCGCCGACCTGACCTACCAGTGGCTGCCGGCCCTTTTCGACCTGATCGGCGGGAACCCTGTGACAGCACCGGACAGCGAGCCTGCCGTCGAGAGCCTCGCCCCGTCGATGGTGGGGGTGTCGTCATGGTGATGGGTCCGACACACGCGATGTCCGGCGCCGCGGTCGGACTCGCGGCCGCTGCGGTCCTCCCGACCGGCTGGGGTGGTCCGTCCTCGCTCGCCGAGACGTTCGCCTGGGCGGGGGTCTGTGCGGGATCAGCGCTGTTGCCCGATCTCGATCACCCGCAGTCGACAGTGGCCCGGTCGTTCGGCGTGGTCTCGCAGATGGCGTCCGAGTGCATCAATGCGGTGTCCGCGGCCTTCCACGGGTTGACCGGCACCCGGCGCGACGGAACCCGTTCGGACGGACACCGCACCCTCACTCACACGCTGCTGTTCGCAGTGGTCCTGGGCGTGGTTGTGTCGATGTTGGTCGCGACGTTCGGGAAGCCGGCGATTGTCGGGACGCTGTTCGTCACCCTCGGGCTCGCGATTCGGGGGCTGGCCGGGGACTGGTCGAAGAAGCAGGGTTGGCTCGCCGTCACACTCGCGGCCGCGTTGCTGTCGGTGATCGCGTGGCAGGCATTCCCCGCCGAGACCGGTTCGGTGTCCCTCGGGGTCGCTGTCGCGCTCGGGTGCATCACGCACTGCATCGGCGACGGCATCACCCGTGAGGGCATTCCGTTCCTCGCGCCGCTGGTGACGGTGAACGGCAAGCGTTGGTGGGAGTTCACGCTGCCCTCGCTGCTGCGGATCCACGCGAACGGGCCGTTCGAGAAGATCGTGCTGCTTCCGGCTCTCACGGCCGCGACGGTCGTCCTGGCGGTGCTGACGGTCCCGGGGTTCGAAGCGGTCGCCGACGCCGCAGCCGTCCGCTGATCACGGTGAGCACTCCGGGAGCGCCGATAGGCGTAGAAAGCACGAACGCAAGAAGGGTGTCACCCAGAGGAACCTCTGGGATGACACCCTTCTCGTGTATCAGGCGGCGAGTTCGCGTCGTACTGCTCGACGTTCCCGGCGGTTGGCGCGTTCCTTAATCCGCTTCACTTCTCCGGGCTTCCAGTTGGTGGCCCGGCGGCTCACGCGGGTGAAGGCGTCTCGTTCGTCTCCGCCGACGGTCTTGCGCTTCATGGCTGCTCCTGCCGTTCGCTGTGCTGTTGTGATGACACAACTTTCGCAACCGGTCGCCGTGGGTGTTTCAAACCGATAGGCCGTGCTCTGCCACGTCAGTTGGTGTCGCTGTCGTCGGCGGAATCGGCGACGCCGGCGCCTGGTGCCGGGCTCGATGAGTTGCCAAGGACGATCGTCCCGTTCATATCCGTGGGGAATGGTTCGACCTCGACCACCAGGGATTTTTCCGTCCCGTCGGGATCACCGTCGAACGGGTCGTCCCATGTCCGCCCGCTGAGGTGCAGGGCACTGGTGTTCTCCAGTGCTCGTCCCAGCCGTGCCCGTCGACTTCTCGCCACTCGCCTTGTCCTCCATTCGAATCGACCGTGCATTACGAGCCAAGTCACCCCAGATCCCGGACAGAATCTACGAGCGAGCCGACGCGACGGTGAGTGAAACACCTCGACCATACTTGGGAGACCGTCGTGACGCCCCACTCGCCCGACACTCATGGAGGTTCCATGACCACGACGCCGCCCACCGCCGACGCAGAGCCCGGCGTACGGACGGAGATCGCCACGCATGCGTGGCACTACGGCTTCGTCCCAGCTCGCTACGAGCGCGCCAGCATCGAATGGGTGCGTGAATACGCGGCGGTCTCGGACGCTCACGCCAAGTACATGAGGTCGATCGGCTACTACCGATGGGCGGCCTACCAGGGGCGGACGTCGTACTACTCGTCCCGACCACTGCCGTTCTCCGCCGGCGGGCAACGCTCGTTCGTGTTCCTCGAGGACGGAACGGTCGTCGAAGTGTCCTCCTGCGGCTCTCAGCCGTACCGACGGGTCAGCGACGGATCCGTCGTCGGGGACTGACAACCCCGAGGCTCTACATCATCTCGGCGCGGTCCTGGGTGCACTCCTGGATGGCGCGGATCGCCTCCCGGATCTGCGGGATCTCGCGAAGTAGCATGTCGACGTCGTCAAGGGCCTCGGAGAACGCGGTCAGTTCGGAATCGTCGCAGGCGTCGAGGAACTCAGGGAGCTTCTCGGCGACCTGGGACACCTCGGGCAGCTTGCGGCCCATCTCGTTGATCAGACGCAGGGTGTCGGTGAACCGGATGAAGTCGTCGGTACGGGCGAGGGTTTCAGCCCATGACTGTCCCCCGTCTGGGGCCATCGATCCGGTTGCCTGCGCACCGAACGCCCCGAACGGATCGTCCGCGTTGACGTCGACGCTGGTGTCGCGTTCGTGGTGGGGATCGGTGTTGGGCCAGTCGGTCGGATCGTCGCCGTCCGCGGCAGTGGAGTGCGCCCCGGTCGATGCGGACGGCGCGGGGGCAGGTTCACCTGGCGCGGGGACTGCGCACGCGTCCTCACCCTGTGCGTTCGTCTCCGGGGTCACCGGTGCGGCGGCTCGGCCGGCGGCCTCGGCGATGACCGATTCGACGATCTCCTGCACAGCCTCACCGTCGGGTTGCTCACCGCTCTCGGTGGCGGCGATGACACGGTTCTCGATCTGGGTGAGCATCGTGACGTCGTCGACACCGTTCTCCCGGGCGGCGCGCAGTGCCTTCTCCGCGACGTCAAGCTCGGTGGCGTCCACCCCGGTGCGGGAGGACACCTCGTGGAGGAACAGTGCGGTGCGGGCCATGCGGTAGATGTGCGCGCGCCCATAGGGTTTCCCGGTGCGTGGGTTGATCAGGCCACCGTCCTTGAACTCACCAAGGATCAGGTCCTGCGGGTTGTCGTAGCCGAGGGGCTCCCACGCTCGCCTTCGGAATATCTGCTGCATCGCGTCCTCGAAGCGGACAGCAGCCTCGGCGACCTCGCGGACGAGTTCGCGGGCTTCCTCCTCGGTGCAGGGGCCGGCGTTCGGGTCGACGACGTCGTGATCGTCGATGGTGTCGATGGCGCTGCTCACGAGCGGTCTCCCTTGGTGATCCGGTGGTTGCCGCGCACGGTATCGAGGTAGTTCTCCAGCACGCACTGATATGTGTAGCGATCCATTATGTGCACAGAAACGTTTTGCTCCTATACACTGAACTCGGTTCGATGGCCGGGCGAGCTGCCAACCCGCTGAGGTCCGGAGCGTCATCCGGCACAATCGAAAGGAGCAGCACATGCTGCCGACACTGTCCTACCGCGAGAACACGACCGAATACCCCCACCTGAGCCGGCGACAGGCCGCCGACCAGCTGCAGATCTCTCCGGGCGGGATTGACCGCCTTCTTGATTCCGGATACCTGCCCGACCTGTCGGTCCAGCGAATCTGGGACCTGTCGAAGCGTGGCATCCTGATCGCCGACGGCTGCCAGCCGGTGCTGCGACAGGGGTTGATGGCTCCCGCGGACGACGACCCGTCCACGAAGTACCCGCGCGAGTTCATGGGGGAATCCAAGGATCTCAACCCCAAGCAGGTTGTCGAGGCAGACCAGCAGTGGTGGCGGTGCGAGCCGCAGAACGTGGAGAACGCGCGGTTCTTGCCTGTCACGATCTCGGGATTCCCCGTGACTGTGCTCAAGATTCACAGGGTTAGGGACACACTCACTCAGCGCTTCACCGCCCGCAACGGACGAGAGATGACCGAGATCAGGTATTCATTCGAGGCGGAACTGGCTGGTCGAGTGAACGAGCTCGGACACCTCCGCGCGAACGAGGATTCCCCCGAGGCCTTCTACGTCGATCCCACCCTGTCAGACGCTGAGCGGGAACGTGTGCTGCACCTGCTGAAGGGGCGGTCCACCGCGCAGTCCGGTGGACCGATTGCGTATCTCCCGAACGCATGACCTTGAACAGCAGTGAATAGACCTGTGGCCCCGAGGTTTTCCTCGGGGCCACTGGTGCTTTCTACGTCAGGCGACGGTGTAGCGGGCCGCCCGGATCGGCGGCGGAGTGTCACCGTACGACCGCGACAGCATCTCGTGCCGCCACGACGTGTCCGCCGGGATGTACACGCCGTTCGCGCGGGACAGGTGCGCCGGAATGCCGAGGGTGTCCGCGAGACGAGCTCGCTCGGCGAACGGGATCGTTCCGTCCTTCGCGCGCCGTGCCTTCGGGATGGTGATGCGCATCCCGCCGTCCTTGTCCCGCAGCACCGAGTAGTGCGTGCGGGTGCGGGCGAACAGGGCAGCTCGGATCCGGTACTGCACATCTGCAAGGTCGTGGAGGTCGGTGGGGCGGTCGGAGTTCGCGCCGCCCTTGCCTTCCCGTTCGAACGTTGTCGGCCAGGCAACCGCTTGGCCTTCGGTGTTCTTCGGTGGCTTCACCGACGGGGTGTTGATCGGCTCGCCCCGACGCTGCTTCTCGAACAGACCCTCCTTGTGGGTGTCCTGGCGTTGGGCGCGCAGGTTCTGGATGCGTGAGTAGTTCATGCGCTCGAGCGGGGCGCGGGGCGCGTCGTAGGCGGTGTCGGACGTGCGCTCGCGGCGCAGCTCCGCCATCGAGACCCCGGGCCGCAGCGCGGTGTCCCCGGTCGGTGCGGCCCCGTACGCGTCACCGAGGCTGTGCAGCGCCTTCCCGATGTGCTCGCAGCGGCCACCGCTGCTGAACTTCCCGCAGGTGCAGCGCATCCCGTTACCACCGGCCTGCGGGAACGGGGACACGACGTCGACGCCGGACTCGTCGCGCCAGACGGTGGCCTGCCCGGAGACAGTCGCCTCGGGGTACCGGAAGCTGACCGACGGGGCGGCCGCGCGGCCAGCGGCGACTTGGTCGCGGACATCGCGCGGCGGCGGCACGTTCGCGATGCCACCGCCGGGGAGCTTGAACTGCCGCTGCGACATCAGGTGGACCCGTTGCATCGGCGGCGCCGGTGGTTCCAGACCGGCTTCACGCGCCGCACGAGCTTGGGCTCGCCAGTGCGTTTGCTGCGCGCGATCGGACGTGCTGTTGTCGGCGGCCGCCGAGCCGGGGACCGGGCAGGCATGGGAGGACGTCATCGACGCCCACCGTCCGCAGGTCGGGCACTTGCGTTGTTCCTGGGCGGCCTGGGCGTCGGCAGCGTTCTCCCAGTGGTAGGCGTCGTTGGTCTTGCCGTTGCCGCGGCGCATGACGGTGTTGGAGATGGCTCGGCCGACCTCGTCGGAGGCGAGGATCTGCGCGGCCTCTTCCTTGGACACGCGGTACGGGTAGGTCTTGCCGGGCGAGACCTGGCCGTCCTTGCGGGTCCGCGGCGCGGTCGTGACCATCATCAGGCCGGATTCCTCGTTGTACGCGACCTCTTGCACCCACGACGACACCCCACCGGTGCGGGCCGCCATCTGCTGCTGCAGCTCGGCGTCGCTGTTGGCGACGGCCTTCAGTCGCGCGTTCGCTTCGGCGACCGTGGTGATCGGCTGTCCGCCGGCGAAGCTGTCGCGGTCCTGCTCGAGGAGCCGGCGCGCTTCATCGCCGCCGACCTCGACGCCGTCGCGGCGCAGATAGACCGGCTCTTGCCCCGAGTCGAGAACCTGCTGCACCGACGCGGCCTTGAGTGCGTTGGTCGCGGTCTGGTGCTCGGCCTGCAGTTCCTTTCGGCGGGCCGCGAGGTCGCCGTTCGGGCAGGCAGGCTGCTCGTGACCGAACTGACCGCACTGCTCGCAGCGCACGTTCGGGTTGTCGGACTGCGCGTAGACACGACGGTGCTCGGGCCGGATCGTCGGCCGGCTCGGCTGTTTCGCGAGGTGCGCGAGGCGCCGCTCTTCCATCTCCGCGAGGGCATCCCGGGCTCGCTTGGACTGCCCGATGTCAGACTGTCCCTGCGCGGACAGGCCGGCGACCGCGAGATCGTCGCGCCACGAATCCTTCAACGAGATACCGACATTGCCGCGGCCGGTTCCCTGGCGCGCCATGATCGAATCCCACTCGGCCTGCACTTCGCCGATGCTGCGGCCGGTGTGCCGAGCGTTGATCTCGAAGTACGTGGCCTTCGCGGACTGGATGCGCGGCACCATGGTCCCGAGGTACTGGATCGCCTGCAGCTGGTTGCCGGCGTTCTTCTGTGCGTCCGTCAGCGGCGTCTTGTTGCCGAAGCGGTCGGTGTACATCCCGGTCTTGAGGCGGTCGAGTTCGGTGTCGAGGCGGGTGATGACCCCGGGCTGATCCCAGCTCTGCCGGTACTTCTCCCGATCCGGGATCGACGGATCGTTTTCGATCTGCTGGCGCAGGCCTTCGACGAACGCGATCTGCTGTTCGGTGGTCATCGGTGGGGCACCGTCGAAGTGGTGCTGCCGCTCGTGAATGGCGGACTGCAATTCGCGATCGTGCAGTGAGCCCAGCCCCTGCCCCTTGCACATTTCCTTCGCGAGGCGGATCGCTGTCGACCTCGCTTTGTTCTCTCTGCAAACCATGCTCCTACCGGCGGCGGCTTCCTGGCCGCGCCGACTCCTTCCTCGCTCGGGGTGTGTGGCAGATCCGATTGCTGTTCATCCTGGCGACATGCACCGACAGCACCGGCGTCGCGGAGGTCGAATCACCGTGTCCAGCAGTGGAGATGACCTCGGCGGACAGCGGTCAGCTCAGGTTGATGCCCCGGAAGATCGGGTCGGGCTGCTCAGCCGGCAACACCGACATCGTCAGCCAGCCGGCCTTCTCCAGCGACTCCAGATAGGCGGCGCTGTCGCCGATGTCGAGGACCACCAGGTTCGGGTCCCCCGGCACCACCACACCGTCGCGGGTCATCTCCGACAGCGGAAGCGGGGTGTTCGAGTAGGGGTCGTAGTCCCCGGTGTTGAGGACCAGCGACACCCGCGCGGACCACACACCCGCCATCCGGGTGCGCAGGTTGTCTTCCTCGTCGACGTATGGGATTTCCTCGAGGACCCCCACCGGGTAGGGGCCATCGGGATCCGCGGCCTTGGTCAGCTGCTGCTGTTCCTCGTCGTCGAGGTGATCCCAGCTGCCGTCACGCTGGGCGAGGTCGTTGATCTGCTGCTGCAGGGCCAGCCGGAGCCGGTCGGCGTGGGCGTGCCGGAGGCGGGCCAGGGACAGCCATGCCTCGTCGATCGCGGTGTCGTCGATCGACGATTCGAGATCGCGCAGGGCGGCGAGCTTCTCGGCGTAGTCACCGCCGACTATCACCGCGACAGCATCTTCGGGGGTGTCGGCGTAGACGCGGCGCTTGTCGGGCAGGGACACGTCGTAGACGTACGGGCGGCGATGGCCGATCAACGGCAGGACGCGGCCGTGGGCGGCACCGATCTCGGTGTGCTCGCCGTCGATGACGACGATCGGTGGAGCGATCTGGGCGGGGTCGAGACGGGTGGCGTCTTCGATGCTGATCGGGTGACGCACGGTCGGTTCGGTCACGGATGGCCTCACATTCTGCGGGAAGCATTCAGGTGCTCGGCATCATGCGCGGCAGCTTCTCCAGGCCCTGTTTGACCGATAGGTCGCCCGTTGGCAGCTTGTAGCTACCGATCAGTGATGCTGTCGGGCCAGCTCGCCTCATCGAGTGGCACCCTGTGGTGCGCTGCCCACTCTTTGACGGCTCGAAGTCGTTCGTTGAGCACCGGGATCCGTCGAATCTCGCCCGACTCAGTCAAGAGAGCCGGCTCCGTGAGACCAAACATCTGCACCAGCTCAGCCGCAATCGAGTAGACGACTGTGAGTTTGTCCTGCATCGCGGCGGCCTCTGCGAGGTCCGCAGCTGCGACCGGCCGACGAGACCGTTTCGCTGATCGGGTACCGAATACCTTTCCGTTTCCTCCATCCTTGATTCGGACCGCCTTCGTGAAACCTGAGTGCGTGCCGGCGCTGTCGACGAGTGCCGCCGAGACCGTGGCATTCCCCCACTGCCCGATCCGGTCCGTCGTCCAGGCCATGAGGTGGGGAATACACGCAGTGAGCGCATCGATCAGGAGATCCTCGGTCACGATCGTTACGGAGTCGTCCGCGAGGTGTTCGGCAATCCGGACGGCGGCGAACCCCGAACCGTCCACGTGAAGTGCCCGATACGTGAGCGCCGCTATGGGTGTCGTCTCAGAATCATCAGTCTTCCCGACCTGGGTGAACTCGACGGCCCCTGGGGCGGGAAAGTGTGAATCATTGCTGGGGGTCAGCAGTCCCACAACGCCCTCGGGAAAGACTTGCCTGTCTTCCCAGCTGGAGATCTCTCGCCGGGCATCGCGAGTCAGCGTGCTATCCCCAGGAACATCGGGGACGACGCTGACCGCCAACCAGAGCCCCTCGGCCCCATCCTTCAACCTTTCGACACCACGTGACCAGACCTCGTCCGCGTGCTGGCGGCGCTCCTCGGCGTCACGGAAGCGTGTCCGGTAGCGGTCCGCGACCTCATACTCTTCGAGTTCTCGACTGTGCGAGGTGCCGTCCGTGCGAACGAAGTAGGCGAGGGCGCGGCGGTTGTCACCCTTCTGCATGATGACCGCGTGAGGGGCCTGCGGGCTGGGCGGGATGACCGCGACGAGATAGAACGTGCCGGGATTCGCGGCAGGCACGGGGAACATGTCGTACTTGGGGATCGGTCGGGCGAAATCGCCAACATCCTTGCGGAAGGCGGCGATCAGATCGTGTCGATCACCTGAATCAAATGGCTGGGGACGCTTCTCGACGTCAGGCTCCTTGCTCTCGTCCTCGACGCCGAAGACGATCAGACCACCACGGGCGTTGGCGAACATCGTGATGTCCTTGGCTCGCTCCTGGCGGGCATTCCAAGTCGGGTTGGCATTCTTGTCCTCGAACGCGAGCTTGCTCTTGAAGTCGATCAGCTCGGTCTCGTGCCCAAAGCTGCGGACCAGGGAGCGCACTGAGTCCTCAGTCATGGCATCCCCGTCCAAGGTGCCACCGATGGTTCGCTCGATCTCGTGCTCGCGCCATGCCGCCATGCCGTGCACCCTACTGACACGCCGCGCTGACTATCGGTCCCGACCGTGGTGCGCCAGTTCGAGTGCGGTGGCGATGGCGTCGGCGACGAGTCCTGCGAATGCGTTCGGGGTGACGTGGTCGACGACCGTGGTGTCCTCGGGGATGACCGAGGCTCGCTCGCGGTCACCGGTCAGTGCCCACACGACCTGGACGTCGTGGCGGCGTAGGTAGCGCACGCGATCATCGATAGCCGAGGCTTCGTGGCTCGGGAGTTGTCCGTCGGTGAGGACGACGAGGACGCGGGCCCCGAATGCGGCGGTGAGGTCGGCGCCGGCGGTGACGGCGGACATCGCTTCGGCGCATCCGGTTGAGGATGAGCCGCCGGGGACGACGGGCACGCGGTTGGGGCCGGTGCGAGGTCCGAGGAGTGCGGTGACGGTGCCACCGAACCCGGTGGCTGCGGCGGTGCCGTTGAGCTCTGCCGCCGCGGCCGCGAGTGACCAGATCACCGTGCCGGCCGCCGGGAGCCAGCGGTCCATCGATCCGGAGACGTCGATGACGACACCGACGTGCAGGGGTGGCTTCTCGGCAACCTTGCGCCGGTTGCGGCGCCACGGTGTCGCCGTGACGACCTGCCCGTTGGCGCGTTGCGCGGCGCGTTGGACGAGTCCGCTCGTTCGGGCCTTGCCTGCCGGGTAGGCCACGTGTTCGGTGACCTGGCGGGGCGCTTCGTACTGGGCGCGCTTGAGGCGGCGGACGATCGCAGCCCGTTCGGCGATGTCAGTGTCGGTGGGCGGGCGGTTTCGGATGCGGGTGAGGGCTTTCGCGTCGAACACCGATCGCGCTGCGGCCGTGGCGAGATCTCGTTGGGTGTCGTCGGCGCGCTTCTCGGGCGTCGGTTGCGGGCCGAGTGCCTGGTGGAGTTCAAGCTCTGCCTCGCCGGAGGTCTCCGCGGCGAGATCGCGTAGCAGGTCTGTCCAGCCCGAGTCGATCCCGGTGCCGGGGTCGACTCGGTCGCTGACATCGCTGGCGCCTTCCCCCGGGGCCGCTTCCGGGTCGCTCGGGTCGGCCCCGGGGTCACCGCCGACGCCGTCGCCGGCAGCCCCGGAAAGGTCGTCGCTACCGACCGACTGCAGTGCGCCCTCCCCCGGACCGGCGCCTGCCCCACTTCCACTGTCGGGATCCGCATCCGGAAGCAGCCGACACCACTGCTCGGACAACGCCAACAACTGCTCCTCGTCGCTGTCACGCAGAGCGAGGACCTGACGCCAGATCTGCGTGCACTCGGCGACGACGTCGGCGCCGAACTCCTCCTCCACGACCGGGCGAGTCCGCTCACCCACCCACCGCGGAAGCACCCCGGCGTCGACCTGGGGCAGCGCGCGTTCGAGCAACACGCGCGGCGACCCCACGACCGACATCGTCACCGGGGCGGCCGCCCGGAGGAACAGCCGTGACCTCGGGCTGCGGATGATCAGCCTGCGGTGCGCACGCGCGGCGTCGAGCGCCCACGCGACCTCGAGCACCCCCGCCGGGACGTCGTCGCCGACCCGGCCGCGCCACCGCGAATGCGCTGCGCGTGAGGCTCCGTCGAGGACGAGGCCAGCCAGGATCGGGTGGGACAGGCGATCGATGAGCGTCCTGGTCGTCGGAACGCGTCCGCGATCGTCGACGGACAGCTCTGCCGCGTGCGGGTCGATGCGGATCCGCCCGGATGTCGGGTCGACGTCGACTCCGCCCGGTGTCGCGTCGATGGTGACGGTGACGTCGCCGCGGCTGGCGATCTGCCGTGCCCATTCGGTGGCCGACCATCCGGTCAGCTCCCAACTCTGCGGCCCCACTGCGGATTCCCTTCTCGATGCACCCGATTCTGGTGCGGATGTGTGTGTTGGTCAGGACTGGGCGACGAGTACGCCGAGCTCGCCCGAACCCAGGCTGAGGTGCTTTTCCAGCTCCTGGGCGACTCGGCCGCGCAGGAGCGGCTCCGGGCAGGCCGACACCAACGATCGTGCTGCGAAGCCGATGCCGAGTACCGGGGCGATGTCGCGGGCCTTCAGCAGAGCGCGCAGCGACGGCACCCACACCGACTCAAGGCTCTTCGCTCGTGCGACGTCGTTCGCTGTCATCAGGGCGCGGGCGGCGTCGACGAATGCCTTCGGTACCCCGAGGTTCTCCGCGGTCGACAGGTCCGTGGGAACGGTGACGGTGAACGCGATCCGGTCGTGCAGCGCCTCGGGGATCCCGAACCCGGAGCCGGGGTTGTACGCGATCAGCACCGCGAAGCCGTCGGCGGCGTCGACCTGACCGACATGGGGGTTGGAGGTGTCGATGTAGGTGCGGCGGTGATCGCACACGGAGAGGAACACTGATTGCACTTCCTGCGGCGCGCGCGGCAGCTCGTCGGCCAGGAACGGACGTCCTTCCCGCATGGCCTGCAGCAGGGGCCCGTCGACCCAGGCAAACCCCGACGGTGCAGTCGGATCGGGGTTATAGCGGCCGACGATGTCTTCGACGGTTGTCTCGCCGTGGAACGTCAACTGCAGCAGGTCCGGCGCTGCGACCTGCGCGAGCGTGGTCTTGCCTGAGCCAGGTTCGCCGGCGAGGCCGACGGTCCACCCGTGGGCGATGGCGGCGCGCACGACGGTGACGTCGACGATGCCGCCGACCATCCGCGGGAGGTAGGGGTCCCCGGACGGGGTGCTGTACGTCTGGTCGGGGTCGGAGGCGGTTGCCGGTTCCAGGTCGGTGCCGGCGGGGTCGCTGTCCCAGTCCACCGCGGGGGCGTCGCTACCGGCGGCCAAGGCGGCGCTGGCGAACTGTTCGATCTGCTTGTCGGGGTCGTCCGACTTGAAGTACGCGACCATGAAGGCGTTCGGGACCCGGTCGTCGGTGACGGTGTCGGCGAGTTCGATCACGCGCATCGGCAGCGAATCTGGGTCGCCGATTCGGTCGCGGGTGTCTTCGACGTTCGACCCCAGCTGCAGGATCCCGTCGAGCAGCGAGTCATATCCAGTGGGTGTGGACTCCCAGGCAGACGCGCCGATCGTGCCGTGGCAGCGTCGCGGCGTCCCGTCACGCAGCAGCACCAGGTCTATCGCTGCACTTGACGAGTTCCCTGACCCTGCAGGGAATCCGACGTATCCGTAGGCGAGCACGAGGTGGTGATCCTTTCGAAGGGTGGTGGAGCGGTCGAACGGTAGACGAGCGATGGTCCACCCCGGCTGTCTTGACATCGCGATCATCGACAGCCGAGGTGGCCGCTGATCACGCGGCGAGCTGGGTGGATCCGAGTGGCGGGCGCTGCAGGCGGATCACCCGCGACGCGATGTCGAGGACGTCGGCGGTGTGCGAGACGACGATCATCGGCATTTCCAGGGCGCGCAGCATCGTCAGCATGTCCCGCCGGAATGCTTCGTCCTGCGAGGCGGTAATTTCGTCGGCGAACAGCATGCCGGGCTTGCCACCGCCGGCGAGCTGGCGGGAGAACCCGATGAATGCGCACACCGCGGCGCGGGCCTTCTCGCCGCCGGAGAGCTGCCGGGTGGCGCGGGTTGTCCCGTCGGGCAACACCACCTGCGGTACGAACGTCTCGTCGATCACGAACCCCACATGTTCTCCGCCCAGTCGGGTCAGGATGTCGGTCGCTGCTGTGGAGATCGTGGCGCAGTACTCGGCGAGCAGATCTCGGCGCAGGGCGATTCCGATGTCACGGGCGATGCGGGCGATTTCCGCCTTTTCGGCGGCCTCTCTCTTGAGCTCCCATCGGGTGGCGGCATCGTCGGCGATGCCGTCGAGTTGCATCGCTGTGGCGCGCGCGGCCTGGGCGTGCGCTGCGGCGTCCGCGGCGCGTGCCTGTGCAGCGTCGAGGGCGGCGCGTGCGTTTGCTTCGCGGGACTCGGCGGCCGCGACGTCGGTGGGGCTCGGTGCGTCCACCACCGCGGCGCGTGCCACCTCGACGCGCTCGCCGGCAGCAGCCGCCCGGGTGAGGGCGTCGGCCAACGCATTCCATGCCGTCGTGACCGTGCGTGCGGTGGCGAGCTGTGCGGTCAGTTGCGCGTGCACGGTGAGCGCTGCCCGGTGGATCTCGTCCCGCCCGGCTGGTGCCGGTGCGTTCTGGTGAGTGGCGACCAGCTCGGCCAGCGCCCCGGCGGCCTGGTCGGCGTGCAGGGTCGCGGCGCTGGCCGCGGCCTCCGCGTGCTCGGCGACGCGCGCGAGGCTGTCGACGTTCGCGAGAGCGTCGTGGGCCTTGCGCAGCCGGGTCTCGGTGTCGAGCAGGGCCCGGTCCAGCGCGGTTGCCCTCTGGTGGGCGGCCGTCGCCTCCGCACGTGCCTGGTCCAGGATCGTGCGCTGCTCGTCGATCAGGGCGGCGACGTCGCCGACGTCCTGTCGGCAGGTCGGGCATGCGGCAGCGTCCATCGCGCGGGAGAGCGTCGCGATGGCCTCGTCGCGTTGGGCGACGGCGGCGTCGGCGACGTGCGCTGCCCGCAGGGCCTCCTGGTGTGCACTTCGCGCGGCCTCCACCTCGGCCTGCCCGGCGGTCACCGCGGCGGCCAACGCATCCGGGTCGACGGCCGCGTGTGCTGCGCGGGCCTGCTCGGCGGCGGTCCGGGCACTGCTCTCCTGCCCGGCGGCGGACTTGAGTTCCGTGCCGCGGCGGGTCAGTTCGCCGAGCGCGTGTTCGAGATCGGTGCACGCCTGGCGGGCGACGGCGCCCCGCGGTTCGTGATCCCCGCTGGTTGCCTCACCGAGATCGTGGAGACGTTGGCGGGCCGCGTCGACAGCCTGCCCGGCGTCCGCTGCAAGTGCCTGGGCGCCGACTACGGCTTCGCGGGAATCGCGGGCGAGGCGTTCGGCGCGCTGCAGTTCCTTCGCCTGCTGGTTGGCGGCATCCCAGATGGTCCGGGCTTCGGCAGCGTCAGCCGCGGCTCGGTTGCATTCCTGCTGCAGGCGATCACTTTCGGCCCCGGCTTCCTCGGCGTCGTCGGCGGTTCGCTTCACCTCGGCCGGGTCACCGGGCAGTGCCTCGGCCCGGACCGCGGCGTCCTTGCACTCTTCACGCAGTCCCTGGATACGCTTGGTCAGGTCGTCGAGGCCGGTCAGCTCTTCGAACGTTTCCTGCACCTTCGCAGGGGTGCCCGTCATCAGTTCGGTCAGTTGCCCCTGCGCCATGTAGAACGCGCCGCGGAACGTCTTCGCGGTCAGCCCGGTCAGCTCGGTGATGATCCGGGTCAACGACGCCGGCGTGACGTTCGACTGCTTGACGCCGTTGATCCACAGTTTCGCCGACGCGGATTCGACACCGGCCTCGGAGCGGGTGATCCGGCGTACGGCAACGACCTCGTCGCTGCCGATGAGAACGGTGGCGGTGACCTGGGCGGGTTCGGTGGATCCCTCGCGGCGCAGTGCAGCTGCCGATCCGGCTGACCCGGTGTCTCCCCACAGGCACCACGGCAACGCGTCGAGGATGCCCGACTTGCCGACCCCCGAGGGGCCGTACAGAGCGGTCGTGCCGTCCGGGTCCACATCGAGTGTCATGTGCTCGACGGAGCGGATGTTGGTGATCTCCAGCGACTTCAACCGCAGCATGATCCCGGTCCCTTTCGTGATGGTGCCTGTCGATGCCTGTGACGCTACGAACGGCTCGGGGTGGGTGTTTCAGTCGTGACACCGACATCGAGTATGTCTCGCCGACCTGCGGAAATGCCCGTACGATCGGAGGGGCGTGGCCGGAGGAAGGTGGTGGGCAGTGTCGGTGGACAGCGGTCTGATGCTCGACCTCGAGGGAGTGCCCGACCGCGGCGAGCAGCTGGCTCTACTCGGTGATCGTCGCCCGGTGCGGGTGCCGGCCGACCTGTGGCGGCAGTGGTTGTCCGATCCGGTGGTCGTCGCTCGGTTCGAAGCCAAGCGCTACCGCCGCAGTCCCCAAACCTGCTGGCCGTTCATCGGTGCCATCAGCTCCACCGGCCACGGTTCGTTCCGAGCCGGCAACATCGGACTCGAACGCCGCGGGACCGTCCCGGCTCATCTGTTCGCCTATCAACTCGAATACGACGTGATCCCCAGGCTCGGTTGGGCCGCCACCGACGACGTCACCGTCTGTCATCAATGTGACTACGCGGCCTGCACCAATCCCCGGCACATGCGGCTCGGTACGAACGGCACCAACCGCATCGAGTACCTGCGTCGGCGCCGCAATTTCAATTCGCCTCTCGCCGATGTGCGCGGCTCGGCCGGGCGCAGTCGTGCGATCGCCGAAGCGGTACGGGCAGGGCTGCGCAACGGCGACAGCGCGGCCCGAATCGAGGCACGCATCCGGGCCGCAGAGGACGCCGGCACGCCCCTGGCACTGTGGTAACCGTCGACGGAGTCCACGGAACATGGCAGCGAGCAGGCGGTCCTGCACGTCACTTGCTCCAGAGAACAAACATGCGCCCGAGCGCTGGTGGGCGGCACACCTCGCAACCGTCCACCACCGACTCTGCCGGACTGCGTCAGCGTGGACACCTCCGAGCAGGTCTGAGGATCGGTTCCGAGGCACAGTCCGGCTGGATACAGACGCCGATCTCACCCTCGGTTTGCCCAGCGCGGCGAGCCTGCGAGGCACAGCGGATGACTACGATCCGGTCCTTGCCGATCAGAGACCTGGTCGAGGTCGTCTCTCATCAGGACCGACTCATGCGACGCCAGATTCTGGCACCCAGGACGGCAGCGACCGCGAAGGCCAGCACGGACACTGACACGAGCACGGTCGTCAACGAGTCGCCCCACGACTCCGGGGACATCGGCGCCGCCACAGCCGATTGCGTCTCACCCGCTGCTGCGACAGGTACATCGACGACCGCGGCACCGTTGTGGACGACTCCTGAAAACGGCGTCCAGTCCACATCTGTGTCACTGCTCGACCAGTCCGAGGGCATGATCACGATCTCACCGTCGGGGCCGGTCCCGATAGCCAGACCGTTGAATCCTGCGATCGGTCTTCCGTGTGCATCGGTCGAAGGCAGGACCGTTCCGTCAGGAAGCACGAACACGGGTAGGCCGTGGTCCGTCAACGGATCGTCGACTGTGGGCGACATGGCTGCTCCTCTGTGGTGGTCGGATGTCGATTGTGCGCATCGGCATGTCTTGGTGGTGGGAGGGTAGGTGCCTGCTTCTCCGAATGTCAGCCCGCGCAGGGTGCGCCAAGTGCGGCGCGGGCCTGGGTAAGGGCGGCTTCGCGGAGAGACTCGGGGGCATCGCGCAGGGTCTTGCCGACGTTTCCGTGATCGGTGCGGTGGTCGAGCGCGACTTGCAGGTCGACGACGCGCTCGGTGATCGAGATTTGTTCGTGGGTGGGCTGCGCGAGTGAGATTCCGCTGAGCGGGTTTTCGAAGGTGGTGGACCAGTACGCGGCGTCGCGTGCTGCATTCGCCCATTCCCCGGCGAGTTCGTAGATGCCTTGCCGCTGCTGCGGTGTGGCGCCGACGATGCGCTGACGCAGGATCCATCCGCCGTCGCCGGTGAGAGCTTCCGACTCGGCGTCGATCCAGCGCTGTGCAGCGAGGCGATCGCGCACCAGGTCGTTGATCTGCGTGACCGTCATGGTGGTGGCGTCGATCGGGTCGAAGTCACGCTGTGGGCGCTGCCAGATCTCGCGCAGTGTCACGTGGGGTGCGCCGGCGTCGGGCAGGTCGACTTGGAGCCATCCTCGGGGCGACTCGTCGTCGGAGAACCCGCGGCGGACCGTCGAGCCGGTGTACCAGACCTGACCACGCCCATCGGGGTCTCCGAATCCGTTGACGGGGCCGGGCGTGTGGAAGTCCGACAGGAGGGTGAGGTCGAACCCTCGGGTTACCCACTCGGTCGGGACGAGGCGGTCGGCGCCGTGCCGTTCGGCGGCCTTGTAGAGGCGTTCGTCCCCGACGAAGATGCCGTGCGAGCACAAGATGTTGATGCCGTGGTCGAGAGGCTCCGGTTCGATGTGGATGCCCTGGTTGCGGAGATCCGGGTCGAGACCGTAGTGGCTTACGACGTGCAAGTAGATGGCCTGATCGGGGTCGGGTTGGTGGATCTCGTAGAGGCCGGGGTACGGGCCGACGCTGTCTTCCGGCGCGCGGCGGCTGTCGGGATAGACGGTGAAGGCGTTCATCGTGGGTCGGTCGAACATGGCAACGGCGGAAAGGTCTGCACCCGAGCCTGCGCAGTGGTTGCCGCTGTTCTTCCCGTTCCAGAGTCCCGCGTCAAAGATGAGGTCGTCGAGACGCTGGACTGATTCGACGTCGCGCGGCAGTGGGCGGGACCAGTGAGTGACGTCTCCTCCGTGCCACAGACCTCGGCAGCCGGCGTCGATGATCTGAGTGACGGCCTGGCTGTATGCGAGTTGGCCGTCGACGACGCGGAGATTCCAGCCGGTGGGGCGGTGCATCCGCATGCCGCGGGTGCTGTAGCCGGCGTGCGTGCATCCGATGGTGGCGAATCGGTAGGTCATGGTCCAACGGTGACATTTCGCTTCTCCGTGTGTTGCAACGCAACTCGGGGCCACCGAAACAGCAGCGCATCCCACCACTTCGCTCGCAGTGCGCTAGAGTGATCACCATCGGATCTGCCACACAACTTGCATAGGACACACCATGAGCACAGCTGTGCTCGGCGACCCTATTGGTGTCGCCGATTCTGCTGACCGTCTTTGCGACGCCATCCTCGACGTGTTCGAGTCTGACGAAACGTCGGATCGTCAACGCGCCGTTGCTGTTTGCGCTACCTGCCCACTCGTGCAAGCATGCCGCACCCGGACCCGAGTCGAAATCCTCGACGGCATCGGCCCGTGCGCAGTCGTCCGCGCCGGGGTGGCATGGGACTACGACGGATACCCCGACGCCGACATCCACGCCGACGACACCGCCCTCAAATGGATCCCCGACACCGCCAAGCGACCGGAGGCCACTGACGACAACAGATCTGACCTGGACAGGCCAGACGAGAATGTTGTCGAGCTCGCCTTCCACGACCCCGGGCTGCTCCGCGAGCACGAATTCAGCGCCGCCGAAAGTGAAGCGATCGTCCTGCGGGGTGCCAAGCAGGGCAAGTCGATGAACTTCCTCGGCAAGATCCTCCGCATGCACTACCGCAACGTCCACAAATTGGCGCTCAACCTCGGGGTCCGCGACGCATTCGAAACGAAGCCGCCGCGCAAGAAGGCGCTCGATGAGGTTGTCGTCGAACTCGAAACCCTGGACGTCGAGCACGACATTGAGACCGAGTCCCAGGATCGCGCCGTGGACAACGGTCAGCTGTCCTTCGACGACCTGATCGTCCCCGACACCGCCGAGCCGAGCATCCCGGCCGACGCTGTTACCGCAGCTGCCTTCTCTCGTACACCTCGGGCGCTGCTACGCCGACTCACCGGCCGCATCCCCCGTCGATTCCGAGCCGGCAAGGTCGACATCGCACGAATCGTGCAGCAGAAGACGCCGTCGCTGCGCGCGGATTCGCCGGCAGGCGCGCACGGGCTCTATTCGGGTTCGTCGACCCCTCCCGTCACCAGCCGGCTACGGAGGTCGAACAGGACCGGCTCTCCGTTCTCCTCTCCCGGCACGTCCGCGAGAGTGCACTCCCGATCGATGCGCGCACCTAGTACGGCTACGCACCCTGGCCGAACGCGACTGTGCACGGTGAGATTGTTCACGAGACTCCGTGACGCCACTGGCATCGATCCTCCACGCACACAACTGGATCCAGTCAGCACATCTGTTCATGTGGCGATCCCTCTTCATGGCCGCAGCCCCAGAGCTGAGCACGCTGACCGCGCCGTGCCATCTGTCACGAGACCCCGCGCGTCCGAGGCCATCGCCCCACACTGCTTCTGAGCGACCCCAGCTTCTTTCGCTCTGCAGCAACCACCTCCCCGTTCGATGAGCACAATTCGAACGGGGTACTCGTCGTGCTCATCCACCGACAGGCCGACCGGCGCCAGCTCCGGCATCTCTCCCCTGCGGGCGGTCGGCTCACACTGGATGCGGCACCTGCGGACTTGTCGACTTCACGCCGACCGAGGTCTCCCTGACCACCACCCCGGCAGGCATCAAATCGACACGTCTGCCCCTGGTGCACAACGAAATACGCCGGTGCACCCACAGTGACTGTGGATACACCGGCGTATCGGTGTGGCCGAACGAGTCAGCCTGCTTCGGGCACCATCCAGTCCCGCTCCGGACCGAGGATGGCCACCACCGGAGCCAACAAAGCGGAGCGCACCCCATGGCCTGCAACCAGTGCCTCGTTTTCATAGAGGATCGCCGCGGACGCGCTCACCGCCGCTGCCTCCGCGCCGTAGGGAAAAACCCCAGGCAGCCGGGCATCTCGACACACGGCCTCATGCGCCAGAAATGCACGCGGACGCGACTCTCGATAGAAACCCATTGCAAAGCCTCGGCTTTCGATTGCCTCTGTGAGCTCGTCCAATGCGTTGCTCTGAGTATCGGACGCTGCTGCCGCGGTCTCTGCGAACAGCCGGGACTGGTCGGGATCGAGAGCCGACAGCCGCGCACGCATCGCCTGGATGCGGGCTGCCTTCGTCGCGAGCCCTTGACCTGCTGCATCCATCGTTGCGGTCATAGGTCAGTTTCCCTGCCCGTGCATGGCCAGACCCTCGTCGAAGAGGACGGCGGCCTGCTTCAACTCGTTGACCAACGCGGCCTTGCCCTCACTCTCGGGCAGCGCCTCCAGCAACTGGAGGTTCTCCTGTGCCGCGTTCCGCGCCTTCTCGAACTCCTCGGAGGTCTTCGGTCCCGACCGCGTCGACTTCATGGCCGCGCTGTTCTCGGTGATCCGAGCATTGAGCGCCTTGATCGCCTCCTTGATGTGGTCGTTGTTGGTGGCGGCCGTGACCACGGCGGCCTCACTCTCGGTGAGGACCACAATGCTGTCGCGCTGGGGCATACTCGTCTCCTGTCGTTGGGGTCACCGGTAGGGAACGATCCGGTGTGCTCGGTGCGAGACGCTACGTCGCTGGTTATCCAGTCGGCGGCGTCGCAGAACGAGAACGGGCCGGTGGCAAGCAATTCGCTCGTCACCGGCCCGCGTATCTCACAGCTTGACCCAGCGCTTTCCGTCCCAGAATCGATCGAAGTCGTGGTCGGGCTTCCTCAGGAATGCCTTGACCTCGGGCGAGTCAGGGAGACCGCGAAGTGCGGTGAAGCCGCCGGAGGAGAGGACGGATTCGCCGGGTCGAAGCACGGGCGTTTCGCGCCGTGTCGCACGTCGGAGCTTCGCTGCAACCTCGTACTCGTCGATCAGCGACTCGACGGCAGTGCTCTCGGGTTCGTAGGCAGCGTTCTCAGGGTGCAGGCTCTGGTAGTCGGCGACCCACCGGTTCCAGGCCTGGCGGTGTTCCTTCGCGGCCGTAGTCCAGAACACCATCACGGTGCCGCCGCGGCCGTCGTGCTCGACGCTGGCGACCTTCTTGCCGTTGCGCCGCAGACTCGCGACGTACGCGAAACCGTCGGAGGTCGGGTGGCCTTTGTAGGACGCGATTGACCAGTCGAGGTCGGGGATGGGCAGTTCCGTCGCGGGCAGAGTCGCAGGTGTCATGAGTGGTCCTTTCGGGAGGTTGTTGGTTCGTCCCGAACGTTATGGGCCTGCGATGGCGGGTGTTTCAGAGTTTGTGCGGCCGTCAGGCCGTGGTGTCGAGCAGTGTGGATACCGGCTTCAGTGCCCTGTTGACGAGATCGCACAGTGTCGCGATCACGTGGTTGATCTGGGCGGCAGGGTCGTACAGGTGGTGCGCGGAGAACATGTCGGTATCGCGGGTGACGTTCGGGAGTGCGAGTCGGAGGGTGTCGATGTTCGGGAGGTCGAGGTACACGACGCCGCTGAGGGATTGCTCATTCGGTTCGGGTCCGACGAGGTCCACGGTGACCTCGACGGCAGCGCCGGCGACCGCACCGTGCAGGGCGAGGGCAGGCTCGGTCGAGGTCAGCGTCTGCCAGTCTACGGCCAGGTATTCGGCGAGAATGCCGTATGCGCTGTCGAGGTAGGCAGAGCCGTGGTGGAACCACGGGTCTTTCGGGAGGAGGCGGTCGATCCGGTCCTCGTCGGCGATCAGGTGGGCTGCGAAACTGGCGACCGTTGCGGGTTCCGCACTGACGGTGATCATGGGTCTTCCTTCGGTGGCTCGTGGTGTGGTCCGGCCCGCCCCAACGCATCGGGGCGGAGCTGTGTGTGGTTCTCAGACCTTGGCGCGCAGGATGCCGAACAACGTGTTGACCAGGTCTTCGACCGGTCCGTCGGTGGCGGCTTCCTTGAGCGCAGTGATGGTGTCGAGGACGGCGTGTGCGTTGTCGGCGCGGGTGGCGGCGTCGAGGTCGAGCACGTGGATCGAAGAGCTGGCATAGCTGACGGTCCCGTTCGAGACCACCACGAGCGGCGTGGCGGGGGTGGGGTGGCCGGCGGTTCGCGAGGCTTCCCTGGGGAGAGGCGTGGGCTGCTGGTCCTGCTCGGGCTGGGCGACCGGGACTGCGGGCTGCTCCGGCTCCGGGGTGGGTGCGGTGGTCCGCGGCTTCGCCTGTGCAGCGGGGCGCGGCTGCTCGCGTACCGGCGCGGCCGGTGCTTCGGCAGTCGACGCCGAATCGGGCGCGGAACCCGACGGGACGCCGCGAGTCGGCTCGGGGACTGTGGCTTGCTCCTCCCCCTCGGGAGTGAACTCGGCGGCGGGTGAGGGTGAGGGTGCGGCGTCGCCGGTCGCGGCCGGGGTTGGCTCGGGCGGGGTCGGTGTCGGGTCGCCGGTGGGTGTCGGCTCCTGGGCCGGCGCGGCGGCCGCGGGTCGCGTCGAACCGATCGGCTTGACGGGGCTTCGCCGTCCTCGACCGCGCGGCGCGGTGAATCCTGTCGTCATCGGTAAGTCCTTCCGGTTGGTGTGTTTTCGATCGTTGTTCCGAACGTAAGCAACGATGCCGACACCAATGCGCCGGTGTTGCAGTCTGTGTCGAGACTTCGCTTCGAGACGATCGAGCTCCTCTCCGTCGGGCGCTGCGAGAGCGCCGAGCGCGAGGCAGCGGGGCACCGCCGGGTGACGCGGACCTCACTCCGTGAGGTAACGACGCGCAGTCCAGTCCAGATAATTAGCGGACGAAAGGAATCAACAGCGCATGACCACCCCGCCGCCCGGCTGGCACCCCGATCCCGACAACCCCCACCTCGTTCGTTGGTGGGATGGACATCGGTGGACAGAACACACCCACCAGGCCACGAATTCAGCACCACCTCTTCCAGCGGCGGGGCACCCAGAATCTCAACAGCCTCAGGAGACCAATTCACGAAACTGGAAGACCACCGCGGCGAAGGTCGTGGGCGGAATCGTTGTCGTGTACTTGGTTCTCGTCGCGTGCGATCGCTTCGTGTTCGGTCCCGACCGCGACGAATCCGCAGCTCCGGCAGCGACAAGCTCATCGACCGCCCCCGTCGCAGAGGTCGAGGTACCGCCGTACGAGATCGCCAGCGACGACGATGACCTCATCATCGCCCATGTTCACCTCGGCAGCGATGACGCGCTTGGCCTGCGCCGAATCCATGTCAACCTGATGCAGCGCATCATGCGCGAGAAGCCCGACGGCGGATACTTCATCTACTACGACTGCGCCACTCCCAACCCCGACGGTTCTGTGAACCGCATTGGCACCGGCAAGGTTGCTGTCGGCCGGCTAGGCGCCGCACAAACGGGCCTCGAGATCAACGGCAACGAGCTACGCCCCAACTCAGGGCGCGTCTGCGAACCCGCGTAATTCTCCTCGTCTGACCGGGACCGATGCTCTGGATCGGTCCCGGTCAGCGTTGAACTGCCCTCGCTGCGAATCTGCTCTGCACCTGACTTGATCCCTCTGCTGTGGAACCTAACTCACCAGATCACTTCATGACACGGGATAGCCCGGCCGCCAACTGAGCGAACCTGCCAACCGAGTCGGGGTCGGCTGTATCCGCCCGCACCGCAGCCAACCGCGCCGGGCCGTACGCCCGCGCACATTCGCTCACCGCTCTCATCGGCTCCCGCTGCAGCGGTGCGCCGGCCCGCAACGCTGTCACCGCAGCACGCGCTGCCTCATCGGGAGCCGTGGACAGCAGCCAGGCCCATCGGTCCGGGATCTCCGGTGGGGCCACCGCGGCGCGCTCGACGACGGCGCAGTACCGGTCGGGAAGCAGATCTGCGAGTTCGAGCACCTCGGGTAGCTGCAGGCGACTCCACAGTGTTGGGTCGTCGACGAGTTGGGCCGCGAGATCTCGAATGCAGTCCAAACGCTCGATCGGAGTGACTTTGAGGGACGGCGGTGGTGACGGTGGGGCGGGGACCTGAAGTTGGCCTTCGGGGATCCCGAGTTCGCCGGCCAGCCATCGTCGGTACCGCAGGATCAGGACGTCGTCGGTGAGTTCGCCAAGCATCGCTGTTGCCCGGCGCGCGGCCACGGCTGCCTTCTCGGGTGTGTCAGCGTCGGAGAGGAGGCGGCCGAGGATCTGCCGAATCAGAGGTTGACGTGCGTTTACGGCGTCCCTTACGGCTTGGTCGCCGTGATCGGCGCGCAGCTGACACGGGTCCGAACCGCTCTTCCCCGGAACTGCGAGGGTGACCGTCGCGAACTGGTGGCAGGCGACAGCGATCTTCCAGGCGGCGGTCTGTCCCGCGTCGTCCGCGTCGAACATCACGACGATCTCTCCGTCGGACCCGAGGAGTCTGGACAGCAGTCGTGCGTGTGTCGCGGTGAAAGCGGTGCCGCACACACCGACGACCTCGGGATGTCCGGCGGCTGCCACTGCCATGACGTCGGTGTATCCCTCGACGACGATCACGCGTCGCTGCCTGACGATGGCGGGTCGTGCGGCTGCAAGCCCGAAAAGCGTGTCGGACTTGCGGAACAGAGCACTGTCGTCGCTGTTGACGTATTTGCGGTAGCGGTCGGGGTTGTGGCCGGGGTCATCGAGGCTGCGACCGGCGAGCCCGACGATGCGGCCCTGCGGGTCGCGCAGGGGCCAGATCAGTCGGCCGGCGAAGGTGTCGTAGGGCTGACCGGCCCGGCCCCGACGGATGAGCCCGGCATCGTGTCCAGCATTCGCGGGCAGCCCGCGGGTGGCCAGGTGTGCGCCGAGGACCGTGGTGCGGCCGCGAGGTGCGAAGCCGATCCCCCACTGACGGATGTGCGCGTCGGTGAAGCCGCGCTCGGTCAGGTACTCACGGGCAGACGCGGCGGCGGGGTCGTCGGTGATCGCGGTTGCGTACACCTCGGCGGCGATCTCTAGGGCTGCACGCAGCAGTTTCGGTGTCCCTTCTGTGCTGCTGCGGTGTGCCTGCTCGCGGTCGGTCAGGATCGCCGCCCCAACCTGTTCGGCGAGCTGTTCGACCGCTTCACGGAAGGTGAGCTGCTCGACGAGTTCGAGAAAGGTGATGACATCCCCGCCTCGGTCGCACCCGAAGCAGTGAAAGACCCCGGTTCCGGGGTTGACGTAGAACGAGGGCGTCCTTTCGTCATGGTCCGGGAGCGGACAGCAGCCCTTCGCCTCTCCCCTGGATGCAGGAACCAGACGCGTATAGCGGGCGACGATCTCGTCGATCCTGGCCCGCTCCCGGATCTGTTCGAGGGTGTCATCGGGGATCCTCATGCAACGCTCCTCACGGTTACCGCGCCGAGAGCCAGCTGGTGGCCCCGCTCGACGCTCGCTTGATGGTGCTCCAAGCGGCGGAGGCCACCGTACGGTCGGGCTTCACCACGCCGACCGATTGCCAGAGACGCCTCCGCGGCCGGCAGCGCAGCACTGGCAGTGTGCAGCAGGGATGGGGTGTGAAACACCAGGCAGGTACGGATTCGACGATGGTGCCGTCATTCTCGATCACTACGAAATCTGGAGGACCCATGCCGGTGAAGGCATTGCCCACGTTGCGGGCTGCGGAATCTGTCGAGGATCTCGCGAAGGCGATGGTCCTTCACAGTCAGACGCCCCGTTGCTACGAGATCGAGGATCCGGCGGAGGCGAACGCGGTGCGGGCGCTGAACGTCGTGGGAGTGCTCGCCGACTACATGCGGCTGGTCGGCGATGCCGGTGAGGATCTGAAGATCGGGGTCCTCGATCTGCTTGTTGATCTGCACCATCTCACGGATGCGGTTGGGGTCGACTGGGATGAGGTTCTCGACGACAGCAACAGGCACTACCGAGCCGACGTTGCGGGCGAACTCTGATCGTTGGAGGTCTCGGGCTGGCTGCGCGTGATCCCGATCCCGTGGCCAGCCACCACCGGCTTCGCGTGGGTGAACAGCGGTCAGTTGAGGTGCTTGGTGAGGTGGATCAGGGCGTAGCCGGCGGGGGTCGGCGTGCGCCCGGTTTTGCGGTAACCGTGTCCTCCGTACAGGCGCAGGTTGGCTTCGCTGTGTTCACCGGTGGACAGTCGTAGTTCGGTCACTCGCGGTTGCAGGTGCATCTCGGCATGGTGAAGAAGTTGGGTGCCAAGGCCGCGACCTTGCTGGTCGGGTGCGACGACGAGGCGGCCAAGTTCGGCCGCATGGGGTTCGTGGTTCATGCGGGGGAGGCGGACGGCAGCGATGAGGCGTCCGGTGTCGTCGCGGATGCTAATGCGGTGACCGCGGGCTGGACGAGTTGGGTGATCAGTTCGTCGAGGGTTTCGGTCAGCGGTGGGAGTTCGAGGTCTCGGTGGGCCTGCGCTTCGGTGACGTAAGCGGCGCGTTGGAGGGTCAGCAGTTGCCCTGCATCGGCGGTGGTCAGGGTCATGGGTTCGTATGGCATCGGTCCATCGTCCTCGCTGGTGCTGGGGTTCTCGCATTGGTTGGACAGAACCCATGGCCAATCCCGGTTGTCGGCGCTGGTTCATCAATTGGCGGCCAGGCCGGAGGTCAGGCGTTGGACTCGGTGGCTGACTTCGACGCGACCTCAGGTTGGGGTTCCATATCCGCGCCGGTGATTCGGATGAGGGATACCGCGGTGAGGGCGAGGCCAACGAGGATCAGGAGCAGCGAGAACGCGCCGTAGCCCTGCAGACTGGGACCGGTGCCGATGAACCAGCCAATGAGGGAAATTGCGGCGAGGATGCTGGAGGCGATGGGGCGAGCGTTGGCGGCGTAGCGGCGAGCGAGCCAGACCAGGGCAATCGAGGCGAGGACCGTGGCGACTGCGGGCGCGGGGATCGCGAGCAGCACCAAGGGGACGTAGAGCCACTTGCGGGCTCCGATGCCGGCAGCGGCGACGAATGCGGCCATCGGGATGATCAGCGACAGGGTCATGGTCGGCTCCTGGTGTTAGGGCGGCGGTGCGGTTTCACCGTCTCGTGCGCCGAGTTCCGTTGTTGCAGCGTCGATCTGTGCAGTGCTGGTTTGGGCATTCGCCACGTGCGAGGGTGTCGGACAGCGTGAGTGCTGGCCGGGAGGGTGCCGGGCGTGAGCCCCGGGACGGTTAGTCGTCGAGCCAGGCGCCAGCGTCCGGGCACCACGTGCCGGTGGTGCGGGTGCTGTCGAGCAGTGGGTTCAGGCATGCGCCCACCGTCGCGAGGGCGTGGTCGAGATCGGTGTACTCGGAGGGGAGTCCAGCGAGTCGAGCGGTGCGACGGTAGCCGTCATGCCAGCGGTCGCCGGGTACGGATATGGCTGTGACGGCGGGCATCTGTCGACGGCGGAATTCGCTGGTGAGCGCCGCATGGGTGTCGGCGGCGGGGATGGCGCAATGGGTGACGATGAACAGCAGATCGACCAGGTCGTGGAAGCGGGTCGACGGCGAGCGACGCGGGCCGTAGCGGAAGTAGGTCGCGGCGATCTTGTCGGCCAGCTGGTCCGCGATGGGATAGAGGGCGATCGCGGGCGTGGGGGTGATGCCGTCGAGGTCGAGTACCGGTGCCGGAGCGAGGCGTTCGATGCGTCCGACGGTGCTACGGCCGACGACCAGGTCGACGGGGAAGTTCCCGGCGGGGGTGGTTCCGAGGTGTGCGTTGACGCGCACGGTGGCGCCGCCGGTCAGGCCGTGGAGCGTGGCTGGCACGCTGATCGTGAACCGGAACGGGTCGAGACCTTCGGTAGCGGCGATGGTCGCTCGCAGGTCGTCGATTGCCGTTTCGGCGTCGGTGCCTGCGCTGGTGTGGAGCAGGTCGAGGTCCTCGCTGTGCCGTGCGCCTGCGAGACGGACCAGGAGCCCGGTGCCGCCGGTCAGGATCCAGGGAGCGGTGGGGTCGGCGAACACGCGGGCAAGGAACCGTTGAGCCAGGAACTGGCGGCGGACCTGTGCGGCTGGTGCGCCGGTGGCAGCAGCTACGGACTTGATGCGTGCGTTCAGGGCCATGTGGAAGGCGCCGGTGCTGCGGTATCGCTGGGTCATGCAGGGAATCGTCTGCGGCGGTGGTTCCCGGTGTTGCAGTGCAGTTTCCGGTCCGGGAGGTCGACGAATAGCCGGCGTCTCCTGGGAGCGTGAGCGTGTTCGCGGACAGCGGGGACCGACAGTTCATGACGCTGCAGTGCATTCCCGCGTCGCCGGTAACAGCAGTTGAACGTCTGCTTTTGGGGCGAGCCTGCTGGGATTCACCATGGCATCCCGTGGCACTCGTACCGGGATGTCTGGGACAGGTTGGAGGACGATCGCCGGGCAGAGTTCGAGGAGATGGTCGGTCTACCGTTGTCTCCCGGCGATTGAGTAGACCCCGTGTGCCCCGAGGATGAACCTCTGGGTGTTGGTCAGGCGAGGAGATGCTCGAGCAGCCGCTGGCCGTTGTTGCGGGGGTGGCCGTAGCGGCGGGAGTGCCGGTCGAGGATTGTGGCGGCCGCGTCGTAGGTGAGTCGTCCGGTGCTGATTGCGGTGTGGATGATTCCGGCGAGGTGGCCACCGTCGAGGAGGTCGGCGGCGAGGTCGTCGATGGTGCGTGCTGCGGTGGTGACGGGTAGGCCGTCGACGAGCTCGGTGTTGTCGGAGGCGAGGGCGCCGACGTGGAATCGCTGGTCGGCCAGTCGGGTCTGGCGCCGGCGCGGGAGGGTGAACTCGAGGTGGTCCGCATCGACGTCGCCGAGCTGAAGGACCTTGGCGGCACTGCGGTGTGAGACGGCTGCGGTGATGGGGTCTTCGGTGAGGCGCTCGTCGGCGCTGCGGGTGGGGTCGAGTGCGAGCCAGGCTGCCCGGAGGTCTTCGTGGGGGTGCCAGGGGGCGCCGTGGATGCGGTGGATGCCGTGGCGGACGTGGTGGATGGCGCCGGCGTCGGCGAGGGTGGCGAGGTGCTTGGGGTGCATGCCGGCGGCGCGGGCTTGGGCGGTGGTGAACAGGCCCCATTGGGTGGTGGCGAGTTCGGCTGCGATTGTCAACCAGCGTGTCCCGTTCATGCTGCAAAAGTACCCCTTTCATGGAACGGGTATTTCAGTCACATATTTCGGCATCCGTAGCGTCCTCCGCGCCTAACGGACAGCCCCATTGCCCCGTCCCGCCATGCACACCAGCGGCCTCACCCCACAGAGGTCGGGTGAGGCCGCGAGGTGGATGGTCAGGCGAAGCGATGACGACCGTAGAGGTCGTCGGCGCACGAGTCGTCCTCGTCATAGGTGCGACCGCACGCAGCGCACCGAGGCGCGCCACCAGGCAGCGTGACGAGATACGTCTGGGCGTCACGGTCGTAGGCGGCAGCACCCGAAGGGAGCGCCGAGACAACGTCGGTGAGGTCATCGTCGGGATCGATGCCATCGATGTCGACCGTGCCGTCGATCATGTCGCGGCCGCCATCGGCGAACATGCCCATGAGGTAGTACCCGTCACCGTCACAGCCCAGGTGCAAGGCCCGAGCATCCGGGTGCACCACGGCAGCAACCTGTCGGACGCGTTCGACCTCCAAGCGCGCGATCTGATCGGTGGCGTCGTTCCGAACGCTCTCCCATACGTCGATCTGAGCGCAGATCGTGTCGAGAACAGTCATCACCTCACCTGCTCGGAGATCGCACGGCGGCGGGTGGCGGAGCGGTCGCCCCGCCACTTGCCCTTCGCGGCGCGTGCGCGGCCGTTGGGCTGAAGCCGCCCGGACGCGTGGGCGACGTTGAGCTTGTGGCGGAGCTGCCGGGCACTCATTTTCCCGGTTGGCTGCACGATGGTCATCACGGGTGTCCTTTCTGCTGGTTGGAGTGATGACTCGACCCTGCTCCCCTCCGACCTGCAGTGTTGCAGTCCTAGTACCCGGAAAACACGCGATACCCGTGATACCCGTGATACCCACGGTTCGCGGTAGGTCGGCTGAATTAGGGGCGGACAGCACAACGCGCCGACGAGAAAGGGCGGGGAGGCCTGCAGGCCTCCCCGCCCTTTCCAGCGAGCGATCAAACGCCGGCGAGAATCTTCATTGCCCGGTCCTTGGCGCCTTGGGCGGTGCCGTCGAGTTGACGCGTCGCCCGGGCGTCGTCGCCGCCCCGGACCGGTGCGAACCAGTCGACGTACTCGGTCAGCGCCGAGTACGCGCCCCAGCGGCTTCCCCGGCCGAGATCGTTGGTGTCCGCGAAGCGGAACAGTTCGACCAGCTCGTGACGACGGCGCTCCCACCGGCCGAACTCGCGCGCGTTCTCTTCGTCGGGCCGCGGGTACATAGCGTCGATGAACGCGCCGAACTCAGTCAGCGTCATCGGGGTGTCGAGCATGTGATCCGCGATCGCGCTGAACTCCTTCGCGAAGCGGACCGCGCCCTGAACCATCGTCGTAGCGGCAGCGAGTCGATCGTGCGCGGAACGGGTGTGACCGATCGCGAACGTAGCGGGAAACCCGATGTTTGCGGTCATCCCATTCGTGCAGACCAGACGCTTCACTCGGGCCTCGCCCGAGACGCGGCCGGACCCATCGTGGGCAGTGCGAAGTAGGAGCGTGAAGGCCACCAGATCCTTGCCGCCGACCTTCACCGCCGCATCCGGCAGATCCAGCTCCAAGTACGTCTGTCGACCCCCGCGCAAGGCGCCGCCGGTGGCGAACCGGGCGCCCATCGCGACCGCAGCGTCGGCGGCGGCGAATGCGTCCGCGTTGGTGACAGGTGTGTACCGGGCACCGCCGAGGTGCAACGCCTCCTTGGTGTCCGAACGCAGGAAGAAGCGCATCCCCGGCATGCCGGTCATGGTGACCCCACCTGGGGTGGTGAGGGCGAAGCTATCGGCCGGGTGCTCTTCGATCCCCCAGGCCAGCCCGGCGAGTTCGAGGGCATCGTGGACGTTGCGTGCGGCGCTGATGTCGGCGCCGAGTGCGCGGCTGGCGGGGATGCGGGTGGCGGCGGGAGCGGTCATGTGAACCTCCGATGTGGCTGGGATGCGATGTCGGATTCGACGCTATGAACGGGCCGCTGCTGTGTTTCAGATCTCACGCGAATCGAGCGTCCACAGTTAGTTCTCATGAACCGTGCCTGTACTGCGAGAAGCGGTCGCTTCACGTCGGACAGCCGGGAGAACAAGTGTTTCTATCGGACATAATGCTGCGCATCCGTCCCGTCGTGCAGCTTCAAAAGTGACACCCTGGCATCATTCGAACAGAGGACATGTCCAAGACAGATGTAATAGCCGCAGGTCATGTGGCGAATAAGGAGGCATGTCGATCGTGAACTTTTTTCGCCATCAATTAGCTTTGATGTCGCTTGGTCCCCTAGGCTGTGAGGCATGAAGGCGTCCAACCGCGTCCGCTTCGGACGTATCGTGCGCGAGCGCCGCGAAGCACTCGGGATGACGCAGGACGACGTCACAGCAGCTGGTGGCCCCTCGGACACCACACAGACGCGCATTGAGCGCGCGGAAGGCAGCGAGCCGACCGCCACCACCCGCAATCGCTTCGATCATGCGTTGCGATGGGAGCCGGGCAGCGCGGCACGTGTGTGGGCCGGCGGACATCCCGCCCCTCTGCCCGAACCTCCAGTCCGTCCAGCTTCCCCTGCGCCAGCGTTCGAACTCGGGCCGATGGAAGTCCCTGTTTCGCTCGAGCAGCTCACGGAACTGTTGGAGATCCTGAATTCGTTGACTGTCCTCGCCGAGGAAGACGACGGCAATCATCGGCTGGCCAGCACCACCGAGGCGTTGCAGCGCTTTGTTTCCTCCCTGACCGGGACCTGGGTCACCGACATCCTCGAACGGAACCGTAGTTCGAAGAACGGCATCCCTACCATGATCGAATTCGCGTTCAGCGCGCATCTTGCTGAACCGGTCGATCCTGAGGAACCCTCTGCCGAGGAGCGCTACTACCGGCGCTGGTTGATTGGCCGCGCAAACGGCATACCGGAAGAACTAGCGGCACGATTCGAGGAACGATTCGCTAGCCGCAGAGGAGGCATCGACTCGTGACAGCTGCCGAAGTGGCTACGCGTGTAGACCGGCTGTTCCAGCTCGCCCATGAGTTCGGACAGTCCGAGCGGTCTGCTCAGTCTGTCGCCGCAGCGGTATCCGCTGATCTGGGTACAGAGATCACCGCCGATGACATCATCGCGTTGCGCAGCGGTACCCACCCGGGCGCGGGCGATGACCTCCTCGCAGCCATCGCTCGTGAGTTCTCTGCTCCCGAGAACTACTTGATCGACCTTCCGGGGACCGCGAACTACGACCTGCAGTTCCGCGCGCTGATCGCAGCCCGCGACGCCAAACTCAACGGCATCTGCTTCCGCGGCGGCGATGGCGCCCAGAGCAGCCTCGAATCGCTGGTTACCGAACTCGAGGCGCTGGTGGACGAACACCGCCGCCGCGGCTCCATTACCTCGGACGGAACTCCAGTTTGAGCCCTGCCGGCCGCAAGGTCAGCAGTTCGGCAACCTCCAAGGAGTAGTCCGAGTCGGCCACCAGGTCGTACTGGTGCACGATCGTCGCCAGCGCGAGCTGCATCTCGTGCAACGCGAACTGCCGACCGATGCACGACCGAATCCCGGTGCCGAAAGGCTTGTAGACGTGACCGGGACGTGCCTTGACGTTCTCGGGCAGGAACCGATCCGGGTCGAAGCGCTCGGGGTCAGGCCCCCAGACCGGGTCCCGGTGCAGACGCAGCAACAGGATGAATGCCCAGTCCCCTGCCTTGAACTCGTAGCCGCCGGCCACGGTGGTGTCCTCGATTGCTTCCCGGAAGTAGCCTGGCGCTGCAGGCCACAGACGCAACGTCTCGTCGATCACTCGGCGGGTGTAGCGCAGCTTGGAAACCTGGTCGAAGGATAGCTGCGGCCGGGACCGATCCGGCCACACGGCGTCGATCTCGGCGCGAACTTGGGCGGCAACTTCCGGATGGGTGGCAAGCAGATGCAGCGCGAACGACAGCGCATTCGACGTGGTCTCGTTGCCTGCGATCAGGAAGGTGATCACCTGGTCGCGGATGTTTTCGCGGTCGAGGTTCTTCCCGGTGTCAGGGTCCGGGTTGTTGAGCATCAGGTCGAGCAGATCGGAATGTGTCCCGGTGCCCTGCAGTCGGGCGTCGATCACGTCGTCGACGACCGAGCGCAGGTAGGCGATGTCCTCGACGTTCTGGCGGGCCTCTGCGCGGCCGAGCAGCTTGCCCAGGATCGGCAGTGGGATCGACGAGCGCTGTGAGTAGTCGAGAGCGCGTTGGATGGCTGAGACGAAGGGGTCGACTTCGTCGCGGTCGAACGAGCCGAACGAGCGGCCGAATCCGCACCTGCCGATGACCTCGCTGGTCAGCTTGCTCATCTCGGATGTGACGTCGAGGGCCTGGCTCGGGCGTTGGTCCCAGGACTTGAGGAGTTCGGCGAGGGTGTCGCTCATCGTGTCGTGGTAGCCCCGCATGGCGTCCTTGGTGAACCCGGGCATGAGGACGTTGTGGGCTGCGGTCCAGGCGCCGGTTCCATTGTCTGCGGTGAACAGGCCGTTGCCGGCAAGTTCACGCAGCTGGGCGATCGGCCGGCCCACGTGCTTGCGGAATCGGGTCTCGTCGTTGAGGTCAGCCACGACGTCGGCGCCGGACGCGAAGGTCAGGTGCATGCCCATGATCGTGCGGCGGTAGATCGGGCCGAGAAGCTCGTGCATGACGAGGGTCTTCTGGTTGGGCTTGGCGCGATCCATGCCGAGTACGTCGCCGACGATGGGAAGTCGTTTGGGGGGATGCGGAATGGTGTTGTGCTCAGCCATGTGGTGTGGACAGCCCGGGCCGCCCATGTCCTTCCGTGGTTGTCTGTTCTTCGGTCTCGGTGCGGAGAGTGTGAGGAGCTAGTACCCATCCGCGGGCCAGTTCTTCAAGATCGAGATGGTTGAGGTCGGAGGGAGTGGCGGAAGACGACTCGGGAGGAGTCCCGGTGCGATAGCCCTCGATCGCCTCCTGCACCACAAGCGCTGCTGTCACGCCGACCCGGTCGCGCTCACGGATGTGCGACAGGTCGGGGGTGCGCCGGGGAATCAGTCGCGGCGGAAGATAGTCGCGAAGCCGGATTAGGGTGTCCCAGATTTCGATGCTCATTCGCTGAGCGAGCTCGTCGGCGCGGTCGGGGCGCTGTTGCAGGATGACGGTCGGCACAGCGCCGGACAGGTCGTTCCACATGGGGGTGAGACGGCGGACCTGACGGCTCGATTTGTCCAGTCCCATTCGCTCTGCCAGTCGGTTCACCAGCGGGCCGGTCAGTACGAGCGCGATGAGGGTCACTTCGGGCAAGAACAGCACATCGTTCGATTCGCTACGCCAGATTGTGAACGCGTTGCGGTGACCGCCGTAGAGGAAACAGGCGTTGATGATGCGGGTGGTGGAGTCGAGCAGGGAGATCGCGCACGCCACGACGGCCAGCGCGAATCCGACGGCCGCCAGCGCACTCTTCGTTTGCCGTGCCGCTTCGATGAGGAGCACCGCCACCGCGCTGATCGCGACGATCGTAGGGGCCGCATAGACCACCATGTAGGCGATCAGCTGCCATCCGCCATGTTGTTCGAGCGTCTGTCCGGCGGCACGGGCAGGTGCAGAGAGCGGGAAGAGCGCGAGTCCCATGGTCAAGACCACGGTATAGACGATCGGCTGCGTTTCGGGCCGGTGCCATGCGGCGGCGAGACCGGTCGTCGATCGTTCCGCAGGGGCGGCCCAGAGCGCGCATGCGCCGATGATCGCCGCACTGGCGAGCATGGCGAACATGTGGGTTGTCTGACGGATAACTGACGGATCCACGAGGTGCTCGGCCAGCTGGTCCTGGATGTGGGGGTCACGCAGGAGTGCACAGAATCCCCAGAAGACGAGCATGGTCGTCAATCGCTGGTCGAGGCGCGAGTGTAGGAACAGCGCCCGTAGCAGGGCGACGGTGAGAAGGATGATCATCATCGGCCACTCGATGGCGGCCGGCAGTGTCGAGGTCATCTATCGACCCCGAAGCAGCCGTAGCGCCCGACCGACGCGCGTGGCAACTTTCGGGTTGCTGGATCGGACACCGATGCCCAGGTGTTCGACGTCATTGCGCAGTAGGTGCAGGGCAAGGAGCTCGGCCTCCTGTTCTTCGGGTCGGTCGTAGTTTGTGCGGCCGAAGACCTTCTTCACGAGTTCGGGGTCCACGTCGGGAGCGAGTTCGCGGGCCAGGGATTGGCGATCGGTTTCACCGTCGTCGTGGTTGAACAGCAGGTGTGCGAACTCGTGGTAGGTGATGAATCGTGATCGGGTCTCAGGTGTGTCGAGGGGGTAGTAGACGATGTCGCGGTCCTCGCAGACAAGGGTCCACCCACATGGAGCGTCGACGTGCTGATCGTCCGGTCGGGGCCGAATCTCGATGGGGACGCCGCGGCGGCGAGACAACCACGTCCTGAACTCTTCGAATGACCACGGGCCGGGCATCGACTCGTGGATTTCGACAAGCAGTTCGTCGACGCGCTTCCGTGCGTTTGGGTCCGTCTGCTCACCTGGGTCGTACTGCGCCACCCCTGGTTACCTCCATCTCGCGCGCCCCCCCGGGCTATCGCTACGCGGATTGCATGGCTCGATCGTCGCTCCACCATACGATCACCGCTGCGCAGGGCATGAATCGAGGCGGGTTCGTGGGGTTCTTTCGTTGCTCCGTCAGCAGCACCTTTGGGCAATCCGAGGGCAAATTGTTGCTTTGTCCCGAATCGTTGGCGCACCCGATTGAAACATAAACTTGTGCTGGTTAAGGTGCATATGAGCCACCAGGGATGACAGGCAGCGCCATCACGAAGCAACTTTTAAGCAACATTAGGGATTTGCGTAAGCCACATCTTGTGCCATACTGATCCCGCGCCCCGAGGGGAAGCACACATACAGACCCCGGCTTGCCGGGTCGGCCGACACAGCCGTACGTGCCGCAGACGCTGAGTTCATGCGAGCGCGAGTCTTAAGAGTCCCAGCCCCCACCACACGGTGGGGGCTGAGCTATTTCCACGACCTGTCACTTCTCCGACCTCAACGCAGTCACCGCCGCAGCACCGATAAGCTGCCCGATGCGGCTCGGGTCCTCGATCACCGCGACCTCTGCCCCCACAGGCGGTGTCATCCCACCGTCCTCCGTCACAAGCCACAAGACCCGCACACCAGCAGCGATCAACCTCTCCACCTCCTCGCGCACCGCGACAGGGTTCGGAAGATCACCGTCCGTCACCACAACGACCATCCGAGCGCCCTGATCGCGACCGAGGACGAGCTCGCGGTCGAGGACGCGCAGCGCAGCCGGCAAGCCGATGGATCCCCCGCCGATCGCCGGCACAGGGACCGATCCACTCACGGCTGTGACCGGCAGCAATGACGGAGTGTGATTCCAGGTCACTGTCGCGGCCTTGCCGCCGACCTGTCGTACGGCCCGGGCCAGCGCCCATGCGGCCACCGCTGTGGGCTCAGCGAAAGGTTCCATCGACCCGGAGATGTCGAGCGCGACCCCCACGAGCAGGCTGGGTGTGTCGACCGTCCGTCGGCGGGCGTTCTCCCATGGGGTCGCGGTCGGCCGCACTCGGGCATGAATCTGTCCCTGCCTCCGTACCAGTTGCGAGGTCCGCAGGCGTCCCGGTGGGGTCGACGACGGCGTGCGGGCCACATCGACAGCACGCAATGCCGCCGACTCGAGGCTCCGAGTCAGTGCCTTCGCGTGCTTGTGATCGTCAGCAGTCGGTTGGCGTCGACGAGACTCGTGCAGTCCCTGGCGGGCGATGCGCTGGTCCTCGGCGGCCCGTGCAGTGTGGGCCTGCCGCGCTGCGCGAGCAGCCGCAGCCGCAGGGGACGGATCGACGATGCCGGCAGCCGCACGCAGCTCTCGGGCAGCGACAACAGCGACAGCAGTCAGCGCAGCCGCGAGCGGGCCGTCCCCGGGCGGGCCGTGATGCGCACCGCAGTCACCCTCACCGTCACCGTCTCCGTCGCTCGCGCTCTCGGCGTCGTCTCCGAACAGCGAGGCGATCGTCTCGGCGGCGGCGGTGATTGCCTCGGTATCACCGTCGGCCGCGGAGACCGCCCGGTCGGTCTGCTCGGCAATGACGGCGATCTGCTCCGAGGTCAACCACGGCGCCAACGCGGCGTCCAGGTCCGGCAACGACTCCTCGTCGAGCACACCAGCCAGAATGCGGCCACCGAGCAGGACCAGGGTGCGGGCGGCGTGATCGGTGCTTGTGGGATCGATCTGCCCGAGTAGGTGCAGCGCCGAGGCCTGCAACCAACGGCGCGCCTGGGGATTACTTGCGGCCACCCGGCCCTCCATGCGCGGCTCCTCGAGCAACGCTGCCCACTCTGCGACAGCGCCGTTCAACCCGTAGCGACGCGTCGTGTGGGTGGCGTGGCCTGCCTCGTGAGCGAGGACGCCGGTTAGAACCGGGAATCGCGCGCGGTCCCGCTCGTCGCGTAGATCGATGCGATCGGGGTCGGGTCGACCGGGCATCGCTTGGGTGGCGTCGAGGGTGATGCGAGCGGTGCGGTGGTTGAACACCCCTGCGGGCTGGCCGCTGCCCGGATGATGCGGGAGCACCGACACGAGGACGTCGCGGCGTGGGGTGAGAGTGTCGACCCAGTCGGTCAGCCGGGAGCCGAGCTGTCGCCACTGTGGGTGGGCCGGACTCTCCCACGCGGTGCGGGCAGTGGTAGCAGTGGCGGTGGCGGGCATTCGGTGCTCCTGGCGGTCGTGGGTTTGTGGTTGCACCGATCGTCTCGACGTCGGTCCTACAGAGTTGCAAGCGAGCGTTCCGGAGGCAGCCGGTCGGTTCCCATCGCAGGATGTGCGCCGGCGGAGGATCCACTGCGGGCGGACAGTCTTCTCGGCAGGGAACCACTATCGGCACGTCGTCGCGGCAGCCGCGATGACTCCGATTGGTCTCGTGACGCCCCGTCCCGGAACGGACTCGTTCCGGGACGGGGGACGAAGGGATACGCCCAACCGCGTCAGAGGTCCGCGGGTGCCGTGATCGTCAGCACCGGCTCGTAGTTGTCGCCGGGACCGACGGAGATGCCGAGGTTGACCGGCTCCGGCTCGTCGGCACCGCGACGGTTCGGGACGACGTACACGGTGAAGATCTGCAGGCCCGTCAGACCGAGCCGACGGGCGCGACGCAACGCCATGGCAGCCATTGTCAGTACGTCCCACTGGCGGCCGGTCTCGTCCTGCATCGCACCGTGCGCGGGGTCCCAGGCCACGGCGGCATCCCACGCGTGGGTTGCGATCGCGACCGGGTACCGGATGCCCTGTTCGGCGGCGAGCTCGGTGACATCGTGCAGAACACCGTCTGCGATCGCGTCGGCGCGACTGTAGGTGTGGATGACCTCGAGCTGGTCAATGACTCGTGCACTGCTCATCAATTCCTCCGTGGATCCGTCATGATGTCGATGGGAACGACGTTATGACGTTGTCTGCAAACGTGTTTCATAGTGAATTGGCTGCTTGGCGCGTGCCGCGGCACAGCGGATCGCGTCGATTCGGGCTTCGCCGTCGCGTCAGTGACGTTCACTTTGGCGAGGTCGGGCGGACAGCGGCAGCGCGCCTCCGATGACACATGGATCGTCCAGATCGGCCATAGCTGCTCACCGTGCACGGGTGCAGATCACGAACAGCTGAGGGCCCGAGGTGCGGCTCCGATGATGAGGTACGCCGGCCCGCGCAGCGCTGACATCGAACGCAACGCCTCCGACCCGCATGGCCGGAGACGTTGCGTTCATCGGCTCAAGCAGCCGGGGCCAACAGGACCGGACTGTCGACGGTGAACTCAGCGATGCGTGCTGCGAACAGCTCTGCCCACGCCTTCTTGCTCAACGGGGCGCGCTGACCACGGCGAATCTGCCGCTGATGCCAGTCGTTGTCGAATGCCTGACGTTCGGCGATGACGGTGCGGGCGTGGCCGACTGCCTCAGCCTCGGCAGCATCGCGAGGAGTGAGAGTGCGCGGATATCCGGAGGCAGGGCACGCCTCGATAACCTTCCGCGCCGCGTCGACGGCGCTCTTCGAATGCGGAACGCCCAGCTCGGGGGCCAGGTAGCGCATCTCGGTCATCGTGCGGGTGTCGACGACGATCGGTTCGCCAGCGGTTAGAACCCACACGGTGTGCATCTTCGGGCCGGGCGACCAGAGATCACCCACGGCGGGCTCGCCTTTGAGATCGGTGTAGTACATCGCCTGCTCCTCGTCATCTCGCGATCGTGAACGCTGCCGACGCTACGAACCACACGCGAAAGGTGTTGCACCACCGAAATTCCGGGTATACATCCGGTCATCACCGCGCCCGGACAGATCTCGTCGAACGTGGGAAAACACGCCTGGAAGTGGCTGAGAGGAAGCGCGGTCAGAGTGCCGGCAGAGCCTACGCAGCCGACCGCACCACCTTCGAGGGCTGAAACACCCTGGCGTGACCGTTCATACGTTGGTGGCACACCGATTACGACCAACACCATCAGGAGAACACGCCATGACCACGACCGTCGCCGGATTCGCCGTCCAGGATCCGAATAGCCCCGAGCAGAAGGTATACGCGGCATTCGTGTACCGCGACGGCTCGTCCTTCCGATTCGCCACGGCCTCCGGCGGCTTCGCCAACTGGGTCGGCAACCGGATGCGCGTTCAGTCCAACAAGCAGTACGCCTCGATCGACACTGCGGTCGCCGCGATGGCCGATGTATGGACGAAAAAGTGCTCGAAGGGCAGCTACGACACGGTCCTTGCAGGTCCGGTCACCTTCGACGTCGCAGCCACCGGCGAGATCGATCCCGCCGAGCTCGTCGCCGTTGCTCAACATGAGAACGCGGTGTTGTCGGCTGACGTCTCGACCGTCGAGGCCGTGGTCGCTCAGACCCTCTCCCCCGTGCCGACATCTGCCACCGCTGCCACCGCGGCGCCGTCGGCCTCGCGGGTGACCGGACTGACCGTCGACCCCAGCGAGCGCAACGGGATCGTGCTGCCGAACGGGCACACGATGTACCCGCGACAGGTCGCCGGGCATACCGACGTCGCCCTCATGCGGCATCTGCGCGCCAACTCGCCCGATCTGTTCGTACGCCTGCACGGACCCGCGGGCGGCGGTAAGTCCACCGTGCCCTACGGCGCGTTCGGCACCGACCTGGTCGTGATGCAGGGCCATGGTGATACCAACGTCTCGCACTTCGTCGGCCAGTACCTTCCGCTGCCCGATGGTGGGTTCGAATGGCGCGACGGTCCGCTGACCCGAGCGATGCGTGAAGGCAAGGTGTTCTTCCTCGACGAGGCCTCTCGCGTGCCGTCCGAGACCATGGCCGTGCTCATGTCGGTGGCCGACGGGCGCCGCACCCTGAACATCGACGATCTGCCGGGGTCCGAACCGGTCGTCGCCGCTGACGGGTTCTGGATGGTCATCGGCTACAACGAGTACGGCCAGGGCGTTCGCCCACTCGATGACGCGATCAAGCGGCGGTTCCCGATCGCGATCGAGGTTGCAGCGGACTTCACGGCCGCGGAGGCAGCCGGCGTCGACCCGAAGCTGATCAAGGTCGCCCGCAACCTGCACACCCGCAACGCCGAGGAGAAGAACGACGGTGGCCTCGGTTGCTGGGTGCCTCAGATCGCGGACCTGCTGGTCACGCAGAAGGTCCTCGACGCTGGCCTCGGATTGGAGGTTGCACTCGCGACGATGCTCTCGGCCTGCACCGACCTCGACAGCATCGAGTGCGTTCAGGACGCGATCCATGACGTCTACGGGATGGGCGTGCAACCCCTCGCGCTCGGCGGCCGCGCATGACAGTCATTCGACCGAACATGCGGCAGCAGCTTCCAGCCTGGCGCGGTGGCGCAGTGTTGCGTCCGCTCAGCGCATCCGGTGTTGACTTCGACAGATATACCCGGTTCGGGGTCATCTTCGACGACGAGCCCGACGAGGATGCGGTGGCCTACCTCGAGCAGGTCGTCGGGTACGCGTGGGCAGCGAACATGACGGGCGTGCCGACGATCGATCAAGGCAGGGTGTCAGTGCACGACACCACCGTCGTGTTCGACGCCGACATTCGGCTGCGCCGCATCAGAACCCGCACTCGCGAGGAGGCAACGCGGGCGCTCGCTGCGCAGGTACTGACGTACTACAAGGAAGGCTCACCGGTGCGCCGGGACGGACTACGGCTCGTCGACCGCCCCGATGGTGTCGACTTGCCGCCGATCGCGGGATTCGTGGTCGGGTGAATCGGCTAGCCGACCGTCCTGATGTGCAACACCCTTTGAGTGTCAGAGCGAGAGTGGTTGCACCGGTTCGGAATCGCCGAACCACCGTTCTTCAGGAGGCAGCATGTCGGTCACCTTCACCCCCGAAATCGAGCCCACCGGCTTCGACGTCACCGACGGTGAAGGTGGCCGGGAACAGCACGCCACCCGTGAGGCCGCGTACGCCCGCGTGGCCGAACTTGAGACCACCCGGGAGCCGCTACCCGGTTGCACCGATCCCAAGGCTGTTCGCACCTACGGGGCGTACCTGGTCGAACCGGTGCACGGCGACCAAGAGATTCCATGGGTGAATGCGTCGAACGCGAACGCCCGTCACCTGCTGCGGTTACTCGGTCTGCTCCCCGGGCTCGACGCGGGCGACGTCGTCGGCACGAACGACAGCCACGAGGTGCAGACCGCTGGTGAGGACGATCTATGGGGTGAGGAGTCCTGCGAGCAGTTCCTCGGACGCACACTCCTCGCACTGGCCACACCCACGTCCGCTGGTGTACCGGCCCGCACGATCGGTCCTCGGATGATCGACTGCGGTCGCGCCGAGGGCTACGACAGTCGTCGACTCACCCAACTGCACGATCTCGCGGTCTGGGCACTCGAGCACGGTGCCAGCCGCATCACCTGGGCGTGACCCCTGTAAACGGGCGTGCCCGCCCCTTCCGGGGCGGGCACGTTACGGGGACGTCGGGGCCGCTCAGATAGTGACGGCCTCGACGGCGACAATGACGACGATGATCCAAGCGACTACCGAGATGTAGCCGAGCACCAAACCTGCGATGGCCAGGCCGCGACCGTTCTCACCTGTTCGGTTGATCTGGCTCAGTGCGATGTGCCCGAACACCACCACAAGAACGCCACCGAGCAGGCCGAACACCAGGGCGAGAATCGCGAGAATATTGGTGGACTGTGAACGCATCGGAGCGCCGTACACGGGCTCTCCCTGTGCCGTGTACCCGACGATGGGAGCGACCAGCGTACTGGCAGACGATGTCGCCGGCCGACTCGATGCCTGCACGATTGCGATGATCCCGCCCACAACAAGTGCCAACAAACCGCCGAGCCGGACGAGGAAAAGCAGAGTGAACAACACGGGGGCGCCTGTGGCGGCGTAGAAGAAGGAAATCGCGCCGACAGCGAGAAACGCGGGAGTGAGCAGCTGCCACCATTGCAGGCGGCCGTCTTCTTCCCGATAGGTTGTGTAGGCGTAATAGCCCAGGACAGCAGCGATCCCCAGTGCGATGACCCCAGGGACAGCCATCAGGGGCTCGGGTATACCCCTGTAGACCAAGAGCATGACGATAGATCCTAGGAAGGCACCCAATCCGAGGAACAGCACGATCTTCCCGAGTTGGGCAGCACGAGGCGGAGCCGCTGCGGCATCAGCATCCGACCGAGGTTGCGCTGCGGGATATGAAGGATTCGAGGATATTCGAGCATCGTGCAGGCATTTTAGAGTCCCGGACGGGGGACACACTCGGGATGTAGTTCGATCGAATTACATCCGAGTGCATCACCTCAAGCCGATATGCCGGTGGGCCGCCCTCGCACGAGAGCGGCCCACCGTAATTGCGGGCATCAGAAGCGAGCAAGCTCTACCCGATAGATCCCGCCCTCGGGGTTGATCGGTTCGAAGCGGTCGGCGATGGCACCGCGCAGGTTCGTCACGTACACCGCGACGTCCTCGGCCTGGTCCTCAACCTGTTCCATCAGCGACGTGCCGTCGGCAGCGGTGACATCGGCAAGGGCGTGGTGCGGGCCCTGGTCACTCCAGTCGAGCAGCAGGTGCGCTGCGGCCGGGACTGCTTCACACAGCAGCGCGGCGATCAGCGCCATGCTGGTCGTCTCGATCTCGAGATTCGCCTGAGATTGCTCTTCGTAGAGGTTGCGGAGGTGGGTTTCAAGGTCAGCGATGGTGGCCATACGGTTCTCCTGGGCGAACTCGGCGGATTGGATTCGACCGCCACGCTATGAACGCGACGGCGCCGTGTTGCATCGCTACTCATCGACACGGACCAGGGGTTTATATCGCTCTTCGGCAGGGAACTTTGGAAGGCCGTGGCGGTGTCGCAGCCGAAAACGGTGCTCATTGCGCCCCAGAATCGTCACCGTCCGGAAGCCGGACAGCACGAGAGAGTCTCGGCCCGCGCAGAGTAAACACTGCCCAATGCCGCGGTACCCGCGGTCGACCTCGCCAGCCTGGTCATTGGCGGTACGAAGGATCTGGTCTGCGGCATTGTCACTGTCAGGTCGCATTCAAGTGCCCCTGGGGTCACCGATGCCGGATGGGACGGTAGCGCGGCGGCGAACACGGTCCGCGCCGACCCGATGAGGTCCCGGATCCGGGGTACGACCAAGGGCAGCGAGAACGGTCAGCAGGGAGTAGGCGACGGCGGTGCCAACGAAGTACCTGCCCGGTGGGGGCCGCTCACGACTGGGCGCGTCGTTGGCGGCGCTCCCTCTGCCGCTGCTTCATTCGGGCTACGTGTGCCTGCTGCCATTTCTTGTGCTTGCGCTGGTGTTCCGCTTCGGCCTCGTCGAATATCGGGCGTGCTTCGGCGCGCTGCTTGGCGAGTTCCTCCGCGGGGCGGGGGCCGCGCTCGATCGTCGGCAGCAGGTTGCCGGCGAGGTGCTCGACGACGAGCTGGTCGAACTTCCAGACCGGACAGCCCTGCTCGGCGAGCATCGCCACGGCCTCGGGACCATCGTCGATCCAAGCCACAACCGGTGACTGGTCCTCGTACTTGTCGACCCACTTCCACCAGTGCCGGCGCTTGATGTCGAGGGACGGGCGGACGGTGCCATCGGTCCAGAATTCGCGGCACTCGATATGCCCCGGAGGCAGGGACTTCTGCCGAATCCAGTAGTCGGTGGTCGGCATGAACGTGTCGAGACGCGTGGTGGTGTACGCGATGGTGAAGCCTGCGTCGACGAGGTCGCGGACGAGACGGCCGCCGGCTCGGTTGAGTGCGGCGTCGCCGAAGTGACTGTGGAAGGCCTTCCAGTCCCGGTCCTTGTACTTGGGGGCCTGAATCAGGTGGGCGAACTCATCCATGTTGGCCAGCGGGCCATCGATGTCGATGACCACGGTCGGGCCAGGCGCGGGCGGGTCTACCCAAGGGGTCGGGCGGTCGAGAAACCGTCCCTTGTTCGGCTGACCCACTCTCATCCTCCAGCTGTCGTGTCGTAACGCACCCATGAGAGTAATGGGGTTGACGCAACAAACCGGAAACGGCCCGCGCGTTTCTCCAATGGCAATGCGCTGCGTCTTCACGCCCGGAGTGGCCGCGGGACGATCTGGTCCAGCCACTCGATCAGTCCCGGGCGGGAATGCCATTACCCGCGGCTTCGACCGATGCTCTTGGACGACACAGGCACTCACCGGGAACCCTCGGGACAGCGCACCAGCAAGTGCGGCCAAGTCTCAGGTCGCAAATACCGCTTCCCACGAGCATGGCGGGCTTACCCCTACGCCCCGGTTCCACACGCCGGATCTGCGTGTCGGTGCGGTACTCCTGAGATTCGCCCCCGCCACAAGCTGAAATCCGGCTATCGGTCGAGTCGCTTCAATTGGCCGTGGAACGATTCCTTCGACTTTTGACGTCCTCCTCGGTCCGAAGTCCGAGGATTCCTACCAACGCCCGTGGCGCTCTCGGTGGGTTCCTGTTTCATCGAGTCGTGCTCCCCGTTATGTGGGAGGCTTACCGTCTCTCCGCAGGCGTTTTGCCTCTCCGCCCGTCCGGCGGCGAGGATGTTTCGTGCAGCGTTCAGATCCCGGTCATGAACTGCTCCGCACGGGCAAGTCCAGGTCCGGACCGACAGCGGCTTCGGTCCGTCGATCCGACCGCACGTCGAGCAAGTCTGGGACGACGGGAAGAACCGATTTACCTTTCCGACCACTCGTCCGTACCGGGCGGCTTTCTCCTCAAGCAACCGGATAAACGTGGCCCACCCAGCGTCGTGCACCGATTTCGCCAGGTGGGTCCGCGCCAACCCCGTGACACACAGATCCTCGACGTACATCGCTTGGTTCTCGCGGATGATCGTCGTGGAGTGTTTGTGTGCCCAGTCCTTGCGGGCATCAGACACCCTGGCATGAGCCCTCGCAACGCGCAATCGCGCCTTGGCTCGGTTCCTGCTGCCCTTCTCCTTCCTGGACAGATCCTGTTGCGCCTTGCGGAGTTTACGTTCGGCGCGGCGGAAGAACTTCGGAGAATCGATGATCGTGCCGTTGGAAAGGACCGCGAACGTTGTCAACCCCAGATCGATTCCGACCTCGGCGTCGAGTTCGGGCAAGGGCTCGACGCCTGCGGCACGACGCTGCCGACGATCCAGGGTGTCGGCACTGTAACCGCGTGCCGCATCCTCGCCCGCACCGGCAATCCGATGCGGTTCCCGAACGAGGCCGCGTACGCCAACTACACCGGCACCGCGCCCGTCGAGGTCGCCAGCGCCGACAAACAACGGCACCGGCTCTCCCGCAGCGGAGATCGGGCACTCAACTCCGCCATCCACATCGTCGCCGTCACGCAAGCCCGGACCCCGAGCAGCCCCGGCTACGAATATCACCGCCGCAAGCTCGACGAAGGAAAGACATCCCGCGAGGCGATGCGCTGCCTCAAAAGACAAATCGCGAAGAGGCTCTGGCGGACAGTGCGCGCCGACACCGAAGACCGGCTGAGACAACCGGTGGCCGCCTGACAGCGCCCATCAGGCCGCATCTGGTTGGTCTGCCGGCGGATTCCACTGCCTCGCATAAGCGTCGACGTATTGCTGCCCTGTTCGGGCACCGATCATGCGCATCAACTCGTCCGTGGCTGCTCGGACACCGGTCGCGCCCGCGTCGCGGAACGGGTCCAGGTCCAAGGGCTCGAGGACCTCGACCACCACTCGGCGGCGCCACCATGGAACGGACGGGTCCGGCCGGGTCCCCGTGATTGCCACTGGCACCAGAGGAACGTCGGTGTCCATCGCGACACGGACAGCGCCCGTCCGCCCGCGATACAGGCGACCGTCAGGTGAGCGTGTTCCTTCAGGGTGGATTCCCCACGCCCCGCCTTGCTCGACGATCCGAGTCGCGGCTTCGAGCGCTGGCGACGCTGTGGCCCCTCCTCGTCGGTCGACCGGAATCTGGCCCACGGCCGAGAAGAAACCCCGCTGGAGACGGCCGGTGACACCACCTCGGTCGAAGTACTCACGCTTCGCCAGGAAGGTGATCTGCCTGCGAGCGGCAAGAGTCAGATAGAACGAATCGAGAACGGCGAGGTGATTGGCCGCCACGATGACCGGGCCGCGCCGCGGAATATTGCCACGCCCTACGATCTTCGGGCGACCCCGCAAATACAGCGCGGGCCCGATCAAGGCGTAACGACACAGCCGATAGAAGCAAGCACTCCACAAGCGCATAGACAGTGTCTACACGACGATGAGAGACACTGTCTACGTGACTGTGGAAGATACGAGGTCGGCCTTGGTGAGAGCTGGCGTCGAGCTACTCGAAGAGACAGGCTCAGCCGACGTCGGCCTACGGGCGATCGCCCGGCGAGCTGGTGTTTCCCACGGCGCGCCGCGACGATGGTTCCCGACCCACCGCAGTCTTCTTGCCGCGATAGCCGAAGTCGGCTTGCGTGACCTCGCCGCCGCGCTCGCCGGCGCAGCCCAGCAATCACGGAACGGACTTACCGAAATTGCGGCCGCCTACGTCGATTTCGCTCGCCGCCGGCCAGCAATGTTCACACTGATCTTCCGCCACGACCTACTCGAAGGGTCCGGGGCGCAGTTGCGAAACACGTCACAGCCACTGTTCAACTGGCTGGTAGCGATGATCAAGGAGTCCGCCGACGTCCGCGACCCCCAGCAGAGTGCTGCCGCGCTATGGGTCGGAATCCACGGGATCGCCGTGCTCTCGTCGACCGGCTCACTAGGGGTCGCAGCCGGAGGCGTGGACGTGAGCGAGTTGATCACCCGAATCGTGCACGGCAGTCTTCGTTGATCGGGTGAATCCAAAGAGGCGAGGGGCAGAAGAACGGTGCGGGCCGATGCTTCCCTCATCGACCCGCACCAAACTCGACCGCCGGCCTTCGAACGAATCTCCACTTGACGAACACAGAGGAACCCTCGCTGGCCGACACCAGGCTTTGGCCTGCTGCGATGTTCGAAGGATCCTGCAATTGACAAACACACAGGAACCCCCAGGACGGTCGTAATCGAGGGCACACGCGGCCGGTCCCCCACAAACCGGCCGTACATCCGCCCCCACTCGGTGGCGTGTGCGAGCTTGGGCTGGGTCATGATGCCGCCCGCGGGATCCGAATCGGTTCGGACGTCGGGGTTAGCAGGGGAAGCGGGATGGGCGGTGCGAGGGGCGCGGTGAGGGCGGCGTCGACGTCGATGACGTACCGGCCTGTTGGCGGATGCGCTGCGGAGAACGCTGCGATGACGTCTGCGTCGAGTTCCAGCGCGTCGAGTGCTGCGTACTTTCCCATGGTGAGCACGACCATCGTGTCCCAGGTGGGCGTCTCGGTGAAGTCCGCGAGCTCCAGGGTGATGGTGGTTGCCTCGGGTACGACGAGAAGCACCGCAGTAACAAGATCAAGTTCGGTTTTGTCGGTAGGTGTGTGCACCGTGACTCTCCGTTCAATGCGGGGGGTGTGAGCAGATCCGATGCACAAAATGTAGGGCCGCCCCTCTCCAAATGTTGCACAGCCACAGACGCCGAAGCTTGTGCCCGTTCCCAGGCAAGACGACGCCTCAGGAACCGACGGACAGCGCCTGGCCGGCCGTGCCCATGCAGCAGTTCCCTGCGACGGGCGGCAGCGCCGGTCACTCGTCGATGAGCACCGCCTCAACGATTGCGCTGATGACCTCGTTGTGGCGCTCCATGTCCTCGTACAAGCGCCCCTCACTGTCCCCGTGCTCGTTAATGAGGGTGGTGATCGCGTCGGGAGGGCGGCCGGCCAACCCGCGGTCGACCTCGACGATTTCCTCGGGTGTGTAGTCGCGCTTGTAGACGACAGTCTCGGTGATGGTGACGCGGATCAGTGGCTGATCGCTCATGCGGACTCCTGGGCGGGTGAAGCGAGACGGGTGGTTGGAGGCCGCTGCGCCCCGCCCCGGGGGGCCGGGCGAGGCGCAGCGGGGTCAGGCGGCCAGAGCGGCGACGGAACGCTCGGCGAGGCGGATTTCGCTGGCCAGGGCCTTGAGGTAGACGGCGTTGCGCGGGGGCAAGGGCTGACCGTTCTCGCGGAGGCGACGCTCGACGCGGGCCTGGTCGATCGCGTCGCGCAGCCGGCGGGTGGCGTCGTGGTGGACGTGGCCGCGGAGCTGCCGGAGATCGATGTTCATCGCGTCCCACAGGCGCTGGTGGCTGCGGCTCCACACGGTGGCGGTGCCAGCGGAGGGGCGGGCGCGCAGCAGACGGGCGGCGGCGGTCGCCGCGGCGATGAACAGCTTGTGCTTGGAGGCGGTGATGGCCGGGTCAACCCCGAGGAACGCACCGTCGACGTCGACGAGGTAGCCCGTCTCGGTGTCGATGCCGTGAATTTCAGCGAAGTCAGACTTGGTGGGGATCACGGGAGCAGGCATGGTGGGCAACTTCTTTCGGTCGTTCTCGGTGCTGACGGGAACGACTTTGCCGACCAGGGTGGAGAGTGTTGCAGTCGGGATTGACCGCACTACGGTCGGGATACGCACGCTGACAAGCAGGTTCACCTCGGGGTACCTGCCTCTTGGATGCGGGCAACCGTCATCGTTGGCGGCTCTTTTGGTCTCGGTGGACGCTGCGATGGTCCCCGCGGTGGTGGTGGTGTGAAGATACCGGAGGCTACGTGGATTCACGTGTATCGGTGCAGGTGCCGCCCTGTTCTCACGCGGGCGTAGTTGTGTCAGACGCTCGACGCGACCACGGCATAGGCCGCCAGGAACATCAGGGCGACGACGCTGACGCCGGCGACAATGCTCGCCGAAGTCGGGTGGTGCGCCATCCACTTATCCAGACGCGCGAGCAGCTCCTCTTCGAGCGTGGGCCGGGGAGCCACCGCGGGCCTCACCACGTTGATGTGAGTTCGGCGGTGTACGGCGAGCTCGGCAGGTCGGCGGGTTGTGGTGTAGGGCAGGTGCGCCATCGTGGATTCCCCTTTGGGCTCAGTCGATCTCGGTCGATTGAGACGTTAGAAACGGGAATCCGCGGTGTTGCAGCTGCAACAGCCGGGTTTAGGCGGTGGCGCAAAGACCCAAGATCAGGTGCCGGTGCTCGGGATCGGCGCGGTAACCGTGGCGGCCCTTGAGTCCCCCATGGGAGCCCCCGAACACCGATTCCATCCCCATCGACAGCACCTCGGTGTGTACCGACGACTGGTACTGCTTTCCGACGTAGACGTCGACGAAGTCATCGGGGCGCACGTACTCCCCCTTCGCGTACTGCTGCAACGTATGCGGGATCCCGTCTACTGAGGTCGTGCGGCGTTCCCGGAAGCTCAGGCACGCAGCGGTCGCCGCGACGTTGAATGTCTCGACGCGGTGTGACATCTCGTGGATCGCCGTGCGGTGGGTGTCCTCGGCGCTCGATGCGGAGCTGGGAACCCGCAGCTCCGACATCGTCACGGTGCCCTTGTAGGTCATGCGCAGCTTCCATCCCCAGCGACGCGTTTCCGGGTCCCGGACAGCGACCCACTTCGGGTCGCCGTCGGGCCAATCGAGTTCACGCATCCGGTCGACGGTCGACTTCTCCGGTGCCGGCGGCATCTCCTTGCGGGTTGCCCAGGTCTGCTCGGACGTCGGGTCGTCGCTGTAGTCGTAGTCGGTGTTCTCGGAGACACGCACTCTCGATTGGTGCTGGTAGTACGCGCGGTCCTTGGACTCCTTGACGATCATTCGGCGGCTGTTGTTGGACGCGGTCATCCAGTCTGCTGGGAAGACGGTGGAGGCTGCGGCGGTGACCTGCTGTGCCCGTTTCGTGGTGCTCTGGTGGACATCGGGTACGACGGTGCCGTACTCGCGGTAGCGGCCGAGCACTTCTGCAGCGACGCGGCCTTCGGCGGCACCGTGTGCGAGCCGACGCCGTTCGATCTCCGCGGCAGTGGCCTGCAGTGTTCGGCTTCGCTGGTTGAAGTCATTGACGAGCTCGTCGATCTCGTCGAGGTACTGGACGCGTTCCGGCGGCGGTAGTCGTCGTAGCTTGGCCGTGAGGTCATGCACTCGCTGCTCTACGGCACGTTTCTCCCGGGCGTGCTCGATGACGGCTGCCTCGAGCGCGGCGGCGTCGGCGTCGAGTCGGTCGAGTTCGGTCGGGTCGAGGCGGGCAGCGATCTCGGCGTCGACCTGGGTGGCCACGAGCTCGCCGGCGTAGCGGACAGCAGATTCATACCGGCGGAGCGTCTCGACGTTCTGGTTGCCAGCGAACGCGTCGAACAGGGCGCTCGCTGCGGCGCATGCCTCGCGCACTTGCTCGTCTGTCGCGATCGCCGAGTGGTCGCCATGTGTGGGTTCGGGTCCGGCGGGATCGGCGATGGTCGCGGCCTTCTGCGCCGCGTAGAGCGCACGCCGGTATTCGCGGCGCCGTTCGCCGCGCTGTGAGGGGCATCGACGTGGCCCGCCCGGATCGTTGATCCCGTCACACACGAATGTCTCTCCCTGTTTCCCGACCGGCTCTACCTGTGCTTTCGGTGTCCCCACCGTCTGCGGGAGGAGGTCGCGAGGTGATGGAGTAGGTGCAACGCGCGCAACGGTGCAAGATTGCGTAACCACCGCTACGAGCCGTCAACGAAAGGACCGCATGCCGCCGCGCGACCAGCTCGCCGACCTCAGCGATTCGGAGTTCGTGCGCGCAATACTCACCGAACTCGACCGCCGCCCAGCCTTCGCGACCGTCCGCGACCAGCTCGCGACTCTGCTGGCGATGGGCCCGACGCTGACCGCCGTCACCGAGGCCGGCGTCGGACAGCTCGTCGAGCAGGCCCTCGCAGCCGCCCGCGCCGCGATCGCGGAACAGAACGTCGTGCTCGGCCAACCCATGCTCACCGCGGTGGACGTCGCCGAAGCGGTCGGTGCGCGCGGATCGAGCAACCGCGCTGTCGCGTCGCGCCTGCGTTCGCGCGGCGAGATCGTCGGTGTGGAGGTACAGGGCCGATTTCTGTTCCCGGCGTTCCAGTTCGATCTCGCCCGGGCGCGGGTCCACCCGGTGGTGGCGGAAGTAAACCGGCAGGTCACCGAGCACGGCGATGGATGGGCGGTTGCCCGTTGGTGGATGACCACAGTCGACGGGCATACCCCTGTCGAGCTCATCGAGCGCGACCCGGAGTTGCTGCGCGCGCGGGCGGCGCAGTTCTGCGGGTAGCCCATCCCCGCCGGCGCCCACAAGGTTCCGGCAGCGTGGGGCACAGCCCTGCTTCCGGCGCGGCGGGCGTCGACGATTCATGGGCCGAATAGGACCATGAACGTTCTCCACCCTTCGCGGACAGAGCGATCAAGCGTCGGACCAGCGCGTTTTCTGGGCTCCGTGGATGCCACATCGAGTGGTCCCTGAGGTGCTGCCGCCCAGTACAGCCCCTTTGCCTCGCTCTGGAGAGCTCTCACCCGGTCGCTGGGTAGACACTCCCTTTCGCAGGTTCACGCTGAATAGGTGAAAATCTCACTCTCGGAAATGGCTGCCTTCGCTAAACGAGAAGGAGTGACGCTACGAGAAGTGCCCGCAGCGCCTGAACGATTCCTTGCTGACCTGCCGGGTCAACTCACTTTCTGTCGGTCCGAATTTCCCGGGCTTCTGCCATGTATCTGGGCCGGGAATCGCCGCTTCGTTCAACGACGCACCGCACGTCCCGACCTTCGCGTTCGTCGTACCGGCCGGCGGCACCGGCCCTGTTGACATCACGATCAGGACCGACAGGGATCGGATCGAGGCCTGGTGGTTCTACGACTGCTCGATCCTGCAGCTCTGAGGCGATCGCCATCGGCGGAACCGGTCTCACTTGCACGGTCGGACAGCTGAGGCGGGGCACCATTGGTCGACTTCGAGGTAGCCGCGGCCGTTGCCGGTCGGGATCTGGAACGAAACGCGACAGATCCAGCCCCCCGTATTCACCCGCGCCCACGCCGACAAGGCCCCCGGTACCTGGAGGTCCAGGGCGAGTCCTTCCGCGCGCACTCGAAGTGGCAGCTCGTTGGCACGGCGTCCGTCGGTGGAGCCGATAGCGGAGGCGATGTGCACGATCACTGGCGTCGGCGGGTCCACGACGCGGTACGGCGGAGGACCTAACCCAGACGGCCAGTGATCGAACATGTATTCGATTTTAATTCTCGACCTCGGCCGGGGATGACAGCCCAGCCGAAGACGCCGCGTCAGTTCGTCAGCTGCGGGGTTGAAGGCAGAGCACCCGGGCTGGGGCGGGTGCATTGCTGCGTCGTATCAGTCCAGGAGTTCGACGACTTCGGTTGTGTAGAAGTCGCTCGGGTGCCGGGTGAAGTACTCGTCGATCGCTGCACTCGGACTGTCGGGGACCGGGCCGGGCTCGTCTGCGAGTTCATGCCACCACGTCTCCACGTGTTCGCGCAGCACGCGCTGAGCGCCAGCCTCGGTGCGGTGGGTCGACACGGTGGTGCCGTGCCGGTGGTCGATGGTCACGACGGTCACCGATTCACGTTCGGTGGACGGGTCAGTACTGGTCATGACAGAGAACGCTACGACCGCACCCATCGGGTGTTGCGCCGGAAAGTCGGCCGCCTGGCGGTGGTGAACGGCGTTTCTACGGTGTGCGCGACCCGCACCCACAGACCAGGAGGACCCGCAGTGTGCCGTGTCGGCAGACGGTGCTTCCCCCACACCGCTGATCGTCTCGACCGCGCCGAGCAGGAGGTTCGACGGCTGCAGCTCACCCACGATGCGCGACTGGCGACCGCAGCACGGCAACCGACGTCCCAGGCATGGCTCGACCAGTCCGCCGGCGAGCTCGACCAAGCACGACGCAAACTTCAGCAGCAACGCATCGACCTTGCGTCCACCGCCCGCGGCGTGCACAACCTGATGCTCGAGGCCCACGCCCACGAACAGTGCGGACAGCCAGAGCAGGCCGCCGAACTCCGCCGGCTCGTCACGCGTGGGCTCGCGCGCCGCCGAGCTGCCGACATCGCGGCGAACCCGGCAGCGGCCGATGGATGGACACCTCCGCAGGTCCGAGGTGGCGGCGATCGCTGTCCCGCGTGCGGCCAGTTCGCCGCGGCCTCCCACCGTTGCCCATCGGTCATCCTCGACGCCCGCCGCCTCGCCCTTACCGCCAGCACCCACCTTCCGCCCCCGACACCAGCGACCACCGCAGCCGGAACCGCTGCTGCGCAATCCCTGTCGACCAGCCTGTATCAGGACATTCCGCTGACCGCCGCCGACGCCGACGCGATCACCACCGTGTGCCGGGACGACCGGTACGGGCCACTCCCCCAGGGCTTGCCGGAGATCCCCCGCCGGGCGGACGGGTCACTGGATACAAACAGCGCCGAGTTCGCAGCGCATCGGGACATGGCACTCGATCGGGCACAGCGGGCGTGCATCGAGGACGACCACATCGACGGCGAGCCTGTGCCGGTCGTGCTGTCGCAGGGCGCGCTCGAGCCGTTCGCGGTACCGGTCAAGCGTGACAATGCTGCCCGACTGGGGGACGAGCTGGCCGCCGTCGAGGACCGCGAACTGTTCGATGACGCAGAGTGCGCAGCGCTGGCGGCACCCGATCGAGCGCAATGGGGTCAGTCTGCGGCCGGGTTGTGCTGGCGGACAGCCAACGACGAACCGTGGCGGCAGATCGGGACCGGCGAGCGGGTCGATCACCGCATGGTGACCCCGAGCGAGACGGGATCTGTCGCGGTCCTTGCTCGGCGCACGGTCGCCTCGCAGGCGATGTCGGCGTGGGCTGCGCACACAGAGCGCGACATGTCACCCGCGGCGGTGCATATGCAGTCCGCGGTCCGGGATGTATTCGTCCATCCCGACGCCGACCTTCCCCAGTCGGTGGAAGCGCGGCGGGCCCGGGCGGTGGTGCAGGCCCAGTACGCGCTCACGCAAAGGCATCTCGCCGCGCGTGGGATTTCCGAGGTGTCGATCTCGCGTGGGATGTGGTTTCCGACCGGCTCCCCTGCTCCTGCGTGGGTGCCGGCGGTGAAAGGTGATCGACAGCCGGCGGATCTGACGTTGAACCCGGCGGCGTCGTTCACCCTTCGCGGTGAGGTGTCGTCCTACTTCGCCCGCCGCGAGTGGGACGACGATGAGTACGTGTCGGTGCGGCTGCACGGCACCGTCCATGCCTCGCGGATCCTGTCGTTGCCCCGAACGGGAATGGGATGCTTGTCCGAGGAAGAGGTCATCGTGGTCGGTGGCCGTGCACAGTGGGAGGTTGAGCGTGTCTGAGCGAGCGCGGCGCCCGTTCCCGACGTTCTGGGACATGCGGGCCTGGGATGTTCGCACGGCGGACGGGACGCTGGTCACCACGGTTTCCGCGCTGGGACAGGTGTTGGGGATGTCCCCTTCCGAGGCTGTGCAGTGGGTCCGCGCGCAGGAAGGGCAGCGGGCGATGCCCCAGGAATTGATCACCGAGGCCCGAACCGCCCACTGACCGGAGACCGGACTATTTCGGCCCCGTCGGCCTGTAGTCAGAGAACAGCTCTCGGTGGATCATCTCGGTCATGTTCGGCCCGGTGGCAGGGCGGTCCGTGGTCGCCGGGCGCGGCGCGCGGGGGCGGTCTCGAGGGTCGCGTCGACGATCGACTGCGTGGGTGCTGCGATAGTCCATGTGCGAAAGCGCCTTCCGTTCAGTGAATGATTTCTCCGCCAGCGTCAGCGTCGGGGTCGATGATGCCGTCCCACAGTTCCGGGTCGTCCTCAACCACGATGCCGCGACCGCGGGCCGCGCCGAGCATCGCCACCATCGCCCCTTGCCTGCTGTCCGCGCCCGCGGTGGCGTACCCCCCGGGTGGGGCGACCTCGACCTGCGCCGCGATCGCTGCGAGACCCTGGGCAGTCGAGACGAGTTCGGGGTCCCCGGCGAATGCTCCTCCGGACCAGGAGACCGCACGGTGTTCCCCGGGCAGCCTCACGGTGACTGTGTCTTTGGCCTTGGCCATCAAATCCTCCTGCCCGCCATCGTCGGCGGGGGCATCGGTATCGGTGCGTCGAGGATACGGCCGGGGTTCACCGCTGCCGGGGTTCATCACGTTCATGGCGCACCCACCATGGCCACGAGGTGCATGGCGTTCGACAGGGCCTCATTGATGAGGTCCACGATCTCGTCGAGGAGTTGCTCGGCCAGCTCGTATCCGTTGCAGGTCGTGTCGGGTGTCCACTCCCCGAGGTCGGTGACGATGAGGTCGGTGGTGACCACGCTGCCCGGTTCGATTCGGCTGATCGATGCGACGATTTCGGCGATCGGGTCGCCGTCGCCGACCAGTCCCACACGGACCGAGAGCACAATCGTCACTTCCGGCACGATCGAGGCGAACACGTGCTCGTGCGCGAAGATCAGGTAGCGCACTTCATCAAGGTCGGTGAAGTGCTCGGGGGTCAGATGATCGACCTTGTCGGCGTCGAGGGGTTGCTCCGGATTGCGGATGATCTGCAGCATCGTCGCGACTCCTTCTACTGGATGGAAGATGCCGCCACGGTCTCGTACGCGACGTTCTGGTGTTGCACGCCGACTGCCGACCCACCGTGATGATGGGCCAGCAGCCGATAGCCAGATGTCAGCTGGCGAACCGCTGCAGCAATGCACCTCGCTGGTTCTGGCCAAGACCACGGATACTCCGGTTCTCCGCGATGTCGAGATCGACCATCACTGCGGACGCCTTCGTCTTCCCGAACTTCGGAAGAGCTGCGATCAGGTCGATGACCTTCATCTTCGCAAGGACCTCGTCCGTTTCAGCGCGCTGCATCACCTCATGCAACTCGACCCGCCCCTTCTTGAGGTCCTCCTTGACCAGTGCGCGCGTGCGTCGAGCCGCGCCGGCCTTCGCGAGCGCCTGCTGACGCGCTTCCGGGGACAGCTGGGGAAGAGCCATCGGTGTTCTCCTCGAGATAGTGATTCGGTTGCGCCGTGGGGGTACGGCAACTGCGAGCAGATCTTGCCCTGCGGGTTCTCCACCGCAGACGAACGCGACGGACCAGGACAATCATGCGGATGACGACACCACCGGTTACTGGTGTTTGGCCAGGGGTATCCACGGCTGGAAACGACACCAGCGAACCGACACGACACGGAGCCGTCATCATGCGTAGATGGACGAAGCGAACCGTCCTGCCCGCCGCAGTCGCGATACCCTTCTGCTTCGCCGCACCCGCCATAGCAGCACCCGGAGACGTTACTGCCACATTCACTACCGTCGTGAACCCCAGCGGCGGCAACAGCGTCACCGGGACATTCACCTCCGCGAACGGTGCTGCAGGCTACTGCCGATTTGTGGACCTTGGCACCGAGACTGGCGACGAGACCTCCCCGTACGAACTCCAGGCTTTCGCTAGTCCTCCGGTGGTAGGGAATTCTGTTAGCGCGACCGACGACTATGTGCCTGCCGGCACCTACACAATCGACTGGATTTGCTACACAGTTGATTTCGAACTGATCGAGGCCACTACAGGTTTCGACGGTACTGCAGAGCCCGTGTTGCTGGAAGTCCCAGCCAGGCCAGAGCCGGTCTGCATCGGTTTCGCATGCTTACCCACTGGATCCTTCGGATCCTGACCTAGACCAGCGGCCCGAACCTCTCGGGTTCGGGCCGCTGGCCATGATGTCGGGCCTAGTCCTGCCAGACCAGCCCCTCCGCCTGCATTTGGGCTTCCACCAGCGCGGCGAGTCCGACGACCTCGCGCTGCAGGTACTTGCAGCCGGTCGCGGTGTCACCGCAGTCGGGGCAGAACGAGTCGATCGCAATGTCGGCGGTGATCGTCGGCCACGCTGCGACTGTCACGGCCGGAACGTACACGGCGACGACGGCCGGATCACTGTGGGTGGCGCAGCACCCGATGACCGCCAGGTTGTCCTGTGGAGCACCGTCGGCGAGCTCCTGGGCTGTGAGCGGGCGTGCACGAACGATTCCGTGTCCGCAGGACGGGCACAGGTGCAGATCGGAAACGGTACGAGTGCGCATGCCGCACTCCCCCTTTCGAGGGTCGGGCCCCAACCCGGATGGTCGGGGCTTCATGTCCTGTTTCGTGGCACCAGATTCCCTTGACGGGAGGGTGGTGTTTCACCGATGACCGGTACGGCTGGCAGATCCATCCTGTCTGGCCGACCTTGTGCACGCGAACCGGCCGGACACCTCTGTGCACCGACACGCGCGTGTGAAACACCCCGCACCCGGCGTTCATAACGTGCTGCGCATCAACCGATCCGAACGGAGGGATGCGTCATGAAGGACACGTCACTGCTGATCACCGCGACCATCGCCATGCACCCGAGCGCGTGCGACAACACGATCGATCTGACCGCGGTGGACGCCGACAGCCACCCGAATGATCCTCCCGCCTGGGAGCAGGAGATCCCCGTGGGCGACCACCCGACCCCGGCCTGGGGTCAGCAGCTCGCCGACGACGTCCTGGCAACGAACAGTTACCGGCGCGACGGGCAATGGTGGTGCAGCACCGACCTCACCGGTTACCCGTCGTGGACCGCCGATGTCGTACACGAGTAATCGACCGCCTCACCAGCTTCGCCGTACACCAACGATCCTTCGCTAATCTTCACTTGTGACCAGTTCGCATGACGACAACGACAGTTACGTTCCGCTCCCAAAGTGGGAAACGAATGACCGAATCGGCGACCGCTGGGTTCTGAGAAAGAAACTCGGCGGTGCACATGTATGGTCCATTGATAGTGTTATTCCTCGTCCCCGGCAACCTCCCGAACGCGCAGTAGCCAAACGTATGCGGAACGACGATGCGTCGAAAACCGCCCGGGAACGCTTCTTCAACGAGGTCAAAGGGTTGGAAGCGTTGGGGAGAATCAAGGGCGTGGTTCCTCTCCTTGATCGAGAGCCTGGAGAACGCCCCCGATGGTTCGTCATGCAGACCGCGACGCCCCTGCAGGACTATGTTCGCGGCAAGGATTTCCGCTCGTTGGTCAGCCTGTTCGCTGAGTTAGCGGACACCCTTTTTAAACTCCATCAGGAGAAGGGAATCACGCATCGCGATATCAAACCGGACAACCTCTTCTGGCTTGAGAACACCCCCGCGTTTGGCGACTTCGGAATCGCGGGCTGGGAAGACAGAGTGAGACACACCCAAGAGCTCAACAAGCTTGGGCCGTTCGCTTACTTAGCACCCGAGGCGCTAAATCCGAAACCCACTACATATTGGCCCGCTGCGGACGTGTACTCACTCATAAAGACAATGTGGTCTCTAGCTGAGTACCAGTACGAGTGCGCTTTGGCGGACGCGACCGAAGAGCCGGACGCCACCGAAGAGCGAGCCGAGGTACCGATCTTGTTCCCACCACAGGGAGAGATGAACTCAACCACGGAGTGGGCCTATTCGTTCCGCCGCTTTTTCGGGCCAGCGGGTTATCCCCTCGACCCACTTCTCCGGGATGCCACATCGAATGATCCATTCCGAAGACCGACCGCACGGGAAATTCGGGACGAATTCCAGTCCTGGCTTCGTTTGACGCAAGGCATAGAGCCCGCACCCTCTCCTCGCAGCGTCTACGGAACATTGGTGACCAACCACGAGAGGTTCAATCAGGCCAAAGCACAGTATTTCACAACCCTTCAGTCGGAGATCAAGTCTGCATTTAAGAACGTGGTCTTCGACTCAAGCGTCAAAGTTGATTGGCGTTTCGATGCCGATGATCAGGTCGATGGCCCAGCCGTTTTGGCGTCTCACGGCCGGAATGCGCCCATCGGTGATTATGAGGGAGATGGGCCTCCTCCGCCCGAGCCGTGGGAGGGAGCGCTGATCCTCCGACTCGTGCCAGACCAGGGAGACCTTCAGACGATTGTCGGCGGCGTGATGGGGGACGACTCGGCTCGCCCGACGGTCGACCTAGTCGCGGAGGTCCATCGGACCGATTCTGGAGGGAAACGGACATTGGTCAGAGAATGGACCAGGAACAACATCAACGCCGAAGGGGCTGTCATTGTGGAAGCGCTCCGCGACATCCTTCAGGAACTGACCGCTCAGATTCCTATCTCCCCAGACAGTCGGTGGACCAGCAGCAGGGTGGTCTAAGTATGCGGCTGTCGATCTGCACCCCTGCAGGACTGCCAACGTCGTCCCCGCATAGCGCTCAACTTCGCCGCAGGTAGTGGGCGTCCTCCCCCAAGGCGCGTTCGACTTCGGCGCGCAGGGTCGGTCGGCGGAGGAGCTGTGGGTCGGCCGCGAGCATCTGCTGTGCGTCCGCGCGGGCGGCGTGCATCAGCTCGGCGTCGGCGAGCAGGTCCGCGACGAGCAGCCCTGCGCGGTGCCCGGCCTGGGCGGTGCCGGCGAGTGCGCCGGGTCCGCGGAGCTCGAGGTCGACGTTGGCGAGCTTGAAGCCGTCCGTCGTTTCGCACATCGCGTCCATGCGGGCCTGTCCGATGTCGGACACCTCACCGGTGAGGACGCAGAACCCGGGGTGCTTGCCTCGTCCGACGCGGCCGCGGAGCTGGTGGAGCTGCGCGAGGCCGAAGTTGCCGGCGTCGAGGATGGTGATGGCGGTGGCGTTCGGTACCGACACACCGACTTCGATCACCGTGGTCGCGACGAGCACGTCGAGTTCTCCGATGCTGAAGGCGTGCATGATCTCGGCTCGGTCGGCCGGCTTCTGCCGACCGGTGACCACCGCGATCCGCAGCCCGGACAGTGCACCATCGGAGAGCGCTGTCGCGGTTTCCATGGCGGCAGCGGACTGCGCTTCGGATTCCTGGCCGGCCTTCGTTTCCGGCTCGGCAACGAGCGGGCAGACCACGAACGCCTGTCGGCCTTCGGCGATCTGGGAGCGGACGAAGACCCAGTGTTCGTGGGCCGGGTCATCCAGGGGGACCACCGGTTCCCACCGGGTCTTGATCGGGGTCCGGCCCGGGGGCAGTTCGTCGAGGATGGAGATGTCGACGTCACCGAACTGGGTCATCGCCGCGGTACGCGGAATGGGTGTGGCGGTGGCGCCGAGTTCGTCGGCGATCGCACCGCCGGGGCCCTTGGCGAGCAACGCTGCACGCTGGTTCACTCCAAACCGGTGCTGCTCGTCGATCACTGCGAGACCGAGGCTTTTGAACTGCACGTCCTCGGACAGCAGGCCGGTGGTGCCGACGGCGATGTGGATCTCCCCCGAGGCGAGGCCGGCGAGCGCCTCGCGTCGGGCCTTGGGCTTGTTCTTGCCCGGGACGAGGACGGCTCGAAGGCCGAGCTGCTCGCAGGTTTCGGCGATCTCCTCGTAGTGCTGCTGGACGAGGACGCCGATGGGTGCCATGAGGGCTGCCTGGTGGCCGCCTTCGACGGCCATGAGCATGGCACCGATGGCCGTGGCGGTCTTCCCGCTACCAACGTCTCCCTGCAGTAGCCGCTTCATCGGCGACGGCGCCCGCAGATCGGCGGCGATCTCCTTCAGGACGCGGGTCTGGGCGCCGGTCAGTGGCCACGGCAGCGAATCGAGCCACGGGCGGGTGAGCGTGCCGGTGGGTGCGTGCACGACCGCGGGTCGCTGCCGGGCGGCGTTGCGCTGCACACCCATCGCCAACTGCATCCGCAGCAGCTCGTCGTACGCGAGACGGTCCCTGCCCGAGGTGGCATCTGCGGCATTGTCGGGGACGTGCACGGCGCGCAGCGCCTCGAGCCGACCCGGCAACTGCCGGGCGGTGCGGATCTGCTCCGGGAGCGGATCGTCGAGCGCGGGCAGACGGCGCAGCGCGTCGAGGACGGCGCGGTGCAGCGTCCACGTCGAGACCTGGTGTTTGTCGGACTGCGGGTACACCGGCACGAACGGGGCGGTGGCATCGCGCATCGGCGCGATCAGCGCACCGCCCATCTGGATGAACCCTTCCCATTCGGTGACGTCACCCCACATCAGCACGAGGTCGTCACGGCGGAAGCGCTGCGCCAGCCACGGCTGCTGGAATTGCATCGAGGTGACCCGGTAGCCGCCGGCGCCGATCTCGATGCGGGCGTACTTCTTGCCCCAGTCGGCTTTGGTGGACAGCACCTTGCCGACGGTGGCGACGTTCTTCATCCCGGGCCGCAGGGCCGACATGGGGGTGATCTCGGAGCGGTCGATGTAGCGCAGCGGCACCCGCATCATCAGGTCGTAGACCGTGGCGATGCCGGCGGCGGTGAGGCGTTCGAGTTCCTTGTCGCCGATGCCGGCGTCGTCTCGGATGCCGGCGAGGTCATCGATGGGGACGCCGCGCAGTCCGTCGAGAGTGCCTTCGAACTCGAGCGGTGGCTTGTGGGAGGGCTGCCCGAGGACGGCTGCGGCCGACAGCGTCGGGATGGTGCGGATCTCGACGTCGTGGCGGGGGCGAGCGTTTCGGGTTGTGTGCTGCGGGTTCGGTGTCCCCTGGTGCAGGGCCGGATCGGTGGCTGGCGCGGCAGGGCCGGCACCGAAACCACGCCGCGGCGCAGCGTGCTGTGGAGCGCGCAGTGCCGGATCCAGTGGGACACGCGGTGGGCCGGCGCCGAAGCCATGCCGCGGCGCGCGCTGCGTCGGGGGCTTCGCTTTCTGGGCGGTGGGACCGAGGAGCTGGGTGAGGTCGAACCCGAGGGCGCCGAGCTGGTCGGCGAAGGCCGGCAACTGAGCTCGAACGCGCTCGACGACGGCGGGGTGCCAGTGCGCCGACCGTGCGGCGGCCGACAGAATGGCTGTCGCCGAACCCGACTGGTGAAGCGCAATCACCGCGGCCCGCAAGGTATCGACCTGCTCGACTGCGGTCACCTCACCTCACCCTTCCCTGCCCGACAACGGTGGACAGCTCGCATCTGCGCGCATCTTCCCTGTACACCCCGACAAACTCCGGCGTGCGCCGCGAGCGGCACGGTACCGGCCGGCTTCACCAGTGGAGCGGCAGCTGAAACACCACGTGCCTGCGGTCGATACCGTCGCTGCACACCACATGAGGACCCGGGGCCACCGTCGGTGGCCCACCGCCTGCGCGGCCTTCCGCTGCGCCCGAGCCCCCGCAGGAGGGCCTCATGTTCGTTTCTGCTTCTGCTGCTTCGCAGTCGTTTCCGCCCGGCATCCGTGGCTGGGAGCACATGACGTACGGCTACCGGCGCTGGAACGGCACCGTGTGGGCGCCTGCCTGGGTCGACCGGTACAACCAGCAGCTCGACCTCATCCGCCGTCTGTTCGAGGCCGGTTACGACGTCGAGCACCATGTCGAGGACTGGTACCGGATGCTCACCGAGTTCGACCTGCTCGGCAAGGAACTCGACGCGCGTGAACGCGTCGCTCGGTAGACGATGACGGCCCCGTCCCTCGCGCGAGGGACGGGGCCGGGGCCGGTGCTGACGTCGCTACTTCGCGGCCGCGTCGATGATCTCGGCGGGCAAACCGCATGTGTCGATCGAGTCGAGGCGTGGTTCGTCGATGTTCACAGTGGCAGGGGTGACTCCTGGTTGTGAACCGCGGTCGAGTTCGACGACGTCGAGGGTCGCCCGGATCTGTTCGGGCGTCAGACCGGCGCGGTGCTGGTCGAGGACGTACTCGGTGTAGGGCAGGCACGCCCACTGTTTGACGGCGCTGGGGACGGTGACAGCCGACTGCTCGGCGATCTGTGCAAAGACGACGCCCGCGAGCACCAGCAGAACGACGCCGGTGACCGCGGCGACGGCGGTGATGATCTGCGCGATGGTGCTCTTGGGACGGGTGGCTTCGGACATCAGTCCTCACTTTCGGTGTTGAGGGCAGGCAGATACGGCGGCTGCCCCGTCAGGTGCACGGGGCAGCCGCGGTAGAGGTGTCAGGCGATGTTGAGCCCGGCAGCGACGTAGTCGGTCGGGGTCGGTTCCCAGTCGTCCCTGAACTCGTCGACCGCGTCATCGAATTCGTCGTTCTCGATGAAGTCGCGGGTGCGGCGGTCGCAGTGAGGCTCGTGAAGCCGATCCCAGGTCCCGCACGTGCATTCGGGTCGAATCCTTCGCGGCATGGCGTGTCCTCCTCGCGTTGCAATCTCCGTGATGGCAATTGCAACGCTAGAAACACATCCGATAGGTGTTTCATCCGTTACGGCACGGGTGTTCCGCCATGAGCGGCTGCACCGACTCGTCTGACATACGGACAACTTTCGAACGGCACGCGGATTCTTCAAACGATCAGCCTCGCCGATGCGACCGTCGATCCCGGAAATCCCATGCCATCCCCTCGTCATCACGTGACAGGCAGCATGAGGGCCGGCTTCTCCACCCTCCCCCAACTTGGTGCGGGCGGACAGGTTCCAGGTCGCACGACGACAGTGCGAACGACGGTGCGGTGCACCCGGTGGCTTTTCACAGTCCTGGGAAGTCCTCCGAAGACCTCCATGGCCGAGACCGTTCACGACCCGGGTCACGTCGGATCGGAGGGGTCGACTTGTCGGTAGCCGGTGCGGACCGGGTGTAACCGGTCGACGTCGATGCTCACCACCCGATCAATCGGCACGCGGCCACCGGTGGCGCGGTCGGTGCCGTGGGTGATCCGGCAGATGGCCTGATGGTGGCCGTAGGTCTCCTCGATCGCCTCGATAGTGAAGTGCCGGATCGGATCCCGAGTCGGGCTGTTGTCGCACCACTGTTGACCAACGCGGATGAAGGTGCCTCGCTTGTTGGCGACCTCGGTGAGGTTGGTCGGATCGTGCGGGTTCGTGGTCATGAGTTCGTCTCCAGTTCGGTTCGGTCGCCGGCACACGAGCACCGGCGTGGATGGGTCGACGATGGGTCAGCGGGTGCTGCGGACAACCGACGAGCTGAAAGGAAGGCGCACGGCCCGCCATCCCCGGTGCGGGCCGTGCGCGGTGATCAGTCGATCGTGATGCCCTGTGCGGACCGGGTGATCACGATGCGGGTGTTGCGACCGAACTGACCCTGGTATTCGTGCAACTCTGAGAGGAAATCCCCATCGGCGAACGCCTCGAAGTACACGTGCTCGCTGTCGCCATCGGTGAAATCGACCTCCACCGTGGTCGAGGGGTAGAAGCCGTTTTCGAACTCCTCGCTGGTGATCTCAACCTTGCGGATCGTCTTGCCGGTCTGCTTCTCGAGCGCGCCAAGGACCCGCTCTTCGACAGTCTGGAATGGGTACCCGGCGGCCGGGACGAGCGCAGCTGCGATGTCCAGCTCAGCGGTGGATTGGGCCCGCCTCCACGGCGCGCACGCTTCGCCAGGGCAAAGGGTCGCCAGCGCGGCGCTGACGACGCTGAGCACCTCGACAGGCAAGCCCTTTACCACGCGCAGCGAGCCGTCGGGTCCCGTGCAGGTGACGTCCGTGAATGCGAACCACGAGTCGATCTCGTGCACCGTGACGGTGTGCGCATCCGGATTCACCGTGGGCAGCAAACGCGAGAGCGCGGGCGGCGAGAGCGCGCTGCGCGGCCGCACGCTCGGCGATCTCCTCGCGGAGCGTGCGGTTGTAGCCGGCGATGCGCTGCAGCAGCGGCTGGTCGAAGGTGACGGTCACGGTGGCCTCCCGGCGAATCGAAGTTGATGCCCTTGACCTTCCGGTGCCACCGGTGGTCGTGTTGCAGTCCGCCGCAGACCATCAGGCCTGTGGGCTGCGGTGGGGGGTGTGGACAGCCGAGCGGAGCAACGAATACGGGTCGGCCCGCCCCTCCGGAAAGGGGGCGGGCCGACCCTGAGTTGGTATGCGGTTCAGGCGCCGAATGGAATCGGGGCCCGATCGTGGAAGACGCGCAGCAGGTTCGCGGCGTAGTGGATGTCCTCGGCCACCCGATGGTTTGCGGTGCCGTACTCGTCGACGAGCTTGAGGCGTTCGGCGGTACGCCCGGCGTCGAGGATCGCTCCGGCTTCGCAGAACGACCGCGCGTCGATCATGCGGTACGAGAACATCGCCTCGACCTTCGGCAACCACCGGTCGAGGAACTCACGATCCATGCGGTGCGAGCACCCGCACAGCGGGGTGGATTCGTCCACTCCCCACCGGGCGAGGATGTCGACGATCTCGGATTCGTACCCCGACAGGTCCTCGGGGACGTTGTCGCCGAGGGTGACGAGTTGCTTTTCGAGCTCCGCGAACAGGCCGTTCTTGGTGTGCATCCGGGTAATGAAGTCGTAGGCCGGGTCGTTTCGGACCCGCTCGATCAGGACTGCGGTGCCGGTGGTGACCGCGAGCATCTCGAACCGCTCGACCGGCTCGAGGTCCACGGAGTACAGCGCGAAGCCGATCTCGAGGATCTCGTGTTCGGCTGCTCTGGTGCCGGTGGTTTCGAGGTCGACGAATACGAACCCATCCACGCTCATCTGGTTTCTCCCTCTTCTCTCGGATGGTGCGGCGGCGCACGCTACGTGAGTCGTTCGCCGCCGCCGCACCGGTTTCGGCCGACGCGGCGGCCGCAGTCTCTGTGGGTGATCGTCACCCCTGGGTGTGACACGCCTCCCGCGCCTGCGCGGCCCGCAGCATCTGTTGCGCGTGGCCGTGCTGCCGCTGGAGCTGGGTGTAGCGGGCCAGCCGTGTGTCCTCCTGCTGTTGGACCCTGCGGGTTCGCCGCGGGCCCAGCGCGGCGCCTCCCGCCGCGGCGCGGTCGGTGATGATCGGCTCCGCCAGCGTCTCCATCTGCGCGCCGACCTTGTTCACGCGGTCCTGCCAGTACGACGCGGGACGGTAGCGCCGCGGCCGCGGCCGGTGCTTGGGCGTCGCCTGCGGAAGCTGTACGTGCGCGATGTCCGCCTCCAGCACGAAGTCCGGCAGCAGCGGCGTGATGATCCGTGACAGCTTGAGGCCCTTCGCCTCTCCCACGGCGCGGTGCTGATCCGCCCACGCCGCCTGCCGCGCGAGCAGCACGCGCTCGACGTACTGGTCGCCGGTCAGCGGGTCACCATGGTCGGCGAGCGCCGCGGTCAGGTAGGCATCGGGCGCGTCGGTCGCCGTCATGGTTTCTCCTCGGGGCATCTACGGGAAGCTGTCGAGGATGGACGCTATGAAGCCGGGGCCCTGCGTGTTTCAGCCAGACCGGGCCGGCGGACGATGCACGCCCTGGCTGCCGCTACTGCTGTGACTGTCCCGGCGGTCGTGCACGTCCCCGGCTATGCCGCGGTGCGTGCGGCTTCGGCAGCGAGCGCGGTCAGGTCTCCGAGGTCGGCCCAGGGCACCACCAGGTCACCGTCGACGAGGACAGCACCGTCCCGGCCATCACCACATCGAGCGAGCAACCGGCCAGGACGCTCGCGAGTCGTACCGACAATCGGGTCGAATACCGCCTGCACCACCCCCGCCGGCAGGAGGTCACCGCGACGCCGCGACAGAACAGTCACGCCGAACCGTGCGACCGCCGCGACGAATGCGTCGACGTCGTCTGTCGCGGCGACCAGCAACGCTCGGTGCGCCGTGATGCCCACGGCCTGGCAGGGCGCGGCGAGCCGTCCTGTCGTGTCGGCCACGACAACCCACACGGGCAGCGGTTCTGATTGGCGGACAGCATTGTTCATGGCGGGCACGGTACGAGCCCCCTTGTCCGGCTCGCCCTGCCCGACGAGTCTGCCGGTCAGCACTGTCCACCCGGGTATCCGTAGCGGTCGGCGAGCATGCGGATGACCGCCTCCCCGACCTGTCGTCCTCCTGCGGCGCCGCGTTCGCGGTCGCGACGGATGCACTCGTCGACTGGGGTCGGTACGTCGACCACGACGACGGGGACGCCGAACGGGGCGAGGAACTCCTCCCATGCCGTGAGGTGCGCGGGGTCGAGCAAGGTGTCGTCGCATACAACCGAACAGCCCTGCCTGAGCGCGACTGCGGTCCGCGCTCGTTGGGTCGCGGTGATGACCTCTTCCTGTTCCTCGGTGAGCCTTCCGGCTGCCGCGAACAGTTCGGCGCGGAGATCGTCACGGCTGATTCGAACCCGACGCTCTGGGTCCTGCTGCACCCACAGCCGTGCGAGGGAGCTCTTGCCCGAGCCAGGCAGTCCGCGGGTGAGGGCGACCCAGTTCTCGCTTCCCGCCGAATCAGGCTGGATGCAGGCCAGGTTGGTCGGGAGATCGAAGATCTGCACAGTCGGTCCTTTCGGTGGGAGCGGGATGTCCACCACCGTGCGTGGCGTGGTGTCGGGGTGTTTCACCCCGACACCCACGTCCGCGGTAGTCACTTCGGCTGGTAGACGTCCCACTTCACGCCGCCGACCTCGGCCCACCTGTCAAGGAACGCCGAATCGTCCACATCGAGGTCGATACGCGAGGCGGCCAGCTCGCCGCGCTCGATGAGTTCGCGGGCGTCCCTGCGCGCCCAGCCGGCGAGAATCGGCTCGGCGTCCTGTTCGGCGCCGACGACGGCGACGTGGTCGAGATCGCTGTCATCTGGGTGCTGCATCTGCACAAGCCAGACCCCTGTGATCGGGCCCCCCGTGTAGATGGTTTCGCCTGCATCACGGTGAACGAGCCCGGCGTCGTCGATCCGGTACCGCCACCGGTCGCTGTGCTCGTCCTCACATTCGATCTCGCCCACGAAGCCAGCATCGGCGAGCACCCGCAGGGTTTCCTCCATTCCTCGGAGGCGCCCCCACCCGGAAACGGAGAGCACGAACGTGTCGCCGTCCTTCTCGATTTCGTCCGTGCCGGTCGCTTCGTACATCGTCGACATCAGCGCCGACACGACGGTGTCGAAGGGCGTGTCGGACGCGTCGACCTCGTCGAGCTCGGGGATCTCCAGCAGCCGGTCGACGATCTCCTTGAACGTCGGCGCGGTCGACTGCTCTTCAGTGATGGTCAGTCGGGCGGATGAGTAGACGTCGGTTCCCATAATTCGGTTCCTCACTGTCGGGGCCTATCGGGCGACGCAAGGTTCGCGAGCGGGGATCGCGGGTGTTGCAGCGCAGCACCGCAGGCGGAGATCAACGGAGCGGGCGGACAGCCGGGGTCTTCATGGAGACAACACGGGTCGGCCCCCGGGGAGTGAATTCCCCCGAGGGCCGACCCATGTCCGGTGACTACGCCGCGAGCTTCGGTGCGGACGACCACACCACGTCGACCGCCTCGTCGAGCACGTACCCGAACTTGCCGCGCTGGGAGTACCGGTCGTGGGCGACCAGGAACCTGCCGCGGGCGCCGTCGCCGCGGCGGAGCGCGGTCACCCCGACCATCCCCTCCGGGACGTCCTCGTGCCAGTCCCCCAACGCGCTGTCGGCGACGAACTGGTCGGCCGTGGCCACCTCGAAGGTCTCCTTGTCCCGCAGGTACGACTCCCCCGGCTCGAGCGTGCGACCGAAGTGCGCTTCCCACTTCGTCGGGAACCAGTCGGCCACCGATTGCGCAACCTGAGCCCGGCGACGATCGTCGAGCCCAAGGTCATCGGCGAATGCGAGTCCCACAAGAGCGGCCTCGCAGTCCTCCTCGAACCAGCGCCGTCGTCCGATTCGAAGTGCGGCGGGCATCTGCTTGAACCGCTCCGGGCTGATCCGCACACCCCCGTGTCCGGCCGTGGAGACGGTGATGATGCCGTCGGCGACGACGCTGCCGTACTGCACAGCACCCCACGGGGAGCTGGCGGGGATTCGATTGTCTGCGTTCACGTGTACTCCAGAGTGTCGGTGAGAACTGCTGCAACCGACGATGCCGCCGGCGTACAGCGTGTGTTGCAGACTTCGCTACTGGTGCACGGCGCTGAACTGCCGAGACGAAAATCGCCACGCGCTCGCCCATCTCGGCGTGCCGCAAGACGCGGTCGACGATCGGCCGGCCAGCTATGCACCGCCCAAGAACGCGAACCGGCACCGGACAGGTCTGGCTCCGAGCCACCCGGCATCCGACGCACGTTCAAGACCGAGTCCGCGAACGACGGCCCAGCAAGGTCACGACGATCAACACCAAACCGACAGCCGCACACCCCGATGCCACCGAGGACAGCAGCAACAACATGGCCACCGAATCCGACGAGTCGCTCACCACAGGGCCCACGTCACCGAGGCCCACACCGATCGGCCCCGGCGGCAGGCCGACCGTCATCCCCGGGATGGCGCTCGCCGACTCTGGGAATCCGATCACCCCACCGACAACGATGCCCGGACCGTCGCCCACCAACCCAGGAATTCCTTCGACTACGACGCCCGGCTCGTTGCCGATCAGCCCCGGAACCCACCCGAACGTCACACTCGGCGCGATACCCGGCACCTCCGGAACTCCCGGACCCAACACGTCAGACGTCGGCGACATCGCCATGCTCCTCCCTCGCGTACTGCTCAGCGCACAGGCTGCACAACCACACATGGCCGTCGCTGGCGCGCGGTCGTCCAGCCTCTGCGATGGACTCCTCGGTGGCCATCAGCTCGAGATCCCACCCGGACCGAAGGTCACGGCCACACAGCGCCGCCGTTCCGGCAGACAAACCCGCGGGCGAACCAGGGTGCCCCTCGGTTGACCGAAGGTGGATCTTGCCCATCGCCGCAGCGGTGACGGGCTCACAGAACGCATACCGCTGCGTGACCGCACTCTCGCCAACAAGCCTGCTCATCGCTCGTGTCACCCTTCCCTGGCCTCGATCATCGGTGTACCGCTACCGGTTCCGGTCTCACACAACGCACCGTCGGCCGCGGCCTGCACGGCGGCCATCTCTTCGAAGCTGTCGAACAGCAGCGGCCACCCCTCACCGGGCTGCAGCGCCGCCGGGTCGAGATCCCCGCGTACCACCGCGATCCGGACGCCGAGATGGTCGGCCCCGACGGTGGCGAGCCACCCCGCGCACGCCTTGTCGGAGCCTTCCCGCGACTTGTGGCACGCGAACATCGGAGCGCCGACGCCCACCTCACACCCCGGGCCTCCCGCGGTGCCCGCCAGCGCATCGAAACGGTCCCGCCCGAACTTCCCCGCCGCGACATCACGGCGCCACGGGCACTCCACGCACGGTCGACGCCGCCGCGGTAGCCCTTCCTTGAACTGTCGATTCAACTCCCCCGACATCGCCTACCCGTTACCTTCTTCGTAGTCCCGCACCGCGGGGCCACGGTCGCCAGGTTCGGTATGACTTTCTTCCCCTGTCTCTCGAATGATCCCGGGGGGGTGTCGCCGAGCCTGGTGGCATCGGTAGACCGCTGATAGGGACAAGGCCACCTGGTTCGAGGTAGGTCTCTTCGTAACGTGGGTGCCGGGTATCGATGCTGGATCGGCGACCGGTAGGACCGGACGAAAGACTGCTTCATGGACACGAGTTACGCCGTGTTTTGCGGCATCGACGTGGGTAAAAGCGATCATCACGCGGTCGGGCTGGACACCGCCGGCGGCCCGACTGTTCGACAAGGCACTGCCGAACGACGAGGCCCGACTACGGGCTGTGTTCGCGGATCTGGCCGTACACGGGCCGATCCTGGTGGTCGTCGATCAACCGAACACGATCGGCGCGCTGCCGGTCACCGTTGCCCGAGACTGTGGTCACGACGTCGCCTACCTGCCGGGGTTGTCGATGCGCCGGGTCGCCGACCTGTATCCGGGGCAAGCGAAAACCGATGCCCGCGATGCGTTCATCATCGCCGATACCGCCCGCACCATGCCGCACACGCTGCGCCGGGTCGACGTCGGTGACGAGACCCTGACCGAACTCGGTGTGCTCGTCGGGTTCGACGACGACCTCGCCGGCGAGGCGACCCGGGTCAGCAACCGCATCCGAGGACTGCTCACCGGCATCCACCCTGCCCTCGAACGAGTACTGGGACCTCGGATCAACCATCTGGCTGTCCTCGAGATCCTGTCCCGCTATGGCGGACCGGCCGGGATCCGACAGGCCGGCAAACGCCGAATCACCACCCTCGCGGTCAAACACGCACCGCGGATGGGCGCCCGCCTGGCCGAGGAAATCTTCGCCGCCCTGGACGCGCAGACCGTGACGGTTCCCGGCAGCAAGGCCGCCGAGATCGTGCTGCCGAAACTCGCCGACTCGCTCAAAGAGGTGCTGCAACAACGCAGAACCATCGGTGACGACGTCGAGAGGATTCTCGACGAGCACCCTCTTTCCCAGGTCCTGACCTCGATGCCCGGCATCGGAGTCAGGACCGCAGCACGCATTCTCATCGAGATCGGTGACGGCTCGGACTTCGCCACAGCCGGGCACCTCGCCGCCTACGCCGGCATCGCCCCGGTCACCCACCGCTCCGGCACCTCGATCCGCGGCGAGCACCCGGCCCGCTCGGGCAACCGGAAACTCAAACGCGCCCTGTTCCTGTCCGCGTTCGCGGCCCTGCACGACCCGACCAGCCGCGCCTACTACGACCGCAAACGCGCCGAGGGCAAGAGACACAACGCCGCCCTGATCTGCCTCGCCCGACGCCGCTGCGACGTCCTGCACGCGATGCTCAAGAACAAGACCTTCTACCAGCCACCAACCGCAGACGCGGCGTGATCACGCCCAGCAGGCGTGCTAACGCACTCGCTTCGCCAGATGGACCAGCGCATAGCCGCCTGGAGTCGGAGTTCGGTGCGTTTCCTGATAACCGAACCGAGAGTAGAGCCGCAGGTTGCCGAGGCTGCGCTCACCCGTGAACAACTGCAGATCAGTGATCTGCTCAGGTAGTCGCTCTTCCACCAGTTCGAGCAGTCGACTGCCCCGGCCCCGGCCCTGCATGTCCGGGGCCACGACCAGCCGTCCCAACTCGGCGATGTGAAGCTCCGTCAGAGAGAGATACACGCGCACGGCGGCGACGAGACGCCGGGAGTCGTCGCGCAACCCGAACGCGAGAACGTCGGGCTGCGTCAGCTCGCTCACCAACTCGGCGAAGGACTGCATCAACGGGGGAAGGTTCACGTCATCGTGGGCCTGAGCCTCAGTCACATACGCAGCCCGCTGCAACGTCAGCAGCTCACCCGCGTCCCCACCCGACAGCGTCACAACGGATTCCATGCACGTCGACTATTCCAGCCCCTACCGGACCGCACTCCAGTGGCATCCCCGAGCGGTTGACATCAACATAGGGACACCTCCCCACGACTTCACGTGGCGAATCGCTCACGCATCACAAACCCTGCCCACCGGGACCGACACTGTTGCAGCGCCGACGACGCGGCCGGCTACCGGAATCTGGCCGTCACCGTCGCCGCCAGTTCCGCGTAGGCCACCTTCGTCCCCGGCTGAAGCTGGCCGAAGTCGAACGCCGCACCTGCTGCCAAGAGCGGATCGTGCGGGATCCGCCGCACCGCCCGCACACGCCGCTTGAGATCAGCGTGGATCTTGTCGACGTCCACCGAGGTCGACTCGTGGATCCCGTTGATCACCGCCACCGCATCGCCGAGCAGCTTGGAACGCCGCATGTCGACCAGCTCATCGAGTGTCTCCAGCAGCGCGTAGAACCCGTCGATCTGGGCCGGCGTGACGACCACCAACTGCGTGGCACGGGCCAGGACCTCACGGGCCACATCGGACGTTGCGCTGGTGCCGCAGTCGGCGACGACCACGCGGTAGTCGGCGGTGAGGAAGTCGAGGATCTCGGCGTACACCGGACCGTCCGAGGTCGTGTCCCGGTGCCGCGTCGAGGTGAGCGCGTCGAGGCCGAGGTCGTTGGACAGCAGATACGGCCGCAGGTCCGAGTAACTATGGAGCACCTCGGTACGGCCGGCGAGCTGCTGCAGCGGGAGCGCGGACTGCCCTTTCGGGAACTTGAGTCGCAGCGTGCCCTTGTCCGGGTTGGAGTCGACAACTGCCACCCGGTCACGCATCACCGCGGCGAGCATCGACCCGATCCCGGTGGAGGTGGTCGTCTTGCCCGCTCCCCCCTTGCCTCCGAACACCGCCACGTACTCGGGTCGACGACTCGAACGCACCGCGGCGACCGCGGCGTCCATCTGGCCAGCAAGGTCCGGTGCACTGCGATCGAACAGGCCCCGCAGCCATCCGCGGGCCGGGATCTCGAGCGCCTCGGGGAGTTCGATGCCGGTCTGGCTCATCGGTTTCGCTCCTCGGGTCGTTGGGCGGCGAGCAGGTCGTTGCGCCACTGCTCATGCGTTCTACCTGTGCGGCGATCGGTCCACCCCGGGGACGCCAGCGGCATCCATCCGGACAATCGCGATGCAGCCTGCGCGCCAACCCAACCGGTCAACGCCGTCCACCCCTGCAAGTTCGTGGTGATCACGACTGTCACTGGGTGAGTGGCACGGGCTACTGCGTCGGCCAATGCCTTCCAGGCGAGCATTCGCTCGTCGGGCCGGCGTAGGGACACTCCGACGTCGTCGATGCCGAGGACTTCGACTCCGGTGATCCGCGCGGTGATCGCGGCGGTGAGTTCCCACGGCGGCACGTCGACGGCGAGGATGGTGTCTTCGCTGCCGACGAGCGCGCGGCGGCCGGGGGCGAGCGCATTGACGACTGAGAACATGGCGCGGGTCTTGCCGATCCCGGTGGGTCCGATGAGCGCGATGCCACCGCGATGACCGCCGTGCGGATCGGCCGCGGTGTGGGTATCGATGAGGCGACGGCATGCGGCAGCAGTCTTGGTCGAGTCGATCTCGTCGACACTCGCGTGCTCGTATCCGGCGACCGCGTCGAATGCGCGGACAGTGTCGAACCACGTCTGACGGTCGCGATCTCGGGCGGACGCGGCGCGGGCAGAGGCGGCGTCGACGCCTGCTGCGGCGGCATGCACCCGACACCGGACAGCGTCGCGCCAGCCTTCCGGGCGGCCGGGAAGCTGTGCGGGACGAGCGACGAGAGCGCCGCAATCGCGGCAGGGCACCTCGATCGTGGTGACCTGTCCGAGGACCGCAAAGATGCGGCGGGGGCTGTTGGGTGTGCTCATGCAAGTCCCTCGAGTTCGCTCAGATCGGTATGGGCGCGCACCCCCGAGGCGGCGGTGTTGGTGGCGGCGACGCCGTTCGACGGACCTGCGGTACGGGAGGTCCGCATCGCGAGCAGCGCGCGCGACACAACGTCAGGGGTGGGGAAATCGGCGTCCCGGATGTAGAAGCGGGCATTGCCCTCCTCGAACCACCACCGCATCAGCGCACCGAGCTCGGCGGCCGGAACCGCCTCGATGCCGTCGCCTGCGAGGGCGCGGTGGAGGTTGCGGCCGGTGCGGGGCACCGACGGAGACGCCCCTCCCCCGTGCTTGCTCTGGTACCGCGTCCATGTCCGTCCGAGGTCGCGCAGTTGCTCAGCCATCTCGGGTTCGGCGACATCGGCGATGGTCCAGTCCTGTCCATCGGCGCGCCAGTCGCCGAGCATCTTCTCGAAGGTGGACTTCGACGGGGCCTGGGTGATGGTGCGCTGCCAGTGGGGCCGTGAGCGCAGGCACCAGCAGATCACGGTGACGGCCTGATGAAGGTTGCCGCCGGTGACGTGCGCGGCGGCGAGAAGGTTGCGCCGCCAGGTGTAGGTCGCCTTTGCGGTGTGCCGTTCGGCGATCGCGGCCCGCACAGTCTCGACGGCAGCGCTGAGGTCGATGACGAGGTCGGCGCGATCTCGAGTGGTGGCAAGAGAGTGCTCGGACAGCAGCTGGTCGAGTTCGCTTCGGGTACTGCGCCCTTGCCTCCTGGCGATGCTCGGTGCACCGCGGAGGCGTCGCCAGTAGTCGGTAGGGCACTGATCGGACCATGCCCACTCCAGCGCCGGCGCAGCGGCCGGGTAGTGCTCGGCGACCGCGGCGATCCACGCGTCCGGGTCGGTCGGCCGGTGCTTCGGGTTCGCGGCGAGCACCGCTTGAAGCCCGGCAGTGGCACCTGCCGGTGCGGGTGTGTCGGCGATGAAGCTCTGCTGGACGGTGAGGCGAGGGTCGGACAGCACGGCTGCGGTAACAGCGTCGATGAAGGCGGGCAGGGCGGCTGCGACCGCGTCCGAGACGACTGTGGCGAGTTCGGTGTCCGCGGCTGCGCGGAGGGGCATACCGGGGCCTTTCGATTGGTGGTCGTGGTGGTGCGCGAAAGGCTACGGTTTCGCTTCTCCAGTCCGGTCGGAAGACGAAATGGTCGTGTGTCCAGCAGTTTCGGTGTCCCTATCGAGGTGGCGCCTTGGTTCGACCGCGACCGGGTGTGCCTGTTCGGTGAGGGTGCATCGAACGGAAGCGGGCGGGGCCGGCGCCCGGGAAGGGGCGCATCCGATGGACGGGCAGAGGGTTACGCGGGTGAGCTGGCGTCGAGAGGCGGCCGGGCGGCTGTTCTCCGGTCGATGTTTTGTACGGCTGTGCGGGCCGTGGGGCGCCTGAAGCGTGTGGGGTGGGTTCCTGTGCCCGGTCGGGGGTTTCATAACGTCTGAGAGGCGGATCGATCTGGCGTCTCGGCGTCAGCCGGGACAGCGGGCCTGCAGCCTGGCGACGGTTCGTTGGGTCCGCAGCGTCGATCCGGCTGCAGGTCGCGTTCGTGTGGCGACCGTGCGTCGCGAATTTGCCCCTCCCCCCACACCCCCCACCTACCCAAGGTGACCACTAGTAGTTCTTATTTCTCAGTTCTTATTCGCGCGATAGGCGGTATGCCATGGGTATGCCACCCCTATGCCACGCCTATGCCAGACCGATTGGGCGGCATACCCTACGCCACACAAGCGTCGTTCCAGAGAGTGTGGCTTGACCTGCGGTGATGATTCCGGAACCCATCGTTCATCGCGCGGATGGCATACCCCATGACTGTCCGAATTATCTGAATCGGCATTGGGTATGACAGGGCTATGCCAGATTGGGGCCGACGGAAATCGGCATACCCTATGGCAGACCTACACCACCCCTACACCACCGGAAATACCGGACAAATGCCCCGCCGAGCCCTTTCGTGGACAGCTCGAAATCCCGTCCTGCGAAGGTAGTTCCGACCCCACGACGAAGCCCGCCCCGACGTGATCGGGACGGGCTTGTTCCTGTCGTAGCCAAATGCTCAACCGTGCACGATCGCACCGAACAGTGCTGCCTGCACGACGTGCTCGGCGATCCCCGCGTCGATGTCACCGTGTCGGCCATTCGCCGGCATCATGTCGTTCTCCCGGCTGGCGGCGGCGATCCGCGCGCGATGCGTCTCGGGCAAGTAGTCGACCTCTCCCTTGACGATTCGACTGATCCCTCGCGCTACGACATCGAGATCGACGATAAGTTCCTCCGCGTCCGGACCGGGAACCCAGCTCATGGTCTCGTGATCGAGAATGAGCTCCTCGGTGTGAACGAGCACCGCCCGCGGCGACTCGGTGTGCCTGTACTCGAGCACTGATGCCCAGTACGAGACCCCGCCTTCCATCGCGGTAGTGAAGACATCGGTGAGGAACTCAGTGCGTTCTGCGGAACGAGTGGCAGGCATGGGCAACTCCCTTGAAATCGGCCGGCGGCTGCGGCGGTGGTGGGCTGCGCTGACCGGACGCTCGGGAGTTGTTGGGAGCCACCGGCCGTGGATATAGCTCGGCGGGCCCACCAGTGGCGGGCCCGCCGTTCATGCAACGGTGCAGCGGACAGAGCCGGTCAACCGAGCCGGGTGCTGTTGAGATGCCCGAACCGATTGTCTCCGAACCGGGACAACAGTGAGCGCTGCAGTGGGGCACGCAGCGGCTCGTCGATCACGGACCACGACCGCGAGGTGAGGCCTTTGAATGCCGTTTCCGCGCCGGGCATCACAGCAAGGTGATCGAGCATCTCCTCCGGGGGCCGCAGGAGGTCGCCGGTCATCGAACTGGCGGGAATTAAAGGGCAGCCGGTGATTTCCTCCCAGTACTCCGAGGCGTACTGGTACATCCGGTTCTTCTCCAGGTCCGCGGGCGTCTGGTCGCACAGTCGCAGGCCGAGGAGTTCGGATCCGATCACCATCCGGAGCAACGGTGAGTCGACTTGGTGCACAAGGCTGTACAGACCAGAGGAGAAGTACTTCGGCTGACGAAACCCGCGAGTGGGCATCCAGCCGCGGATGAGGACCCAGTACCCATCGAGGGCGAGCTTTCCTTTGGCCTGCAGGTTGTCGAGGAGTCGCCCGACGTGACTGGTTCCGCCGAACACGTCGTTCCATTCGTTCGGGCGGTAGAGGACGCCGACGTGTTTGGTCTCGGGATGGGTGTTCGCGAGGGTGAGCAGTCCGATCTCTTCGAGGGTGAGTTCGTCGGCCAGGCACTGCTTCTCGAACGTCTTGGGGATCTGGACGAAGCCGGGGCCACTGGTGGTCCGGCGCGGTCTCCGCAGTTGACGGGGTTCAGGCACGACGCGCCTCCACTCGGAGCCACTGCCCGCCCAGGCGAGCGGACAGGTCATCGAGGTCGGTGTCGAGCCACCATCGCACGCAGGCCCGAACCACGGCGTATCTACTGCGCACTCCTCTTGCCGACGGATGTGCTGCGGCGATCGAGTCGAGCTTGCTGGCGACGTCGCCGTGCAGGGTGACGGTCGTGCGGACGGTGTCACCACGGGCGGGGGTGGCAAAGTAATTGGTCAGATTGGCTCCGTCATTCGTCGCGTGGAGGACCGCTTGAGTCACCAGGAAGCTCACCGGGCGGCCGGTCGTCTCGCGGAGACGGGCGAGCGTGGTCGCCGTTGCGCGGTCCCATCGCGCGGGCATCGTCTCGGTCATCGCGGTCCTCCTGGGTGGTTGGGCGTGGTGGTCGCGACATAGGACCATGTCGCTTCTCCACCGGCGCTGACCACGAGGAATTCGACGAACCTTCGGGCACGTGTCCCCCGCCGGCGGGTTTCTCTCCTGCGACCACGGAGGCGGACAGGCGTCTCCCGGGGAGACGGGGAGATTCGTAAGGCCGCGTCCTCTCGGCTCCACCAACGATGCGAATGCTCCGACTCTCACCCAGCGTAGAAACCGCCCCGGTGACTGTGCCGGGTGAGAATGAGACTCCTTCCCCACCTCCGATTGGACTGTGCGATGCGACGGATGCTGGCTCTGGCAGCTCTGACGGTGATGGCCGCGGCGTGCGGACCAGAGGTTTCGGTGTCCCCGGAGGAAACCGCCGATGCGCCGTCGGCTCCATCCACCGTCGCCACACCGAGCTGGGCATCCACCACCGCACCAGTAGCCTCCCCGCCCACCAGCAGCACGGCCACCCAGACTTCGACCATTCCCTCTCCTACGCCCGCAGCCGTTCCACATGAGAAGCCGCAGGTCAGGTTCGGGGGCACGATCGACGAACCTGCCGCCTTACCGATGCCACCGGCGGAGTTCATGGAAACGGTGGGAGCGCACGTACAAGTAGCTGGTGGCTGGCAAGGCGTTGTGGTGCCGACCAGCGTGCACTGCGAGACCGTTGGAGATCCGCCGCCTATAAGCGGGACGGGTTGGGGCTACTCCGCCAACGAAGATGGTGTCTTCGAGTCGCTCAACGTCGGTTTGCAGGCCGAGTATGAAGTGCCGAAACCGCGAAGCAATCGACCGCCCTACAGTCCATCCGTGCTCCTCGGGTGGGTAGATGAAACGGGGACTGGATGGAAGGCTCACGCCTCCTGGGCCATGGGGGCCGGGGGCCGAATGTGATCGTCAGTCCCGACCGTCGATCGATCCGTTTCAACGGGTATGCCTTGGCGACACCGTTGCTCGCAGGCTCGGGTGAGCTCGATCGCGTCACGTAAATTACCTTCGACGGCGCTGTGACCTGCGCAGATCCGATGCGTGACCTCAACTAGAGGAATCAACCGCTCCCGCCTTCAGCGCCCTATAGAGATAGGCCTCGCTCAATGCAGAGCTCGATGCAGAGATGGGTATGGGTGGTAGGGCACCACTCCCCACCCCGGACAGCGGTATCCCCGGGAGACACGTGGTCGTCCCGGGGATACGGCTCTCTCTCTATATATGTAGGGCGCTCAGGACTTTCGGCGGCGCCGTGCGTCGACCGGCAGCAGATCCTCAAGCCGATCGTTGGCCTTCGGGTCCTTGGCGATCGTCTCGAGACCGAGGCGCATCAACGCGATGACCATGGCGTTGTCCGACGGACGGCGGCCAAGGCGACGCTTGCGCTCACGACGGTCGCGGTCGCCGTACCAGTCGTCGCAGCCGTCCTGGAACTCGTCCTCGATCGACTGGTCCCACTCGACGTACTTGCGACGGACCTCGCTGTTAGTGGATTCGACGACCCGCTTGCTGCGCGACGTGGTGCTCTTTTTCTTCGTCGGTTCCGGAGCGGCCTTCGGTTCCGGAGCTTCCTCGACCTCCGACGGCGCGGGTGCGGGAGTCTCGGCCACCGGCGTCGTCTCCGGGACGGCAGTGAGCGAGGGCTCGACAGCTGCAGGTGCCGTTGCTGCCGGTGCCGTTGCGCTAACGAACGCCGGAGGCAGAGTGCCGCCGCCGAAGCGATCGGGTCGACCTGACGTCATCTTCGCCATTACTGAACTCCTTCTGCGACGGCCACGGCAACCGCCGCACCTTCATCTCCACCGGCGTCTGCGGCCGGCACATGGTCGTCTTCGTCGGGTTCGACGGTGAACTTGAGCGGGCTCTCGAACAGGACCTCACGCATCACCTGAGGAAGCTGTTCGTTCTGGAGCTTCTCGATGGTGTCCTCGTACCGCTCCGGGGCGAGCAGCGCGAGAAGGTTGAGTGCGTGCCGCATGTAAGCGGACACCAGGCGCAACTGCGAGTCGGTATTGATCTTCGGCTCCCCCGCTGCAGTGAACATCGAGGGCAGAGCGTCGGCGACGGACTCGCCACGACCGTTGGCAGCAGCGACGAACGCGGCTTCGTTGATAGCCGGCGCCCACACCCCGGATGCGAACGCGTCCCGCGGATCGTCGGCGTCGAAGCCGGAGTCAGGCCAGGTCCCATTCACGAACTGGACCGTGCCTTCGACTCCGATGCGGTGCTCGGTGGTGCGGTTGACCTTGGTGACCACGACGCCTGCCACTGCGAGCGGATGACGCCAGGCCTCCGCGAAGTGCTGGACCGCTCGGACGCCGTCAGCGAACCCGACCGTGCCGAGCAGTTCCGGGTGGGCCGGGAAGATGGCCCATCCGGAGGCGAGAATCGCGAGTTCCGTGGTCGACCCCACCGAGGGTGGGCAGTCGATCAACACGACGTCGTAGTCCGAGGACAGTCCGGACTCGTGCAACCCCTTCCACAATCGCAAGTGCGCGGCTGCGGGCTTCTCGTCCGCGATCTCCTGCAGCGCTGCGCCCGGTGAGGGCACAACATGAACCGAGCCTCCGGGTACGAGCGCTCCCCCGAGCTTCCAGGGCCGGGTTGTGTCGGGCTGCCACGGTTCGGTAGCCAGGTGCGCAGCGCGAGCGACGATGCTGGGCTCGGTCGGGTACTTGATCAGGTCGGCGATCGAGACGGGGTCCTCGACAGTCGGCCCGGTGCCGGTAAGGACCGTCATGCTGCGGTTGGTATCGGCGTCGACGATCAGGACCTTCACACCGACGTTCGCGAGGAACTTCGCGTACTGGGCGGTGGTGGTGGTCTTGGCGACTCCACCCTTCTGAGAGGTCATCGAGCAGGACTTGTCGAGTGCGGCGTTCAGTTCCGCAGGGGTCAGGCTCATCGGACCCCTCCCCCGCTGTGTCGACGCGAGGGGGCGACGAGATTCGTAGGCTGCACGGCAGCTCCTCGTGTTCTGGTGGTTGATGTGGTGCGAGAACCGTAGGTGGCGGGTTCTCCACGCGATCCGCGTGTGTCACAGGGTCCGGTGGTAGCGCGTGACTCCCGTGACTGGAGAGGTTCGCGTGGTTGAAGGGTAACGCGTGGACAGCGTGTCTCGTGTGTCTCCCCGGTTTCTAGTGATGCGCGTGTTTAGAGTGTCTCCCCCATTTCTCTGGTTCCATGCTGGTCACGGGTATCACGCATACCACTGGTGTCGGGTATGCCACGTGTATCTCGTGTCTCGCGTGTCGCCCTCGCCTCCCGGGTTTCGCGGGTGACAAGGGTGCCGTGGATAACCCGTGTGGCATGGGTCAGTCGGGTACTGCGGGGGTCACGTGTGACCCACGATTCGTGGGTGGCACGCCCTCTCCGGGTAACGCGGGTGTCTCGTGTTACCCCCTCTTCCCGTCAGGTTCGGGTATCGCGTGTGAGGTGTGTTCGTTGGGTGACCGGTTTGGCACGTGTTGGCCGGGTATTCCGCTATACCAGTGGGTTCCGGGTATCTCGTATTCGAGGGGTATAGCGGGTGACCGGCGATTCGTGTGTGTGTTGGGATGCACCGGTATCGCGTGTGGCGTGGGTGTCCCACTGTTTCCAGGCTCCGCGTGATTCGTGGGTGTCGCGTTGGTCGTGCGTTTCGCGTGTTGTCCCGGTTGAGTGTGTCTCCAGTTGTTCCCGTTTTACCGGTTGACGTGGGGTTTCGTGTGACTCTCGTGTTTCACGCAGTACCCCTATTGCCCGGGTATTGCACGGAACGCGTGCATCGGGGGAATCGCGTGTCACATGGGGTTCGCGGGTACTTGGGGTTTCGCGGGTGTCTTGTGTTGGTGGGGTCTCGCGGGGGTCATGGGAGTGGGGGAGTTATGTGACTCGCGGGAGTCGCGGGCTTCAGGGGTATCGCGGGAGTCGGGTGGGCCTAGGGAGTCGGGGTGTAGACGGGTATCGCGCGAGTCGGGTGGGGCGGGGGATCGGGGGTGCGGACGGGTATCGCGGGTCTCGCGCGTCTCCAGTGAGAGCCGGTGTTGTCGGGTATCGCGGGAGTCGAGTGGAGCTGGGGAGTCCGGGCGTGCGCGGGTGAAGCGGGTGTCACGGGTCTCGGGGGAGTCCGGGCAATGGCGGGGGGCGCGTGTTTCGCGGGATCCGGGTGGGGCGGGGGAGGGGAGTTGTAGGCGGGTATCGCGGGTGTCGCGCATTTCCAGTGCGGCCCGGCGTACTCGGGTTGAGCGGGTATCTCGTGTGTCGTGGGATACCGGGTTCTGGCGTGTGGCGTGTGTGTCTTGGGTGTCGGGTAGTTCGCGCGATTTGGGGAGTGCGCGGGTTTCGTGTGTATCCCGTGTTTCGCGTTTTGCGCGTGGCCCACGTGTGGCGCTCGGTTCTCGTGTTTCGGGCGTATCCCTGCATTCGTGCCGGTCTCGTACCCATTGGGTGTCGCGTGTTTCGTGTATTACCCGGGTATTGCGTGTATCGCGTGTCTGGCGTGTTGCGTGTATCCCAGGGGTCACCCTGGTTTCGTGCGGCGCGGGGGTTTCCCCTGCGATGCACGGCTCATGGGAGTCGTGTGGAGCGGGGGAGTCGTGCGGCGCGGAGGAGTCGTGCGGCACGGGCGACGGGCGACTCGTCGGGCCCGAGGTCGGCGACCGGGGCGGCTCGGGTGGCGTCGAATCGTCTTGGCCGCGATTGGTCGGCTGGCAGGCTGCGCCGGATGGGGCCTGCGGATGCCTGCGCGGCCCGCTGGCGCCCGAAACGGCGTCGGACGGACCCGGGGGCCCGATTTGCGTCCTCGACGCGTCAGCGGCTCGCTGACGCGTTTCTGGGTCGATCGGAGATCTGGGGTCCCGAACGCGAACGGGAGACCCCCGTTTTGCCGCCTGAGAGCCACGCTCGCGGACGAAAAAGCCAATCTGGGGTTCCTGTGCCGGAAAGGGGGAGCGGAGCGCTCAGAGGGCGTGCCGCGTTTCGCGTCCTCCGGGCCGCCTGCGGGCCGAACAGCGGTCTCGGAGGCCACACGACCGAGCCGAGGAGACACCCCTCGCCGACCGGGGTCCGGCGAGAGCAGGTGAGCCTCGTCGAGCCCTCCGCTCAGGCGGGAGCGGGAAGCTCTCACGGGAACAGCCAGTACGCGACCGCCACGGTGGCGGCGAGGACTGCGGCGGAGCCCGTCAGCGGGCGCCAGAGGCAGCTTCGAGCGCCGAGGTTCGCGTACCGCGGCTGGTGCAGCGCGACACCCAGCGCGAGGAGACCGAGGAGCGCAAGCGCGCCGATCCCGAGAACTGTCGGAAGCGGTGCGGCCGCGAACGCGAAGGCGAGGTCGCTGGTGCCTGTTCGAGTGCTCATGGCCACGAGTGGACCGAGCCGGTTCACCGCCTGTTGCAGACCCGAGAGTCCGACGACGGGACATACCGTCGGCGATGCCCTGCGACCTGGCTGGACAGCGGTCTCCCGGGGAGACACAAGGCGGCGGGGGAGACACCCGCGTCGGGTCCGGAAACGCCTCGGGGCCGGCTCCTCGAAAAGGAGCCGGCCCCGTCGTCACGCTCGCGTCCATGCGACCACCAGAGGCACGTGGACGACAACCCCGCGACCGATGTCCACGCGGGCGGACAGCGGTCGGATTCCTCGATCGATCGGATTCCGCTACCACCACGGAGGGCGGCGTGACCGATCTCAGCGTACGGGGAACACGCGGTGACCACCGGCGAACCCGCCACCGGCCCGTCGGCGTGTCAACGCGCCCCCGGGCTGCTCACCGGTCGGTGTGCCGCCACAGCGGGCGGAACGCTGCAGCTGCTTCCGACACGATCCGCCATGCCTCAAGCGTGGGGACCGGACCGCTGCGAGCCGCGCGTACCAGCGCCAGGCGCCCGGCCTCGACCGCATCCTCGACCGTGCGACCGACGAGGTCGTCGATCTCGTAGTCCCGGCGGCCCGGCTCCGCCTCACACGCCGCTCGCTCCACTTCGCCGGCCTGGCGGGCACCGCACTCTGCAGCGACCTCGAGGGCCTGGAGCTCACGCAGCGGACGGTCGCCACCCCAGCGGTCCGCGAACTCGGACAGCGCATCGGGGGAGGAGTCCGCATCCACCCCGGTGGCGGCTCGCTGCCGCGCGTTCTTCCACCGCACGTTCGCAGCGGCCCGGTTGATCCCGCCGAGAGCCTCCTGGCACTGCCGCCACGGCACGTCCATCTCCCGAGCCCGCACCAACGCGGCACCGGTCACCGCGGTGGCCATCGCGAGCCGGCCACGCTCGTCGCTCTCGCGGGCATGAGCGCTACGCAACGCATCCAAGGCTGCAGCCTGCTCCCGCACCGAGTCTGTGACCACCGCGTTCACGGACAGCACCGCCTTCTCGACTCCCGAAACTATGTCTACGTCCACAATACATAGACACACCGCCCGGGTGCCCGAACCACACACCCCACCGCCCACGCCCGCACCGCGCGCCCAAAACCCAGCCACCTGTGGTGGGTGGGGTGGGCGCCTGCCGGTGGTGGCCGGGGTGTGTGGGTGTCCCGGGGCGAAGGGTCGTCGTCGTTGGGGGTGTTCGTCCTGGGGTGCCGGTGCCCGGCCCGGTCACCCGGAGGGTGGCCGGGCAACCCAGCCCGTCGGGCTGGGTTGAGGGCGCCGGTTCCCCAGGCTCCCGGCCGCCGGTAGGGGCCGGGGGTTGACCTGCGCGGTGTTGGTGGGTGGTTCGTTCCCGGGGGCGGTGCGCCTTCGGTGCCGCACGGGTCGGTGGGTGTCGTTCGGCGCGGTCGCTGCAACGCGCCGTTGGTGACGGGGTGGGGTTCCTGATTTCGGCGGCACATCCTCGTGTGCCGGGCTGGTGGGGTGACCGGGGGTGGCCTCCGGCCGGATCGTTGTGGGCTGTGGGTGGGGCGGGGGTCGGCTTCGGGGGTGGCTTGTGGGCCTGCGGTGTGGGTGGCGTGCGACGTGGATGGTTGGCCCGTGGCGGGGTTGGCCCTGTGCTGACCCGTGAGGTCACTTCGGGTCGACACAGCACCGGGCGGGTCGACGGAGTTCCAGGGGGTTTGGCGCGGTCGCTGCAACGCGCCGTTGGTGACGGGGCGGGGTTCCTGATTTCGGCGGCACATCCTCGTGTGCCGGGTCGGGAGGGGTGGCCTCGCGGTGGCCGGGTGGGTGTGTGGTTTAGCGGCGGGTTCGCTCCGCTCAGATCGTGGTTGGCCGGCGGTCCGAGCGTTCGACGCGTGCGACCCGCCCCTCGCGGGTTGCCCGTCGGGATGACTCGGCGTCCACCCCGGGGGGGCAGCCCGACGACCCGACTGTCACCCACACGGGGCGGCCCGAGGGAAGACCTACGCCACCGCCGCAACAACCCCAGTCGGGGACGGCGCCTCCGGTGAGGTGCGCACGTTCGGGCCGGAGGCCCACCCGGCAGGACGGCGATCACCGCAACCACCCAGAAGCCACCAACCGGGGTGAACACCCCGCGGCCGTGCCCGGCAGCGCCTCCGGCGCGAACCCGACAGTCACCACCCCTGCGCGGCCGCCGCAGCAGGTTGATCCGACAAGGGCAACCCGCGCTGCCCCGGGGGCAACACCCCTCGTCCAAGGCGACCACCACACACCCACGCGATGCGAGGGGGTCCTCACCCCTGGGCGGCCCGTGAACCACGCAGCGTTCCGAGCGAGCGAGGAACCAAGGGGTTCACACCAAGGCCGCCCAAAAGGGGTGACCCCCACGCACCGCGCGGGCACCGACACCCCAAGAGGGGGCAGCAGGGGCACCACCGGCGAGGCACGAGACCAGTGGAACCCGCGACACCCCCGGGTGGAGGTGAGTGGCGGTGGTCGGCGGGGGTGGGGTGGGGGCTTTTCGCAGGTGTTTCAGGTGGAGAAGGCGGGTGATGGGGTGTGCGCGGTAAGCCCCCGGGTGGGGGGCGCGTTGGTGGGGGCCTTGTGGCTGGTGTGGCTGCGGGGTCTGGGGCTGGCGCGTTGGACGTGATGTGAGGAGTGGTGTTGGTGCCGGAGTACGTGGAGAAGGCGTCTGATTTGGGGGCGGGGTACCGGGTTCCGATGACGCGGAAGCGGCGGGCGGCGGCGGCGCGGCGGGGGAATCAGGGGATGTCGTCGGGGACGGTGCGGCGGCACGGGTGGCGTCGGACGCCGGGGGATGAGCAGTTGTTGGAGTTCGCCGGTGCGTTCGGTGCGATCACGCTTCGGCACGCCGCCGAACACTTTTATGGCGGGGTGTGGGAGACGGCGCGCAAGCGGGTGCAGTACATGCGGGAGGCAGGGCTGTTGGAGCGGTCCGACAACCTTCGGTGGGCGGGGACGGTGTTGTATCCGACGGCGGCGGGGATGGCGGCCGCGGCGGCCCCGGGGTTCCCGGAGCTGCGGGCGTTGGTGCCGTCGGAGGAGCGGATGCTGCACCGGTTGTTGGTGGCGGAGGCGGCGCTGCGGATGCGTGCCCGTGGGGTGCCGGTGGTGTCCGAGCGGCAGATACGGGCGGTGGAACGCGCGAATGACAGTGGGCAGGCGGCGGAGGCGTTCGCACGGTTCGTGGGTGTGGCGGTGGCGGGGTCGTCGGCGGCGGATGAGTTCGGAATGGCGGTCTCGCCGACAATGGATGGGGCGGGGCGTGCGCGGTGGTTCGGGGTGCCGGTCGGGGTGGCGGGGGAGCTGCATTGGCCGGACTTCACGGCGATTGTCGGTGGGCGGATTGTGGCCGTGGAAATGGAGATCACGCACAAGGAGCGGTGGCGGATGCTGCAGGTGCTGCGGGGCTACAAGATGTCGATCGAGGCCGGTCATATCGCGCAGGTGCTGTGGGAGGTCACCCCGGATGTGCAGATGCAGTTGGAGGGTCGGCGCAGTGTCGGCGGGTGGGATGACGGGTTGCTCGCGGACCTTGGTTTCCTTGAGTCCGGACAGGCTCCGGACTGGTCTGTGAAGGGTCGGCCGATGGTGGTGCGGCCGGCGCAGGGCCGTGATGACGGGGTGCGGTACGCGCTGTCGCAGAAGACGCTGCCGCCGTCGCTGCGGTGCTCGTATCGGGTGTGGCGGCAGTGGCTGCAGGTGTGGGAGCGGGATGACTCTGCGTTGGAGTTCGAGGAGTGGTTGATGCGTCCGCGAACGCTGCAACGCCTGCAGAGTTTGGGCTCCTGATCTGACCTGAATGCGTGCTACGAGTGGCTACAGTGTCGGCAGATCCGGAGGTCGCGCCATGGATTCTCGGTCCCGATACATCACCACTCCAGAGGACGCCGAGCAGTTCGCGGCGTCACAGATGAGGGATATGGGCTTCCCGGATGCGAGGGTGACCGGGCGCGGCGCTGACGGGGGCGTCGACGTCGTTGCCCGCCGTGCAGTCGCTCAAGTGAAGTGGATGCACTCGAAGGTGGGGCGGCCGGATCTGCAACGCCTGTACGGGGCGCGGGGCGCAGAACATTCCAAGGACATGCTGTTCTTCGCGGAGCTGCTGTCCCCTTCGCCGTACACGCAGGACGCCGTCGAGTACGCAGACGAGCACGGGATCGGCTTGTTCGCCTATACCTCCGACGGCAATTTGTTCCCTCTCAACCAGCACGCGAAGGACTTCGCGGCGGGTATCGATCAGGTCCGCGCGGCTCGTGCCGCAAGGGCCGCGTTCATGGTTACGGTCCGCACGGTGGTGTGGTCGAGCCTGCTGGTTGTGTCGATCTGCGGGCTGTTCATTTCTGTCTTGACGGTCCCGTCCGCCGCCCCGGTGTGGCTTGGATTCCTTGCGCTGTCTGTGCTGGGGCTGGTGCTTGCCCGGGTCTATCAGCCAGGCGCCAAGTAGGGGAAGCGGCCCCTCCGAGCGTCGAGATGAGTGCGGCCCGGGCTCGCGTCGAGGAGAGGGAGACGCGAGCCCGGGCCGTGTTGGTCACCGCGGTGAGGGGAGGAGCGCGGTGACCGGCGGGGCACTGTTTCGAGGGGAGGAAAACAGTGCCGTTGTCTGTTACGCCAAGTTCTGCCTCGACGTGTCTCCATAATTGCCTACCGCTTCTCCACCTGTTTCAGCGGCGGTATTCCGGCCGGGTGCGGCGAACCCTCCGCGGCGGTCAGAGTGCTCCATGAACCCGAGCTTGGACAGTGCCTCCAGGCGGTCCGAGGCGGTGAGCTTCCCGGCTCGCAGTTCCTTGCGGCGCGACTGCACCCACATGCCGAGGGCGAAGCCATCCTCGGTGACGTGGCGGCGGGGGACATCGGCGTTGCCATGGGTGGCGACGTACGCCCGCAGATGGTTCAGTCCGTGATCCCACTGCTGCTGGTGCAGTGAGGTGGGGCCGCGTACACCGCGAGGGCTCGTGGTCTCGAAGCCGACGGCGTGGAGCTGAGCGATCCGTTCCGGACCCAGCGAGGTGTTGCCGGCGCGGATCGCGGCCCGCTTATGGGCAACCCAGCTACCCAGAGCGAACCCGCAGTCCGGGCACACCCAGGACCGGGGCACGTGCCCGTCACCGTGCTGTTCGACGTAGGTACGAAGGTGCGACAGACCCGTCTCGAACCGCTTCTCCCTCATGCCCGCAGAGGTTAGAAACCGCCTTCTCCAGTCCGGATCGGTCGAGGCTCCGCGGTGGCGGTTCCTAACCTCGGACTGGACACGACAGTCCAGGTCAAGCGTTATCGGCTCTCGCTGAGGTCGCCGAGTGCGACCTTCTTCGCGCTGCTCGCGATAGTCGACAGATCCCGTCGCATCGCCTCCAACGTCTGTGTGGATCGCTTGTGCAGACCGAGGTGGTCGTCGGAGTGCATCGTGCGGGCCTCGCCGTAGAGCGTCGTAATGTCGAGGACGAAACGATCCTCGAATCGGCTACGACGGCGGCGCCGACCACCGTCTCCAGGGGTGTTCGGGGCGTCGAAGTACTCGATGGTCGCAACCACGCGATCGGCGATCGGCTCGTCGTTCACCGATTCGCCGGCCGCTTCCTCGTGCAGGATGTACCACGTATTTTTCAGCATCGTGCCGGGCATCAGGTTTGGGATGGTCTGGTCGTAACGCTGTATTAAGAACGGCACGAGGCTCGGCTGGCCGGATCGCGTGCCGGTATCGGCAAGCGGCGGGTCGAAGGTCACCGTGACGTCGTAGGCGACGGTCTGGCCGTAGTTCCGCACCTCTAGATCCGCGCTTTGACTCGTGGGGTGGGGGTTGAGCGTCAGGGCAGCGCCGACCATCGGACGCGATCGAGCGTGACTGTCAGCGGCCTGCGCGCGTAGCGATCGCACACCGAGGAACGCGGCGACGGCAACCGATAACGACGTCGCTATCGCTCCGCCTACGGTCGCAGCGGCAGAAACAACAGGCGCTGATTCAGCGGTAATGCCAAGCACGGCGACGGTTCCCCTTCCATCGGAGAGGGCCGAGCGTACGGCCTTACCCCGACAGAGCCGGGACTACCTCAAGCTCGGGGCGGGGATCCTTCGACGACTTCGAGGAGGTCTTGAATGCGAGCAAGGAGTTCGTCGGTGCGGTCGTCGAGCTCTTCGAAGGCCGGCTCAAGGTCTGCCATCGCTTTCGCGGTGCCGCGGCGCGCGGCGAGACCTGCTTCGTAGCGTGCCGCGAGCTCCTCGCTGGACAACTCTGGGGGCTCGACAGGCTCGGTGCTGTCCTTCTCGTCTTCGCTGATGGTTTCGACGACGTCCTCGACGGCGTCGGCCCAGCCGTCGTCGAAGAACTTCACCTCCCGTTGTTCCCGAGTGCTGGTGGTGCCGCTCAGGTGCGCGGTGAGGATGCGGGTGATGGCGCGGCGGGACAGGCCGACGCGGCTCAGACTGGCGTGGCCCCATTTGTCGAACGAGGGCAGCAGCGGTCCGTTGTGCCGGATTGCTGGGAGCAGTTGGAGGCCGGTAACGGAGTCGTCGGTGACCGGGGTGGCGTTGGTGAGGGACTCGCCGAGCCACCGGTTGGAGGGGGTGCGGTCGGTGAAGGCCTGCAGTCTGGCCCACCGCAGGTACACGGCGACCTGTTCGGTGCGGGGTGATTCGTGGGGGTCGTGGGGGATGAAGATGCCGTGGCTGGGGATGCGGAGGGTGCGGCCGTCGAACGTGATGTCGCTGCGTTGGAGGCGTCCGACCTGGATGGGCGAGAGGCCCATGCGGCAGGTCAGGGTGAGCAGGAGGGCGTCGCGTCGGCCGAAGAGACCTCCGGGCCAACCTGAGGTGGGCAGCCGCCGAATCACGTCGGTGGCAGCGTCCCGCAGGTCCGGGCGGGGCCGGGTCCGGCGGGTCAAGCGTTCCCGCAGTGCCTGAGCGGTCCCTGGAGCGGGGTAGCCGCAACGGGTGTGGACGGTGTTGATCGCGGTCACGCGGCGGCGGTGAGTGCTCGTGGCGGCGGGGTGTTCGTCAAGGAACAGCGCGATCGTCAGCGGATCCGCCGGCAATGCGGACGCCTCGACGGCGGTGCACCAGTCCGCGAACAGCTGCCAGTCGTACCTGTACCGCGCGCCGATCGCGATGGCCGGCACGAGGTCGCCGAGGGGGTAGGAGCTCGTCATGGCGTCATGCTCGCATCGCCCTGGTCCGGCATGAGGATGGGTGCGTCGGTCACCTGGGAAGGCTAGCCAGGGTGAGCACCGGGTCGGCCCGCCTCCCGCGGAATGCCAGGGGACGGGCCGATGCGCAGGTCGTGCGGGGTGTCAGGACACTTTGAGCGGCCGACCGTGTCTGCGCTGGTCACCTCGCTACCTCATGGTGGCCGATCCGGACGGGACTCGGCGGGCCGAGATCGGGCAGCTGCGGCCGGTTCGCTGAGGGGGGCGCGCACCCCGCCAGCACCAGGAAGCCCCCGGCACCGGGTGGTGTCGGGGGCTTCTGACGCCGATCGGGTGCTGGTCAGACGGCCTTGTTGGTGCCTGCGTCGGCGAACTGGTCGAGCAGGCACTCCGTGGGGGCCTTGTCGTGGCGCTGGCGGATCAGGCGCGGCTGAACCATCCGCGGGTGCTCGGGGTTGGCGACGTACAGGAACGTCACCACCCAGACCTGACCGACCTCGACTGCGCCCTTGCCGATGGTGGACGCGGTACCGACCTGGACGAGGTTCCCCTCGGCGTCGTGGACGGCGAGCTCCGCGGAGTCCTTCACCGGGTGCAGGGCGGTGACGACGACGTCGACGTCCTTGATGAGCTTGTGCTTGACCAGCATGGTCGAGCGGCGACCGGACTCGTATGTCCCGCAGTAGTGGCGCAGGATGATGCCTTCGCGCTGCTCGGCCACAGCGGATTCGAGCATGTCAGCCTTGTGCTGCGCGGTCACCGCGACGGGCGCGAGCACCACCGGGCTGCCCTCCGTGGCCTTGTCGACGGCGGGGATGCCCAACACCTCGGTGAGAATGGTGAGCGTGTGGTGGCGGACCGGGAACCCCATGGACTCGCGCGCCCAGGTGTTGATGCCGTCGGTGGCGACGATGAGGTCAAAGAGCACCAGGGTGCGTCCCACTACCTCACCGTCGAAAACCCAGCGCCCGGAGTGCAAGGCGCTGAACGGATGCAGGTGCGACGGTCCGACGTTGCGGACCTTCGCCTGCCCCTGGCGGTTGAGGACGCGAATCTCGCCGTTGTCGATTTCGATGACGACGCGGTCGCCGTCGTACTTGAACTGGGCGCACCAGTCGTCGGAGTCCATCGCGTCCGCCACGATCTCGGCGGGCTGCACGGAGGCGAGCATCGGTCGCACCGGCAGCGAGGGCATGGTGTCCTCGGCGACCGCGGGCTCCCCGAGGAACGAGGTGGCGGTCAGTGCCTCGACAGCGGCAGCGGTGAAGTCTTCACGACGGGTATCCATCTCGACGGCGGCGACCGGCTCGGTGACGATGCCGACGGCGTCGCCCTTCTGCAGACTCTCCACGAGCGTATCGAGCACCGCGAGGTTGTCCGCGGTGATGACGGTGCTGGTTTCGACGCCACCCGAGCGCACGGGCTCGTAGCCCTTCTTCACCTTGCCGGCGAACTTGGCGGCGGCGGCCTTCACTGCCGCCTCGGGGCTGGCGGTCTCGACGATCTTGGTGAAGGTGCCCAGGGTGCCGTTTCGGCCGTACTGGGAAACCCATGCGGAGCCGAAGGTGAAGGTCCGGTAGAACTTGTCGTTCCCGGCGCGCGGGTCGATGTAGACGGCCTCGTTGATGTGAGCGGTAGTGGTCACTGCGGTCCTTGTTTCCTTCCGGGGCGAGTCGATGTGCTGGTCGTGGGGGTCAAGACGCCTTGAGCAGGCCGACGGTGTGAGCCAGGCCCTCGATGTCGTCGCGGTCCTCGCTCGACTGGAGGGTCGGGTTGACGATCGTGACCGGCAAATCCTGGTCGAGGTAGAGGGTTCCGGCCTCGGTCTCGACGCTGACCATTCTGGGCATGACGTCCGACAGTTCGACGGTGCCGGTGACGCGGACGTGGCCGTCGTGGGCGCCGACGATCACGGCGCCGGTGATGTGGGTGAGCTCGCCTGGCGCAATCTCGATGTGCGCGACGGTGGCGGGGCTGTCGGAGTGGGTCGTCATGGTGTTCTCCTGGTCGTCGGTGCTGGTCTGGGGCAAACGTAGGAGTGGGCCGGTCCAGGTGTTTCAGCACGGCAATCCGTGAGTCGGGCTGGGTGCTGGGCGGCCGCCGGTAGGTTGCGCAGATGGCTCAGTTCACGAGTGACCCGGTGCGGACCCGTCAGCGGATCGCTGAGCTCGACGAGTACATGTCCAGGTCGGTGTTCGGTGCGGGCGGTTTCGTCTGCCGATCCAGTGCCAGCTGTGGCAGTGCGGCCGCGAAGAAGGCTGCCGACTTCTACGAAGGACAGCTCTCTCACGTGGGCCTGCACTACGACCTATTCGAAGACGGCGTCCCCCTGCGAGTGCTGGTGCTGGGCATGGAGATGGGGCGCCCGGACCGGCACATCTCCCTCGAGACGCGGCGACTGCAACAGGACGAAGCGATCGGGATGAGGTTCGGCGCCCGCCATGCACACATGCTCGGCACCACCAGCGCACTGCGCGCCGCGTTCGGCCGCGGCCTGGGCGATGACCGTGCTGGGGAGTTGTTGCCGCTGGCGAATGACCCGGTGCCGCAGCACGTCATGCAGTGCTATGCCCTGGTGAACAAGCGATTGTGCTCGGCGGTGCGGCCGGTCGACTCGGCGAAGGGCCGCCGATTTCAGGCCGCGCAGGTGCCGGCGATGGACCGGGCATGCCTCCCGCACCTTGCGGCGACGATCCGGATCCTCGAGCCCACCATGGTGATCCTGCAGAGCAAGGCACTTCGGTCGCTGATCGCGCCGCACCTCAAGCATGTTGAGCGGATCGATCCGGCGAACGAGCAGCTCGAGTACGCCGAGTTCGCCGGCGTCGCCACCGCGATCGCGAACTTCAGTCACCCCGCCGCTCACGCCCCGTACAACTGGGGCAGCTCGCACCGGAACGTCTACGCGATGGATGTCGTCGAGCCAACGTTGGAGACTGCGCGCAGCTTCCTCCTCGGATAGCCGCCGGTTGTCCTCGGTCGTTATCGCATGCGAGGGGCCGTTTCCACTGCTTACACTGCCGACATGGGTGAGCCCTGGGTCGACCGCGAGCGACTCGCTGACGCCGCTGACCTGTTCGCGGAGAAGGTCGACGTGCTGCTCGACCGAGTCGTGGACAGCGCGATCGGCCCTGCCCGCGCCCACTCGGCAGACCAACTACGGGACGACAGCGAGGCGCGGCTGCTGACGCGGATCGCGATCGCACATCGCGCCGGTGTCGATCCGGTGCTGGACGTGCAGCGCGCGCTGCGCGTTGGGATGACGTGGGAGCAGATCGGCGACGCGACCGGGATCGGTGCAAGTCCGGCGAGGACGAGGTGGTCAACGGACCAGCCGGTGGAAGGGACGTCGGACAACCGATCGCGGCGGCGCCGTTCGGTCGATGACCAGCAGATGTCGATGTGGTGATGGGTCTCCACCTGCGCTGATCGTCCCTGGTCTGTGGTGAAGCGCCGGGGATATGCGGGGAAAGCGTGCGCGGTTGAGTTCGAGACTTGGTGGACGCCGGCTGGTCTCGAGCACCGGTGTGCGAGGAAGGCAGCGAACAATTCGAGTATTCGCATAGTCATGCGACCCTGCCTGTGCACGGAGCATCATCGATTCACACGAGGTACCGCGGTCGGAAGCGATCCGCCTCGACTTCTTCCCGGCAGGAGTCGCCCCACCGCTCCGACAGTGTTGATGGTGACGCCATTGCCGGTTAGCAGGTTGTGCTCGCGGGCGAAGATCTCGACGGTGGCGGGGAGGCGTAGCCGGTCTGGGGGCGCTGGAGTGGTGGGGCGCCATATCTCCCCGAGGACATCACTTACGCGAACATCGAGCCAGGGAGTGCCGCCTGGTGGTCGTGCCGCCTGGTGGTGGTGCCACAGACAGTGACGCACTCACTGATCCCTGCCTGTGACGGTGAAACACGTCGGTGCCCGATGGGAGATTCTCGGTTCACGCTCGGCACCCCGATCGAGCGATCCGCACCACATAGGAGGCTTCGTGTCCGTCCCCCCTGCGTTCGCTCAGATTCCCGAGGTCAAGCCGGAGGCGCCGCCGTTTGTCCCCGACCTGGTCGGCGCGTTTGACCCGGTGTGGTGGCTGCTGCTGATCGCCGCGATCGTCGTGTTCGGGATTGCGTTCGCCTCGTACCGCGGCGTCATCCGGCTGCGGATCGCCGAGGAGTTCCCGCTGCTGTTCCTCTCCCCGGTGGCGGCGGCCGTAGCAGTCGCGGCCCTGGCGTACGGGACATAGCCGCAGCCGGTAAGACCGAATAGCGAAACGGCGGTGGGCTGTCCCGAGACAACGGGCAGGCCGCCGCCGTTCGTATCTGATCGGTGCTGGTCCGCGTCGAGCAGCTCGCGAACAACTTTCGGTCAGCGAGCGAAACGGGTGACAGCGTTGCCCGTCAGCGGGTTGTGCTCGCGGGCGTAGATCCCGACGGTGGTGGGGGAGGCGTGCCCGGTCTGCCGCTGGATTTCGTGGGGTTGTGCGCCGTTGCGGAGTGCTTCGGTGACGAACCCGGCGCGGACGGAGTGGCCGCCGAGTTGGGCGATCTTCGCGGGGGAGAAGCCGCCGGCGTGGGCTGCCCTGCGGTAGACGGCGTGGATGGCCTGCCCGGACAGTGCGGTGTCGCCGAGGTTGCCGTTGACGCGGATCGGCCGGAACACCGGCACGTCGATGTCGGTGAGCTGGGGGTGGGGGAGATGGCAGACGTGACCGGTTGGCTCGTCGTCGGTGCGGAGCAGTCGGATGATGCCGGGTCGGCCGGCAGCTTGGTGGGCGGCGATCACGTCGAGCCAGCGGCGGTAGGCGCAGGGGCCGCACACGGTGTGGGTGAGGGCGACAGGGGCGGCCTTGATCAGGCCGTGGCCGGTTTGGTCGGTCTTCGAGCGGCGGACCCGCATGTGGAGGCCATCGCTGGAGTGGATGGTGACGTCGCGGATCTGCAGGTCGGACAGCTCTGACCGGCGGAACGCACCGAGGAACCCAAGGAGGAGCAGTGCGGAGTCGCGGCGCTCGCGCGTTCGGGATTGCCAGGTCTTGGCCTCGCCGCGGAGAGTCGTGACGATGTGCTCGATCTCGGCGAGCTCGAGCGGCGCGACGCGTTTGACGGGACGGTCGCCGGCCGCGGCGTAGGTACGGCGCAGACCGGAGATGGTGTCCTTGACGAGCTGGTATTCGCCGGGTGCGCGGTGGTCGACGGCGCGGTGCCAGTAGTTGATCGAGGCGACCCACCGGGCGAGGGTGTTCATCGAGTAGGCGCGCTCGCCGGTCTCGGTACGCAGGTCCGCGCATTCGGTGAGGTAGTCGGCGACGACGGCGGGGTGGGCCGGTATCGAGATGTGGCCGTGGGCGCTGCACCAGGCGGTGAACTTCTCCCAGTCCTGCCGGTAGTTGCGGGCAGTGGAGGGGGAGTGGCGCTGTTCGAGAACGGCGACGATGCGAGCTTTGGATTCAGCGGAGAGGACGGGGGCTGTGGACAGCTCCGGGTTACCCGCGGCCACCGGGGCCGGTGCGGCAAGGATGGTTTCTCCCAGCAAGTGCTCTGTGGTCAACGCCGCTCCTCTCCTGTCTGGAGGGAGCCTACCGAGGAGCACCGACGCCTCGGTGGGACCGCGGTTCCTATTGGAACCGGGCCAGGCACAGTGCCCGGAGGAGTGATCTGGAGTCTGTCATATGGCCGGCCTATCCGCGATGTCCCATACCGGGGAGGCCACCGCCAACGACGGTACGGACCTGCGTCGGCTTACGGCGGTTCTTTCTCCGTCGCTCTTTCGCTTGTTCGGTGAACTCCAGTTCTATGAGAGCGCTTAAGGACTGTTGGAGCTCAAGGGCTTCATTGCGTAGACGCGCCAGTTCCGCAGGCGAACATGAGTCTGCAATGTGCTGCATCACCGTGTTGACTGGTGACCCGGATTCAAGAACTTCCCTGTCGGGAAGTCCGATTCGGGCTATGTGGCTCTGAACCGCTAGATGAACGGCATTCTTGACCGACTCACCGCCAATCGCGAGCGGCTTTACCTGCTTTTTCTTGCCAGGCTTGGATCGCGGACGGGGAGGAACCACAGCGTTTTGCACCTGCTGACGCACGATCTTCCGTGCACCGCACCGCGGGCATCCGACAGCAGCACTAGCTGATGGATACCGCACACCGCATACACAAATGAACGCCATCACGTGCCTTCCCATAGATTTGCCCCACTGTATCGACCCCACTGCGGAAATCAGCCAGTTCATCAGAAGGCTTGCGATCGGTGCATTGCCATGCGTGCGAGGCGATGCTGCTGTTCTCCGATGCTGCGGGTGCCAGCGAGTGGGGTGCGGGCGTGTGGCCACACCTGCTGCGCGAGCCTGGTGTAGTCACGTCCGGCCAGGATGACGACATTGGGGTGTCCGAGGAGTCCCTGCTGATCGGCCTGCTCCTGGAGCTGCTCGGCGGTGACGGATCCCGGTCGGCCGAAGCGCAGATCGTACGGTGCGATGACCTGGTCCAGGGGTAGTAGGCCGTGGAGGGCGCTGATGATGCGGATGTTGTCGCTGCTGGTGAGGGCATCGGCGGCGCGGCGGGTGAGTCGGTGGTAGCTGCCGGTGTACAGCTCTCCGGCCGGGCAGGGAAAGGGCGCTTTGGCGGCTCCACAGGGAACGATGACCAGCGGATCGCTCGCCGTCTCGGAGTAGACCGGAGTGACCCCGAGGTCCGCTTCAGTCCGGAGCTGGCGGAGGTCGTGTGCGACATGGTCGGCGACCGTCCACCGTAGCCAGTGCCAGCCGCGCCGTTCCGAGAGCTTGAACTCGCCGTGGCTATGGCCAGCGACGTGGAACGGGGCGTGCCAGAGCTGCAGATCGGTGTTGGGGAGGGTCATCTCGACCTGGTCGTGGGGTCTCCAGAGACGGGTGTGCAGCGGACCGATCGCGCGGGGGATTCCGATGTACTGTCCGCCGGTGGCGGGACCGATTCCGGGCAGCGATTCCACGAGTCCGACCTGCATGATCAGGTCGACCCCGGGGGAGGGTGGGGTCAGGTCGGGGTCGTCGTAGTCGTATGTGAGGCGGAAGTTCGGCGGCATCGAGATGTCCTTGAGGTTGAGGGAGGGGAGTGGCTACTCGCTGGGGGTGGTCTTGTTCGCCCAGTCGCAGCTGAGGCCGCCGGCGTCATAGCCGGTGCTCTGCTCCCAAAGGCACAGGACGGACGTTCCGTCGGAGAGCTCGATGGTGTGGACGCGAACCCAGACATCCCATGGCGTATCTGTGTCAAGCAGCAACTGCTGACGGGGCGTGTGGCCAGGCAGTGATCTCGTCGTAGATCGTGCCGGTCTTCAGACATCCATGGAGAATCCCGACGAGCCGGTTACCGAGCTGACGCAGCGCGGCATGATGGCCGACCTCCCGGGCTCGCAGCGCGTCGTAATAAGCCCGAGCACCCGGCGAGGTGTTCATCGAGCAGAACGCCCATTGATGACACGCATCGGCCAGGTGCTTGTTGCGGGCGTAGCGCGCCGACACCGTCTTCCTCTTTCCCGACGCTCGGGTGATCGGCGAGGTCCCGGCGTAGTTCTTGCGGGCCTTGGCATTACGGTATCGGTGCGGATCGTCGCCGAATTCTGCCAGCACCCGGGCGCCCAGCACGTCTCCCAGTCCGGGACAGCTGCGGACGATCTCAGCGGCCGGGTGCCGACGAAAACTGCGCTTGACCTCCTGCTCGAGCTCCTCGATCTGCTCGGCCAGATGCTCGAGCATGCGCGCTTGTCCGGCGACGACGACCGCGTAGGCATGTTCGATCGCAGCAGGTTGCCGCAGCGCCGGTGCCCGCAGCGCATCGCGGATGCGGGTGGCCGTGGCGGTGCGGTCCCCGCGCCGATGCGCCCGGGCCAGTTCCGCGGTGATCTGCCCGGTGGTCAGTCGTGCTGCGCGATCCGGATCGGGAGCTTTGCGCAGCAATGCCAGGGTGTCCGGGGCGGCGAGGTTGTCGAACGCGGTCAATGCGGCCGGGAAGTACTCGCGAAGCGCCGACCGCATCCGCTGCAGGTGCCGGGTCCGGTCCCAGATCAGGCCTTGGTGGGCCCGGGCAAGCAGTTTCAGGGCTTCGACCTGCGGGGAATCCCCGGCGATCTGGCGGTGATGACCCCGGTCCAGCCGGACGATCTCGGCGAGAACGTGAGCGTCGCCGGCGTCGGATTTGGCTCCCGAGGTACCGTGCCGTTCCCGATATCGTGCCGCCGACATCGGGTTGATCGCATAGACCTGATAGCCACAGGCGAGCAGCGCCGACACCCACACCCCACGATCGGTTTCGATCCCGACCACGACCGCACCCTCGGGGAGGTCACTGCTGCCGGTGCTGTCAGAATCGAAATGTTCGGCCACCACCTCGTGCAATCGGGCCAGCCCCTCGACGCCCTCCGGCAGCCGTATCCGCGCCAACCGGCGGCCGACGTCGTCTTCGACCTCGATGTCGTGATGGCCTTCCGCCCAGTCATCGCCGATGAACAACATGGAGTGAACCTCCGAACAGGCTGCTATCCACTATTTTTCGGTCCGGTAGCGGAGGAAAGCCGTCGGCGACCTAATGGCTCGAGTACTCACCGACACGCACGGCATCGGGGTACGTCATCCCATCAGCGATCACCGCTTCCCTCACGACCGGCGGGTACACGGTCTGAGTTCAGGCATCAGCCCGACTGCTCGGGGACGGGCCACGCCTGGTCTTGAGAGTGTTATCCCGCCGGTCGCTACCTACACCGAACCTTGCCACAGTCGTGGGGGTCGGTAGCTCCCATTAGGTCTTGGGGTCGCCTCCGATTCGGGTGACTTTCGGGGCATTGTCGCTGGTGGGGGTGCAGGCGGCGAGGGTCAATGTGGTGGTGGGCGGCGAGCAGCGTTGCGACGGCGATGCGGGAGGGGCGGTTGCGGTAGGTCATCGGCGGCTCCAAGCGTCTGGCGATCAGGTCGTTGGGATCCTGTCGGGCCGATGTTCGGGGTGTTTCAGTTGCCGCTGGGCGTTGGCTGGCGGAGGGGAATGTCCTGGTCGGGCGGGTAGTTGGGCGGCCTCACCGGCCCGTTACGTCACGTGACATAACGGGTTGCGCCATGAGGTGGCCGAACCCTCATCTTGGGGTTTCCGCAGCGGGTCGATGAGTCGCAATGGGCCGTGGCGAGGGGGGATTCAGCACCCGTCGGCGTCGGTCACCTGACGCCCGAAATGACCGGATTCCCTCGGCGTGCGGATAGGCGGACCGCCTCAAAGTCGGTGATCGCCACATTCCTGGTCATCGCATCAGTGTTGGCGCTAACTGTCATTAGCGCTGCTCGCACCATCAAAACGGGACGTTACTTGAAATACATCCCTGTTCCGCCACAAAACCCCAGGTCACGACTACTTGAGATGCAGCGAGAATTAACAGAATCCGCGGTTTTTTAGCAGGCTGCGAAGCAATCATACTGCCGCTGACCTGCGAAAACATGCGAAACCCGCTCCCGACTCCAGGGAGTCTTGCTCGAATTGCTGAGAATCTTGTCGACTCGCCTCACGAGGGACGCTCTACGGGAGCCGGCCGACCCGCTCTACCCCCTGCGAACTGGACCATGACGCAGAGCGGTTGCCGCTTCCTGCCAGCCACGTGGACGGTTCAGATACAGCTCGGGCCCGAGATGTCTCAACACCTCGGGCCCGAGCGAGACGGACGGACAGTCGTCCGTCAGCAAGTCACCAAGAAGGAGAAGATCGCGTTGGCGTTCCGCGGGGAATCCTCACCCGCCAACTTCAACTGCACGTCGCCGGTGCCGTCGATCTCCACTCCGTTCATCCCCCACGTCACAGACTCCGCGCGTATCGGATTCGTGACGGGCTGTATCTCCGGCGCCGTCAGTACAACAGTCTTGGCGGCACCGTCGATCTTGACCTGAATGTCATTGGGGAAGGCAACATCCGCATTCAACGACGGCCCCGTCCCCTCACACGTGACGGACGCGAGCGCAGGGGAGACGTTGTCGAACCCGATCTTCTTCTGCTCCTTGTTCCAGTTCACTTCCAACATGACGCGCCCGTCGACCTGACTCACTGAGCCAGAACGCGTCGCGGAGGCGGCGGTCGACGCCCCGGTCCCAGCCGCCGCTTCGCTGCCGTCATCGTCAGATGAACCGCATGCCGAGACACCGATCAAGCACAGCGCAGCGAGCGCCGTTCCTGCGTACGTCTTCATCCGGGTCACGAGCGTTTCCCCAACCTTCCGCCCGCCGTACTTCGGCGGTCTTTGTTCGAAAACTACCGGACGAGCGATGCGGCCTCTCGGCTGCAACACGACTCCCGACTGCAGCCAACGCCGGCCAACTCGCACGTGCCGGGACCTGGAGAAGGCGTTTCCGAGACTGCTTCCGACCGAATTCCGGTGAAGGGAGCACGATGTCCGACGAGGACGGCTACGACGAGGACCCCAGGTCGCCAGGGCGATCCAACGAAACCTCTGCAGGACTACCGATCGCGGCCCGCGTCCTGGCGGTGCTCGTTCCGATCGTCACGGTGCCGGCGACCATCGCAGTGACTGCGGTGTCATTGCTCATCGTCGAACGGCGACGAGTCCGCGGGCGGTGGTGGGCAACCTGGGCAGCCCTGAGTTTCCTACTCGGCGTCCTCATCTCCGGTTCGTTGCTTGCCTGGGTGCTCCAGCCCCTCCAACTTCCCGCGTGGCTCATCACATCTCTGGCTGGCGCCTCGCCAGCCGACGCTGCCTCCGGTGTCGACGGTGACGTCGGCGCCGCGCTGCGGGACGTCGCGACGTCGACGGCCGGGGCTGCGGTACTCGGGCAGCTGCTGTTCGCGTTGCCTGTCGGCTTCGCGGTCACCGCGGTGTTCACCCGGGTGCGCCGATTCAAGCGGGAGAAGCTCGGCGAGATCGAAGGACCCGAGTTCTCGAACTGGCGGCCCGTCGGTGTCCTCGATCGGATGCGTGCGCGCCGCGTCACCGAACAGATCCGCGCCGGCCATCACACCATCGCACCTATCGAGGCGACCTCATGACACTGAATCCGATCTCTGCCAAGACCACGCTGTTTCGCCGACGCGGCCACGATGCGGGGCAGGTCGCCGTCGGCATCGGCCGCTACGGCTTCCCAGCCGTCTGCGACCTCGACGCGTTGAAACTGCCGGCGCTCGTGCTCGGCGGCCCCCGTACCGGTAAGACACGACTCGCGAATTCGATGAATGCTCAGCAGGTCCGGGTGACCGGTGGCGGCGCGTGCATCATCGATTTCAAGGGCGGCGACGACATTCCCTCGTACTGGGCGGAGGTGGCGCAGCAAGAGAATCGGGCGTTCCATCACTTCACGCTGAACGAGAAGTCCTCCGGCGCCTACCGGCGCCCACACCCGTACGCGCGCACCCAGCCCTCGTTCTACGACCCGCTGGTGCGCGGCAACGGTGACAGCAAGACCGCGATGCTCCTCAATTCGGTGGACCGTGACGGCGACGCCGCGGCGTACTTGAGGACAGCCGAGGACGTCGTGATGTTGGCGTTCGACATCGCCGACCTGACGGGGTTCTCCGCCGGCAAGGGCGGGCTCGAGACGCTCACCGCGATCCTCGACCCGGCCGCCCTCGACAAGGCAGCCAACCAGCTGACGGTCGACGCGGTCCTTCGTGCGCATCCCTCGATGGCCGACGTCGATGCCCGCCGCCGCGTCAACGATCTACAGCAGCGGGTCGCGGAGATGGGGCAGAAGACCCGCGGTGCAGGCAATCTGCTGGCCGGCGCGATCGGGGACAGCCAGACGCTGATCTCGAAGTTCGCGAACTCGTCGGCACTGGGAGGTCGACTGCGCCCGGGACGCGACGCGACCGACACGATCGACCTCGTCCGGGCGGTGCTGCAGGGCGAGATCGTCGTGTTCTCGCTGCCGTCGAACGACTACCGAAGCCTGTCCATTCTGGTGTCGACGATGGTGCTGCTCGATCTGCAGAACACGACCTCGACGCTGCGGAAGAACATCGCGGATGTCCGGAGGCTGACCGGGGATACCTCCCGCAAAGCTGACGCGACGCCGTGGAAGCCGTTCGTGGTGCAGGTCGAAGAGCTCGGCTCCGCGAAGTCGACGGCGGCCGCGGCCGCGTTGCTCGGGCTGCTCAACAAGTCCTCGAACGAAGGCATTCGCGTTACGCTCTCCTCGCAGGGCTGGGGTGATTTCGTCGCCGTCGACGGCACCGGTGTGTGGGCGAACCAGGTGCTCGAGCAGGTCTACAACCTCTTCTGTTTTCAGCTCGGATCCGACGCCGACGATCAGACCGTCTGCGGGTTCTCGGGACAGGTCGACAAACGCAAGCCGCGGATGAAGCACGAGATCGACATCGGCGGCAGGTGGCGGCTGTGGTCCGGCGCCCGGTCGATGAACTCGGGCATGACCGATTCTGTCCGGGAGACTCGCATCCCCCTGGGAACGCTGCAGGAGCTGACCAAGGACGACGCGACCGACACTCGCGAGTTCATCTGGATCGCGAAGACACCCACGCTGAGCGCGGTGCACACCGTCGACGAGGGGCCGAACATGTGGTTCGAGCCGCTGCGGTTGGTGACCGTGCTCGAACCTCCGAACCGGCACGATTTCTTCGGCGATCCGGCTGCGGTGGAGCAGGCCGAGGCTCTCCGTGACGAGGTGCTCGACAAGACATCGGAGCGGGTGCGGTCGGACGCGGTGCTCGCTCACGTGCTGTCGGCGGATGCCGCTTCGGTCGAGGAACCGACGCACGAGGCCGCGTCTGCGCCCGTGCTGGCCGACGCCGAGGATCCGTGGGCCGTCGCTGCGCCCCTGCCGGCGAGAGAGCAACTCCGCGAGCCCGTCTCCGTGCGTCCGGTCGATTCCGACGTGCCATTGCGACCAGATCCCGGCCCGGACCCGTGGGACGAGACGGACACCGAGTGGGGGATCGATCCCTGGGATAGCGACGCCGATCGTGGCCAGGCGGCGGTGGAGAAGTACGGAGGTTGAATGTGCCCGCGCAGTGAATTGACCACGCCGCCCGACGCCACCGATCTGTGAGGCCTTGAATGTCAGCTCCCACCCCGCCGCCCGGGTATCGGCCCGTGCACCCGCTTCCGCCGGCTCCGGGTTACACGCCCGCGCCGGCCGATCCGCCCGCAGTGTCGGCTCCGTCTGCTGGCACACCGACCGCTCCTCCGGTCCCAGATCGCAGGCCGCCGCGCCGGGCGATGCCGCCCGCACCGGTCGTTGCCCCCGGGACGGCTGGGGCTGCCCCTCGCATGCAGGAACGTCCGACCCGGCCGCGCCCAGCGCCGTCTCGGGCCCCGGCTGAGGCGCAACCCGAGCCTGCCTACGCCGCTACGCCGGACACCCCGCCTGCGAAAGACAAGAAGACCGGTAACAGCCTGCGCGGGCGAGCAACGGCCGCGTTCTCGGCCGTACGCGGAGAGCACGAGCCGGCGCCGAAGTACGACGGCTCCACCAATGACGACTTCGATGTCCCGCCGATCGGTGGGCATCCGTCCCACACGAAGAGCCGCCAGTGGGCGGTGCGGCTGGGTATCCCGGTGGGTGTCCTGCTGTTGGCGGCCGGCACCACGTTCGCAGTGGGGGTGAACATCGGGTCGTCGCGTGTCCCGGCGCAGGGCGCGATCTCGCAGAACGAGGCGCTGCGGTTCCGCCTGTCGTCGTATCCCGTCGAGCAGGCAGCGGTGTTCGGTCAGCAGTACCTCAACGTCTGCCTGACCCGTCCGGCCGCGTCGAACACTGCCGCGGTCCGCACCCGCGGCGAGGTGCTGGCTCGGATGGCGACGAGCGGCACGGAGTCAGGGTGTGGCTATTCCGGTACTTCGACTGCGGAGGCAGAGAAACCGGAGAGCATCGTCTTCACCGGACAGATCAGCTCGGTGCGCGAAGGCTACACCGAAGGGGCCGCCGCGTATTTGACGTACCAGGTGGCCTACGACTCGGAAAAGACCTTGGAAGCGGTCGTTCCGGTGTGGGTCAACGATCGTGCAGACCCGACGCTGATGCGGGTCGTCGGCAATGTCGGCTTCATGCCGGCACCCCGGTTGGGTGCGCCTCCCGCCTACGCCGAGACGCGAGCCAAGGACGCCCAGCTGGCGACGCAGCTGCGCGATCAGGTGCTCTCTCCGTTCCTGCAGGCGTGGGGATCATCGGATGCCCAGCAGCTCAATCTGACGTTGACCGAAGACGCATCGTTTGCGGCTCGCGCTGGCCTGCGCGGCTTGTTGGTCAACCCCACCGTGGAGAAGGTGACCGTGTACACCGCCCGGACAGAGTCCGGCGGAACGATCCACTACCAGTCCGGCGACGAGGTTGTCGCGGAGACGACTGTCGAGTGGACCAGTGCGATGAGCACGTCGAAGCAGGCTGGCACGTACCAGATCCGGTTGCGGTACGTGCAGGGGAAGTGGGCGGTTCTCGACGTCACGGGGTCCGCCTTGGATCCGTCTGGGGGACCGGTTCCGAACAGCGGCGCAGCCGCGTCGTCATCGGGTGCGCCCGACAGTTCGTCACGCAGTGGATCGTCGTCGCCCTCGTCGCCGACAACGCCTGTGCAGCCGCAGGAGCCGACGCAGGCCGCGTCCGGTCCATTCGATCCTGCAGGGGTCCCCAGCGCGTAGTCCCCGGGGAAGTCCCTCGTAGAACGCCAATTTCGGCGTCTGTCGGGTTCGGGTGGAGAACCCATGCGAGATCGTGCAGTCGCCGCGACTGGCCCGCAAGGCGGGTGCGGCCCTTACGAGAAAGGAAGCACAGCATGTGGGATCAGGTTCTGGCATTGACGGGAGACCCGTCGACCGCTGTCGTCGCGCAGCAGGGGTGGGGCACGGTCAACGAAATCGCAGAGAGTGTCCGCGACAATCTCCTCCTCATCGGCAGCACTCTGCTGACCGTCTTCGGGTCCATCCTCGCCGTGAAGATCGGTGGCTCCGGCAAGGGCAAGATGCGCGAGCGCATCGGTGACGTCGGCGTGTGGGTCTTCGCCGGGGTCTTCGCTGGGCTGGTCACCTTCATCCCGGGCCTCGCCACCTCGCTCGGCAAGGAGACTGTCCAGTCCGGCACCACTGGTGGCGGGGTATCCGTGGTCGACGGACAGTAGAGCCTCGCGATGTCCGCCGGCGACAACTCTTCCCGAATCATCTCCCATGACTGGACCAACCTGTTCCGGCACCGGTCCCGTCAGTTCTCGATGGACGAGTTCCGCCTCCCTGGCGTGGACTGGGTCGGAGCAGGTGTCGCAGGCGGAGCCGCGCTATCCATCGGGATCGGCACCACGCTGCTGCTGTGGCTGCTCGGAATCGGCTGGTGGTGGATCGGACTGCTGGTCGGCATCGTAGCCGGTGGTGCGGTCTACCCCGTGGTGGCCAAGGACACCGAGGGGCGGGTCACGCCCCTCGAATCGACCACCCTCTGGATCGACTACCACCTGTTCCAGCCCGCAATGCTGCAGGGCACAGGCAAGGACGAGTACCCGACCGATCTGCACTGGCAGGCCATCCTCTACCGCCCCGAGGACATGCCGGATTACAGCGACAGCTTTCCCACACCCGCGCCTTACGGCACCTACCGGAAGTAGCTTCCCGTGACATACATCTTCCTTGGCGTCCTCGTCATTTGCGTCGTCTACTTCGGTGCTCGGAAAGTCCAAGCGCGCAAAACCTCCGCCCCCACGGGGCGCGCTCGGCAGAAGAAGCTGACGACAGTGGCGGACCGGGAACGGCTGCCGTACCGATACGCGGACGACCTGATCTTCATCTCCGGAGACTCAGTGTGGACCGCGCTGCGGCTCGCCGGCACGACCGACGAGTTCCTCACGGCCGACGAGAAGCAGTCAGCTGCCGAGTTGGTGGCGCAGACCTACAACACGCTGCTGGCCGTCTTCAACGGCAAGTCGGTGCAGTGCCACGAGATCATCCGGTACCGGCCGACGTCGGCGGAGGAGTGGGCCCGGGGCTACCTCAAGACGTCCTGGAATCCGTCGCGACTGATGCGCCAGCTTCTGCGCCACGTGTCGGCGTTGCTGTCCGAATCCACACCGGAGCGCCAGCGCTACCTGATGGTGCGGCTCGGCGAGTTCACCGGCGAGACCGTCCCCGACCCACTCAGCGCCATCGCGAATCGGGTCACCGCCGTCGCCGACGAACAGTTCCGAGCATCGGATCTCGAGCCGTTCCGCGATCTCGCGATCCGGGTGCACCTCCAGCTCGCCACGTTCCGCGCAACACCGTGCACCCGCGGCGACCTGATCTGGCTGATCCGAAAGACACTGTCCGGGCACCGCTTCCCGTCCGAACAGCCGATCCTGACGTCGAAGCCGCTGCGGACAAGTTTCTTCGACATGGCCGTGAACTTCCGTGGTCGCAATGGGCAGGACTATGTCGAGATCATCGACACCGACCCGGATACCGGGGACGAGCGATCGACCTACACCGCAACCCTCGTCGTTGCGTCGTCCGCACCGATCCTCGAGTTCAACCCGGTCATGGCGTGGGGTCCGGCCCTCGCGCAGCTTCCGCGGCCGGTCGAGCTGTCGTGGCGCTACGAGCTGATCTCGGCGGCCGAGTTCAAGGACCGAGCCCTCAAGGTCGCCAAGAACATCAAGGATGAGGCCGCCGACCGCGACAAGGTCCAGGCCTCGGAGGATCCGCGATTCGAGAACAAGTACGACCGGGCGCAGGCCTTGTTCGAAGAGGCGAGTACCGCTCCGCAGCCCGCGATGATCGGCCGGTTGCGGCTGGTGCTCTCAGCGCCGACGCCCAAGGAACTCGTCGCCGCCGAAGAAGACGTCCGAGCGATGATGGGCGACCTGGAGATGGTGCGCGTTCCCCGTGCCCAGTCCCACCTGCTCAAAGAGCAGCTGCCGGGGGACTACACGGGCAAGATCTTCGGCGGCCTCGTCGCTGCGCAGGGTGGCGGGGTGAAGATCGGCGAGCGCACCACCGATGTGTGGGCGCCGGCGGTGGCTCGCCTCGATTCCGATGACCAGGTCGGCGACGCAGTCGAGGCGAACCGGGGGAGGACCCGAGGCTGGCGCGGGTTCCCGGTCGGCTACACCTACACCAATGGCGCGCCGGTCCACTTCGGGCTGCACGTGCAGGTTGCGCGGGACCGCGGCGCAGGCATCGCGATCATCGGCGCCTCGGGCGGCGGCAAGTCGACTCTCGCCCTGCTGCTGTACTTCTGGGAATCCGAGTCCGGCACGCAGTGCATGGTGCTCGACCCGAAGAACGACTTCGAGAAGTTCACGTACTACATCGCATTCGGCGAACAGGTGATGCAGCCGGGATTCTCCGCCGACGCGGAAGCCGGGATTCTCGGTACCGAGGAGTCCCAGTTCCAGCCGGTCAACCCGGAGTTCTGGGCCGAGACCACGATCGTCAGTCTCGCCCGCGGCGCCGCTGGCCAGTTGGATGCGTGGTCGCTGACCGACTCGTACGCCGAGGCTGACGAACTCGCCCGCGGCCAGGTCGAGGTGCTGTTCACCGACAAGGACGATCGCACGATCGTCGAGCAGGCGTTGGCTGTGATGAAGGAGGCCTACGACGCCGAACAGGCCGGCGAACCCATTCACGGCGACCCGATCGTGCCGTCGATGGGGACAGTGGTTCGGTTCCTCGAGCAGAGCCGTGAGAAGTACCGGCCGATGGCAGAAGATGCGGACAACGCGAATGCCTTCAACGCGACCGAGAAGCTCGAACAGCTCGATCGAGTGATCAACCGGTTCAAGCGTGCTCGTGACACTCGCTACGCCAAGCTGCTCGTCGGTAACGGCCAGCGAGTCGACCTCGGTGACATGACCCGTCGGCGGGTCATCTTCACGCTCCACGGGTTTGCGCCGCCGAAGAAGCCGGACCAGCCCGAGACGTGGTCGGAGTCCGAGCGCAATGCGGCAGCCGCGATGTTCACGGTGCTCGATCTGGTGCAGAAGCTCTTCGACGATCGTCCGAAGCCGAATCCGGTGACCGGTGAGATGAAGACGCCGCCGCGTGCACTGTTCGTCGACGAGGGGTACATGATCGCCCGGCAGCCGACTGGGCAGGGCATCCTCTCCCGTGGCCTGCGTCAGGGCCGCTCGCTCAACCTGGTGATCGTGTTCATCTCCCAGCAGCCCCGCGACGTGCAGGAGATTGAACAGCAGGCCAAGGACGCCGGCGAGGCCGACTCGAACCAGTTCGGCACCATCTTCATGTTCCGGCAGAAGTCCCCGGTCGAGGCGGCCCGTGCGCTGGAGCTGCTGCGGGATACCAGCGGAGGGACCACGACCGAAACGGTCGCGCTGGCACGCAAGCTCCTCGAGGAAGGCAAGAGCGCTGGCGGTCAGCTTCGTGGTGGTCGGTGTGTGATGCGCGATGTCGACAACCGCGTCGCCACGGTTTCGGTGGACCAGATGTTCGCCGAGCTCGCCCGGGCTACCGAGACGAACCCGAATGACCGTCCTCGAGCCCAGAGCATTCCGATCAGTGGCAGTGGACGGGACTGGGAGATCGACCCGACCACGATGCTCGAAGTCCGCACGGGAATCAGCGAAGCCAACATGCGCGGTGACTACACCGACGACCTCGAACTCGACGAGGACTGGCACGACTTCATCGCTCGCAACATCGACGAGCTCGAAGCGGCCAATGCCGCGGCGGCAGTGACTGCCGAGCGCCTGTACACCGAATCCGGATTGAAGGATGCGCACTGATGGCTACCCTTGCCCCTCAACAGCTCTGGACCGGCCGCAGCTCGCGGTGGGGCCGCAAGTTCATGGATGTGCTCACCCAGCCTCGTCTGATGTTCCGCGGCGTCGCGGTGGTGTCGGCGCTGTTCCTAGCTGCCGGCCTCGTGCAGGAGATCAGCGTCGTGTCGACCCTCGTGGTTGCCTCGATGCTGGCCGGGGTTGCCGGTCTGGTCGTCGCATGGCGGCGTAGCCCGGCACACGTCTTGGCGGCCGTCTCAACGCTGGTGTACGCGGGCGTAGTCGTCGCGCTCGGTGCGGCATCGTCGTGGCTGACGATGATCGAGGGCAGGTATGCGTACTTCACCGCCTACCTGACCGGGCTGCTGGCGCTCGCGGTGCTGGTACTGCGTTCGCGACGAATCGGCCCCTCGCCGGCACTCACCACCTTCCTGGCTCAGACCGCACTGATGGCCACCCTCCCGCTCCAGCTGTGGCTTTCGTCTGCCTCCGCTGCGATCGGCGGGCTGATCCTCGGGGCCGCGGTTGCGTGGTGGCGGCAGCGTCTCGCGCCACGACGTGCGCAGACGGATCAGCGGGTCCGCCACCTCGCGGGTCGAGCGTGGCAGGTGGTAACCGCGGTGGTGGTGACGTTGCTGGTCACGGCCACGGTGATGCTCGGCTCGGCCGCGCCGGCGGGAGCGTGGGGTTTCTCGTCGATCACGAACGCGATCACGGAGCCCGTCAAGGAAGCCATGTGCGGTATGACCGCACCCAACCTCGAACAGCAGCCGGTGGGTTCCGGCCCTGAGGCATGGTTCTCGAACCTGAACCTGGCTGGTGCGGTCGATGCGGAAACGGGTCAGCGTTCGGACAACGCGAAGGACATCCGTCTCGCGGCCGGCGGCGACATGACGCAGTACACCCTCTACGAGATCTCGGGTCTGCGCGGCTTGGACTGGGTGAACTGGCAGTACTCGCCGGACGCCGACGGGGAGGCGAAGCCCGACCAGTGCTCGATTCCGGCATGGATGTGGACGATGTCGGGCAACGCCATCTTCACCGTCAACCTCTACATCCTGCAGGCGACCATCGCGCTCAAGGAACTCGCGCAGGCGAAGAACCCGGTCGCCTGGCTGTACGACAAGTCGAACTCGGTGGTCGCGAACGTCTTCACCAACCTTGCGCTGCCGCTGATGGGTATCGCGATGGCTCTGGGTGCGATCGCGATCGGAATGGCAGCGGTGCGGGGCGGGGGCCGCGACGCGATCGGGAAGGCGGTCGCATCGATTGGCGTCATGATTCTCGCCGGGGCCATGTTCGGCGGCATCATTGCCGACAAGAACAGCGACCAGTCCCTCGATGAGCCGCAGGGCGCGGGCTTCTACGTCGTGGCAAACACGCTCGATTCGATGATCGGGCAGTTGAATTCGGCGCTGACGACGGCGATCTTGTCCGATCTCAACGATGACAATGGCGAAGAGTTCTGCCACGTCCCGCCGGGGAACACCGAGGCTCTTGGGCAGCGGGTGTCCTCGTGTGTGCTCGCGGAAACCTTGGCGTACCGGCCGTGGGCGCTCGGACAGTTCGGGCCTTCGGGTGGACGTGCGATCAACGTCGATGAAGGCAAGCCCGATGCCGGATCCGGGCAGGCTGTGGAAGGTGTCCGATACGGCCAGGACGCAGCGACCAAGGGCGATGGACTGCCGTGCTACGTCAACCTTGACATGTGCCGTGACCTGCGGACCTACCTGATCGTGCAGCAGGGCGGACCGGCCATCGGCGATCTGGTCACGACCTGCCTGAATGCCAACAATCCGAAGAACCTCGCCGATGCGCAGCAGTGCGTTCCCTATTTCGCTGCAGGGAAGGTTCTGGCTGATCGGGTCACCGCCGTTACAGACGCGTCTGACGGTGATACGGGGCAAACAGGCGGTTCTCCCGCACTGGCTGGAGTTGACGCGAGCACGATGTACTCGGCGTTCACCGGCACCAATGGCCTGCAGCGGCTCACTCAGGCCGCGTCGTCTCTCGTCGCGACGCTGGTCATTGCGATCGCACTCACGTCGCTGTCGATCATCACGATGCTCTGGCACGTGCTGCTGTTCGCGCTCTTCATGATCGGCCCCCTGGTCCTCGCAGGAGCGACATTCACCGGTAAGACCAACGGCGCTAAGGAATGGGTGTGGAATGTGCTGCACACATTCAGCGCACGCTTCGCCTACGGCCTGATCATGACCCTGATCATCTGGCTGATCTGCCTGGTATTCCGCTCCGACAGCATCTACACCGGTATGAAGATCATCATCGTCGGAATGGTGCTGTTCGGGTTCTTCAAGCTGATCCGCAAGATCGACGAGAAGATCCGCCCACAGCAGGGCTCGATGAACGTGAACATGGCCGACCAGGCTCGCCGCGGTATGACTACGACAAAGGCCATGACCGCGTACGCCGGATACAAGGGTGCGCAGCGCCTTTCGCGCGCGCCCGGCGCGGTCGGCCGCGGCACGGGCGCTGCGGTGCAGGCCGGCGGCCGCTCCGCGAAGTCCGCGGTCCTCACCGGCGGCCGGATGGTCAGGGGCGCCGCGGTGGGATCGGTCAACGCGCTCGGTGGTGAGCACAAGTCCAACCTCGCCGCGTCCCGGGCCATGGGCCGCAGCGGGACCCGCGTGATGGCGCGGCGTCTGGTGACCGCCCCAGTCACAGGCACCGCCGGCGCGGTCCGCGGCGCCTACCAGGGAGCGCGGGGCCGCACCCCGGCCTACGCCGGTGAGGGAACGAACCGGGCTGTCGACTCCCTGGCTCGCGGCGCGAAGTCCACGGCCAAGGTGACCAAGGAGGCCCAGTTCCTGGCCCAGTACTCGGCGCTGCGCGCACAGGAAGCGGTGGGCAACAGGCTCAATCCGGCACGCAAGCTCCCCGATCAGCGACGCGGGAAGAACGCGAAGCAGGGAGCGGGCAGCAACGGGGGAGGAGAAGCGTAGTGACATTCTCCGACCCGACTTCGACCGATCTCAGTACGACGACTCAAGGACAGCGCATGGAAACCACGGCCAACGGCAACCACCATCCCGCCGATGACCTCGCCGAGGCGCTCGACGCGTTCGACGCCGCCGGATATGGGGATGAGGTGTTGTACGGCTACGACCCTCAGGTGCTGTACGACAACGAGACCGGTGAGGTTCGGATCATCGTCGTCGTTCCCGTGGAGGGCGGTGGCGAGCAGCCGATCCACATTCCACTCGACGACGAGGGGATGGTCGCCGTCGTCAACGGGCTCGCGGAAGCGCGCGGCGTCCAACCGCGCATGTCGGCGCCGGCACGTCACCCGCTGGCCGAGGAGATCGATGCTCCCGGTGAAGCGCCGAAGCGGTCAGCGATCCGACGAATGGTGGATCCGGCTGGGATCGGCGGGCTGACACCAGATGACCTGCCGCCGACGATCTTCGGAGTGCAGTCGAACAAGATGATCGCGTACATCCTGATCGGAGTGCTCATCATCTCGTTCCTGCTGATGATCCTGCTCTGACTCTATCTGCCTCTCCACGAAGCGGCCCCCACCCGACGGTGGGGGCCGCTTCGCGTTTCCGCTGGTCAGCAGCTGGTGGAGAACCCGTACGCAATCGTCTGTCCGACCGATCGACGTCGACGCAGGAAGGACCCGTCATGGATCTTGCTGACCGCACACGGCGGTGGGCTGGACAGGCCATCAACGAGGTCGGGGCCAGGCTCACCACCACCCGCGGTCGCCTGGTCCTCTGGGGAGTCGTTCTCGTTCTCTCGGCGTCGTTGTCCGAGACCGGATCACAGCGACTCGGCGACGGTGGCGTGCGCATGGCCGCCCTGATGCTCGCGGTGATCGCCCTCGAGCTCACGGTTGCGGCGGTCCGCTGGCTGTGGCGCCGGTTCAAGCAGCGGCGTGCGCGTCACGCTGTCCGGAGCGGCCGATGAGTACGGCCAGCACGCGGACCGCGCTGGCCGCGATACTGCTCGCAGCAGCGGTCGCCCTCGCGGGATGCGGCGGTGACAGCCCATCTGCCCCGGCAACGCCGACTGTGCTCCCCGACGACCCGGGAAACATCGAGGTCACCCCGAAGCACACCTACGCAGAAGTGCCGGCAGCCGACGCTGAGGCATTCGCTATCGACTTCATCAAGCTGTACGGCACGTTCAGCCCCGCCAACCCGGCGCCAGGGCGGACGTGGATGTCGTCGTGGCGGTCGCTTGCCATGCCGGAAGTATCCAGTCGGGCCGAGGCGGAATTCGACAGCATCTGGGGGTGGACCTGGGACCAGCAGGTTCAGGCGCAGGACGTGTTGCCGGCCGGGCCCGTTCAACTCGACGCAGACTTTGGGACGGTGACCGTCCGCATCCCGGCCCGCCGCTACGTGCTCGGGCTCCTCGCGCAGCACGTGGAGGACGGGCATTGGGAGAACCTGCATTTCGAGGTCGTCGTCGGGCCGAGGACTGTCGGGGAGGCCGACTCCGGTCTGGCGGTGTACCGCGTCGAGATGCGTGGTGCCTGACAGATGTGGGTTGTAGCAGGCAAGGTCGCCGCGAAGGCGGCCACCAAGGCGGTCGCGAAGAAGGCCGCCGGAGGGCAGGCTCCGAAGAAGAAACGGTGGCCGCTCTACCTGTCGATTCTCGGTGCGATCGCCGCGTTCTTCGCAGTCCTGTTGCTGTTGGTCGGGAACATGATCACCGCATTCGTCGCGGCGATCACCGGAACCACCACAGTCGTCTCGACTGACTGCGGTGTCGACCGAGGGCGGGTGTCCGCGTTCGGTGCCGCCGGTGGATCGTTGTCCGGTGTCCGTGCCGGATCACTGGCCATCCCCATGGCCTCGGGTACCTACACGATCTCCTCCGGATGGGGGATGCGTGACGGTGGCATGCACAACGGCAGCGACTTCGCCGCCCCCGTCGGCACACCGATCTACGCCGCCGCCGACGGCGAGGTGACCGTCGCCGGTCCCGTCTCCGGATACGGCAACGCGATCATCGTCGAGCACAACCTCAACGGCCAACGGGTCGCCACGCTCTACGGGCACATGTTTGGCGACGGCGTGCTGGTGAAGGCCGGTGACCTGGTCCGCGGTGGACAGCACATCGCCAACGTCGGCAACGACGGCGACAGCTCCGGCCCCCACCTGCACTTCTCCCTGCATCCTGGCGGCTACGTCAACTACAACTCCGGTGTCGATCCGATGCCGTGGCTCACGCAAGACCTGCCCGCAGCCTCATCGCTGGCAGCTGCGCGTCCCGAGTACACGCCGATCGACCCGAGCACGTCGACCAGCGCCAATCCCTTCGACGCTCTCACCGCGCCGGCCGCCGAGATGGTCGCCTTGCCGGCCGAGAAGGGCACCGAGTCCGGGATGCAGGTCGACGGTGTGCGCGTCATGCGGGCCGCGTCGGCGAAGTTCCCCGCCGTCACGACGATCGGTGGCCTACGGCCCGGGGACCCGGGCGACCACGGGTCCGGTCGTGCCGTCGACATCATGGTCCCGGACTACAAGAGTCCCGAGGGGACCAAGCTCGGCGACGACATCGTCGCCTACTTCCAGGCGAACGCCGACGCCTTCCACGTCGACTACCTGATCTGGCAGCAACGACTGTGGCAGAACGGCTCCTGGTCTGTGATGGAAGACCGAGGATCGGACACCGAAAATCACTTCGATCACGTCCACGTCAGCGTCGCCGGTGGTGGAACCCCGAACGGCGACACACGCTACGGCACCGCGCCGGGCATCTCCCCGAATTCTCCACCCGCGATCCTCGCGGCCGACACGTCCACCTCCACCGCCGACTGCATCGAGCCACAGACCAGCGGTGGAGGCGGTCTCGCCGATGGCTCGGTGCCCGAGAAGTACCGGGCCGCGGTCATCGCCGCAGGCTCGATGTGTCCGGAGATCAAACCCCCGCTGATCGCCGCGCAGCTCGAGCAGGAATCCGGCTGGCAGGAAGGGGTCACCAGCGCGGGCGACGGCGTCAACTCCGGTGGCGCCCAAGGTATGGCCCAGTTCATGCCGGGCACGTGGGCAACGATGGGCGTCGACTCCGGCCTGGACAGAAGCGGACGGCCCGAGGGCCCGAACGCGCCGGACCCGTTCAATCCGTTCGACGCGATCGCCGCCCAGGGCAAGTACATGTGCTACATCGTCGACCAGCTCAAACCTCACGTGGCCAGCGAAAAGGTCAAGGGCGACATCGTCGATCTGGCATTGGCCGGCTACAACGCGGGTGAGGGTGCGGTGATCGAGTACGGGGGGATCCCACCGTTCGGGCAGACCCAGGCGTACGTTCCCGGCATTCGCGCCCGGATGGCGAAGTACGAGGCCAACATCGGGTCGTCCCCGGAAGTCCCGGGGGGAGGCCCGGCCATCACCGTCGCCGGCAGTCCCTTCGCGCGCGCGATGATCGAAGCCGCGTCACGTCAGCAGGGTCTGCCCTACGTGTGGGGTGGCGGTGGAGCTGACGGCCCCACTGCCGGTCAGGGCGCCGGCGAACTCGGCTTCGACTGTTCTGGGCTGGTGCTGTACGCCGTCGCGCAGGCATCCGGACAGCGGACGATCCTTCCTCGCACCACCTGGGGGCAGGTCGAGACCGGCACCGCGGTGTCCAAGGAGAACATTCAGCCTGGTGATGCGGTGTATTCCAACGGCACCGCGCATGTGGCCATCTGGCTCGGTGACGGAAAGGTCCTCGAGGCGCAGACTTTCGGGGTGCCCGTCGGCGTCCACCCATTCGACCTGAACAACGCCGAAAACATCAGGAGGTTCGGATGATCCGCCGTGCACTGACCAGTGTCACTGCCCTCGCGTTGGTCGCGGCCGTGATGGCCGGCTGCTCCTCGTCGAGCGAGGAGTCGACACCACAGCCCACCGAGACCGCGCCGACGAAGGTGCTGCCGTCGACCTTGCCGACACTCGACGCGTCGACCATCGACACCAGCGACCCGGATGCCGTGGCCATCGCGTTCGCTGAGACGTCGTACACGCTGTTACCGGGGGCCGATCCGGACATGAACGCTGGAATGGTCCGTGCTGCAGCGGTCCTGGATCCGAAGCTCGCCGAGGACATCCGCGGCCAGGTCGGGCGTTCCTCGCCGGGGTACGAGTGGAACCGGTGGGCGCAGGCGGGTGCGATGGTGGATGCCACTGCGGCGATCGACACGCAAGAGGTGCCGCCGCAGACTGCTCTCGAGGCGTACCGGATGGTGCGGGTGACGCAGACGGTGGAGAACTCGACGCGGTTCATTGCGCGACGACAGCTAGTGCTGCTGTTGACCCTGGTCAACATCGACGGCGAGTGGAAAGTCTCGCGTCTGACCCAGCTCTGAGCTGTTACCTCAGATCCACGCGTGTCAGGACTTCTCGGAGGCGCTCTTGATTGGTGATGAGCCATTCGGCCATCTCGTCCCACCGGTCGCGGTCGTTGATGTCGTTGAACGGCGAGGAAACGATGATCCGAGCGGCCTTGTTGTCCGGCATCGGATCCCATGTCACCTCGGCGTTGACCAGCGAGTCGACGATGTGGCGATGCTCGACCAGGATGGCGTACCGGCGCTCGTTCTCCTCGGCGTTGGCCGAGAAGTACACCTGATGTGTAAGGACTCCGTTGAACCAACTCATCAGCAGCTGAACGTTGCTGATACCCGTGCCTATGGGTTGCCAGGGTTTGTTCAAGCCGGTGGCGTTCGTCCAAGACGGATACCGGTCCCGAATCCGGTCGAGGACAACCGCCCAGAATTCGCGGTACACCACAGCCGACGCGGACTCACCTGTCGAGGTCGCCGCCTTCTTCACTGTCTTCTCCCAGTCGTTCGGTTTGACGACCAGTTCGAAGTTCGGGGCGACGGGGGAGTCGCCGATCCGCACCACACGGATCTCTACACCGAAGAATCTGGTGTCCTCGTCGGTGCGATGATTGAGCCATTCCAGTGCCGCCCGGTGCTCCTCACGGAACCCCGTGGTCACCCACACAATTGTGCTTGGGTTCGTGCCGGCCGCGTACGTGATGATCTGGCCGAGATGCTGATGATCCGAACGCCCGAGCTGGTTTTCGACGATCACCTTCCGGTCCGTTCCCTGATCCCGGCCGATCAAGTCCAGGCGGAACCCCCCGACTCGGTGCTCTGCTGCTTCGAGAACGAGATCGTCAATACCGAGCAGCTCCGCGAGAACATCCGCGTTCTCCAGCAACCAAGGCGTGAAGTGCAATGCCTCGTCCGGCCACACCGTACGGGGCGCAACCGAGGTCAACCGTGCCAACTCAAAGCCGCCTGTCATCGCTGCTTCCCTCCACTCCGGTCATCCGCTCGCAGCTTATGCAGCCAGGGCCCACAGCACGGGACAAAGACGCCAGCACCCGACCGAGTGCTCCAGCAAAGTCCGCCCGACCATCCTTGCCCGTCGGGAAACGGCCACGGAGCAGAGGGAGCGGGTGCTCGGCACGGACCGGCTTCCGGCTCCGCGGTGCTCGTCGCCACGCCAACTCTCGTTGCCACCACTCCCACATCAGCGATTCTGCGGTGTACAGCCTCTGACGTGCTTCGATCACGCCCGCCACGCCCAGCTTCACAGCGGCAGCAGCCATAGCCGAGACCACCTTCTTCACAGCCCGACCGCACCGAGTGACAAGTCCGAGGTCCTGCAGGAGCCGCAGATGCCGAGTGACCGTCGCTGCGGGGAGGCCCGTCGCCTGAGAGAGCGAGGAGGTGCTGTGGTGGCCCGAGAGGAGGGCGCGGTGGGTGGCACCGCAGGCGCCGCCGAGGCCGGTGCTGGTCCAGAGGTCGTGGCGGGCGTGGAGCAGGGTCTGGTGGAGGCGGGTGCCCAGGAGGGGATCGGGGGCGGGTACCCCTTGTGATTCAGTTCTAACCTCAACGGCAGGAAGGTCCAACCGATACCGATCGGATCGCGTTCCCCGGCAGGTATCTACTCGGGTGATCCATCCGTTCTCCCGCAGCCAACTCAGCGCCCTCGACGCAGTCGGCTGCGTGACCCCCGCAGTCAGGGCCAGACGTCGCTGATCGATGTCGAACTCTGTCCGTCCGGTCTCCCACGCAATCAGGCACAGTGCATCGAGAACACATCGTCTGTGGACTCCGGCGTTGCCGCTCCACTGTGTGGAGTCGGTACCGGCGGCGTGCTGAATCTGGTGGGCGCGAAACCTGCCGCCCTTGTCGGTGGTTGTCTCCGCGCGACAGGGGTGCTTCTGGGTCCATCGGTTCCAGGCTGCCAAGGCACGGTCCCACTGGCGCAGCGCGAACCGATCGATGTCGGGGCGTTGAACGCGGCCGGTACCGCCGTAGCGACCGGTGCGGAGATACTCGAGGGCGGGTGCGGTACGCGCGGCGGAGAGGACATCGTCGGTGCGCCATCCGTTGGCGGCCATGCGCAACAGGGCAGAGAACGCAGGGCCACTGTGGTCGTCTCGTGGGCGGATGGGGGTCGACAGCGCGGCGTGGAGCGCGGCGTGGCGGGGGTCGTCTTCGAGGTTGCAGCGGATGGCGGGGGCCCGGGTTTCGACGATGGTCGGGCCGGTGAGGACTTCCAGGCGCGGGGACTTGCGGGGTGTACGGGGCTTCGGCTGCGGCGTCGACTCGGTGGTGCCGGCGGTGTTGAGGACCGTCAGCATCATGGTCAGATGCTTGGAGAGCCGGCGCAGGTCGAGCATGGTCGCGCCGAGGGACAGTGCGGCGAGCGCTTCGTTGGGGTCACCGTCGGGATCGGGCAGTACGGGGGTGGAGCATGTGCCGCTGCGGTGAGCGGAGGCCGGGAGACGGACGCAGCCGGTTCGCGGGTTGGTCAGGGGCGACAGGTCGAGGCTGCTGTGGAGCTGTTTGGTCAGGCGGGCGAGGGAGCGCACCGCTCCGGCGGCTACCGGCTCGGCCATGCGGATCCAGACGTGGCGGCCCCATTGGCTGCCGGAGGCTGTCACCAAGTGTGGGATGTTCAGCGACCGCAGTGTCGAGGTGAAGGCGAGTGCGTCAGCAATGGAGTCGGCGAGTCCGATCGATGGTGCTTGGGTCGAGTCGAAGTCGAACGCGAGGAATCGGTAGGTGCCGTGAGGGTCGGCGAGGTACATCGCGACGGGGAAGTCCGGTAGGTCGGCCGGAAATGGCGCGTCGGTGTAGGTGTGGGTGCGCGCGGTGTCGACTCGGGCGGAGGGTCGCGGGGACCATTCGTGAAACGCCTGGTAGTAGGTGTGGCGCCAGTTGTGGTCCGTGACAGTTGTGACAGCGTCGTTGTGTGTTGCCGATGGATCAGCGCATAGATGTGCGCTACCATCGAACTGTCCTGCTAGCACAGGAAAGCTCCTCATTGGTTCGGAGCCGCGGATCAGCAGAGCTGGTAACTCTGCCCCGCACATGAACACTGGTTCGGTGAGTTGGCGCTCACCGAGCAGCTACAGAAGCCCCGCTTATGCGGGGTTTAGCTGTTTCTAGGGGTGGTTAGTTCCTAGACATGTACGTCCACGGCTGATGAAGTTGTTCATGGGCCTGACGCCGGTTGGCTGGTAAGGCCGGCCCGGCGTGTGGCGTTAGCCGGTCATCAGCAGCTGGCTCCTCTCGGGCATCAGGTGCCCTAGGCCTACGCGGTGGGCAAGCAGAGAGGCGACGACGTCGGGGCGACGAAGAGCTGCCTCGGCCGCGAACTCGTCAAGGACCGGGACGAGTTCCTTGGGCACGCGAATCGCGAGTGTCCCTGTCCCCTCCGATTCATGGGCCACCGATGGGATGACTTCTGCGAAGTCGAACATCGGCTCACCGTGAAGAACGAGGTCAGGGCGACCGGCGGTTTCGGAGAGCAAGTCAGCGACTGCTCTGCTTACAGGCAGACCACGTCGCTCCGCATAGGTAGCGAGAGCATCGACGACGGCCTGGGGCGCGTGGAAACGAATCTGCGTTCGTTCGCCGAGGTGTGGTTGAGCCATGGCGGTCATTAAACACGCATAACTGTTACGGAGTTGCACGACACGCCGCACTTGTAACAGTTACGGCTGAAACACCCGGCGAAGCGCCTCCGTACCTTCACCGACATGAGCACACCAGACGCCCACTCCGTCGGCGGCGACAACCCCGCCCTCGCCGGGCAGTCCCTCCGCAACCGCTCGCGCGCGCAACGCCGCGCCCTGCGCACCATGACCGGTCAGCTCATAGTCACCGCCAGCGCGATCACCGCGACGGTCACCACCATCGCTCTGCTGTTCGTGCTCCCGCTCATGGACGCCCTCGCCGTGGGCACCTACAGCGCCGCGGCACTCGCCGCCGCCTACGCACTCATCACCTTCCCACGCCGCGCCGCAGCAGTCGGCTTCGCGTTCGTCGCAGCCGCGCTGGTCTTCACTATTGGTCAGATCTACGAGCTCGGGGCCGCTGCATCCTGGGCCGCCGCCCTTGCATGCGCAGTCACCTCGGTGGCCGTGTTCTCGACCCGTCGCACCACCCGAACCCCGTACCTCCCCACCGTCGCAGTCTTGACCGTCATCGTCACGGCCTTCTGGGCGACGGCCGCCCTCGGTCTACCGCGTTGGCTGTGGGTAGCACCCGCCCTCGTCACGAGCCTGGTGGCTGTCGGGTGGCGCGCTGCGTGGCCGATCACCTGGCGGGCACGCCGCGCGGGTTGGCGCTCGAAGATCCGGTACCGCACCGGCGCACCGCTTGCCGAGCGCCCGGACGGGGACGGCCGGTGGATGGCCGAGGAGTACCTCGAGGTCGGCGCTGACGCCGAACGCATCACCGCTCACATGTTGACCGGCCTCGACGACCGCTGGCACGTGTTGCACTCTCGGGCACTGCACTACACGGCGGCGGATGCGGACCACATCGTGATCGGCCCGGCTGGTGTCCTGCTCATCGACAGCAAGTACCGGTCAGGGCACTTCGAAGCCCGCCCCTGGGTTACCGAAGATGGCACCGCCGGCAGCGACTGGTTCTACAACGGCCAGGTGCTCGACGCCAGCCTCGCGCAGTCGGCGATCTTCGAAGCTGACCGCATCGCGTGGGCCTTCCACGCCGATGGCCTCGATCGCCAAGCGGTCCCGATCGTCCTCGCCATCCACGGCGCCCGCATGAATGTGCCCTGGGGGGAGTGGACGATCGAGCTGCTTGGTGATCCGGTTGACGATGACTCCGAGACGCCGGTGGTCGGTACCCGACTCGTCACACTCGTCGACGCGACCCACCTGGTCGACTACCTGACATCGTTGCCGGCCCGACGGTTCACGACGCCGACGAAGCACGAACGCGCCACTGGAAGACGAGAATCACTGACCCCTCGGCAGGTTGAGGAGCGCGCACAGCGGCGCTACGTTCGCGACCTCGCTGCGGTATGCGAGCACGTGTTCGTGCCGGTGCCACAGTGACCGGAAACTGCAGCCTCCACCGAAACCCCCACAACGCTTAGTCCATGATGACCGGCACAACTGTTTATGCCCCCCTAGCGAAGGATGGCCTGTGTCGACGAATCAGGTAGAGGAAACCCAGCCCGGAACCGGCGACACAGACGATGTCACAAGTACTCCGGACGACCAAACCGAAACGAGTACTCCGGACCTCAACCCGTTGCCGGCACCCACTCCAGCAGACGAACCGAACCCTCCAGCAGAACGTCCCTTTAGCTGGTGGCACAAGAAGCCCGGAGATCGAGAATGGAAATCGGGAATTCGTGAAGTCCTCATAGGTGTCGGTGCAGCAGCCTTGATCGCCTTCCTTGGAGTTGCGTACACGACTATCACCGACGATCGCCGGGCGGAACAGGCAGAGCGACTTGAGAACCTTCGGTTCATCCGAGAGCGTTCCGACGAGAAACTGGAGACACCCCGTCCGTTCAACGGAATGGACTTAACTGGGCAGAATATGGCAGGTCTCTTCCTTTACGACGCCGACATCGCACTTGCTGCTCTGCCCGACGCCAATCTCTTGCGAGCCGTACTCGCCAGAGCCGACCTTTCCGGCACCGACCTCTCCGGCGCTAATCTCGTCGGCACGGATTTCACCGAGGCCATTTTGGACCAGGCCGTACTCACCGGTGCAGACTTGACCGAAGCCATGGTCGATTCTGCCTCCTTCGAGGGGGCCAATCTGTCCGATGCCAACCTCCTCGGTACCCGTATCACCTCACTACAGCTGTCGCGCATCTGCAAATACGGTGACCGGCCGCCGCGGAATCTTCCAACTGACGTGGAGCTCCCGGACAACCGCGACCTGACCGAGTGCGGACGCTAACTACCAGCAAGACTCACGATCAATCGCCCCAGGCTGGGAGTCTGCTGATTTCCTCCGTGCCAGCGGATTTGATTCGGTCGTCTCGACCAATGATTTTCGAATGCCCACAAAGCTGAATTAAGTAGAGAAGTTTCGGCGTATCAGCTCGTCGAACTCTAAGCGATCTTGGTCTGCGCTTTGGTTTCTACTGATTTGGTCAGGCATCAGGTCGCCTGAGCCTACCCCGGTGGTCTCCGCTACCGCATGGACTGCAGGAGGTTCCACGACCACCGGTGCATCCCACCAGTCTGCTGGTGTTGGCGTGCCGGGCGCGGCCGATGGAGACGTCTTGACCGACTCGGGTCGGCGGAGGGTTTGGCGGGCGTTGTCCCGCGCGTGGCGAAGGTGCTGCAACCTCCGATGCTGTTCGACCGCAACGACGGACAGCATGAAGGCGAGCACCCCGAGTATCGCCACGAGCGGGAGCGGTATGACCCATCGTGGGGCCCCCGCCCATACGAGAAGTGCAACCGGGATGTTCATCAGTGCGGAGACCGTTAGCGCCGCCCACCATGCGGGGACAGCGAACGCGACCCGGATCAGGGCAATGCTGATGAGTATTGCGAGCACGAACGCGCCCGCGTGAAGTATCGCGGACATGGCCGGCGCCTTTCTCTTCGGTCAGTTACCCGCGGCTGCGGGCTCACCCTCGACGGTAAAGGTCGGCTGCGACGGTGTTGCAGATGTCGTTGCCGGAGCCTTCTTGGTGGTGGTCACGGCCGAATTGCGGCCTCCGAGTTCACTGGTGAAGTAGTCCGCGGTCCAGGTCAATGCGTCGCGGCCTCGCGAGTCGACGACGAGCTGGCCGTAGTTCTGGTGCGCACCACCGGAATAGAAGGAGATGGCTCGGGTCGCGGAGCGAGTGACGGAGGCGACGTTGAACGAGGAGGCGAGGTTCGACACCGCGCCAAGGTCGACGCCGTCGAGGATCCCGCTGGTGTCGGCCGCGGTGGCGAGGGTGTCGAGGATCAGCGGTGGGATCGCGAGCAGGTCACCGCTCATCACGTACTTCACGATCAGAGCGACGTTCTGAGCGAGTGCGGTCAGGTCGAGGCGGTTGATGACCTTGAGGACATCCCCGGCCAGCCTTTCAGGTGACCCGGTGGGCATGGTCTGCAGGATCGCAATGAGCGGGTCGAGATCGACCGAGTCGACAGCTTCGACGATGCCCACGAGCTTGGCGTTGAAGGCGTTGACGATGTTGGGCATGGCGGGGAAGTCGCCGACGGCGGCGAGCGAGCCCAAGGTGGCCAGGTCGTTGACGATGCCTTGGAAGTCGATGCGTGCGACCTTGCCCGAGGTGACCGAGGCTTGGCGGAGCAGAGAGACCGGTTGGATGCCACGCACGATGCGTGCTGCCGCGGTGACATCGCTACCGCCGAGTCCTGCGAGCGGGCCGAGAACTTCGGCGAGGTCGGCGGCGGAACCCATGAGTTGATTTGCGCCGAGGCTCTCGGCTCCGTCGGCGAGGCTGTCGAGGATCCTCGAGAGGTTGTCGATGTCGACACTGCGGACCGTGTTGAGGACGGTGCTGGCGCGGTACTGGGCCGTGTCCTGGGAGAAGTCAGTAAGGGTGGCGGCGGCGTATCCGTTGCTGATGTTCTGCGCGAGGCTGCGGACCAGCTGGCTGTCCTTGCGTGTTTGGGTCGCGATCGTGCGCGCGCCAGCGGTGTCCCCGGAGGAGAGTGCGGTCTGGATGCGAGTAGATGCGGTCTTGAGGCCGTCGATGTTGAGATGGGCGAGATCGGTGGCCGTGGCGGTGTCGGCAGGGTTGGTGGGGGCGTCGTCGGCGCTGCTTGCCAGCCCGACGTTGCCGAGCACCGATCCGATGCCACTGAGGAGACCGTCGTCGCCCGGGGTGGCGCAGTAAAGGTCGGGGGCGGGATCGCAGATGGTCATGACCTTCATGCCGGAGAACCCGTCGGTACGCGGACCGGCGATGCCGTGGCCGGGCGGATTCGGGCCGACGACAGTTTCCCCGGGGGTACCGCGGCGAGGGTCTGCGATCAAGACGGTGGCGCGCAGTCTGGATGCGGGGATCGGACCGTTGCCTTGTGCGATCTGTTCTGCGATGTCGCCGGCGATGTCAGCGCCTTGGCTGTATCCGGTGAGTCCGAACAGGGTGGACGGGCAGCGAGCGGCGCGCTGCTTGAGTGCGGTGCTGACGGCGGCGACGCCGTCGGCCTTGCTGTCGGCGTAGCCGACGCCTTGGTCGAAGGCGGTGGCTTCGTAGGCGGGGAAGAGAGAGCTGATGGTGCCGCCGGACTTGGCGGCGGCCTTGTCGGTGACAGTCTTGAGCATCCCCACGGGCGTACTCGGGTCTGCGTTCTTGTTGGTCTCCCAGGTGCCTGGGACGGCGATGATTTCGGCGGGGGAGCAGTCGCCGGGAGCGGCGTATGCCGGGGGGCCGGCCAGCGCGCCGACGCCGAGGCTGGTTGCGCCTGCGACGGCTGTGGTGAGTGCAGCGGTGGCGGCGCGTGTGAGCATGGATGCGCGGGGCGTCATCGGGCATCTCCGAGTCAGGTGTGGGCCCGGATCGACGTCGATGGCCGGTGTGATTGGCCGGTCTCGCTGTCCCCGGATCCGCTGGGTGTGGACGCGGACACCCTGGCAAACGCCTTCTCCACTCTGATGAAAAAGGCCATCTACCTGCACAAAAAGGAGGAGCGCCGGCAAGGCCGACGCTCACTACGCTCTATCGGATCTGCCCACACACACCCGCCGCGAGGGAGGGGTGCATAGGTAGCGCGACTCTCTGGGAGACGCGGCCGCACGACGTGGATGAACCAGCCGCCAGCACGTCCAATAGTAGTAGACATTCTCGGTGAGGCCAACCGCGATGGGGGATCGGCGCGGTGCCCGAGCCTCGTGCCCACTGGTCATCAGCTCCGACCGGCAGCTGGTGAACCGGACCGATAGCTTGTGCCGCACCACCGATTGGAAGGAGCGCAGATGACCAAAGCTGAGTCCGTATTCGAGATGGCCGCGACCCGGCTGCGGAGTGTCGCCGGGCGCGCCACCCCGGGGCCTTATCTCCGATCGAAGGCCGTACCTGGCGCTTTGCGCTGCGTGGACGCTCCCGATGGCGGGGAGCAGCACCTCGCATTCGGAATTGCGCGGCAGGAGGATTTTCGCCTTCTCGTCGGTGCCGATCCGGGGATGTACGAGCTGTTAGCGGCGGTGTTCGCGGCGGCCGCCGGGTCCGATGCGGCCGCACCGGAGCTGGCGGACCTGGCGGCGTACCTGAGTCAGAAGATGGGGTTGAAGCTGCCTGCGGTCGCGTTCTATCCAGCAGACGAGGCGGTTGTCGAGGACCCGGAAGCACCCGCTGCGGCGCCCGTCGTCGCTCCGGAGCCGACTCCCACGGCACCCTCACGGGCACCTCGCGCACACTCCGTGGTCCAGCCTGCCGCAACCGCCCCGGCGTTGGACGCCGCAGACCTGTAGTCACGGTTCATGCAGCGACCAACTGAACTGCGTCACCACCGATCCTCCGGTACATGTCCGACGCGACGGTTGGAGAAACGTCGAACTCGTTGTTGCGGCGCACCGCAATCGCTGCCCGGTGGGCCGCCTCGTTCAGTGGATGCCCATCGTGACCACGGACCCAGCGCACCGTGCTTCCGGTCCGTTGCAGCTTCTCCCGCAGCGCCCGGACTCGGCCGGCGTGACTCGAAATGAGCCAACAGGGGACGTCGGGATCGTTGCTCTGCAGGTAGGTGGCGACGTGCAGACTGTCGGTGAGGATCTCCAGCTGGCCAGTGTGTCGGCGCACCGCCATCTCGATCGCGAGGCACTCACCCAAGTTGATGCTCTCCACGTCGGGTAGGTAGTCGACGTAGACCCTGCCGGCGGCGTCCACTGCGCTGATGCCGACACCGGCGCGGCCGCGACGCTTCGACGCGTCGGTGGCGACCTGCAGAATCGACTCCCGTTTGCCGCTGCGGGTCGGGTCGGGGTTCTTCGACGATTTCGGTACCTCGGGTAGAGCGCGTCCGGCGGCATGGAAGAGTTCGGAAAGGCAGCCGAGCGGACTCGCTGTGAGGACGACTGCGGGGAAGCTCGCAGCGCATCGTCGTGTCTCGGCGCGAACTCCCGAATGGTCGATGTACAAGGCGGGGCGGATGATGGATTGTTCCGCGAGCGCATAGAAGTGCTCGAACGCATCGAGTACTACCGCTTCGGCGCGCTGCGTGTGGTCACGTTCGAAGGGGACTGTCGTGGTGTGGCCATCTATGCCTTGATATGTCACAACGGCTGTGTGCGGCCGGATGCGTTGCGTCAGATCGGGGGAGGGTCGATCGACGCGAATGACTCCCGCGACCACCGTTTTTTCTGTGCGGTCTTGCCAGTTCCTCCATGATGCGTGCAGTGCAACGGGACTGAGGATGGCGTGGAGCGGCGACAGCGTGGGCATGAATCCTCCTCTGTGGGGATCGGTCCGCAGGACCGGGTTGTCGGGGACGCCTCCACAGAACCTCCTCGGGCGGCGGATGTTTCAGTCCCCGGCTGTCGCACTGTCAGGGGGTCGGGCAGACCGAGTCGCAGCTCAGCTTGTTCGCGATGTAGAACCGTCCTCCGGCTGAGACCACCGTGTACTGCTGGTGGTACTCGTGGCTCACGCCGTCAGGGGTGGTGACCGTCAGTCGCACGTTGTAGACGTTCTCGGTCTCGGTGCTGGTGATCACGATGTTGTGGGTCGTCAGCGGGTCGAGTCGGTCGATGTCGGTTTGGATTGCCTGCGCGGTGGCGGGAGTGTTCTGGCTGGCGACGAGGTATCCGGCAGCGGCGGCACCGTTGCGCTGCTCGTAGTACGCGTTGTCGAAGCCGAGGATCACCCCGGGGCCGCTGGTGGTGTCCCCGGGAGCAGGAGCGGAAGCGACGGTGCTCGGCGTCGCCGGCGCGGTCGTCGTGACGGCAGCGGTTGTACCTACCGCCGCCGAGGATTCCTGATCTGTGAAGCCGCCCCGGAAAGTGCCGACGGCAACGGCGCCGAGGACCACAACCCCGGCGACGACAGCGACCACGCCGACGCGACGACGCTTTCCCGCGGGGGTTCGGGTCGGTTTCTGGGGAGTCCGAAGAAACGCGTCGGTGTCGAAGTCCCCTTCGGGCATGCCCCCGTAGGGATCTGCTGTGCGGGCGTCGGAAGAGTGGTGGTCATAGTCGGATGTCTCGTAGTGATCGGCACCACGGTATTCGGACTCGGCGCGCGGATCCCAGGGCTCGTAGTCGGGTAAAGGGGCAGGGGTCACCGCGGGGAACGCAGCGGTCACCTCCGAGGCGTCGTCGAAGCCGTCGGTGCCCCCGCCGAATTCGTCCGCGACGTACTCGTCGCCGAACCCCTGGTCGTACCCGGGAGTGAAGCTCTGTCCGTCGGTGACTGGTTCCTCAGCCCATGGGTCGTCGCTGTCCCACTCGTCGTTCCCGGGCATTGGCTGTGTGTCGGGTTCTACGCGTCCGCGTGCCATGGCGTTCCTCGTATCGGGTCGGTCTGGTGGTCGGTGCGCAGAACCGTAGCCCCATGCTTCTCCACGCAGGTCATCGCTTGTTTGCCCTGCATGCGAACGCTTTTCACTCGGCGTCGGGTGGGAGTGGAGAAGCTCCGCTCTACGGTCGGCGCGACCTTTGCGACATCGTGCGGGGCCCCGCGTCGCACAGGCTCACCGGTCCCGGAGCCGCCGGGAACTCGGTATCAGCTCTGGCTGCAGCACAGGAGGAACAACAGATGGCCAAGAAGCACCGCAAGCCACGAAGCTCGTGGATTGCCCCGACGGCGGTCGCCGCTGGTATCGGCATGACCGCCATCACCGGCGCGGGGATCGCCACTGCCGCCCCGGAGTCGGGGTGGTCGAACCCGGATCCTTCGGACAGCGCACCGGAGTCCGGGTGGTCGAACCCGAACCCGACACCGGCAACTCCGGAACCCGCGCCCGTGCAGAGTGCTCCTGCGCCCGAGGAGTCGTTCTGGGTCGCTCCGCCGCCCCAGTACAACCGCGGCACGCGAGCGTACAACCCGGAAACCGGCGGTGGCGTGACGCAGACAGTCTGGTCCGGCAACGACTACTCCGGGGGCAACAACTACTCCGGAGGCGACGATTACTCGGGTGGTACCAACTACTCCGAGAACACCTCGCCCCAGGTCGACTGGAGCAATCTGCATGCACCCACGCCGGTGATCGATCCGACGCTCCCGATCGAAGCTCCCAAGGACAAGATCCGCGTCGGACGGGTGATCTTCGATCAGCCGAACTGGGTCTCGGACATCGATGCCAAGCGCACCAACAACACCACGGCCGTCATCGAAGCCCAGGTCACCGACGCGTGGCGCTCGGTTGGTCTGGAAACCACCGAAGCCGAAAAGGTCGCCTCCGGGCAGGTGGCGGGAACGGCGCTCGGCGCGGTGAGCGGGTTCGCGACCGGTTGTGCGGCTACAGCAGTTCCGGCAGGGCTCATCGGCGGCACGATCGGTGGAATCGGTGGGGCTGTCCTGGGCGGATGGGTTCCCTCTCCGATCCCCGGAACCGCACCGATCACCACCGGTGTCGCGGGCACTGCCGGTGGCGCCGCGATCGGCGCTGCAGCAGGCTGCGTTGCCGGTGGTGCGGTCGGCGCCGGAATTGGTGGCGCCGCAGGCCTCGCGGCTGGTACCGCCTACGGAGCCGGCGAGGGTGCCACCCCGATCGAGACGACGGTCCCGGACGTCGAAGAGGACCAGATCGCCGAGCAGGTGGACACCACCTTCGATCAGTGGTCCCAGGATCCGGTGGGTGCGACCGTGGTCGACGCGGTTCAGTCGTTCACTACCGAGACGGCCCCGGCCCTCGACACACAGGTCCGGGACTTCGTCGGCGCTCAGGCGGGTGGCGAACAGATCCTCGACCAGGTCGACCAGACCCTCGAGACGTTCTTCAACGACGCCACGCCGGGTCTGAGCGGAAACCTGATCAGCACGGCGGTCGGTGACGCCATCGCAGCTTTCGGGGCTGCCCCGGCCGCGGATCCGGCTGCGCCGATCGCGGGCTGACCGCAACAGCAAGACAGCGGGCTCCACACCAGCATTGGTGTGGAGCCCACTGTCGTGTGCTCAGCGAATCAACTTGCCGCGACGGTATTCACGGCCACCCCAGACACCGGTCTGCCCGGTCGCGCTGGCGTAGGTGCCGCACGCGTTGGCGATCGGGCAGCGAGCGCAGATTCTGGCGGCGTAGTCGAACGACTCGCTCGGGTCCGGGAACCATCGGTCCGGGTGCTGGTCGCCGCGGCAAGCGGCGACGTCCCAGTCCGTGGCGTCCTCGGAGATGGGGAGCAGGTCGGTCAGGGTCAGCGTGACTGTCATCGGGATGTGCCTCCTTCCAGGCGATTCAGGTTGTTGGGATCAACTCGCGCCAGATGGCCTGCTGGCGCTTCTGGTCGGTACGGGGTGCCCGGGGCACCCACAGGAGCGGCATGTCGGCCTCCTCGGGGGTGCGGTCTGCCTTGCGGCCGTTGCAGTCCGAGCAGGCGGCAACGAGGTTGCCGTAGTGGTCTCCTCCGCCGCGACTCTTGGGAAATACGTGGTCCACTGTCCGGGCACCGGGCTGGCCGCAGTACGCGCACCGGTGGTGGTCGCGAGCGAGCACCGCTGCGAAGCTCGCGCGGGTGTCATCATCGATCGCCGGTCGCGGGGGAGTGTGGACGTACTCGAGCAGCTGGATCGTGTGCGGCAGAGGGATCGCCACGTGCTGCGATCGCACCACGAAGCGTGGAGTGTGCTCGACCAAGGTGATCGCGAGTTCCTCGTTGAGCAGCACCACCGCTCGGGCGGCCGGTACGACGTCGAAGTCCTCGTAGGTGACGTTGAGGACCCGCACGCGGGTGTTCATCCAGGTGCGGGCGGTGATGGCGGTGGGTGGGCGGTGCATGGCAATCGACAACCTCGTTCTCTCGCAGAGGGGAGTGGCGGGTTCTCGAGGTGTGCTCGTCCCGTTGAGGCCGGGGTCGGCCGGAAGTCACCTCGGGGGTGACTGAAAGTCGGGGCGCGCACGCCCCGAGAGGAGGGGCGTCAGGAGACGCGGAATCCGGCGGTTGTGCCGGAGTGTTCAGCGAGCCGGTCCAGGAATTGGATCTTCGGCTGCGACATGCACTGTAGGTACGCGCTGGTGCGCATTCGAGTGTCCTTCCTGGTCGTAGGTGGCTGCTACCGGTCGCCCAGTGTGCCATGCGAGAGCGGGGAAGTGTTGCAGATATTGAGCTCGCGCGCCGTCGACCTCCGTCAGCAGTCACCAAGATCGAGCCCGCGAACTGGTGAACCCTCTACGTACGGTCGAGCCGCCAGTTCACCAACGATCAAGGGGTATTCATGAGCAAGCTCAACGGTGCAGTGCGACGTGCGGTTCAGATTGCAGCCGGAGTGGCTGCGGCAGGAGCCCTAACTATCTCCGGAGCCGGGCTCGCATCAGCGGCATCACCGCCGGTCACACCAAGCCCGGGCGGAGACAACATCTGGCCCATCATCAACCTCGACCGGTGCGGCGGCCCGATCCAAGTATCGAGAGACACCGTCCCCGGTCGAACGGACCTGCTCGGGGTGACACTCACGCCGACGGGCAACTTCGGCGCCAGCCCGCAATGCGCAGCCCCAGTGAAGCTGGAGTGGGTGAACGGAATCGCGCCGTTCGGCCACGCCGTGACAGTCACAGTGGACAAGCCCGGACCCAACCGAGTCGACATCCCGATCGGTGCGGGCGCGAGCCTACTGACGGTCCAGACGCTGGGAGTGCCGGCGTTCGGGACATCCCAGTACGTGTGGATGCAGCCGTGATGCGTGGGTAACCCCACTGCAGGCGAAAGGCCCTGCCACACGTCGTGGCAGGGCCTTCCCGGGGATCGTGGCGACGATCAGGCCGAGAACTTGAGGTGAGCCTGGGTCTTCCCGAGGACCTTCTGGCCCTCCACGGACACCGTGACGTCGATCCGCGCCGTGCGCTCCTCGTCGTCGAGCCGAGCCACCTTCGCCGAGATCGACAGTTCGGCACCCTTCGCCTCGTCGACCACAACCGGCCGCGTGAATCGGGTCTCGTACGAGATGACCGCAGTAGGATCGCCGACCCAGTCCGCGACCACCTGCAGGCCGAGCGCCGCGGTCAGCATCCCGTGGGCGAGAACGCCCGGCAACCCCGCGCTGGCCGCAGTGACGTCGCTGAAGTGGATGGGGTTGAAGTCGCCCGAGGCGCCGGCATAGCGGACGAGGTCATCTCGGGTCACCGTCAGGTCGGCCTTCGCAACAACCGCCCCGACCTCGAGGTCGACGAATCGAGGAACTGTGTAGGTCATACGTCATCTCCTCGGTGCAGCAGCGACGAGGTGATGGTGACGACCAGATCGCCGCTCTCATCTCGGATCTCGCAGATCGTGGAAAGGATGGAGCTGCCAGCACGCTCGGTGACGTCGGTAATGGTCAGCGTGGTGCTGAGTTCGGCGCCTGCGACGATCGGGCGGCGGTATTCGATCTTCTCCGAGCCGTGGACGATGCGGTGCGGGTCGAGGCCGGTGTCCGGGGTTTGGACGAGCTGGGTCACCGACGGCGACTGCACGACGGTGGTGAAGGTCGTCGGCGCGATGACATCCGCGAAGCCCGCAGTCCGGGATGCCTCGACATCGTGGTGCAGCGGGTTCGTCGCCCGCACCGCGCGCGCGAACTCACGGACCTTCTCACGACCAACGAGGTAAGTCGTCGGAGGGAAGACCCGTCCGGCGAGGTTTGGGTTCAGTGGTGGCATTACCCGAGACTAACGCGGCCACCCCCGCGTCGCGCTCATCGTCCAACCAGGCCGAGGAGAAGGCCTACGCGAACCCGGACGCCCACTCCTTCATGAATACTGTTCGAGGGTTCTGCGTCCAGCAGGGATTGATCGATCCCAGCCAAGCTTGCGGTAGGTGTCAGCCGAAGGACTTCGTCCAAGTCCCTGAACGTCTCGGGAAGAAGGCGCTCGACGAAGACGGCCGCATCGAGGGGTAGCCGTAGCATCCGCCGGAAATCGGGCGGATTTGGCGTATCCGACTGGTGGGCACGGGGTTTCGAGTTCGGCATGCGCTGTCGACTGGTTGGTGCTTGACTGCCGATGATGATGTTGGTCGGTGCTGGTGGAGGCTGGGGTCGTGGCGACGCGGATGTTCGCGGACGAGGAGTTGGAACGACTGCGGGGATTCCCGGAGATCAGCCGCGAGGAGCTGTTCCGGTACTTCACGCTGACGCCTGCGGATCTGGCGTTCGTGGATCCGGGCCGGGGCCGGGGCCCAGCCGAGCGGCTGGGCTTGGCGATCGCGTTGTGTACGCTGCCGTGGCTGGGATTCGTGCCGGATCGGCTGGTCACGGCTCCGCCGGTGGCGGTGGCTCGTGTCGCCGAGCAGTTGCGGTTGGATCCGGTGGTGATCGGTGCCTACGGCAGGCGAGCCAAGACCCGCACCGAGCATGTGCGCCTGGCCGCGCGGTACCTGGGATGGCGTGCGGTCGGTGCGCTCGAGTTCAAGGAGCTCGATGAGTTCCTGCTCGCGCGGGCGATGGAGCACGATTCCCCGACTCTGCTGTTCCGGCTGGCGTGTGAGTATCTGATCTCGGCGAAGGTGATCCGGCCAGGCCCGGTCACCGTGGTCGAGCGGGTCGCCCACGCCCGCCACCAGGCCCAGACCGAAACCTATGACCGGCTCGCTCACGAGTTCACTGCGGCGCGGTGCGCGGAGTTGGACGGCTTGCTTGTCACCGACGCTTCGCTGGGGATCTCGCGGTTGCGGTGGCTGTCGACCGGGCCGGTGGAGGCCTCGGCGGCCGCGGTCCGCGCCGAGGTCGACAAGCTGGGTTTCCTGCGCGGGTTGGGCGCTGATCGGCTGGATATGTCGGTGCTGCCCGCCGAGCGGCGCCGGTTTTTGGCCACGATGGGCCGGCGCCTGAGTCCGCAAGCGCTGCAACGTCGGGATCCGCAACGCCGGTATCCGATCCTGCTCACGGTGCTGGCCCAGTCCGGCACCGATGTCCTCGATGAGGTCGTGGCGTTGTTCGATCAGGCGATCTCGGTGAAATTCGGTGCTGCCGAACGGAAGATGCAGCAGCGGCTGGCCGAACGAGGGAAGACTGGAGAGGACCGTCAGGCGCTGCTGGACGATCTGTTGGAAATCGTCACCGACCCCGGCGTTCCGGATGAGGAGATCGGTGCGCTGATCCGCGGCGAGAAGATCGGGTGGGAGCGCCTGCGCGCGGCGATCGCCCAGGCCAAGCCCAGGTTGCCGCGTGATCACGGGCATCTGGCGGCGTTGGATTCCTCCTACAACTACCTGCGTCAGTTCACCCCCGCGGTGCTCGAAGCGGTGCGCTTCTGCGGCGGTACCGCCGCGACCGAGTTGCTGATCGCGGTGAACATGCTGCGCGAGTTGAACGCGACCGGGCGGCGCAAGGTCTTCGATGACGCCCCGACCGGGTTCGTGCCGATGAAGTGGCGCGGCTACCTCGACGAGGCCCGCAAATCCGGCAGCGCGACCGCGTATCGGCACTACTGGGAGTTGTGTGTGCTGCTCGGATTGCGTGACGGGTTGCGCAGCGGGGATGTGTTCGTGCCGGGCTCGCGCCGTTACGCCGACCCGGCCGCCTACCTGCTCACCACCGGGCAGTGGGAACCGCAACGCGTTGAGTTCTGCGGCCTGGTCGGGCGATCCGCCGATCCTGGCGTCGCGCTGGCCACCGTGGTCGCCGAACTGCACGACGCTCTCGGTGAGCTGGAGGAGGTGCTGGCCGGCGGGGACGGCCCGGTCCGGCTGGACGAGGGCGGGGATCTGGTGATCTCGCCGCTGAGCGCGGAAGATGTTCCCGCCGAGGCGATCACGCTCAAGGCCGAGCTGACCGAAATGCTGCCGTTCGCGCCGATCGTGTCGCTGCTGATCGAGCTGGACAAACGCACCGGCTACCTGGACTGCTTCACCCACGCCGGCGGTCAGGCCACCCGGACGCCGGAGCTCAAACGCAACCTGATCGCGGTACTGCTGGCGCACTCGACGAACCTGGGGTTGACCCGGATGGCCGAGGCGTGCGGAATCACCTACGACATCCTGGCCTGGACCGACGAGTGGTATGTGCGCGAGGAGACCCTGCGCGCGGCCAACCTGGTACTGGTCGGCTACCACCAGCGGCTGCCGCTGACCGCGGTGTTCGGCGCCGGAACACTGTCGTCGAGCGACGGGCAGCGTTTCCCGACGCGCGGTAAGTCGACCACGGCGCGGCCGTTGAGCCGCTATTTCGCCAGCGAGGGCCTGTCGACCTACACCCATGTCAGCGACACCCACGCCACCTACGGCACCAAGGTCATCGTGGCGACCAAACGCGAAGCCCACTACGTGCTCGATGAGATCCTGGGCAACGCCACCGATCTGCCGATCACCGAGCACGCCACCGACACCCACGGGGTCACCCTGGTCAACTTCGGGTTGTTCGACCTGCTCGGGATGCAGCTCTCGCCACGGATCCGGGATCTGGGGCGGATCACCCTGTACCGGCCGGGCCCGCGCGCCGAGGCCGAGGCCCGGTTCCCGCACGCGGGCCCGCTGATGACCCGCAAGGCCAACCTGGGTTTGATCGCCGAGCACTGGGACGATCTGCTGCGGTTGGCCGGATCGCTGAAGTTCGGGCACGCCACCGCGTCGCTGTTGGTCGGCAAGCTGTCGGCGTCGGGGCGGCAGAACACCCTGGCCGCGGCGCTCAAGGAGTACGGGGCGCTGCGGCGCACCATTTACGCCGCGAGATACCTCTCCGATCCGGACTACCGGCGCAAGATCTCGCGGCAGCTCAACAAGGGCGAGTCGCTGCACGCGCTGCGCCGCGACCTGCTCTATGCCCATGAGGGGATGATCCGGGCGCGCCACCTCGAGGACCAGACCGAGCAGGCCTGGTGCCTGACCTTGACGACCAACGCTGTGATCGCCTGGACCACAGAGTATTACGGGTTCGCTGTCGAGCAGATGCGCCGGACCGGGCAGCGTATCGATGACGAGGTCCTGGCCCACATCAGCCCGGCCCACAGTGCCAACATCAACTTCTTCGGCGCGATCGAGGTCGACATCGACGCCGAGCTGGCCCAGCTGGGCCCGACCGGGTACCGGCCGCTGCGGGTGCGCGACACCTTGTTCTGACCGCGCGGAACCGGGGCCCGTGGTTACGGCGTGGCGATGTCGATAGCGGTGTCTGCTGGCGTGGGTGTTCGGTGGGCGGTGAGGAAGTTGTCGACGAGCCGGGTGCAGTCGTCGTGGTCGATGCTGCGTAATCCGGTGAGACGGGCGAACACGATCGGGCCGAGGAGTTCGATGATGGCGAAGGTGGTGTCGAGCTCGCCGAGCATCGCGCGGGCCTCGGGACTGGTGAGGATCTGGTCGAACGGGTGGCGGTACTGCTCGATGACGCGCGCGCGCAGCGAGGTGACCGCGGCCGGGTCGGGGTGGTCCTCGCCGATGGAACCCATCGCCAGCCAGGCCAGGGTGGTCATCTGCACCGGAGCCTGTTCGATGAGGTCGGCCTGGCTGGCGAGCAGCGCCAGGAGCCGCTCACGCACGGGCCCGGTGCCGGTCGGTGTGTCGACCTGGGGAAGTAGTCGTTCGAAAGTCGCCGCGAGCAGCTGGGTGGTGCTGCCGAAGTGCCGGTAGAGGGTGGCGCGGGCGACCTTCGACACGCGGGTGACCGCCTCGACGGTGACCGCCTCGACACCGCCGGTGGACAGCAGATGGGTGGCCGCGTCGAGCAACCGGTTGCGTGAGCGCGCCAGTCGCGGATCGGCCTGCTCGTCGTCCGCGGCGAGCGGGTCGGTCGCCGCCGGGCCTGGGTCGGTCATGGACGCGCCTTCCTCCGAATTCGTGTCGTTGAACTCTTGATATGGGTGAACTCTATCCCACCCCCCAACCACTATGATACGAATGGTCTCGTACAGATACCGTTGGTCTTCAAAGTCGGGGAGGTGCCGGTGGCCACACCCGGAACGGACACTGTCGAGATCGCCCGCTGGACCAGGGCCCAGTGGTGGATGCTGGCGGTGTCGTGCCTGGCGGTGGCGCTGGTGGTCGCGGCGATGGCGGCGTTGTATTCGGCGTTGCCGCAGATCGCGCTTGCGACCGGGGCCACCCAAGCCCAGCTGACCTGGATCGTCGACGGCTACACGCTGGTGCTGGCGTGTCTGGTGCTGCCCGCCGGCGCCGTCGGTGACCGTTACGGGCGCCGCGTGGTGCTGGTGGTGGGGTTGGTGGTGTTCGCCGCCGCCTCGGCGCTGCCGCTGCTGCTGTCCGACCCGGCCTGGTTGATCGCGACGCGCGCGCTGGCCGGGGCAGGCGCCGCGCTGGTGATGCCCTCGACGCTGTCGATCCTCACTGCAGGGTTCGCCCCCGCTCATCGCGGCCGGGCGGTGGGGATATGGGCCGGGGTCGCCGGATCCGGGGCGATACTGGGGATTCTCGGTGCCGGGGTGCTGCTCGAACGATGGTCGTGGCTATCGGTGTTCGTAGGGTTGACCGTGGCCGGGGCGGTGCTGGCGGGGTTGGCGTGCACCATCGCCGAGTCCCGCCAGCGCGAGCATCCGCAGGTGGACTGGGTGGGCGCGGTGGCGGTGGCGGTCGCTGTCGCGGCGATCGTGTTCGCCGTGATCGAGTTCCCCGCGCGCGGCTGGGCCGACCCGCTCGTCGCCGCCGCCGCCGGGGTCGGCGTGGCCGCGACGGCGGCCTTCGTGGTCGTCGAGCTGCGCTCGGCGGCGCCGCTGCTGGATGTGCGGTTGTTCGCCCGCCGTGGTTTCGGTGCCGGGTCGCTGTCGGTGACCATCCAGTTCCTGGTCACCTTCGGGGTATTCCTGCTGCTTGTGCAGTACCTGCAGCTGGTCTTCGGTTACGGGCCGCTGGCCTCGGCGCTGGCGTTGGCGCCGATGGTGGTGCCGCTGGTCGTGATCTCGGTGATCGCGCCGTGGCTGTCGAGCCTGGTCGGGTTACGGGTGATGACCGTGGCCGGCCTGCTCACCATCGCCGCCGGGCTGGTGCTGGTGAGCCGGCTGACACTCGCCGCGCACTACCTCGACCTGCTGTGGCCGCTGCTGATCATGAGCGCGGGCCTGGGATTGTGCACCGCGCCGGCGACCTATGCCATCGTCGCCGACACCCCCGAGGCCAAACACGGGGTCGCCGCCGCGGTCAACGACGCCGCCCGCGAGATCGGCGCCGCGATCGGGATCGCCGTGGCCGGCAGCGTGCTGGCCGCCGGCTACACCCACCGCATCCAGCCCGCCCTGCCCCAGTTGCCCGAGCCCGCCCGCGGCCCGGTCGCCGATTCCCTGGCCGCGGCGCTGCAGGTCGCCGACCAGGCCGGACCGGTGGCCGCACCGCTGGCCGAGTTCGCCAAGGCCGCGTTCGTGCACGGCAGCGGCCAGGCCGCGCTCGCCCTGGCCGCCCTCACCACCGTCGGGGCGATCGTGCTGGCAGTACTGGCCCCCGGCCGCGCACCACGCCGCCGATACATCTCGACCATTTCCCCCGCAAAACACGCTCCCTTCTCGTGAAAGACGCCCGTCATGACGGCCTATCGCACGATCATCGTCGACACCGACGGATCCGACCGCTCCTACCGTGTGGTCGACCACGCCGCCGAACTCGCCCACGCCACCCACGCCCGGCTCCTGATCATCTGCGCCCGCCACCACATCGACGCACGTGAGCTCGGGGCGGACCTCGACCGGCTCGGACCCGACGCCTACCAGCTACGCGGCACCACTCCCACCGAGGCCATCCTGCGGACCGCCCACCAGCACGCCCTCGCCCACGGCGCCACCGACATCGAAACCCACATCCTGTCCGAACCCGCCCCGCACGCGCTGCTGCACCTGGCCGCCGCCACCGGCGCCGACCTCATTGTCACCGCCGATCCCCACCGGCCACCGCTGCTGGCCCGGCTGCTGACTACCCCACCGATCGAGCTCGCCCGCAAAGCCCACTGCGACATCCTCTTCACCACCGCACGGTAGACACACCCCACAGAAAGCGCCCATGACCGAGAACACACCCAGCACCCATACACCCGAGCCCCGACAGGTCCCGGACTGGATTCCCGCCTTCCCTGTGCTCGCACCCGACTCCGCCGACCTGCCACCCCACCACGACCACTGCCTCGGCTGCGGACCGGCCAACCCCCACGGCCACCAGCTACGCGCCCGCCGCGACGCACACGGCGTCCACGCCCACCACCGCTTCGACTCTCGCCACGTCGGCGCCCCCGCGATCGCCCACGGCGGCGCGGTCGCCACCGTCCTCGACGAACTGTTCGGACTCTTGCTCTACACCGTCGGGGAACCCGCGGTCACCCGCCACCTTGCCATCGACTACCTCGCCCCGATCCTGCTCGACACCCCTTACACCCTCCGCGCCCACATCCACGCCCGCGACGGCCGCAAACTCCACCTGCAAGCCACCATCGAAAACGACCACGCCCACGTGATCACCACCGCCACCGCCCTGTTCCTCACCGTCGACGTCAACCACTTCCTCACCCACAACACACCCCCACACACCGATAACACCCCCTGACCTGTTCCGTAACCGGATCGGCCACCGGAACACCACGCAGAGCCAACGTCGGCCCAGCTCACCGGTGTTCCGTAGAGGTGTTCCGCTGACTGTGCCGGTCAACCCCCGCTATCTGGAACACTTTCGGCATGGGTGAGCCGTTCCGCGTCGGATACTGCCGCTGCTCCACCGACGAACAAGACGTCGAGATCCAAACCGAGCAGCTATTGGCGCTCGGAGTGCCGCGTGAGCGGATCTTCATCGACAAAGGGTTCTCCGGGACCACCCGCAAGAACCGGGCCGGGCTCGACAACGCACTCGCCGCCGTCACCTCCGCCGCGGCGGCCATCGACGGGCGACAGGTAGTGCTGACCACGCCGAAGTTCGACCGATTCGCACGCAACATGGCCGAAGCAGGCCAGACCCTGACCGAACTGCGCGAGCGCGAGGTGCTGTTCGGACTCGGGAGCTCGATCTACGACTGGAACGACCCGTTCGGCAAGCTCTTCCTGCAAACCTTGGCCATGGTCGCCGAATTCGAGGCCAACCTCAACCACCTACGCACCCGCGAGGGCATGGCCAAGGCCCGCGCGAAAGGCAGGCTCAAGGGCAAGCAGCCGAAACTTCCTCTCACGGCACGGAAAACAATCCACCGCCGCTACCACGACCCCGCCGACGACGCGAGCCTGGCGGACCTGGCCGAGGAATACAGCGTCGGCCGCTCCACCATCCACCGCATCGTCAGCAGTGCTGCACCACGAGCCTGAGAATTCACCAGCCTGTCGTCAGGATCCCGCTACTTTGCACTTCCTGACAACCTTGGGTTGCGGGCCCTTACGTCCCACACGAGTTCTGGCCCGAATCGGATCGTCGGCGAGCTGGGCGGATACGCCGCGCCCGCCAGGAGCCGGTGGCGAGACAGACGATCGTTTCGACCCAACAGGCCGAGCGGATCACCGACCGGGCACTACGCCATATCCGCCCGATTTTCGGCAAATGCTACGGCTACCCCATCGATGAGGAGCAACCTCTCCCGCACTTTGCTAGATAACCTATATTATCTAGCAGGAATGGAGAGGCCTACCGCTCCTCGATCGCGACCGACCACAGTCAGGAGACCACTTACCGTGCCACCTACCGTGATCGTGATGCTGCTTGTATTCGGCGCCCCACTCCTGCTGTACGGGTTCCTGGGAGCCGCAGCGCGACCCGACCCGCCTCGAAGATGACCGCTCTCAACGTCCAGTCCTGCGACGCCCTGACGATCGGCGCGGCGGCGTTCGTTTCCGACGCCCCCCGGACGGCCAAGCTGCCGGGCCTGCCGAGCTCGGCAATCCTGGTGGCGATGAGCACATGCGCGCACGCCCGCGTCCGGCAAACCATCCAGGACCCCGACTAGCCACCACCCGAATGCACCAGGAACACCACATGCCCAACATCGGAAGCCTCGCCGCCCGGTTCGACGAGTTCCTCGTCTACCGCAGCACCGGCAAGCCATCGGAGGCCACCCTCAAGGCCTACCGGCAGGACTTCACCGCGATCGCCGAACTTCTCGCCACCCACACCGGTGTTCCGGCCGACGACCTGGCCTGCAATGTGGTCGACAAGGACCGGATACGCGCGGCGTTTGCGGCCTACGCCGACACGCACTCCCCCGCCTCGATCCGACGCTGCTGGTCGACCTGGAACGCCCTGTGCGGCTACCTGTTCACCTCGGATCTGATCGTCGCGAACCCGATGGATGCGGTCCTGCGCCCCAAGGTCGCCAAGACCGTGCCGAAGGCCTTCGACCACGATGCGGTCGAGAAACTGATCACCGCGCTGACCACAGACGAGAACGACAACGCGCACGCCTGGGGAGAACGCGACCTGGCCATCGTCCTCACCGCACTGCTCACCGGATGCCGCCTGTCCGAGCTGGTCACCCTCAACATCGGGGACTTCCGCGATCTGGACGACACCGGCCGGCTCAAGGCCATCACCGTGCACGGCAAAGGAAACAAGCAACGCGTCCTCACCGCCGAGCCCGCACTTGTCGACGTGATCACGTCCTATCTCGACTCGCGCCTGCAGCGATTCCCCGGCAGCGGCAAGGCCCGCACCTCCCCCACGGCCTCACCCTGGCGGCGCCTACGGGCCACCGATCCGCTCTTCCTCGGTGCCGATGGGGAACGCATCACCGCACCCACCATCCAGTACCGCGTCGAGCGCGCCTATCGCCGCGCCGGCATCAACGGACAGCGCGCGAAAGGCGCTCTGGTCCACCAACTCCGCCACACCTTCGCGACCTCACTGGCCGACAGTGATGTCAACGTCTACACCCTGATGCGGCTGCTCGGACACGAGTCGATGACCACCACCCAGCGCTACACCCAAGGCGCTGGCAAGGAAACCCGCGTCGCCTCGGCCACGAACCCGGTCTATCGACTGATCGAGAAGAACGAGACGGGGCAGTGACGTGACGCCGCAGAACCCTTGACTCCGCGGCGCGAGGGAACCGGTCGACTCGCGGAGTCTGCGACCCACTGGGACCCAGAAAATTAGCTTCGCTAAAATCCAGGGTTGGACTGGGAAAAACGACACGTCCCCTTCTGTCGTGTCGATCGGAGAAAGCACCACCATGAAGCCTGGCGATCAGGTGAAAGTCAGTGCACGCGGCAAGTTCGTGTTCACCGTCAAGGACATCGATAAGGGCACCGGCATGGCGATGATCGAGGTCAACGCCGACAGCCCCCTCACGTACCCGTGGCCAGCCCGTCTGACCGACCTCGTCCCCGTCGAGGACTAACCCCGGGTGTTTCCTCGACCGACGCGGTGCTCGAAGTAAGCGATTGGGGCGGTACAGGCCCGAGCGTTGGGAACTTCTCGTCGCTGGTGACAGTGGGGTGCATCACCAATCCGGCAGCCCGGCAGTGCATCCCCGTGGGCTCCGGCACAGCAAGTGCGCTGATCGGGGGGTACGTTCTCATCAGTTCGGTAGCGTCGCCGCCATGAGCATCGAAACGTGGATCGTGATCGGAGCACTCGCTGTTGGCATCGTCGGGCTCGGTCGGATGCTGTGGTCGAACTGGGGAAAGAACACTCCGGTCCCGCGCGGTAACGCGGTTCCTCACACCGTCAGCGGTGACGCCTCGAACCAGACTCCCGTTTCCTGATCGACGCATCGGCTTCACCCGTTTGGCGCTGATGCGACCATCCGCTACGGTGGCCGCTGCGATCACGAGTTCCCCGGCAGGTGAGTGATTCCCTGACGGGTCGAAGGACGGTCCCCGGCGCCCCCGCCGGGGACCGTCGTCTTTGCGACCGGTGGGCTACTGCTTGCAGCGGATGACACAGTGACTACTCTCGGCGCGTGGACGAGACGACGCGAACTGTTGGGGATGCGGCTGATAGCCCGGCGGTGGGGGCGTGATGGCGTCTGCTGCTGAGGACCGGGATCGTCTCGAACGTGAGTTGTCGATGCTCGCTGGTGTACGGCGTTTTCTCGCCGATTCCGAGCCGGGCCTTCGCATCCCCACGACGACGGTCGACCGGGTTCTCGATGAGTATCTGGCCGTGTCCGAGCCCGATCGGGAGCACGCTGCCGATCCGACCGAGCGCCCGCCGTCGGAAGACGATCGTCCGGACGGATAGCCAACCGGCCCCGGAGCCAAGCGGTCGATAGTCGAGTGTTCAGTGCGCCAAGGCTGCGGATTGCCGTGTCGATGGTCTTCGTCGGGCGGTGCGTGGTCCGCGCGGCCGGGGAGTCGGTGAGATGCCGAGAAGTTCGAGGACAGCTTGCTCGTCGGCCGAGAGGTGACCGTCTCGCCACTTGCGGACCTTGCGGTAGAGCCACTCCCCCACGGGTTCACCGTCGTCGGAGAGGTAGGTGCTCGGAATCTCGCCGGTCCCGTGCTTTTCGCGGTAAGCGGCGATCTCGAGCAGCATCCGGCGATGCTTGCTGTCGAAACCCGCGGGGCGAGGGGCTTTCCAGTCGAATCCGATCGCGTCGAGTTCGGCCTCACGATCGGCAGGAAGGATGCCGAGGACACGGGCGATGCGGTGCCGGTCCGCCCAGCGTCCGAGATGAAATCCGTCTTCGGCCACGAGATGCGGCTCCGGGTCGGTGGTGTTCGCATGCTCTCGGTAGCGACGCACCGCCGGCGACAAGGCGACGGTGGGTTGGGGTGCTCGACGCGCGTAGGGAGCGGTGCGATCCGGCATTCGCATGAGCCCAGTATGCCCACCGCAGTGGGTGCTCACACCCATCGAGCTAGGGACAAGCGCACCGCCGAGGTTGTGCCGTGAGATGTGCTCGGGTAGTCAGCGGTGAACGAGCGTGCCTCGGATGCCGGTGTTCGTCGTCGGCCAGGACGACCTGTTCGATCCGGCCGAGTTCCCCTGCCTCCACGCGTTCTCCCACCGCGCCACATCTTCGACCGTGCTCTGTCCCCGGACGTGGCCTCGGAATGAACTTGCGGCGGAGGACTTTCGTGTTGCCTCAGGTTTCCCGTGTGCTGTCGTGTCCGTCCCCCGGAGTAGTGCGGCGCGGCGGGGTGGTGGGATAGATCCGGACCGCATAGGTGCGGGCGTCGGCGGCGGTGTAGCCGGCCAGGGCGACCGCGGGCGCGGCCTCGTCGGGGTCTTCGCCGAGCTCGACGAGCTTGTCGAGGGCGAACGCTTCGGCCGCAGCACGGTTCGGCTGGGTGCATTCGGCGAAGAAGCCCCCGGTGGGGATGTGCTGGAAGTCCACCTCGTGCGGGACGGACACGTCCGGGTCAGGGCGAGGCATGGTCGGGGCGATCCTGTTCTCCCGAAGGGTCAGTCGGTGTCGGCGGCCTGGAAGATCAGGTACTGCGCCGCGGTCGCCTCGTGCGCCCCGGCCACGGTCTTGGTGCGGATCTCGGCGACGTAGGTGTCGTAGAGCAACGCGCAGGTCGCCGCCTCCGAGTACGGCGTGATGACCTCGAAGCAGCGGGCGTCGGGCACCCCGGGCGGGCCGGCGGCGCCGACGACGGAGATGTCGTCGTTCTTGTTGCGCATCTGCGCGACGACCCGATCGAACAGGGCCTGCGCCCGGTCGGTGGCATCGGTGCGGTAGACGAACGTCGCGTCCCGGGCCATGTGGGTGGCGGCGGTGTCGGCGAACATGTCGAGCGTGTCCAACTGCGCGATCAGATGCGCCGCCCCCCGCGGACCGTAGACGGCGGGGACCTGCGCGCCGTCGGCGCCCTCGGGATAACGCAGCGTGCGGCGCAGCATGTCGTCGATGTCCACCGGCAGATCCGCCAGCTCATCCGGCGCAGTGACAGGGAAGCGATCGAGCATCGGCCGCTGCAACTCCAGCGCATGTTCGAGCGCCCCGTCGGCCCAGCTCACCCGGTCGGTGGGGCTGTCGACGAAGGTGTAGATCAGGTAGTGCCCGTGCTGGGTCAGCGCGGCCACCGACCGGGAGTACTCGGTGGCGATGGTGTGGACCAGACTGTCGGGCATCGTCGCCAGCGCATACGGTGCGGCCGTCGGCCCGGACACTGCCGGGTCGAGCAGGTGCTCGTGCAACCGCGTCGCGGCCTCACCGGCCGCGGCGTCGTCCCGGAATCGCAGGGCGGCGTGCACCATTCGCGCCCGGTTGTCCTTGGTGAAGCGGGCGGTGGAGAAGCCGGCGAGCATGCCGGTGTCGGCGCCGATCTGCTCGATGCGCGAGTCGGTGTCGGCGAGCAGGTAGGCCAGGGGGACGGGTCCGAAGATCGGGCGGGTCAGGTCGAGGTATTCCTCGGTCAGCGCCGGGTCGACCTCGGCCGGCAGCACGACGAACTCCGCCATGCGCTGCGACTCGATGATGTTGCCGATCTCCGCGTCACCGGCGGTGGCCGGGTAGTCGCTGGGGCGGGTGGAGAACTCCCCGGGATCGGGTTCGCCCGGGGCGGCGGGAATCAGCGCGGCGGTGCGCTCGACAGTGGTGGTGTCCGCGGCCGCTTCGGCGGTGTCCCCGTTCGCGGTCGAGGTGCATCCGGTCACGGTGACGGCGGCGGCGAGCAGTGCGGCGCCGGTGCGGACGCGGGCGCGGTGACGGCTGGTCAATGTTCCCCCTGGTCGCTCGGGGGCATGACGGTGCCGGTCGGCCACCCTCCCCCCGGTACGTGGACGGCAGTGACCGTACCCACCCGGTCTCCGGCGCCCGGCACGGGGGTGCCCGGTATCGGAGGTTTCCCCGGTCTGCGCATCGACGCGGACAGCTGCACGGGAGCCGACTACGGGTATGTGCCGCGTCCGTAGTGCGGCGGCGGCACAACGTGATGGAGTTGGGTGGGAACCTTTTCGGCGCGAGCGCACTCCTATCTGTGTCCCTGCCCCAGACGTCGAGAGCGAGCACCCGTCATGACCAGCGAATCCTTTCCCGGCACCCTCTCCTCGCGTATCAGCGACCGTTCGACCGTCGAGTCCACGGCCAGTGATCAGACGCAGTCGTCCTCCGGTGCGCAGTCCACCTACGAGGGTGACTCCGCGTACGGGTCGTCCTCGGCCGCGCAGGAGGGGTCGACGAGCTACGAGTCCTACGAACGCTACGAGCGGTACGACAGCTCCGGCTCGTCAAGTTCGGACGCCACCTACGGGTCGACCGGCAGCTCGGGTTCGGCCGCCTCGTACGGCTCGGCCTCGTCGTCCTCGGACCGCGCGGATCGCGCTGCGACGGACAGTGTCCAGTCGACGACGTCGGTGTCGGCGCCGGACAGCGCCGGGGTGAGCGAGGCGGTGGTGCTCGATGAGGGCACCCTCGCCGACGGCACCTACATGGCCGATGTGGATCTCGACGGCGACAACGACGCCGACATGACCGTCGTCGATCTCGGTGGGGACGGCACGATCGACATGCTGCGTGCCGACACCGATGGGGACGGCGCGATCGACATCGCCCAGTTCGACAGCGACGGCGACGGACACCTCGACGCCACCACCGTCGACGTCGACCACGACGGTGTGTTCGACACCGCTGTGGTCGACGAGGACGGCGACGGGCACATCGACACCGTCATCGACCTGCACACCGGTGCCGTCGATTCCGACGGGGACGGCAACCCCGACGACTACATCGATGTCACCGGTGTCTCCGACGACTACGGCGCCGGCCTGTTCCTCTGACCCGGCGTCCGGGATCGGCCGACGCAGCATGGCGTCCGGCGATCGCCGCTGGGGCAGGGGACGTGCCGCCTGCGCGGTGAGACAGCATGTATCTCTCGATCTGGGCAGCGCTCGGGCGTCAGTCCTCGTGCCGGCGATCCGCCCGATCCATCTGCCAGACGATGCTGACCTCGACCGGGTATGACCACGGCACGCACGTCGTGCAATCGTGGCGAGTGGGTCGGTGGGATGTGCTGTGCTGGTGGCCATGCCAGCACCCCGCAAGACCGAGGCCGAGGCCCGCGCCGCTGTCGCGCAGATGGAACCGATCATGGCCATCGAAGGCCGGCAGATGAGCGATCGGGACAAGGACCTGCTCGTCGATCTGATCCGCGGGGTGATCACCGTCGGTGAAGTCGCGGCCATCATCGCCCGCGAGGCGGGCTACGAGCTCGACTGAGCCACCGCCACTGGCGCTCTCACACCTGCCTGTGTCGGTGCCGTTGTCTACCGTCGCGAGGAACGCACAGCGTGCGCGTGCGGCTACAGGTGGCGTAGCCACACCACCGCACCGGCACCGCCCGCGACCGAGCAAGCCCACCCTGTGAAGGAGAACCGAGCCATGCCGCGAAGTGTCATCGAAGACCAGTTGCGCACCGAGGTGCTGAAGGCGATGCCACTGCCGGATATCGACCTCGACGCCGTGGTGGCCGGCATTCCGCTGCTGACCGGCGAGAACACGACGCGGGGCCGCGGGTCCATCGACCTCATCTGGCGGTCGGAGAGCCCGAACCCGTGGGATGAGGACGGCCCCGGCTGGGTGTAGCCCCGTACCCACGTCCGCGCACCGCGGGCGCGGTGCGGGGACGTGTCATCTGCACAGCTCACGGCATGTGTTCGGGGCCGCCGAGCGGGTCAGTCGGAATTCTGGCTGTACTGGCGGGCACGCCGGTAAGCATAGGTGCAGGCAGCCAGCAGGATCGCCGAGCTCAGCAGGATCGGCAGTTTCGCCGTCCACGACGAAGCGGAAGCGAGCGCGGCCGCGCCGAGCATCAACGCGCCGCAGGCTTGCACGGCGAGCGCGGCGAGCTTCACGGCGGGTTCGGTGACGGTGCGGGTCCACACGAATCCGGCCAGCAGCACCAACGCCCCGAGCATCAGCACGACGGTCACGATCACACGGCCTCCTGACAGATGGGGATCAACGGCGGGTGTGCCGGTCGTAATCGGCCCAGAGGACAGCGTTGTCCTGGTGGTACCGAACACGTGTGGCGCCACGGACCTGTCCGGTGAACGAGTTGCTGGTCTCGGCGAACACCCTGCCATCGAGGTCGATGGTGGATGACGAGTGATGCGCCGCATCGACACCGGTCATCTCGGCACCCTACATCGCCGTCACCGGCGTCTCCGACGACCACGGCGCAGGGCCGTTCCTCAATCCCCGCTCCACCCCACCGACTCCCCCAGGCGCGGCAGGCCATAGGCTCCGCCGCGGCCACGGGGGTTGAGTCACAAGGGGGGTACGCGCCGCAATGGAGTGGGTTCTGGCGGTCGATTTCGGCACGTCCAACACGTCGGCGGCGCACCGGACCGGCCCGGACCGAGTCGAATCACTGCCGCTGACCCACACCTCCAACCTCATGCCGTCCTCGGTGTACGTCGACCACACCGGGGCGATCACCACCGGCGACGTCGCCATCAACCAGGCCGGCGTGGATCCGGCCGGCTTCGTCGCCTACCCCAAGACCCACGTGGCCGTCGGGTCGGTGATGGTCCGCGGCCAGGACGTCCTCGTCGCCCACACCATCGCTTCGGTCCTGCGCACCGTCTACAACCAGGCGTTGCCCCGGCACAACAACCATCCGCCGGCGGAGGTCGTGCTCACCCACCCCGAGGCCTGGTCCCAGCGCGAACTCGACGTGCTGCGCCACGCCGCATCCCTGGCCGGTCTCGGCGGCAGCGTCTCGCTGATCTCCGAACCCCGCGCCGCGGCGTTCTACTACTCGCGTCAGCACGACGCGACGATCGTCAAGGGCTCGACGATCGCGGTGTTCGACTTCGGCGGCGGCACCCTCGACATCGCCGTACTCACCGCGACGAGCGAATGGACCTTCGAGGTCATCCGGGCCGGCGGCGACAACACCCTCGGCGGCAAGAACCTCGACGCCACCGTCGCCCGGTGGGTCGACGACCGCCTGCGTGACGACGACGCGGATCTGGCGGCGTGGTTGCGCACCCCGGACGGGCTCGATGCCCGACGCACCCTCGACGATCAGATCCGCCGCGCCAAGGAACTGCTCTCCGAGCATCCCTCGGCGACGATCCGGGTCACCGGCAACGGCGCGGATCTGACCTTCACCATCACCCGCGACGAGTTCGAGCAGCTCATCGAACCGCAGATCACCCGTGGCGTGCAGCTCGCCGCCCAGGTGCTGCGCGATGCCGGGGTGGACCGGTCGGGTCTGCAGGCGCTGTATCTGACCGGCGGCTCCTCCCGGATCCCGTACGTGCATCGGCGGCTGTCCGAACTCGGATCCATCGCCACCCTCGACGACCCGAAGACCGTCGTGGCCAAGGGCGCGGCCGGGTTCGTCGCCGGCGGACGCACCACCGAACCCGCCGCGGACCTCGACACCGAGGTGCTGCGACCGGACACTCCCCGCCCCGCAGCACCCCGACCCGGCGCTCCCCGACCGGACACCCGTGCAGCCCAGCACAATTCGCTACCGGCGACCGGGCTACTCCGCTTGCGCTCGTCCCGCCTCCGACTGTTCGCCGGGGCCGCCCTGGCCGCGGTCGCCGCCGGGGCGGCCGTGTTCATCGCGGTCGATCGCGACACCGGCCTTCCCGCCACGGCCGCGGCCGTCGCCGAGACCGCTGCGCCCGCCGACGGACAGCTGCCCGCGGCGACCGCCGAGTCGCACCATCTCAGCGCCACCACCGACGACGTGACATCCCTGCTGCCGACCACCCTGCTCACCTCGTCGTCCTCCTGCGACAAGAGCGGGTTCTCGAGCGAAGGCGCGCTGCAGCTGCGGTGCGACCTCAATGCCGACTCCACTCTCGGCAAGGCCATCGGGATGCAGCGCTACGAGTACGTCAGCGTCACCGCGTGGCGCGACGACCAGTACGCCCGATTGAACTTCATCCGGCTGCGCGACACCACCGACGGCACCACCACGACGGTCTCCGGTGACAGCAGGCGTCTGGTGAACTACGACGACTCGGTTAACACCTCTGTCCGCTACACCGTCATCGACCGCTCCACCGGCCTGAACGCCACCTTCCGGATGAACTCCGTCGAGACCGGCACGACGTTCCTGACCGAACTCGGTTGGACCAGCTGACCGTCACCCCCTGGGACAACCGGGTCAGCGAGGCCGACGAGCGTTGCCGTAGCGCTCGACGTGCTCACTCGCTCCGTGCGGGCTCGTTGATCAGGCGGGCGCAGCGCACCACGATCTGCCAGAGCGCGTCGATGTCGACCTCCGCGAGGGGAAAACCCCGCATAGCGCCCTGGTGGTCCTGGCCGACGAAGCGTGCGAGTTCGGCGAATCCCGGATGGGCTCGCACCGCGGTGTACTGGCGCCAGTTGCCGTAGGCCATCAGCTGGCCGGCCTTGTTGACCCATAACTGGATCGGGGCGAACCGTCACCCGTAGGGGTGCAGGAACACCCCGCCTTGCCCGAAGGTGCCGAACCACAGGTCCTCGTGGGAGCCGAGTCGCTCGTCGAGTCCGTCGAGTAGTGCGAACAACCGCTCGGCGATGGCCCGTTCGGGTGGGGAGGCGATCGCGTCCAGGAAGGATTCCTTGGTCCAGCTGTCCTTCTGGTGTGCCGCTTGGGACTTGGCGTGGGCGATTTCCCCGCCGTAGGTGGACGGGACCAGGATCTCGACACTGCCGTGCCGGGCGTAGGCCAGCTGCAGTGCGGTGACGCGGACGTCGTCGCGGGTGATGCGGTTGAGGTACTCGACCAGACGCCGCAGGTCGGCGTCGATCAGATCGACCGCCAGGCACAGGTGGATCCGGCCGTCCTCGAGGTTGCGGTCGAGCCGCTCGCGGGCAGCATCATCGAGCTCCGACAGATCCGGGCCGCCCTGGCGGGACCACTGCCGATGGAACGCCTCGGGGCCGGACTGCCAGATCGCGGCGGCGTAGTCGAGGACCTGACCGATGACCATGCGGCGGCGTTCGGAGTTCGATGCCAGCTTGCATTCGACCACGGTGATCTCCCCGGCCGGGTCGACGATGCACACATCGGCCGGGCCGGCGACAGTGGACAGCTCCCGCAGCGCCAGAGCGCTTTCGGGGACCCCGGGAACGTGCTCGGGGGCGCCGGCGATGATGGCCTGCAGGTGATCTTCGTTCGTGTACGCCGTCATCTCCGGCGACGACCAACTGCCGCCGGTGCTGGTATCGCGGAGCAACAGCAGTCTGTCACCGACTCCTGCCATCCCCGCCTCCACCCTTCCGTCGATGCTCAGATGGACCGTATCCGATCACCTGGTGCGCCCCGGCTGCGTTCAGGTCCCGGTACGGATGTCGGTGGCAGGCCGTGGCCGGAGCTCGTCGGGTAGCAGCGACGCGTGCAGGGTCCCAGGGGCGCGGCGACGGTCGATACCGCTGGGCTGCGAGTTCCGATCAGTTCAACGGTGCTGCTCCGAGCTCGCCCGGCGTGGGGAAAGGCGGCTCTTCGCACTTGGTAGGGGCGGGTGTCGATCGACCCCGTTGCCGTGTCGGTGATTGAAAAAGGGCCCGCGCCCTTGTGAGCTGGGTGTTCTCAGGCATCCAGGACAGCAAGGAACGCGGGCATGCACCACGGTAGTTCATTGCTGCTCGATCTCGACGGCGTCATCGTCGAATCGGTGCAGCGCACGGTCGAGGGCAGCCGGATCGTGCAGATCGCGACGGCACCCGAATGGGTCGGGGTCTGTCCGGAGTGCGGGCAGAAGTCCACGCGTTCGAAGGGTTGGGTCACCACCAGACCGCGGGATGTGCAGGTCGGACCCGACCGTCCGCTGTTGGTGTGGCGGAAACGGAAATGGTTGTGCACCAATACCTCCTGTGACCGTAAGGTGTTCACCGAGTCGACGCCGGGGGTGCCATCCCGGGCGCGGGTCACGCCCCGAGCGAAGGCGCTGCTGGTCGAGGCGGTCCTCGACGGGGACCGGTCGGTGTCCGCGGTCGCCGGCGACTACGGGTGCGCCTGGCACACCGTCCACGGCCACCTCGTCGTGGTCGCCGACGCCGCCCTGGCCGGCGAGCCTGAGCCGGTGATGGTGCTCGGGATCGATGAGACCCGCCGCGGGAAGGCGAAATGGGAAACTTGCCCCGAGACCGGGGAACGGAGATGGGTGGACCGGTGGGACACCGGACTGGTCGACCTGACCGGCGATCAAGGGTTGCTGGCGCAGGTCAACGGACGCACCTCGGCGGTGGTGATCGACTGGTTCGACGCCCCGCGACGAGACGTGGAAGGCGCAGATCACCCATGTCGCGATCGACATGTCGTCGGTGTATGCGAAGGCGGTGCGCGAGGCGCTGCCGCACGCGCAGCTGGTGGTGGACCGGTTCCACCTGGTCAAGAAGGCCAACGAGATGGTCGATACCGTCCGGCGCAGGGTCACCCAGGCCGAGCGGGGTCGGCGCGGCCGCAAGAGCGATGTCGAATGGATCAATCGACGACGGCTGCTGCGGCCCTCCGAACGCCTGACCAACGAACAACGATCGGCCCTGTTCGAGAAGCTGACCTCCGCCGACCCGCACGGGGACATCGCTGCGGCATGGATCGCCAAAGAACTACTGCGCGATGTGTTGCGCTGCACCGATCGTGGTGGCCTTCGCCATGAGATCCGGGACAGACTGTATCGGTTCTACACGTTCTGCGCGGCATGCCGGGTCCCGGAGATCGGCAAGCTGGCGACGACCGTCTCGGCGTGGCAGGAACCGATGATCCTGGCGATCACCACCGGCCTGTCGAATGCGCGCAGTGAAGGCTACAACCGGATCGTCAAGCACGTCGGCCGTATCGCGTTCGGGTTCCGTACCCCGGAGAACCAACGCCGCCGGGTACGGTGGGCCTGCACTCGACGATCACGTCGGGTCGCATCCAGCCGGCGCCAATGCCACTGCTAACTGCGAAGAGCCATCAATACCTACCTCAACGAGAACGCTCCGGAGTTCTAACTGCCGCGCGACCGAACCGCTGTCGTCACACTGTCCGGGAACGGAAAGGAGGCGGCCGATGCAACTCGCGCTCGGCATCATTGCCGCGTTGATCACGATCTCGCTGGTGCGCTCTGCCTGGGCAGCTGGCGCGGTGCGTTCGCTGATGTACGTGCCGGCTGCGTTCATCCCGATGGGATTCACCTATCTCGGATGGAACGGCACCGACGGTGGGATGTGGGTGGCATGGCCGTACTACGTAGTCGCCACGGCGGTGTTGGCACGACAACTGGTGCTGGTGTCGCGGCGACTGCCACACCGAGGTCACAACGACAAGGTCGCGTCGTGGGCCGAACCCGCGGCGAGCATGGTCGCGTAGCCGACTGGACATAGGCAAGGGCGCCCGGCAGTGAAGATCTCCAGAAAACAAGATCTTCGACTGCTGGGCGCCCCGGCTACGACTGACGCGTCGACGTGTTACTTCTCGGTGAGCCCGAGCTCTTCAGAGAGCATCGGCCACGACCGGTAGAAGGCGTCCTGCCAGTAACCCCACGAGTGGGTACCGCCAGGTTGCAGGTCGAACGTGGCCGGGATATCCAGCTCGTTCAGGCGCTTCTGCAGATTGGTGGTGCACCAATGCACCGCCCCTTCGATCACGCCACCCACGACGACCTGATTGGCCAACGCCAGCGCCTGTTCCCCCGTGGTGGCGTCGGGCTCGCCGATCGTGAACTCGCTGCCGAGCACCTCGTGCCGACCAGGAAGGCCAGTGGCGTCGGAGATGAACAGCGGGGTTCCACGCAGACCTTCGGCGTTGATGACCGGGTCGTTCTCCCGCCACAGCGGATCGTCATCCTCGCCGTACATGTTGCGGATGTCGCCGCCACCGTAGGTTTCGACGACGAGCTTCATGAACTCTTTGCCGATCGGATCCGAGGTCTGCGCACAGCCGCTGTAGCCGGCCACCGCGGAGTAGAACCCGGGCTTGGCAATCGCATACTGCAAAACGGCGGTGGCAGTCATGGAGTTCGCGGCGATCGCCTGCACACCATTCGTTCCCAAGGCGGCATCCACCAGCGGCGGAAGCTCCTCGAGGAAGAACGTCTGCCACTTGTTGCGACCCAGCGCCGGATCGTCGTTCTTCCAGTCGGTGTAGTAAGCGAACGGGCCACCGACCGGCATCACCACGTTCACATCCTGGGTGGCCAGGAAGTCGCCGACATTAGTGTTCGCCCACCACGTGGCCCTGTCCACGCCGCCGCCGGCGCCGTTGATCAGATACAGCACGGGCCGCGGCTCGGACGCATCGTTGGGTCGTTGGACGTAGACGGTGATGTCCTTGTCCATCGCAGCCGAGTACACCTTCAGCGTCAGCTTCTGGCCGTCGATCTCTTGCGAGACGATCTTCGATCCGTTCGGTGCCACCGGGTCAGCCAACAGAGACTGCGACACCACGATCGGATCCGTCGATGTGTTCTCTTCGGCGATCGCCGCGCCGCTTCCAACTGTCCCCGCCAGCGCGATGGCCATCGCTCCTGCGATTGCTATCGATGTGGCCCTGCGGACCGATCTCCGACTCACGTCAACCCTCTCCATTCTTGCCCCCCGGGGGGCGCCCCTCGACCTTCAGCACAACCTCAAGACACGCGGACGCTACTGGATGGTCAGATCGCGACCAAGCACCGAGGCGGGTGTTCTCCGCAGGTGCTGCACTCTTGTGATCAAGCCACCGCAAGCGCTTCCACCGTGTCACCGAGTTGAACCGTACCGTTCTCGCCTGCCATCTCGTGTGCCACCTCTCTCGCGCGGTTCTGCGCTCCCGGCATCAACACCGTGCACAGAGCTTGGTGAAGACGCCCGTGGCTAATCTTCCGAAACGGAAACGCGACACCAATACCCAGTTTCTCGACCTGGTGACCCCACAACGGTTGGTCACCGCCAACGAACGTCAAGACCGCAGGAATGCCTGCGCGGGCAACATCGTGGGTGGTTCCGGAACCCCCGTGGTGCACTGCGGCGCGACATTGAGGCAAGACCTGCGAGTAGTTGACGGAGCGAGCTACGAATACACGCTTGTCCTCGCTCACCCCGAGCGGAAGATCTGTCCATCCGGCGCCCACGAGCGCGCGGACCCCTAGATCCGTCGACACTCCGTCGATTAGGTCGAGTAGACCCGCAGGATCCGGAACCGACATGCTGCCGAACCCGAAGAAGACAGGTCGATCACCGTCGGCCAGCCAGGACTCGAGGTCGTCGTCGATCGTTGTATCGCCCCACGTCGCGGGCATGCCTGCGATCGAACAGTAGTCCGGCCAGTCGCTTGGCTTGGGGAACAAGGTCGGGCTTGTCAACAGCACGTGGGGAGTTCGATTCGACCGCATCCGCGCGAAGGTGTTCGGTACAGAATCCGACAGTCCGAGTCGGCGCCGGATCCCACGGATGGCACTGCGGTTGGAGAACGTATGCACCTGCTCGAAAACGCTGTAAGCAGGGCGACGCAACACCGTTGGCACATTGAACTCACCCATGAAGGACGGGTGGAATTCACTCGACCGCTCAAGGGGGTACGGCAGATTCGCAACCAAGGGTTGGCCGCCCCATTCTGTAATCGACTGAGCGCGCACTAACGTCATCGGACTTGAGACAACTACGTCCGCGCCGCTGCAACCGGCGATGAGTGCTTCGTCGATGGCAGAGCCATATTCTGCCTCGAAGCGCGCCATCTCGACCCCGAACTTCACGAGGCTGCGTGACGCCATGAACTCACGAAGAATCCTGGTGAGATCAGCAGGTATCTCGCACGTTTCGAACCCAGCAGCCTGTGCGCGGGCGACGTTCACTGTGTTCGTTGTCAACACAACTTGGTGTCCTCGGCTACGGAACTCCTCCGCCGCAGCAAGATTCGGTTCGAAGTCCCCCCGTGAGCCCAGGGACAGGACAGCAATCCTCACAATGTTGCTCCTTCCGGGCTTCCACGCCCATTTCAGATCGAGTTATCACAAGCGATGAGCGATGCCCGCGCGGTTCAGAAGTGTCGAAGATCCGTCCACATCTGGGCCCACGAGTCCTTCGGGCCGGAGCACAACCACACAGGGATCGGCCTGTCGAACATGTTCGTCATGCCGCCGGTATCGACTGAGGTCAGAAACTGCACCTCCGTGAAGTATTGCTCGAGGTAGTCAGCATCGGAATCGATGAACAGCACCGTGTCCGTACCTTCAGGAGGGGGACCGAAGTCCCACGCACCCCGATGTGTGCTGTACGACTCCGGCAGTCCTCGTTCAGGGCCGTAACGGTCCACTACAGCAGCGTCCCAGTACCAGTGAGTCACTACGACTGCCCCTTCACGGGTTTCGGGTGGCAAATCACCGAAGGCGTCCGCGACTGTGTCTGTCCACTCCGGCAGTCCGAGCATCAACAAGGACATCGGCTTCGCCGGGGTCGGCCAGGAGGTAGGAAGGATCGGCAGCCATGTCAGCGCCACCAGCGCAGACACCGCAATAGCCGACCGGTGAAATGCCCAGCGGATCCAGCGGCTAGGGGTGTGCCTCTGCAACTCGACAGCTCCCGCTGCCCAGCACACGACGAAGAGATGAGGCTGCCCCCTCGGAGTGGACACCCTGACAATGGTTCGTAGAAGAACCAGGAGGGATGTTCACATGGGACGCCAGTCTCAGTACACGGAGGAGTTCCGCCGAGACGCGGTCGCGTTGTATCGCGCCGGCGGCGGCACCCGTACCTACGCCGCGGTGGCCTCGGACCTGGGCATCAGCGGCGAGACCTTGCGGACCTGGGTTCGCAAGGACAACGCCTCGGCGCAGGGCTCAGCTGCCACGGCGGGCGGCGGCAACGAGACCGCAGCCGACGAGTTGGCGCGGTTGCGGGCAGAGAACGCCCGGCTGCGCAGCTCGGAGAAGGAATGGCAGCTCGAACGTGAGATTCTGCGCCGGGCAGCCGCCTATTTCGCGCAGGAGATGAAGTGAAGACCTGCCGCTGGGACTTCATCTCCACCCACCGCAGCGAGTTCGGTGTGCAGCGGCTGTGCCGGGTCCTCGGTACCTCCCGGTCCGGCTACTACCGGCACCTGGCCACCGCCGATGCGCGCACCGAGCGTGCTGCCGAGGAGGCCGCGACCGTGGCGCAGATCCGTGAGATCCATGCCGAGCATCGCGGCGGGTACGGTGCACCCCGCATCCACGCCGAACTGCGGGAACTCGGGGTGCGCATCAACCGCAAAAAGGTCACGCGGTTGATGCGTGGCCACCACATCGTCGGTCGGCATCTGCGGCGTGGCCGGCGCACCACGATTCCCGATCCGCATGCGTCGGCGGTGCCGGATCTGATCGGTCGGGATTTCACCGCCGAGGCGCTCGATATCCGTTGGTGCGGCGACATCACCTACATTCCGGTGGGGTCGTCGTGGTTGTATCTGGCGACGGTGATCGACATCTGTTCGCGTCGGGTGGTGGGGTGGTCGATCGCCGAGCATATGCGTACCGAATTGGTCACCGATGCACTGGACATGGCGATCACCACTCGTGGCGGTGTCGTGGACGGCGTGATTTTTCACAGCGATCGCGGAGCGCAGTACACCTCGGCTGAATTCGCGACATTCTGTGCTGCACAGGGTATTCGACTGAGCCGGGGGCGTGTGGGGTCAAGTTACGACAATGCCTTGGCGGAGTCGTTCTTTCAGAGTCTGAAGCGTGAATGGTTGCATGGCAAGGCCGCGACGTCGAAGGCGCGGACGCGTCTGGAATTGTTCGAGTGGTTGTCGTACTACAACCGGCGACGGCGTCATTCCGCGCTGGGTTATCTGGCGCCGATCGAGTTCGAACGACGATTGACCGCATCGGCTACGCTCGCACTCGCCGCATGAAATCCGGTGTCCACTCTCAAGGGGCAAGCTCAAGACCCGGTAGATAGGTGTGTCGGCCACCGACCACCTGGAAGAGCACAGCCAGTTCGACGAACGCCAACCCAAGAAACCGGTATGCACGCAGTTGCGGAGATCGCAGCAGTCGCCACGCGCCGTAGATCAACAGTGCCGCACCGAACACGAATCCTGCGCTGGCAAGTACCAGGGGAAGAAACACCAACCGGTAGTTGAGGAAATCCTCGTTCGGGATGGCCTGCGCTGTCGATATTTGCGGCCAGCCATGCGTTGCCTGCCAGATCAAAGCTGGAATGGTGATGACGGCGGTGAGCGCAGCGGCGGCCCACAGCATCGGCCGGCGGAGCAAGTCGCGCGGACCGTCGGCAAGGACGCTGATTCCAACCGCTAGCCACAGTGCCACGATCAGCCACTTATTCTGCAGAGCGAGCGCGGTCACGGCTCCGATTGCAAGCAGCAATTTGTCGTCCCGAGTGCGTGTCCATCGCACCAGCAGCCACGTCACCACGGTCCACATGAGCATGTCGACGGTGGCAGTGTTGAGCGTGTGGCTGAACGTCACTGATGACATGGCGTACACCGCGCCGGTCCAAGCCTGGGCTTGCCGCAGGCCACCGAGCTCACGCGCGGTCAGCGCAGCGACGACCACTCCCACGGCCACCACGATGGCCATGGGGAAGCGCAGAGCGACGAGCGAATCGGGGACCACGGTGTCCATGAGCAACGCGAGCAGCGGAACCAACGGCCCCTGATCTGCATAGCCCCAGTCCAGGTTTCGACCAGCAACCAAGAAATAGAGTTCATCCCCGAAGTAGCCGACGCGGCTACTGGTCGCCACGAGGACCACCGCGGCGAGCGCGGCGATTGAGTAGACGGGCTTACGCGCGAGAGAGGGCAGTTCGGATCCGGGTGCCTCCTGTACGACGGTGTCGTGCTTCTCTGATACCGGGCTGTTATCCCGGACTTCCGGTGTCGATGTCATCGTGTCTCTTCGTGTCAGGTATGGGAACCTGCGCGCTCGGCGCAGGGCCCGGCCATCGTCAGTTCGGGATAGCCGGATGAACCAACGGTGGCCGGGCAATGAGCTGTCGGCGTTAGACGAGTTGTTCCCTGCGGACCTGGCTGGCTGCACGCAGATCGTTGATCTTGCTTTCGATGCGCGCGCGTAGCGCGGGGTTACTTACGCCAAGTCCGGTCTCAGGAGCGAGTCCGAGCACTCCCACCTTGCCGACATGGTCATTTTGTTGGACCAACCGTGCGGCCTCCGCAGCTTCGGTCAGCGGGTACGTGCGGGAGACCAATGGGAGGAGCGCACCCTGACTGAACAGGCGTGTGCATTCGGCCATTTCTTGGTAGTTGACGCCGTGGCTACCGATGATCCGTTTGAGGTTCATCCACAGGTAGCGGTTGTCGTACTCATGGTGGTAGCCGGTGCTTGATCCGCAGGTGACAACGATCCCGCCGCGGCGCACGACGAACACCGACGTGGCGAAGGTCTCCCGTCCTACGTAATCGAATACCACGTGGGGATCTTCGCCGAACGCTCCGCGGATGAGCTTGCCGATCTGTTTGCCGGTCGCAATGGAACGTTCGGTGAAGGGCAGGTCCGGATCGACGTGAAGGTGCTGGCGGTTGATGACAAGGTCGCACCCAAGCCGGCGGGCCAATTCGACTTTGTCTTCTGAGCCGACAATGCCCACGGGGATGCCGCCACCGTTCTTGACGAGTTGTGTCGCGAACGCGCCGAGCCCACCAGTCGCACCCCAGATCATGACGATGTCACCCTGCTTGATTCGGGCGCCGTGCTCTCCGACGAGCATGCGATAGGCCGTGCCGCCGCAGAGCGAGAAGCTGGCTGATTCCTCCCAGGTCAGATGGGCCGGCTTCGGCAGAATTTGGGAGGCGCGGGCAACTGCATAGTGTCCCAGCGCGCCGAAGTTCGTTTCGTAACCCCAGGCCAGCATGCCGGTCCCCATCATGCCGTCCTGGTGTGTCGCCGGGTCCTGGTCGTCGACGTATACCGGGCTCACCACCACATGGTCGCCGACTTTCCATCGGCGCACTCCGCTGCCCACTCGGACGATGACACCTGAGGCATCGGAGCCGATGACCTGGTAGTCACGGTCGTGGCGAGTGGTGTAGCCGCCCTGTCGCGCGAATCTGGACAACATGTCGAACGTCGAGACAGGCTCGAACATTGCCGACCAGACCGTATTGAAGTTGATGGCACTGGCCATCACGGCCACGAGCACCTCGTCAGGTGCGAGCTCTGGCATTGGCACAGTCCCGACATGAATCGACTTGCGAACGTCTTTATCTGCGACTCCCTGGAACATGCTGGCGTCTGCGCGACGCAGATGAGCTGCCATGTACTCGGTCGGAACTGGTTCGGCCATCAGCTGGTCTGCTGATGCACCCGAAATAACTGCTTGGGCAAGGGTATCCATGTGACTCTCCGATGGTGTGATGATGTCCGCTCGGTGAGAGCGGCTGATGGGGCCGGTCACGGGCGCGGGTAGGCGTTAGTGACCGGGTGGGGTGCAGCTAGAGCGGCAGTTATGTCCGCTCGTCGAGGAACGTGAGGATGGGGCTGAACACGTCCAGTGCTGCTCCCCGGCCAATGATGGCGTCGAGATGGCCGTAGCCGGGGACCTCAACGTATTTCACGTCCAGCTCAGGGTTCCTCGTCGTCAGAACGTCGTAGCAGAGCTTGTTGGAGTCGAACCACGCCTCGTTTCGACTGCCGGACAGGAGAAGCAAGGGCGTATCGATTCGGTGCGCATGTTCGAGTGCGTTCTCGGGAAGTACCCGGTACCGGTCGTCGTAGTCGTTCCAGCGCATGACGGTGTGGGCCAGTTCGACGCGCCGCAGGTGGGGTGTAATCCACGTCGGCGCAGGTCCAAGCAGATCCGCCAACCTGTCATGGGTTCGTGGGTCGAGATTGTCGTGAACGAACAGGGAGCCGCCCAGTCCCCAGTTTCCGTGCAACATGGCACATGTGGGATCTGAGCAGGGGCTGCGTCGTGACATCCATGCGAACACGGGGGTGTACTTCGACCACAACCCGACCTTGCGGAAATCGCTGGGGATTGTGTCGATGCGGGTGCGCAAGAGTTCGGTTCCGAACGTTGCACGGAGCCTGGCCGAGCTACTGAGTTTGGGGGTCAGGAACACTCCGTGCGCCACGACACCGCTGAGACCGGGAACGAGGCCGGCGGTCATGCTCAGCGAGAGAGTAAGTGCTCCGATGCAATGTGCGACGACGAAGAGTTTCTGTCCCCCGATGCGTGCGCGGATGGTGTCGACAGCGGCGGGGATGTCGTACAGGGCGACGTCGTCGTAGCTGAACTGAGGGCCTTTTTCGTTGTAGGGCAGACGGGAGCTTCCTCGCCAGTCCAGTAGCCACGGCTCGTAGCCTGCGTCGAGAAGGACATCGACCAGGCTGCGTATCCCCGGAACAGTGAACATCTCTGATGACGCTCCGTGCCCGTGCAGCAAGAGCACTGCAGGGCGCGCGTCGTTGTCGATGGTCACTCTGCGCAGTTCCAGTAGGGTTCCGTCGCCCGCACGCAGCGGGATTTCTTCGACCTGGGCGGCGACGTGCGGAGGGTGCAGTGGGGTGAGTGTCATCAGTGTTGCTCCTTGCTGGTGGCGCCGCGGCGCAGATCGAACAGGTCTGTTACCACCCGCAACTGGGGTTCGAGGAGTCCGCGACCAACTTGGAAGTTGAACCACGCCAGCCAGATCAGCTTGGCTCGTCGTTGGTCTCGGTCGCTTAATCTGCGGTTGGCGCGCAAGCCGTCTACCTGGTCGGGAAGGTAGGTATCAACGGGTACGGCAACCTCGCCGACGAACGAGGCCGGCTCGTCGGCGCGGCCAACCTCGACTGTGAGCGTTCGAGTCTGCCGGAGCAGATCTCGATGTGCCCGCGCGAACTTTGTTCCTTCGAACCACCACTGTTGTCTGTCCATGTCCCGCATGAGGAGCCGGTACCGCATTAGGGGGTGTCGCAGGCCGTTGCTCAGGGGGGTCCCATCGTCCGGACGGATCCACATCGACCCTGATTCGATCGTGAGGGGTTTCGGATGGATCGCTGGACAGTTCAGCTGTCCCTTGATGTCGATTCGGCGCTCAGTCATCAACTGGTACATGCTGTCGATCGACAACTGGAGGTCGAGTGCGCATTCGTGGTCACCCGTTCCGTCCGGAGCGGTAACGCAACCCCGCAGAGTTTCGGAAAACGACAGGTAGGGGCCGTCGTCTGAGTGAGGTAGACGAGCGAGTCCAGTAGCGGCTAACTGCTCAAATGTTCTTCGCTGTGCGGTCCCGTCGTAGGGGGTGGGAGCTGGCAGTCCGTGCTGGTTGATGAATGCCATGGTTCGTTCACATAGCGCTGCCGGTGCGGTGAGCTGTGCTTGGCATAGCTGTGATGCAGTCGGCGATTCCAGCATGCGGGCAAGAAACTCCAGTTCAGGGACTGGTTCTTTCCGAATGCGGGCAACAGTGTCTGTTTTCCAGTCCTCCCAGTGCTGAATCCGGGGTGCCATCCCCGCAATAGACATGTCTCGCATGACCTCGTCGAAGCTCCGCGGGATACCGGTGAGGTGATAGTTATAGCCCCACGCATTCGGCTCGCACGTGATCGCGGTGGCGACACGACTGACCCAGTCCACTGCGGCGACGTTGAGGTACCGGAAAGCCGGCATGGTGCCAAAGCGGGATTGAGTCGCTACGAATGCACTGGAGAAATCGTGCCGATTGTGGGCGCCAGAGTCGGGGTGGCCCCCGATCCCGGCAGGACGAAGGATCGTGACTACCAGTCCGTGTTCGCGAGCTCGACGGAGGACCGCTTCGGCTGCCCACTTCGTTTGGTCATAGCCGGCGGCAAGTCGGTCGATGTGTGCGACGGGGTCGTCCTCCCCCATCCTTGTGACGCCGAGTTCGTTGAATACCGCGACCGACGAGACGTGGTGGAGGGGCTTGACTTGTCCTGTCATAGCCAGTTCAGCCAGGGTGAGCGGCCCCATCACGTTGCTCTGACGAAGGGATGAGTAGCCGCGCAGGAAGTCCACTGCGGCGCCGACATTGACGATGGAGTCGACTTCCTCAGCCAGGATCTCCCAGCGGGTTGGTGATAACCCCAGCTGTGGTAGCCGGAAGTCGCCGGGCAATGCCGTGATCCGGCGAGCGACTTCGCGCGACCAGGGAAGGTGGAACTTCCTCAAACTCTCAGCGATCCGCCCCAATGCTTGGTCTTCATCCTCTGCCCTCACCAGGCAAACCACGTGTGCGTCGCTATGCCGCAACAGGTCCAACAACATATGACTTCCGAGGAACCCCGTGACACCGGTCAGGAGGATGCGCTTCGGTTTGCCACCGTTCGGTGGGCCGACGAACGGCAGGTTATCGGCGCGAGCAACGTCGCTGATGAGCTGTCGCAGGGTGTCGTCGACCGCACGGTCACTTGCATCGGCCGACAGCGTTGGGACTGCCGGGATAGGAGATGGGGACGCAGCTGGCACGGTTCTGCCGTTGTTGCGAAGCCATTGGCGTGCCAACTGACGAGGTCGAGCGTCGGCGAATACATCGTCGAGTTCAAGGCGGATGCCATGCTCGCGTTGCAGCGCTGCTACGAGTTCGACCGCTGCAACCGAGGTCGCTCCCCCATCGAAGAAGTCACTGTCCGCTCCGATCGGTGTTGCCAGAAACCGGTTGGCCGTACAAGTGATGGTGTCGGTAAGTCGATCGACCTCCCATTCCTGCAGATCACCACCGCGACGCTCTGACCCGCGTGGGCTCTCGCCGAGACCGGCCAGGAGTTGCGCGATGCTCTTCGTGCTGGTGGATTTACCTTCGATCAATTCGGCCGATCGCCGCTGTCGGCGTGGTACGACAAGATCTGCCCTGTTCAAACGTCCCATGTTGTTCCTTCCAGGTGTCGTAGTCACCGCTGCTCCCAAGACCTGAAGCTTCGGAGCTGTTCGGGGGTGGCGATCGCGCTCAGTTCGGAGGCGTCGATGTCACCGCCCCCCAGCGCGGCGAGAATTTTGCGGGCAGGCACATTGCGTTCTGTGGCCTGCGCGGACAGCTCGACGGTCGTGCACTCGAGCTGCTGTGCACGATCAGCGAGCCAGGCCAGCACTCGTTCTTCCACGCCGCGGCCCAGGGCACGACAGCTGAGATGCCAGCCATCGACGTGCAAGGTCCTGTCCTGTACATGGATTGCCAGCAGCCCGATCAGTCCGTAATCACCGAAGCGGTCACTCGCAGATGCAGTCCATACCTCTCCACCCCGACGCCAGTTCGCAAGCTCGGTGTCTTGCACCTTCCGAAGGGCGAATTGGTTGGTGCGGCGAATCAACTGAGCGGCCCGTACTTCGGTGTCCGCTGACAGCGGCTCAATGCGAACATCGAGCTGCAGGCGGTTGAGGAACTCAGCGAACTCCGTCTGGGCGCGCTCTGCATCGCGTTGCCGTTCGTGTTCGTAGAACGCGGCCCTCGCGGAGTCTTCGACTGTGGTGGCCATCGGGGTCATCGGCCACAAACGGGTGAGGAAGTGCTCGAGGCGGTCCGCAGACGGCACAGTAATGCTGAGGACCTGCGGCAATGCAGCACGCATCGCGGCGATTTCCACCGGGTTGTCATCCAAGAACAGGAAACTGTCCAGGCCGAGCTGCAGGTTGCGTGCGATGGCTTCGAGCCGGTCTGCCTTCGGTTCCCATCCGGCGGAGATAGCGGTGAAGTGTTCAGCGCGCAAGGCAGCGTCTGTTCGATCGAGTACCGCACGGACTGCGCTCTCGTCGTTGTTGCTTATCAAGACAAGGAGCGCACCAGCTGCGCGCCACTGGAGGAGGCGATCGGCCAGGGCCGCCCGAGCGCCGTCCAGAGCGACATGGTCGGCTCCGATTTCGTCCACGACACCGCCCCATAGAGTTTCATCGCCATCGACGGCAATTACTTTCGGTGAAGGTTCTTGAACCGCTGCAACGATGTCGCTGAGTGTCAGTGCCATCGAAGCCTGGAACTCTGCGGTGAACGGCAGGTGCGCTAGCTGATCGGTGCTGTCATCGAAGTGCTGCTCTACCTGCGGGTCATCGAGCCAGTGGATAGGTTCCACAAGCGCGACACCAGGAACCTCGCGCAGCCGCGTGGTGATCTTCCGCTCCCACATCTCATGCTGAGGTTCGAGCTTGTGGGTCGGCAGCACCCCGACGATGAGCGGGGTGCGGGTCCGCTCCACGAGAGCCTGAACCGCCGCGGGGATTTCATGTGCCAACTCGGACCAGGTGTCCTCGTCCAACGGACCGAATCGCTCCAGATCGATTGCCCGCAGGAGGAGGACCCCTACGGAGGTCGACGGAGCGGAGAGCACCCCGGCCGGGTCTCGCAGGCTGGCCAGCACCTGGTGGTAGGGAGCTTCCACTACCTTGCATCCGTCGAACGCCGCCTCGCACAGCGCGGGCATGTTCCCCAAGGCAAATGAGGCACTGATCGCAACCTGATACTCGCCGTCTTCCAGTGATACCTCCGCCGGCTGAGTGTGAGCGGTCGGTAAGGCGACGAGGTCAGGGTCGGAGAGGACTTCGTCGAGTAGCGCGATGTATGCAGCGCCGAAGGCTGCGCAGCTCGCCTCGTCGATGATGTCGAGGTTGTAGTAGAAGCACACCTGGCCCCAGTCCGGCATCACAGTGACCATCAGGTCCAGATCGGAATGGCTGGGCCCCACAGGTACGGCCTCGACGTCCTCGAACGGGACACCCGCTTTGATGTAGTTGAAGTACACCTCGACGAGAGGCGCGTTCTCTCGGTACATCCCTTCGGCAGCAAGGACAGCCAGGGTGTCGGAGAATCCTGCCCCCTTCGACAGCAGGCGCTGCAACCGTGCTGCTGTGCGGTTGAGGACTTCGGATACAGGCTCGTTGTCCTCCACATTCGCCGGGTACGGCACCGGTACACCGAAGTACCCGATTCCTGTGGGGGTATCCGAATGAATGCGAGTATCAACTGGCACTGCCATAGCGAATCGGTTGGTGTGGTTTCGGCGCGCTAGCAACACCGTGAGCGTCCCCAGGAAGAAGGCCGCCGGCGTCACCCCCACCGCCCGGGAGCGATCGGTGACTTGATCGAACAATCCGTCCGGCAGCGCAAGGAAGTACGCCCCAGCTTCATAGGTCCGTGAGGCAGGTCGCGCATGCGCAAGTTCCAGGTCGAGACGCTGGCACCCGATGAATTCATCTCGCCAGCTGGCCAGCACGCCACTGTTGCCAGCGGAATCCTGTCCGTGCTGGGCCTCTACGAGCGCTTCGATGTCGCGATTCGATGCGGGAAGCGCCGGTAGGCGTCCCGACAAGGCCGCATCGATTTCCGCTGCGACCAGTAACATCGACTGCCCGTCGGACACAGCGTGGTGAGCGCCGTAGATAAGCACCTGGTCGCCGGCCTCGGACTGCAGCAGCTCGAACCGCCAGAGCGGGGTAGTGGTCAGGTCGAACGACGGCTCCAACAGGGCACGTAGTTTGGCACGAACCACCGGCAGCGTGCAGTCGTCGACTGGAGTCCATCTGAGCAAGGGCGCCGCCGGGTAACGGTGGACTTCCAGCACTGTGCGGTGTTCGGTGTCGGGCACGAACGCAGTGCGCAGAGATGCGTGTCTTTCGGCCAGTCCTGCGAGCACGCTCTCTAGTTCCACACGAGTGGTGTTACGGCCCAGACGGATTGCCATCGCCACAGTGTGTGCGGCGCTGGGAATGCCTTGCTGGGCAGTCCTAAGAAGTCGCATCACGTCGCGGGTGGCAGGGTATTGGCACGTCGCCGGAACTTCCACAACGTCACCGGACCCCTGCCCCAGCGAGAGAACCGCGTCGAGGACACCCGCGGCACGCAGCTCATCGAGCGGTACGGACGCGAGGATCTGCCGAATCCGCGTTTCGTCGATGGGCTCGGGATCGTTCGACTGAGGCGTCGACGCGAGTTCATCGCGGATGTACCGCGCGAGAGCAACCGGAGTTGGGTGGTCGAAGATCGTTGTGACTGCCAACGGGAGGCCAGTTGCAGCGCGCAGCGCGTTGCGCAGTTCGACCGCCATGAGCGAGTCGAAGCCGAACTGCTGGAACGAGCCACTGCGGTCCAGATCGGTTGCGGACGCTCCAAGGACACGGGCGGTCTGGCCGCAGACAACCTCCAACACGACATCGAAGGCATCCTCATCCGACAATCCTGCAATCCGGGTGCCTAAAAACGGGCCAGCCGAGTTTGCGGTCGGTGCACTTGCTGCGGCTGCGCGCTGTGTGCGCCGCCGGGCCAGCCCGCTGAAGAGCCGCGCCATGTGTGGCGCCGAAGCAAAGGTCTCGACGTCCATCCGCCCTGGAACGACGGTCGGTAGATCCGTTGAAAGGGCCGCGTCGAAAAGAGCCAGGCCGTCCGCGGGTGACAGCGTGTGCACGCCCTTGCGGAGCCACCGTGCACGGTCGGTGTCAGCCAGGTTGTCTTCGGAGGTCAGATCCCACAGTCCCCAGGCAAGTGAGTGCGCCGGTAGATCGTGAGCTACTCGATGGGTTGCCAACGAGTCGAGGAACGTATTCGCGGCGGCGTAGTTAGCCTGTCCCGGATTGCCCAGAACTCCCGCGGCCGAGGAGAACAGTACGAACATCGACAGATCCATTCCTGCTGTGAGTTCGTGTAGCAGCAATGCGGCATCCACCTTGGGAGCAAGGACCGCGTCGAGTTGATCGACGGTCAGAGAGCCGAGCGTCGCGTCGTGCAGTACCGCAGCAGCATGCACGACCCCGGACAGCGACTTGTCGCTCAGCACCTCTGTGAGGTCATCCCGGCTGGTGACATCGCAGCTCACAATGTCGACCTTGGCTCCGAGCGCCACCAGGTCTGCATGCAGCTCGTCTGCACCAGGGGCTGCCATTCCCCGCCGGCTCGCCAAGACCAGACGTGCGACGCCGTATTCGGTGACCAGGTGGCGAGCTATCAACGAGCCGATGCCGCCGGGCGCTCCGGTCACCAAGACCGATGCGCCTTCCAGTGTGCTGCGGTCCACTCCTACGGAGACGGACGGCACGGTCACCTGTTCGACGCGCGCGCCGTACAGCTGCCCCGCCCGCACAACCAGCTGAGGTTCTCCGCAGGCAAGGACACCGGCGAGATCGACCGAATCATCGGTATCGAGAAGGACGATCCGACCAGGATTTTCCGACTGCGCCGAGCGCACCATCCCCCACACCGCAGCGCCCGCCAAATCATTGACATCCTCATCGGGCAGGGAGACCGCGCCGCGAGTCACGACCAGCAATGTCGACGTCGTGCCCAGCCTGCCGTGGGTGAACGCGTCTTGCAGCACCTTGAGCATGTCCCGGGTGGCTGCATGCACGGACTCTGCGGACGTGCCCGGAATTGACTCGACGACGACCACATCCGGGATCGGTGCTTCGGCGGAGATGCTGGACCAGGCATCCCACTGCAGGCTGCTGGTCTCCGACGCGTTGAGAGCACGCACTGGTTTCCAGCTGAGTCGGTACAGATCTGGGTGGTGCTGACGGAGATCAGCTGCGGCGATCTGCTCCGGTGAAACCTGCCGAACCACCAGGGAGTCCACCTGCAACACAGGGTTTCCTTGATGATCTGTCGCCACAAGCGAGATCGCATCGGTGCCGAGCGGTGTCATTCGAACTCGCAGGGCACCGGCGCCCGCGGCAGACAACGTCACCCCTGTCCATTCCATTGGCAGGACGATCCGATCATCGTCCTCGTGAGCGAACGCCACGGTGTGCAGTGCGGCATCGAACAGAGCCGGGTGGAGACCGTACTCGCCGGCCGTGCGCATCGCTTCTGCGGGCAACACCACCTCGGCGAAAATGTCTCGTCCCCGTCGCCAGGCAGCCGTCACACCTTGGAACGTGGAGCCGTAGGCGTAACCACGTTCGGCGAGACGCGGGTAGAAGGTCTCCGCATCGAGGGAAGTCGCGCCCACCGGCGGCCATTGGGTGAGGTCTGAAGCTTGCTCACTAGCATGTTTGGCCGCCACCGTGCCCTGAGCGTTCAGTACCCACGGACGATCGCCATCCTGCTCCGGTCTCGAGTAGATCGACACCGCGTACGTACCGGAAGCCTCAGCTTCGTCGACGACGACCTGCAGCTGCACATGCTGACGCTCGGGTACGAGCAACGGTGCTTGCAGCACCAGGTCGAGCAGTGTTGTTGCGCCGACCTCGTCACCGGCACGCACTGCCAGTTCCACGTACCCGGTCCCCGGGAACACCACTGAGCCCCAGACGCGGTGATCAGCCAGCCACGGGTGCGACTGCAATGACAGCCGCCCAGTGAGTACGACGCTTCCGCCATCTGGTTGTGGCACCGCGGCTGCCAGGATGGGATGAGCTGTGGCCAGCTGGAACCCGGCTGCATCGCCGACCGGTGCTCCGGCCTCAAGCCAGTACCGGCTTCGCTGGAACGCGTAGGTCGGTAGATCCACCCGCATAGCGCCTGCATCGCGCAGAAGGGTCGTCCAGTCGGGCTCTACGCCAGCAACGTGCAGTTCTGCGGTGGACTTGAGCATCCGGGCCAGTCCACCGTCGCCACGCCGCAGCGAGCCCACCACCAAAATGTCCTCGCTTCCACCGGAAACGAGGCTGTCCACACACTCGCGAACATGCAGAGTGAGCGCCGGATGTGGGCTGACTTCGACGAATACGCGATAGCCCTGCTCATACGCCGTGTGTACAGCCTTTTCGAACTGCACCGTGTCCCGAACGTTGCGCCACCAGTAGCTCGGGTCGAGGTCGCTGGTGCTTGTGAGTTCGCCGGTCACCGTCGAGATGAACGCCGTTTCGGATGACAACGGAGTTATCTGGTCGAAAGCCCTCTCCATCTCATCGCGCAGGGCCTCGATGTGGTGTGAATGTCCCGCGGCTTGAGCAGGAATTCTGGTGACCCGCACACCTTCCGACGTCAACTGCTCGGCAAGCTCGTGAATGGCCTCAGGATCGCCCGAGACGACAGTTGAACTTGGACTGTTCACTACGGCAATGGATAAACGTCCCTCCCAAGAGGGCAGATGCTCTTGCACACCTGCAGCCGACAAAGCTACGGCCAGCATCGCTCCGGTACCTTCCAGAGTCTGCAGAGCTCGGGCCCGCAACGCCACCAACCGGATTGCGTCCCGCAGCGATAGAGCTCCCACGACATACGCGGCCGCGATCTCCCCTTGCGAGTGACCGATCACCGCGGCAGGGCGCACCCCGAACGCTTCCCACTGACGTACCAGCGATACCAGAACGGCGAACATCACCGGGTGAAGTACATCCAGCCGGTCGAGCTCAGGCGCATCCTCGGTTCCGTGCAGAACATCGATCAATGACCACTCGACAAACTCGCTGAGCACCGTTGCGCACTCGTGCAGCTGTTCGGCGAACACCGGTGACGTTTCCATCAAGTCGACAGCCATTCCTGCCCAGTGCGTGCCTTGCCCTGGTAAAACGAACACCGGCTGTCCATCCATGGTGGCTCGACCCCGCACGACGTCGGCGGAATCGCTCTGCGGGTTCGCGGCGAGTGACTGAAGTCCCGCGATCACCTGGTCACGTTCGCCGCCGACTACGACGGCGCGTTCTGGGAGCGTTGCCCTGCCCGTGACCAAAGAGAGGGCGACGTCGGTCAGGTCGACATCGGGATTCTCACTGAGATGAGTGGCAAGCCGGTCGGCCTGCGCCGCCAGCGCCGTTGCCGTTGCCCCCGACACCGCGAGCGGTACCGCTGGCAACGCCGCCCGTTCCGTCACCAAGGGTTGTCTCTCAGGCGCTTGCTCCAGGATGAGGTGTGCGTTCGTCCCGCTAACACCGAAGGCTGACACGCCGGCACGACGCGGACCGTTCGTCGAGGACCAAGGTTGGGGCGTAGCCAGCAGACTGACTGCGCCTTCGGACCAATCCACATGAGTGCTGGGAGTCTCGACATGCAGCGTGGCGGGCAATATGCCGCGTTGCATCGCCGCAACCATCTTGATGACACCGCCGACCCCCGCCGCGGCCTGAGTGTGTCCGATGTTCGACTTGAGGGATCCGAGCCACAGAGGTCGTTTTTGGGGGCGATCCTGGCCGTATGTTGCCATGAGCGCCCGCGCTTCGATTGGGTCCCCGAGTGCTGTGCCGGTTCCATGTGCTTCGACAACATCTACATCGGACGGCGATACGCCGGCATTCGCCAGTGCCTGCCGGATCACTCGTTCCTGAGCGGGACCGCTCGGTGCGGTGAGGCCGTTGCTCGCGCCGTCTTGATTGACCGCTGAGCCGGCGACGACCGCAAGAACGGGGTGTCCGTTGCGAACAGCGTCCGAGAGCCTTTCCAACACCAGCACACCAGCGCCCTCGGCAAAACCGGTTCCGTCCGCAGAATCTGCGAACGCCTTGCAACGGCCATCTGCCGACAACCCTCGCTTACGCGCAAGACCTTCGACGGGGCGGGAACTGGACATCACAGTCACACCACCGGCAAGAGCGACAGAACACTCCCCCGCCCGGATGGCCTGCGCTGCCAAGTGCACCGCTACCAGTGACGAGGAGCACGCGGTGTCGACCGTTACGGCCGGACCTTCGAGCCCGAGCGCATACGATACCCGCCCCGAGGTCACGCTGATCGTGCCGTTCTCGCTGATGTAGTCGGCACCCTCCTCCGGTACCCGGCTGTAGCGAGCGGCGTAGTCGGAGTAGGTAACACCGGTGTAGACCCCCGTCGAGCTCCCCGCCAACGACGTCGGATCGATCCCGGCACGTTCGAGCGCTTCCCAGGAAATCTCCAGCATCAACCGCTGCTGAGGATCCATAGCCAGTGCTTCGCGAGGACTGATCCGGAATAGAGCTGCATCGAAGTCCGCGACGGAGTCGAGGAAACCTCCTCGTGGCACGAATGTGCCGGTGGCTGTCGGATCAGGCGCGACGATCCCGTCGAGATCCCAGCCCCGGTCGGCCGGAACCTCGGTGATCACATCTCGCGCGGCTTCGACAAGTTCCCACAGGCTGTCGGCCGAATCGACCCCGCCAGGGTAGCGGCAACCGATACCGACGATGGCGATCGGATCATCATCGAGCTGTCCGGCCGGAAAATGGGAAGGGGCGTGAACCATATCTGTTTCGCGCCGCGTGGCTACGGCAAGAAGGTGCTGGGCGAGCTGTTTCGGTGTCGGGTGGTTGAACACCGCGGCAACGTCGATCGGTGTACCTGTGCTCTGTTGCAGCAGTTTGCGGAACTCCACGGCGGCCAACGAATCGAATCCGAGATCCTTGAATGCGATCTCCGAATCCAACGTCATCGGGTCGTCGTATCCCAGGACCGCCGCTGCTGTCTCCCGGACAACGGCAAGAGCGACCTGTTGTTGCTGTGCAGGCGTCAAGCCATCTAGACGAGTAGTGAACGGGGACGAGACGAAGCTCTTTTGCTGAGCGGACGGTCTGCTGGGGACGAGTTGCCGGAACATCTGAGCTTGCCCCTTGAGAGTGGACACCGGATTTCATGCGGCGAGTGCGAGCGTAGCCGATGCGGTCAATCGTCGTTCGAACTCGATCGGCGCCAGATAACCCAGCGCGGAATGACGCCGTCGCCGGTTGTAGTACGACAACCACTCGAACAATTCCAGACGCGTCCGCGCCTTCGACGTCGCGGCCTTGCCATGCAACCATTCACGCTTCAGACTCTGAAAGAACGACTCCGCCAAGGCATTGTCGTAACTTGACCCCACACGCCCCCGGCTCAGTCGAATACCCTGTGCAGCACAGAATGTCGCGAATTCAGCCGAGGTGTACTGCGCTCCGCGATCGCTGTGAAAAATCACGCCGTCCACGACACCGCCACGAGTGGTGATCGCCATGTCCAGTGCATCGGTGACCAATTCGGTACGCATATGCTCGGCGATCGACCACCCCACCACCCGACGCGAACAGATGTCGATCACCGTCGCCAGATACAACCACGACGACCCCACCGGAATGTAGGTGATGTCGCCGCACCAACGGATATCGAGCGCCTCGGCGGTGAAATCCCGACCGATCAGATCCGGCACCGCCGACGCATGCGGATCGGGAATCGTGGTGCGCCGGCCACGCCGCAGATGCCGACCGACGATGTGGTGGCCACGCATCAACCGCGTGACCTTTTTGCGGTTGATGCGCACCCCGAGTTCCCGCAGTTCGGCGTGGATGCGGGGTGCACCGTACCCGCCGCGATGCTCGGCATGGATCTCACGGATCTGCGCCACGGTCGCGGCCTCCTCGGCAGCACGCTCGGTGCGCGCATCGGCGGTGGCCAGGTGCCGGTAGTAGCCGGACCGGGAGGTACCGAGGACCCGGCACAGCCGCTGCACACCGAACTCGCTGCGGTGGGTGGAGATGAAGTCCCAGCGGCAGGTCTTCACTTCATCTCCTGCGCGAAATAGGCGGCTGCCCGGCGCAGAATCTCACGTTCGAGCTGCCATTCCTTCTCCGAGCTGCGCAGCCGGGCGTTCTCTGCCCGCAACCGCGCCAACTCGTCGGCTGCGGTCTCGTTGCCGCCGCCCGCCGTGGCAGCTGAGCCCTGCGCCGAGGCGTTGTCCTTGCGAACCCAGGTCCGCAAGGTCTCGCCGCTGATGCCCAGGTCCGAGGCCACCGCGGCGTAGGTACGGGTGCCGCCGCCGGCGCGATACAACGCGACCGCGTCTCGGCGGAACTCCTCCGTGTACTGAGACTGGCGTCCCATGTGAACATCCCTCCTGGTTCTTCTACGAACCATTGTCAGGGTGTCCACTCCGAGGGGGCAGCCTCACATCGTCGGGATGATCCCGGTCTGCGCCATCTGGTCGCGGTCGAGCGGAGCGATCAGAGTGGAAGGATGGTTCATGGCGATTGCGCTGTCGAACAGCTCCAGAGCCTCTGCCGAGTGCAGCGGTCGTAGGCCACCCAACGACAGGTTCGCCCAGTCACGAGTTGCCAGGTGGCTGGTCACTCCACTGGTTTCGGACCATGCTCCCCACGCCAAGGCGGTTGCAACGAGACCGTGCTTACGGCGCCGTTGAGCCAGAGCGTCAAGGTAGGAGTTCGCGGCCGCGTAGGCGGCGTGGCGGGCAGCACCAAGAAGTCCGGACGAGGATGAATACATCACGAACGCGGACAGCGGTAGGTCGGTGGTCAACTCATGGAGATGCCATGCACCGTCCACCTTCGACGCGAAGGCAGCAGCAATGTCTGCCTCGGTGTGTTCAGAGAATGCGGTGTGGGGTGCTATCCCAGCCAAATGGAAAACCGCCGTCAAAGGGTGCCGGTCTGGAATGGTTTCCAGCAGCGCTGCAACGCTCTCGCGGTCCTCGATGTCGCACGCGACGATCTGTACATCGGCGCCCATCGCCGTGAGGTCCGCTCTGAGACGTATCGCGTCCTCTGCGCTCTCACCGCGTCGGCTGGCTAGTAGTAAGTTCCGCACCCCGTGCACATCCACCAGGTGACGCGCCAACATGGCGCCCAGCACGCCGGTTCCACCGGTGATCAGGACTGTTCCGTCCGGAGAGAACCGGATTTCATCTGCGACCGTCGGGCGTTGAGCGGTTTGGAATCGGGGGACTACTGGTGATCCGTTGCGCAGTGCGAGTTGGGGTTCACCGATGGCCTCAGCGAAGGCAACAGCTCGCGGAGCATCAAGCCAGTCGTCGACGTCGACAAGAATGATGCGGTTGGGGTGTTCAGTCTGCGCGGCCCGCAAGAGTCCCCAGATCGGCGCGTGCACCAATTCGGCGACGTCTTCGTTTGCGGAGACTGCCACTGCCCCGCTAGTCACCACAGTGAGCGCGTTATCAGGCGCGCCAGTGACCAGCCAGTCCTGAACCTGAGCAAGCACTCTCGAGGTTTCCGATCGGACCATGTCGATGTGCTGGCTCGTGTCCTTCGCGGTGTCGCTTCGAACAAACAACACCGAGCGAGTACCAGCTTCGATTGCTTCAGCCGTCTCAGTCACCACAGCCGAATCGATTTCGCAGAGCGTCGCCGGAACCCACTGGAGAGTGAACAGTGCCTGGTGATCGGGAGCCGACGAGGCCATATTGGTCGGCTCCAACCAGTACCTCTGACGATGGAAGGCGTAGGTGGGCAGATCAATTCGGCGAGCACCGCTGCTGGTAAAGAAACCTGTCCAATCTGTAGTCCCACCAGCGGTGTGAAGTTGCGCCGCGGATTTCAGGAACCGCGTAATCCCTCCATCTTCGCGACGGATGGTCTCCCCGAGGTACAGGCGTCCCTGGTCATCGACATCAGCGAGGCTTTCCTCCATCGCCGGCAGAAGGACTGGGTGAGGACCCACGTCAATGAAGGTGCGAAAGCCCTGATCGTAGGCAGCTCGGATAGCGTCCTCGAAACGTACGGTGTCGCGCACATTGCGGTACCAGTGCTCCGCATCCAGCAACTCCGTGGAGAGCCTCGTCCCGGTGACGGTGGAGAAGAACGCAGGACCGTCTGATGCCTTCCCTCTAATTGAGAAGGCAGTGGTCAGAGAGCCTCTGACGTTCTCGACGTGACGCGAATGCGACGCGTACCGGATTCCCACTTTCCCTGCGCGGATCCCCTCCGAAGTGCAGTACGCCAGGAACTCATCAATGACATCGGAGTCGCCAGATACGACGGTCGACGAGGGACTATTGATGGCACCAATTTCGAGACGACCAGACCACCGCGACAACAGGGATTCCACTCGTGTCTTCGGCAGCGCCACCGTAGCCATCGCACCTAGACCTGACAGCGGCACCAACGCCTGCCCTCGACGGGCGATAAGCGCGATCGCGTCGCGCAAGGACAGCGCGCCGGCCATGTACGCAGCGACAATTTCTCCTTGCGAGTGTCCGATCACTGCGGCCGGACGGACACCGAATTCCTCCCACTGCCGTGCCAGTGACACCATCACCGCGAATAGGGCGGGCTGAACTATGTCGAGGCGATCCAGCTCGGGAGCGCCCGATGTGCCCTTCAGCACATCGATCAGCGACCAGTCCACGAACTCGCTCAGCACTTCGGCGCACTCATACAGTTGCTCGGCGAAGACGGGAGCACATTCCAACAGCTCAACGGCCATCCCTGACCACTGCGCACCGTGCCCCGAGAACACGAACACCGGACGGGTGAGATTGCGTGCCCGTCCGCGCATCACGTCCAGGGAATAGGTCTCGGAGGCCACTGAACGGAGCCCTGCAATCACCTGTTCTCGATCGTTACCGACCACTACTGCGCGTTCGGCCAACGCAGCGCGGCTGCAGACCAGCGAGAAGGCGACATCGGTTGGATCGAGGTCCACATTTTCTGTGAGGTGTTCGACCAAACGGTCCGCCTGGGCAGCCAGAGCCGTCGGGGTGGCGGCCGAGAGGACGACGGGTAGTGCAGCAAGCGGGGACTTCACGACATCAGGAGTGGGTCGTTCAGGTGCCTGCTCCAAAATGAGATGCGCGTTGGTGCCGCTGATACCGAACGAAGACACCCCAGCCCGGCGCGGCCGGCAGTCCGCCGGCCACTCTTGTTTCTCGGCCAACAAAGACACCGCATTCGTGGCCCAGTCGACCCGGCTGCTGGGCGTACCGACATGCAACGTTGCCGGCAACTGTCCATGCCGGATTGCCGCGATCATCTTGATGACGCCTGCAACACCTGCCGCGGCCTGCGTGTGCCCAATATTCGACTTGACTGATCCGAGCCACAGCGGCCGATCTGCAGGGCGCTCTCGTCCATAGGTTGCAATCAGGGCTCGGGCCTCTATCGGGTCTCCGAGTGTCGTACCGGTGCCGTGAGCCTCGACTACGTCGACGCTGTCTGCGCTGAGACCAGCGTTATCCAATGCTTGCTGGATCACCCGCTCCTGGGCGGGGCCACTCGGCGCGGTGAGGCCGTTACTCGCGCCATCTTGATTGATTGCTGATCCAGCTACGACTGCCAGGACAGGGTGTCCGTTGCGAACAGCGTCCGAGAGTCGTTCCAGCACGAGCACACCGGCACCTTCGGCGAAGGCTGTCCCATCGGCAGAGTCCGAGAACGCTTTGCAGCGGCCGTCTGCAGAGAGTCCGCGTTTGCGTGCGAACCCTTCTATCGCTCCCGGTGTCGACATCACTGTGACGCCACCGGCGAGAGCCAGGGAGCACTCCCCTGCCCGGATAGCTTGCGCGGCCATATGCACTGCCACCAGCGACGAGGAACAGGCGGTATCGACCGTTACGGCCGGACCTTCCAACCCGAGCACATACGACACCCGCCCCGAGGTCACACTGCTGGTGCCGTTGTCGCTGATGTAATCCGCAGCCTCGACGGGCATCCGTCCGATGAAACGAGTGGAGTAGTCGGAGTAGGTGACGCCTGTGTAGACGCCGGTAGCGCTACCGGCCAGCGATGTCGGATCGATGCCGGCTCGTTCCAGGGCCTCCCATGAAATCTCCAGCATCAACCGCTGCTGAGGATCCATTGCCTGTGCTTCGCGAGGACTGATGCGGAACAGGGTTGCGTCGAAGTCCGCGACGGAATCGAGGAAGCCTCCTCCTCGAGGAAGCGGGACATCGCCGGAAACGTCCTGGTCGAAACGCCATCCACGGTCGGTGGGGAAGCCGGTGATTGCGTCTTTTTCTTCGGAGACCAGATCCCATAGATCGTCCATAGAGTTCACGCCACCTGGCAGACGGCAACCGATCCCAACTACAGCGATGGGATCGTCATCGCTGACCGGCGCGGAGTCGGAAGCCGCCGCGCGTCCGTCTTGGGAGTCCTTGACGAAAAGGGAGTTGGCTAGCGCGCTGATCGTTGGGTGTTCGAACAGGACGCTCGGATCAATGGAGCGGCCTAACGCCTCGGATAGCGCGCCGAGAAGTTCGACCAGGCCGCGAGAGCTGAGACCGAACTCGGACAACGGGCGATCCACATCGATCTGTGCAGCGTTGGTGTCGGCACGGCGGGCGACTTCGTCGATTGCCCAGGCTTGGACCGATTCAGGGGTCCATTGGTCCGCTACTTCAGGTTCTGTCGGGGCTGACGTGTCGACGGACGTCGCTACCGTGTGGTCGATCAGATCACCGTTGAGGTAGGCGGTGCGGCATGCGCGGCGTTGGATCTTCCCGCTGCTGGTCTTGTGAATAGTGCGGGGTGGGATCAGAACCACTGCGCGCAGACGTAGACCGTGTTCGGAACTCACGGCTCTACGAAGGCACTGTGCGATCTCGGCGTGCTCGGAGACATCCGATATCCTCGCTTCGGCGACGACTACCGGCTCTTCGCCGGCACCACCGTTATCCACCGAGAACGCAGCGATGCACCCAGGTCGAACGGCCGGATGCGCTCTTTCCACCGTCAGTTCGATGTCTTGGGGGTAGTGGTTCTTACCGTCGATGATCAACAGGTCCTTGTGCCGGCCTGTGACGAACAGTTCCCCATCCTGGACGAAGCCGAGGTCCCCGGTGCGTAGAAAACCCCGCCGCCCATCGGCGAGGTGGGCGCCGAAATCCGCGGCGGTGCGCTGCTCGTCCCCCCAATAGCCTGCTGCCACGCTCGGACCCGAAACCCAGATTTCGCCTTCCTCGCCTTCAGAGCACTCGGTGACCGGCGTGTCAGTGCCGCACTCGGGGAGCTTCGCGATCGCCACGTCGATACCCGCAGGTGGTATGCCCACGCCGACGACCTCACCGGTTCCCTCTTCCTGATGGGGTTCACCGGCCAGGGGTCGGGGGAGGATGGTCGGGGCCGTCCCGAATGGGTGGCCGGTGACCAATAGTGTTGCTTCAGCCAATCCATACACCGGCTGCACCGCACCCGGTTGGAGTCCGGCCTGTCGGAAGGTTTCATAGAATCGCCGAATGGTGTCTGCCCGAACGGGTTCAGCACCATTGAATGCAACCTTCCAGTGGGAAAGATCCAAGGTGTCCAACCACTCCGATGAGGCCCTACGAATGCACATCTCGTATGCGAAGTTTGGGGCGCCACTGAAGTGGGACTGGTACGTCGATACGGCGGTGAGCCACCGTCGAGGATCCTGCAGAAAGTGAAGTGGCGAGAACAACACCGAGGTCATGCCGGTATAGATCGTTTGCAGCACTGGACCAATCAGACCCATGTCATGGAACACCGGAAGCCAACTGACCGCCACCACACCGCGAGGCGAGGTCTCGGCAGCCGCGGAATTGTGCATCACCTCGGCAATAGCCTGCTGGTTGTGCATCAGGTTGCCGTGCGTCACCATGACGCCCTTGGGTGTGCTGGTTGACCCTGAGGTGTACTGGAGGAACGCAATCGCTTCAGCCCGTATGTCGGGACGGCTCCAGGACTGCGCGAATTCGAGCGGCACCTCGTCAGTCGCGATCCAGGTCAGGGCCGCCAGTTCTGAGGTCTGGGGTCCTGGAGCGGTGATCCCTTCGATCAGGGCGCTTGAGGACAGAACGACACTGATGTCGGCGTCAGCGATAACCTGCCGCAGCCTGCGCATCGAACGTTCGAAGTTCTGCACTTCTGGCAGTGGTGCCGGAACTGCGATGACACCTGCCGCCAAGCAGCCGAGGAATCCGCTGATGAAGTCGAGGCCCGGAGCGTAGAGAAGGAGTGCTCTCTGGCCCGCGAACCCACGCAGCTGTAGATCGGCTGCGATCGCGCGTGTGTGGCAGTCCAGTTCGGAGTAGGAAACGGTTACAGCTGGGCCGTTGACGTCGCCTGCTTCAAGGAATCGGTAGGCCGTGCGGTCAGGAGTCTGCGACGCACGCGAAGGCAGGACGTCAACCAATGAGTGGTACGACAACAGAGATCAGTCCTCTCTGGGAAGCAGGTAGTGTGCCGCCCATGAACGTGTTTTAACTGGGAGATGGGTCTTCAGCCCGGTTGAACGCGGGCAGCGTTCGCTGTCCGCTGAGTGCCGATCGAGGCCTAGGAACTGGAGGGTCGACGCGAGCCGTCAGCCCTTACCGGCGCCCTCCAGGCTCACCAATGGGTGGTGGATCAGCCCCCACTTTTGCGACAAGGAGTCCGTGGTGGTGGTTTGCCTTACGGGCATGTAGCACGGCGCGCGGTCGGTATCCGAAGGTCTTTGTTGTGGACTGAGAGCCGCGTGGGGAGCCAGCAACGTGTTGGCCCATCAGCACATGGGTGTGATCCGTCCAAGTCGCGAGAAGAGCATGCTGGTGACTGATGGCGAGTACTCCGAGACCTCTCCGGGTTTCCTCGGTGATGATGGCGGTCAGCGCCGCGGCGGTGGCCGGGTCGAGCATCGCGGTCATCTCGTCGCAGATCAGGTAGCGAGGCCGTTGGACGAGAGCGCGCGCGAGACAGGCACGTTGGAGTTGCCCGTCGGACACCTCATGGGGACGACGGTCGAGGAGATCGTCGGTCAGCCCGACTCGCTGTACAGCAGCGTGGACGGTGTCGGCGCGACCGCGCCGGGCGCGGAGAGGTTCGGCGATGATCCGGCATAGGGTCCACCGTGCGGTGACGGCCTGTCGGGGTGACTGGAACAGCATCGCGACCGTGCCAGGTACAGCTACGGACAGCGGCTTGTCGTCGAGGGTGATGTGGCCGTGTTGCGGGGTGTGCAGTCCGGCCAGGACGCGCGCGAGGGTGGTTTTGCCGCTGCCGGATGCTCCGGTGAGTCCTGTGATGCTGCCGGCGGGAACGGTCAGGCTGACGTCGGTGAGCACAGGCTCGCCCCCGTGATGACCGGCGGTGATGCGGTGGGCCTGCAGACTCACGAGACGGCCCCGATCAGGCGACGCACGGACCGGTCACCGTGTTGTGCGATGTAGGTGGGTCCGCCGGAGAATCCGGGTGCGGGTCGGCGTCGGTGGTAGACGCACTCGTTCGGCAGGTCTGTCAGGGTCGGGGGCATGCCAGGGATCGGGTGCAGTCCGCCGCTCGGGAGCGCGGCGAGCAGGTCGCGGGTGCAGGGATGCCAGGGGTCGGCGAACACCGCTGCGGTGGGGCCTGTTTCGACGAGGCGTGAGGCGTACATGACGGCGACGCAGTCGGTGTGATCCGGGAGGGTGTCGAGGTCGTGACTGATGAGCAGGACCGCGGCCCCGGCGTCTGCGGCCGCCCGGAGCAGCTGCAGGGTGTGCTCGGTCAGGTCGGGGTCGAGATTCGAGGTGGGTTCGTCGGCGACGATGACCTGCGGGTCACCGGCGAGGGCGAAGGCGATCGCGGCGCGTTGGGCCATGCCGCCCGATAGTTCGTGCGGGTAGAGGCGGGCCACGGCGGGCTCGAGGCCGACCCGGGTCAACAGCGCGGCGGGGGTGTGCGTGGAGCGTAGGTGCCGGCACGTTTCCGCGAGTTGGTCGCCGACGCTGCGGACCGGGGTGAGGTAGGTGGCGGCGGACTGCGGGATCCATGCGATCCGGCGGCCGCGGATCTTCCGCCAGGTGCGCGCCCCGGCTCGGTCGAGGTGGACGTCGCCGCTGCCGGGGTGGTGGAGGGTGATGCCGCCGTGGACGGTCGCTGCCGTCGGCAGCAGCCCGCAGATCGCGGTGCCGACGACGGATTTTCCGCAGCCGGATTCGCCGACCAGGGCGTGTACCTGCCCGGTGGTCAGGGTGAGGTCGACGTCGCTGGCGGCGTGCACGGTTCCGGCGGCGGTCGGGATACGGACGGTGAGCCCGTCGAGGGTCAGTACGGGGGTGGTCATCGGATGGCCCTTTCCGGCAGTGGCGGGGTGATGCGGTTCCGCAGGGCGGTGCCGACGACCGCGACGGCGAGGGTGGTGACGATCAGGGCGGCCGCGGGGAACAGCAGGGTCCACCAGGCGCCGGTCAGCACGGCGGCGCGGGCGTCCTGCAGCAGCGTCCCGAGCGAGGCCTGGTCCGGGGGTAACCCGAGGCCGAGGAACGAGAGCGTGGACTCGTGCCAGATCGCGTGCGGGAGCAGGAGAATCACCGCGACGATCCCCTGCCCCGCGGCGGCCGGGACGAGATGGGTAATGGCGATCCGGGTGCGGGTCGCGCCGGACAGGCGCGCGGCCTCGAGGTAGGTGGCCGAGCGCGCGGCGCGGACCTCGGCGCGGGCGATGCGCGCGACCTGCGTCCAGTGGGTGAGCGCGATCGACGCGACGATCGCGACCAGATTGCCGGGATAGAGCGCGACGACAACGATCCCGAGGAGCAGGTGCGGCAGCGCGTTGATCCCGTCGACCAGCCGCATCACGCTCCGGTCGATCCAGCCGCCGAGTGCGCCGGCGGCGACACCGACCGCCACCCCCAAGACTGCGGAAGCGACCGCGCAGACCGCGGCGATCACCAGGGACACCCGCAGCCCGGCGGCGGTGCGGTGCAGCAGGTCCCGGCCGGCCAGGTCGGTGCCGAACCAGTGCGAGCCGGAAGGCGGTTGGTAGGCGGCTGCGAAGTCGGTCAATCCTGGGTTTGTCCCGGTCAGCATCGGGACGACCAGCGCGTACACCGCGATCGCCGCCAGGACAGCGACCGCCCCGGCCACGCTGTGGGGGCGGCGCAGGAGGCTACGCATCGTCGGCCACCCGCGGGTCGAGGAGCGCGTGTGCGAGGTCGGCGAGCAGCGACCCGGCCAGCACCAGCCAGGTGGTGCCGATCGTCAGGGCGGCGAGCAGCGGGAAGTCCAGTTCGCGGGCGGCGGTGACGAGGCTGCCGGCGAGCCCGGGCCAGGAAAAGATCTCCTCGACGATCGCCGCTCCGACGAGCAGCTCGGGCAGCCGCAGCCCGATGACAGTGGTGAACGGCCCGAGCGCGGCGGGCAGCAGATGACGGCCGACGACGACCGGTTCGGGCAGGCCGCGGGCGCGGGCGCCGAGGACGGCGTCGGATTCGGCGGCGCTGCGCACGGATTGACGCAGCGAGTGCACCAGCCACGGCAGCAGTGACAGGGTCAGCACCGCCGCCGGCAGGACCAGATGCCGGGTGATCTGCGCGGCGGTGGGGTCGGCGCCGGGGTCGGTCAGTCCTGCCACCGGCAACCACCGCAGGGAGACCGCGAAGATGGTCACCGCGCCGAGGGACAGCACGAACGGGGGCACGGCCTGCACTACGGTTGCAGTTGCTGCGATGGCGCGGTCGAGTCGGCCCCGGGGGTGCAGGCCCGCCCACATCCCTGCGACCAGCGCGATCACGATGGCGGCAGCAAGTGCGGTGCCGGACAGCAGCAGTGTCCACGGGCCGCGCTCGGCCAGCACGGTGGTGACCGGTTGGGCGTAGCTGCGCGAGGACCCGAGGTCACCGGTGACGGCATGGCCGATCCAGCTCGCCCACTGCTGCCACCACGAGGCGTCGAGTCCGAGTTCGGTTGCCACACGCTGTTTGTCGGCTGTCGACATCGTCAGATAGCGGTCACCGAGATAGCCGGCGAGCGGATCGAACGGCGAGCCTGCAGCCAGGGCGAACAGCACGAGCGAGACCGCTGCGGTCAGCGGGATCGCGAACAGCGCACGCCGGATGCTCATCCGAACAATCCCCCGGCCACGGCGACGACGAACGCAGGGTGTCGTGGACTCTGGGGCGGCTGATACCGGCCGGGTGACGGTGGTGGTCATGGCCGCGTCCATTCGCGCAGGTTCCACCACGGCCCCCACGAGGCACCGTGACTGTGCGGCTCCAGAATCGGGGTGCTACCTGTGTACTCGGTGTCCCTGGAGACATAGGTGTGGTCGAGGAACACGAGCATCACATAGCCGGGATCGGCGACATACGCCGACTGGACGCTGCGGTACTGCGCGGCGCGCTCGTCGGGGTCAGTGGTACGGCGCGCCGCATCGAGAGCGGCGTCCACGACCGCGTTCACATAACCGGAGGCGTTGTCGTAGGGCGAGCCGACACCGGGCTGGGCGTAGCTCGAGTGCAGCGTGCTGTAGATCTGCGGATCCGGGTCGTAGGGCAGGTCACCGCCCCCGAGCAGACCCGCCTCGACCGGCAGCCGATCGGGCAGGCTCGCGCGGTCGACCGGCTGCACGCTCACCCGCACCCCGATGCGGTCGGCGTCGGTGGCGAACGCCTGCGCCAGGTCGCGGCGCAGGGTGTCCTCGGGGAAGTACATGACCGTGAACTCCGCACGGACTCCTGCCTTCTCACGCACTCCGTCGGCGGATCGGATCCAGCCGGCGGCGTCGAGGATCTGCTCGGCGGCGGCGGGGTCGAACTCGAATGCCGCGGTCGGCTCGTACGCCGCGCCGTACATCTCGGGCAGCGGCGTCGACGCGGGACGCCCGTAACCGGCCAGCACGTGGTCGACGATCGCCTGCCGGTCCACCGCCCGGTTCAGCGCGGCGCGGATCGCCGGGTCCGCGGTGACCGGATTGCCGGCGGGCAGACTCACCCCGCGCCAGTCGGCGGAGGTGTTCGACGCCACCTCGAACCCCGGCCGCTCGGTGAATGTCGCGGCCAGCCGAGGCGGCAGGTTCGCGCCGTCGACCTCCCCCGCGACCAGCCGTTGGGCGCGCGCATTGTCGTCCGGGACGTGCACCACCGTCAGGTGCTCGATCTGCGGTGCACCGTCCCAGTAGTCCTCGTTCGCCTCGAACACCGCCTGGTCCGGGCGCAGCGATACCAACGTGTAGGGGCCGGTGCCGACCGGGGCGGTATTGAGGACCGACTCCGATGCGAGGCCGCCGGACAGGCGCTCGGCCGGCACGATCCCGATCAGCAGCTTCGTCGGCAGCGCCGCGTACGGATACCTCAGATCGAAACGCACCGCATGCGGCCCGGTCGCGGTGACGGACTCGATCATGTTCAGCGAGGTTGCCAGCGGGGATGCGGAGGCCGGGTCGAGGATCGCGCGGTAGGTCGCGGCGATGTCCTCGGCATCCACGGTGGTGCCATCGGTGAACCTCACGCCGTCTCGGATCGTCACTTCCCAGTGCAGCCCGTCGTCGCTGACGGTCGGCATCTCCGCGGCGAGTGCCGGCTCGAAGGTCGGCATCCCGTCGCCGCCGACCAGCCGCAGCAGGCCGTCATAGAGCTTCGACTCCCCCGCCTCACCGTGACCGGCGATCGGGTTGTAGCCACCGAGGTCGAAACCATCGGCAAGAACCAGGCCATCGGCTGGTACGGGGGGCGCTGCGGGGACGGTCGCGCAAGCCGTCGCGGCGGCGACCGTGGCGAGGACAGCGACTGCCATCGCGGTTCGGGATCGTGTGCGCACTCAGGGGCCTTCCGGTCACGGTGCCCCCCAAGTACGGCGACACCTGCATGGTCGTGCAGGTGTCGAAGTTAGATTTCGCCTTCTCCATCTCCGCTGACCAGCGGAAGGCCGCTCGACGCCCATGTCGCTAAGCGGCCCGCGATCGGTGGGTCGAACCGATGTGCCAAGGGCGTTGTTCGGCAGGCAGTGCCCGCGGTACGCGATGCACGAGCGCCGGTCAGCGACCCGCTCCGCTGTAATGCCCGGGCTTTGCCCGGCGATGGCTAGGTGCACGGACCAGCAGGTATTCGAGTCGGGGCCTTCGTGGCTTCGTTGTGAAAGCGAAGGTTATGAGGGCGATTGCGGCAGTTGGGCTGATGTCTATGGTCCTGTTGGTGACCGGCTGTTCCGAGGACGGCGATACGAACGCCGCGGCGCCGGCCACGGCCACGACGGTTTCGACACCGCCACCGACAACAACATCGGCCACACCGTCGGCGACGCCCTCGACCGAGCCGGAACCTGTGCCCGTCGCCACGAGCACCACGGCCTCAGCCGAGACCGTCGCAGAACCTTACGTCGTCGAATGCCTGGATGGCACCCCAGGAAAAGCGATGTGGAGCGATGGCACAAAGGCGTTCTCCCAGTGGTGCTACGACCAGCGCGGCGGCGACGAGTACTTCCGGCAGGAACGTGAGGCCAACACCTTCGAGTGCGACGGCACCGTCTGCCGCAACCCCTACACCGGAGGCTCATACCCCGATCCCCAAGCCCAATCTCAGCAGTCGACGGCGGACAAGCTAATCGCGTGGTGCGGAACAGACAAGAACTTCTACAACCGCGGCACGACGTACTACACCGACGGCACCTCGTCCTCATGGACGCAGTACTGCGCCGACCAGTTCGACTCGGTCAACAACCCGCCGCTGCCGCCAGGCACGAACGGCGGTGGCGGTGCCGTCGCAGGACCGTGCCCGGCAGCCGACCAAGGCGTCATCACGTACACCCCCGACGGCCGCAAGCAGCAATGCTCCAACGGCCACTGGGTCTACATCGCTTGACATGCACCCGGGCTCGCGCAGGTCAGGGATTGCCCGAATGGTCGAACAACCACCGTTCGAACAGATCCGGGCGCACATTGCCGGCCTCCTGCGCCCACCGGGCGAGCAGGGAGCAGTACCGCTGGTACGTCTCGGCCGGCCAACCCGTTTCGGGATGCAATGAGGTCCACCCGATGTCGACCAAGGCGGCCGCAACACGGCTGTCGAGGATCAACGACGGGTGATCCGGTGCACCTGCCCCGGCGAAGTACAGGTACTTCGTGAAGAACGCCGGGCCGAGATGGGCGATCGCGGGGGCGCCCCGCGGGTAGAGCGTGTCGTAGGCGCTTTCGGGGTCGCGGTGAGACAGTTGCGCGGCCGTGCGCAACGCCAGCGCGGCAACGGAGCGGTCCCGGGCAACCGAATCCATCCGGTTGAGGATCTGCCGCACCTTCCCGCCCGCGCCCCACGCGAGGGTGTGCCACAGCAGAGCGAGGGTATCGGTGGGAGAACCCGACGACGCGGCCGCGAGCGCGAAGATGTCCCCGCGGGTGATGACAGTCCTGCCGTGGTCGACATGTTGCCCGGTGCTGTCCCGTCCGACGACGGGCCCTCCGGGAAGGCCACGTTCGTGCAGCGCATCATTCCACCAGGTCAGATTCACGGTGACCGGATGATCGAGGATGACCTGGCGAGGGTGAGCGGATTTCACCCATGCCAGGCATGCCTCGGGCGGTTCGACGGTGCTCAGATCGGTCGGGGCCATGGCCTGATCCTGCCCGACCACCACGGGGGAATGCGGGATCCGGCTGCCGGTGTCCCCTGGCTGGACCTTAGAGGGCGAGTGCGCGGCGTTCGTCCAGGCTCTGCGCCGAGGCGGGGTATTCGGCGAGCATGTAGGCGCGGAACCGTGCCCAGTCCTTGTCGTCGGTGAGCGCCCAGCCCATCCCGTACATCGGGCAGACCTCCTGATAGCAGGACCGGCACACGATGCCGCCCAGCGAGCCTTTGGCGGAGGCGTCGCAGCAGGGGGTCAGGTGGTAGGCGACGCCCGCGTAGGCCACGACGTGGGCGGTGTCGTCACGGTAGATCTCGACGATTCGGTCGCGGCGTTCTGTGGTGGTCTCGGTCATGGGAATCCTCCATCGAAAGCTGTATGGGCGGTACATCTTTGAGCGTCCGCGGCGACGTCGACGGTGTTGCACCTGGCGGTGGCGAAGACCGTCGTTACTCTCCGGCGTGCACCGACATCGCCGACTTCGAGGAGCCCCGAGGATGCCCACGCGCACAGTGGCCGCGCCGACCACCGACGAGGATCTGCAGCAGTGGTCCCACCGATTCGATCTCCTCGCCGATCCGAATCGACTGCGGATCCTGCATCACCTGCATCACGAGCCGGACTTGTGCATCTCCGACCTGGCCGACGCGGTCGGTATGCGGCCAACTGCGCTCTCGCAGGCACTGCGGCTGTTACGGGAGCAGGGATGGGTCGCGGCGACACGGCAAGGGCGGCTGATGCGGTACCGGTTGGTAGATGCGACCGTCCACTCGTTGCTGCATACGGTCGGGGCCGACCACCAGCACTGAGTGGCTTTCCCTGCTCCGTCCCCGGATAGCGGTTCAGCCAAGAACCGCGTCGTTCCAGTGCAGGTCGAGTCCTGTACGGCGTCGGCGCATCGCCACTGACGATCCGTACACGGCCAGCCGGCTTGTGTGCCGATCATCATCGTCGGTGCGCAGCACGACGACCGGGGTGCGGGTGACGTGCCCGGTCGAACCGGGAGGCCGGACCCGCTCGATGGACGTGTGGAGGATCCCCGCGGCGATCAGGTGTCGCACCACGAGCGCCACCCGGCTGAACAGATCACCCCGCCGGTCGTACACCGGTACATCGAAGCTGAACTGGCCCTCACGCTCGTGTGGATCGCCCGTCTCGGGGGCCGCCCACACCTGCGGGTGCAGACCCTCGGCGTCGAGCATCAGGGCGGGCAGGGCCGCACCCCCGTACGCGCGGGCGGCGGCGTCCGCGCGGCCTGCCTCATCAGTGGTGAGGGTGTCGTACGTCGAGATCCAGTCGGCGATGCGGAATCCTCCCCCGTCGGGCCACCAACTCAGCGCGTGGATGGTCTCGGTCGCGGCGTCGTCACCGTCGGCGGTGACCGTGAACGGAGCGGAGAAGGTCAGGTGGGCCTGCGTGTACGGCAGCTCCTCGGCCTGCACACCGAGCGCTGCGGCGTCGTCGCTGGTCAGTGCCTGTGCGGCGGCGACTGCGACCGCACCTGCGGCCGGTGAGGCGATAAGCAGCGGCATCTCGGCCAGTCGATCGGCGCGATCGGTCAGCCACTGGCCGACCATCGGCATCTCCGCGCCGGCAGCGAGGTCGCCGGTGGGCACGGCGGCGACGTAGCCGTAGGCGTGAGCGAGCCAGGCCGCCAAGCGCACACCGGTGGACTGCAGATCCGGATTCCAGGCCGCGGCCAGGTCCACCTCGACATGGGAGCGGAGCGCGGCTGCAAGGCGGTTCCGCAGCCACGCGACTGCTTCGGCGTGGTCGGTGACCGCGCTGGCGGCGGCGAGTCGGGCGTCCCAGGTGGGAAGCGCGTGCATGGTCATCGTGGGTGAGCTCCTCGATTCGGAGGTTGGACAGCGTCCGGGACGGCCGGACGCCTGAGCAGGGGGGTTGTTGTGCCGGTGGCGAGGATGCGGCGCTGGCGGGTGATGTCTCGGGTGCTCGCTTGGTGGGCGAGCACTACTGCGGCGGCGAGGGCCGCGAACAGCACGGTGAAGGCACCGACGACGAGGGCCACCATGGTGAACGGGAAGCTGGCGTCGGTCCACGTGAGGGACCAGACGGGATCCCCGGCACCATCTGGTGCGGCGAGGCGGTCGAGGCGGTAGGCCACGCGCATGAGGATCCATCCGACTGTGGCTCCGGTGAGGGCGGCCGCGGCGATGGCTGTGGCGGCGACGGCGTGTGGGGAGGCAGGACGCAGGACGGTCATGGTGGCGGCGACGGTAGCTGGCGGGTTCACCGCTTCACCGCGTCGGTCGCTGCCTCCCGGATCGGTTACTGGCCCGCCGGTCCGAACCGGTGTGTCACGTAGTTGCCGCCACCGCCTTCGTAGGCGGTGTCTCGGTTGTATTCGTCGTGACCGACGATCACGCCGCTGGTACCGCGGGTCCAGGTGACGTCGTTGAGATACGCCAGTACAGCCTGATACAGGCCGGTGACGGCGGCGAGGTCTCGGGCGTGGTTGTTCTGGGGGACTTCCCAGTGGAGGGTGCGTCCTTCGAGTGTCAGGCCGAACTCGCTCTCTCCCCATTCGCGGGTCCGAGCGTTGGGGATGGGAAACGCGGCGGCGATGACCGCTCGGGTCGGCTTGCGTCCGCCGTTGGATTTGACGATGGACTGTGCGCGCATCCGGGCATCGGCACGGCGATGCGTGTGCACGTCGTCGTACGACACCGGAATCGACACTCCGAAGGGGATCGCGGCAACCCGCTTGACCAGGGGCAGGGCCTTGACGTCGTTCCACACAGCGTCGATTTCAGCCACGACGAGTGCCCTGTAGGTGATCGCGGAGGCGTTGAGTGCCTTGCGTAGACCGGGCACCGCGGCCGCTGGCAGGGTGATCGTCCCGGCCTCCGATTCGTAGCAGCTCATCTCTCGAAATCCTTTCGTGCGCTGGCAGATCGGACGTCTCGATAGAGGAAACCGGTGTTGCAAACCGTGGTCGCCACACGAGACGCCGGCACCGATCGGGCATGACGACGGACAGCACTGCGCTCGCCGACACCGCACTGCAACACCGCGACCACAGTCTCCGAACGATCGCTGGTGTCACCGCACATCGACCTGGGAGGTTTCCCGTGACCCCGTTGACGATCAGCTACGAGCGTTGCGTGCTCAACGCGCTGCTCGATGACCCCGACTCCTCGTTCGCCGAGCAGTTCGCGAACCTCGACTTCCACGACGCCGAAGACGAGCGCACATGCCTGGCATATCTGCGGTCGCTGCTCGAGTCGCTCACCGAGTACGCGGCATGGAAGTCCAGCACTGAGGCGCGTGTGAGCGTCTACGGCGAGTTCACCTGCGACGGCGAGGGGTTCCCTACAGGAAACGGCCTGACGATGCAGGTCTTCCTCGATAGCTTCGGCATCTGCGATGTCGGGATCGACTCGGTATGGCAATTGCCGCTGCGCGAGGAGTTCACTGTCTTCGATCTGATCGACGGCACCGTCGCCTACTTCAACGAGCTGGTCCGC
>NZ_CP142144.1:0-527914 GCF_035918275.1 Rhodococcus sp. PD04 | reverse complement strand
TCCGCGGCGCTCTCCCGGCGCTCCGCGCCGGGGAACGGGCGGGTCGCTACGCTCCCCGCTCGGGAGCGCTGCGCGGCTCGACGGGAGTCCAGTCACGTTGCCGTCGCCCGCGTCGCTGCGCTCCGCTCGACAGCGCGGTTTCATGTGCACCAACGTCTTTCATCGTCACCTCACATGCCACACCGGAGAGCATCGACAGACCGGGACGCGCTGCGCGCGCCGCGCACACCACCGCCGCGCTGCTGACTCCCCGTCCCGACATCATGCTCCCATCATACCCCACACCCCAGAACAGCACCGGACGAGTAGAAACACGCACAATCACCAAATCCGTTACACACCAAGCACATATCCTGATATCACAAAACGAACATGCGCATTACATCGATAAAATCATGCACAACAATATAATTCACAACAACCATTGCGCCACAACATATTTCACAAACACGCCGAAAACAGCACCCCACCGCGCCCCCATCACCCCACACACCGACCCACCCACACCCGCCGACACGGCAGAAGGCCGGACCACTACACACGACCCCGCCCCCACCCCATCAACCGAACAACCCCTCTCAGCCGCCGGATCAGGCGCATCCAGAAACCGCACCACGATCCCCTCCCGCACCACCCAAACGCACCGTCGTCAGCAACGCCTCTACCTGGCCCTCACGCAGGCTCACCGTCTCCCCCCTCGTCGATCCACACATCCAGACCCGGACCGTGATACGAAAAGCGGCATGAAACGATCTGTTGTCGCAGCAATCGCCTCGATGGTGCCCTTGATAGCCCTTCCCACAGTAGCCAGCGCCGGCCCCGCTGTGCTCCCTCCCATCGTGACGCTCACCAGCGACAATTCATCAATCACTGCGACAATCACGAACCCCAACGAGCCGCGCATCATCAGCGGAGCCACGCTCACATGCACCCTCGCAATCATCGGGTCCCCCGAAGGCTTCAGCACTTCGGTACTTCCCTTCGAGAATCCAGATCCCCACGGCACCCCGTCCGATCCCACCGACACCACCCGCTACCCACAAGCAGGACAGACCGTCACCATCACACGCGCCGACCTGCCACAAGGGCAGTACAGGCTCGTCGGACAGTGCGGACAAATGCTCTACGGCGGCGGCTGGCTATGGACCGCCGACTCCGCATCCGAACGAGTCGAGTACGAGATCTGTTGCGCCCCGGCTTCAGTAGAGGCTCTCGACGACCCGCTCGGTTGTTCCGGCGGGACTATGTGAATCGTAGTAGGACTGTTCGGCTTCGACGGGCGAGATCATCCCGATCTCACCGTGCAACCTCCGGTGATTGAACCAATCGATGTACTCGGCCACCGCAATTTCGAGGTCATCGATAGAGCGCCACGGTCCCTTGTTACGGACCAGCTCGGCCTTGAACAGCGAGTTGAACGCCTCGGCGAGGGCGTTGTCATACGAATCGCCGCGGCTGCCCACCGAAGCGACCGCGCCGGCCTCGGCAAGGCGCTGGGTGTAGCGGATAGCTCGATATTGAGCTCCGCGGTCGGAGTGATGTATCAACTGCGACAGGCCCTGACCTGCATGCTCGCGGGTCCAGATGCCCATCTCCAATGCATCGAGTGCGAGATCGGTGCGCAGACTCGTCGACAACTGCCATCCCACGATGCGGCGTGAGAAGACGTCGATGACGAACGCGGCATACGTCCATCCGGCGAACGTGCGGACATAAGTTATATCGGCGACCCACAGCTGGTCCGGTGCTGAGGCGGTGAATCCGCGGTTGACCAGGTCAGCAGGCTTGTCGGTGTCCGCTGCGGCGATCGTGGTCCGGGGGTTCTTCGACCGGGCGATGCCGCGTAACCCTTCGGCGCGCATCAGGCGCTCGACGGTGCACCGGGCCACCCGGACACCCTGCCGCTGCAGCTCCGCATGGACCTTGCGGGCACCGTAGACGGCGTAGTTCTCGGCGTGGACCCGGTGGATTTCTTCGATCAGTTCCGCGTCGCGGACCGCCCGCGCTGAGGGTGGACGGGTCTTTGCTGCGTAGTACGTCGACGGGGCGATCTGCACACCGGTCCGAGTGAGGACTCTGCAGATCGGCTCGACCCCGTGACCGGCCTTGTGGGCGTCGATGTAGTCGACGATCACTTGAGTTTGCGGTCGAGCTCCGCTGCCGCGAAAAACGCCGACGCCGTCTTCAGGATCTCCTGAGTTGCACCAGGTGAGCCGGTTTCCGGGTGGTCCGGTGTATCTGTGCAGGTAGCGACGGTGCGTGTTCGGGAAATGGCACACTAACGGCTCGGTAGACTCCGCCTCGTGGCCGCTTACATCCGCAAAGTCCGCACCGCTTCGGGAGCGACCGCGGTGCAGATCGCGGCCAAGCAGGGACGCCGGGACAAGGTGCTCGAGCACCTCGGATCGGCCCATACCGACAGCGAGCTCGCCGCGCTGCTCGAAACCGCTCGAACCAAGCTGCTCGCCGGCCAGCAAGAGCTCGACCTCGACCTGGGCACCACCACCAGTGCCGCACCGACGATCACCGGGAAGCGATCTCGGTGGTTGATTGAGGTCATTGCTGCTGCGTGGCGGCGTCTCGGGTTCGATGTGGTCGACAACGAGGCGTTCTTCCAGCTCGTGGCAGCCCGGCTCGTCGAGCCGACGTCGGTTGCGGATGCGGGCAGAGTGCTGCGGGAGATCGGGATTGCCCCGGCGCACCGCAACACCTTCGTGCGAACTCTGCAGCGGTGCACCGCCCACGGTTACCGCGACGACATCGCACGACGCTGCTTCGAGCATGCCGCCACCGCGGGGGATCTGAACCTGCTGCTCTACGACGTGACCGTGCGCCGTGAGGCGCTTGCTGTTCGAGCGGAGGTGAGAGACCTTTGCCTTGAGCCTGGCCGTAGCCAGGAGTCTATGAAGCTGGGGGCAGCCTGACCGGGGAGACGCCCGGGAGGGTGGGAGCAGCCCTGACAAAGCCGTGTCGCGTCAGCACCGCTGGATGACGTGGGCGCGGCGAGCGATGCCGAAGAGGTATACGCGAGGAACCGGTGTCATCACCTGTCTTGACGTATAACCGCCTCTAACCCTGCGGATTTGGGGCGGGCGCGGTGAGCTGTCTGCCGGAGTGACGGGCAGGCAGACCGTCCGGGGGACGAGTTACTTTTCCCGGGCGGGGCCGGCGGCGAAGGACTACGGAGTAGTCGCCGGTGGGTGCCGCAGGCAGATAGCCGGGTGCCTCCTTCGGTGAGCGAACAGCGAGTGAACACGGGAAGGTTCTCGGATCTGCCACGACCGTGGTGCAGCCGGTGCTGCGGGGTGGCTGGGTGCGTCGTCCACCGACCGATCCGGGAGCTGGCGGAGCCGCCGTAGTACTGCGAGTCCGGGAGAGCCGGACACATCGGGAAGGGCGGCAGCGACAATGGATAGGAGGTACTGCGATGGCGCAAGACGCGTCGGTGAACTCCGGCGCCGGGCCTCGGGCGGATATCGCCCGGGATCGGGTAGCGCGGACGCAGATCAAGTATCACCGGTGGGCCAAGACCGACCGCAGTGCGCGGTTCGGGGACTTGTTCAACCTCGTGTCCCACCCGGACTATCTTCGGATGGCCTGGTCGGTGGTGGCACGCAACAAAGGAGCTCGCACTGCTGGGATCGACGGTGCGACAGTGCACCGGATCGAACAGCGCGGCGAGGTCCAGGCGTTCTTGTCCGGGATCGCCGCAAGCATCGAGGACGGCACGTATCGGCCCGCGCCGGTGCGGCGGGTGCTCATCCCCAAACCGGGCGGCAAGTCCCGCCCGTTGGGGATCCCCACCGTGACCGACCGGGTCGTGCAACAGTCGTTGAAGATGGTGCTGGAACCGATCTTCGAGGCCGACTTTCTGCCGGTCTCATACGGTTTCCGGCCGAAGCGGCGAGCCCACGATGCGGTCGCCGAGATCCATTCCTACGCCCAACGCGGGTACCGGTGGGTGCTGGACGCGGACATCGAAGGATGTTTCGACCACATCGATCACCGGGCATTACTCGCACGGGTGCGGGCACGGATCACGGACAAGAAGACCGTCGCATTGGTGCGGGCGTTCCTCAAGGCCGGGGTGCTCGATGAGCTCGGCCGCCAGGGCGGCACCGATGCGGGAACGCCTCAGGGCGGGATCATTTCACCGCTGCTGGCCAACATCGCGTTGTCCGCTCTGGACGAGGCGATCATGGCTCCGTGGCAACCCGGTGGCGATCAGGCCACGCAGTGGGCTCGTCGCAAACGGGTGCGTAGCGGGATGGGCAACTGGCGGATCGTGCGCTACGCGGACGATTTCGTCATCATGACCAACGGCAGCAGAGATGACGTACTCGCCTTGAAAGAACAAGTCACCGAGGTGCTCGGCGGGATCGGACTCCGTTTGTCCGAGACCAAAACCCGCATCACGCACCTCGAGCATGGGATCGACTTCCTCGGCTTCCACCTCCAGTGGAGGCAACGACGAGGAGGCGGAAAGTGGTACTGCATGACCTTCATCGCCGACAAGGCGTTTCGGTCGATCAAGCAGACCATCCGCCAGTTGACCCCACGCCGGTCTCCTCGGCCCCTGACGGCTGTGATCGTCGAGGTCAACGCGGCACTGCGTGGCTGGACCTACTATTTCCGCCACGCGCTGGCCGGGCGACGGTTTTCCTTCCTCCGGTATTTCACCTGGCGAAGGTTCGTGGCCTGGCAGCGCGAGCAGCGTCGTTGGAACTGGTCCAAGGTCAAACGATGGCTCCGCCGTTCCGACGGCAGTTGGAGACCCATCGCGACCTCGGATGCGGTCCTGTTCGATCCCACTCGAGTGCGGATCGAACGCTACTGGTACCGCGGGACGAAGATCCCCAGTCCCTACGACCCGATCATGGCTGCCTGACCGGCACCATCGTCGTGGAGAGCCCGTTGCGTTGAAAGGCGCACGGCGGGTTCGGCGGGAGGCCCGGGGAAACGGAGCAGCAGCAATGCCGCCACCGCGCCCCGGGTCCACCCAACACCTTGTACTTCGAAGCCGAGAAGGAAGACGACCTGCGGAAAGTCGGGTACTCGAAAGAGCGCCGGGTGGACCCGCAGATCGTCGTCGGACTGCTCGTCGACCGCACCGGATTTCCTTTGGAGATAGGGTGTTTCGAGGGAAATCATGCCGAGACCCGCACCATCGTGCCGATCGTGCGGCAGTTCCAGGCCCGCCACAATATCGACGGGGTGGAGATGGTCATCGCCGCCGACGCCGGCATGTTGTCGTCGACGAATCTGAAGGATCTCGATGCTGCCGGACTGAAGTTCATCGTCGGATCGCGGGTGACGAAGGCTCCGGCGGATCTGGCCAGTCATTTCCACTGGCACGGGGACGTGTTCACCGACGGGCAGATCATCGACACCGTCACCCCACGGCACGCCAAGAGCTCGGTCAACGACATCGGTCGCCGCAGCGAACCGGTGTGGGAGCCGGCCGACACGTCGGCGTGGCGTGCGATCTGGGCGTACTCGACCAAGCGTGCCGTGCGGGACAACCAGACCCTGAACGCGCAGGAAGCCCGGGCCCGTGAGGTCGTTGACGGCACCCGTGCTGCTAGAGCACCGCGGTTCGTCAAGAACACAACGAAGGGCAAGTCCCTCGACACCGACGCTCTGGCCCGGGCGCGTTCCCTCATCGGGCTGAAAGGCTACGTGACCAACCTGCCTGTCTCACTGATGAATCCGCAGGAGGTGATGGGGAAGTATCACGATCTGTGGCATGTCGAGCAGTCGTTCCGGATGTCGAAGACCGACCTGCGGGCCCGCCCGATCTTCAGTCACACCCGGGAGTCGATCGAGGCGCACCTGACCGTCGTGTTCACCGCATTGGCGATCTCACGCTATCTGCAGGACTCGACCGGGATATCGATCAGGAAGATCGTGCGGACCTTGCGTCCCTTGCAGGAAGTCACCGTCACGATCGCCGGCCACGAACACACCGCCTTCGATCCACTAACCGACGACGCCGTGCACATCCTCGACTCTCTCGGCATCGCGAATCCCCGGTCGGGGTTGGCACACTAATCTGGTGCAACTCGGGCTTGAGTTTGCGGTCGAGCTCCGCTGCCGCGAAAAACGCCGACGCCGTCTTCAGGATCTCGTTGGCACGGCGCAGTTCTCGGTTCTCGCGTTCGAGTTCGGCGATCCGTTTCGCCTCGTCCGTCGTGGTGCCGGGGCGGACACCACCGTCGATCTCGGCCTGACGAACCCAGGTGCGCAGGGCCTCGGGATGGATGCCCAACTGCTCGGCGATCCGCTTGATCGCTCCTGTCTTCGATCCTGGATCGCGGCGTGCCTCGACTGCCAGCCGCGTCGCTCGTTCCTTCAGCTCCTCCGGGTACTTTCGCGGTGCTCCCATGGATCTCATCCTTCCGTGTGATGAGACCCTCCAACAGACCCGGTACGCGACAGCTGGGGCGGCATCCGTCCACCTCTCCCTATGCTGCGCAGCCCACCCTTCCGTAGTGTGACAGCGTGGACCGAATCAACGTTATGACCAGCCCCTTCTTCTTGGTTTATCCTCCCGTATCGAATCAGGAAGCGGAATGGATTACGAAGGATCCTAAGGTCGCGGAGCGACTACGGTCAAGCGAACTCTACATGATTGCTATGCGTGCCGAAGCGACATTTACTTCGCTCGTCGCCAAAGGCTCCAACCTGCAAATCCAGCTTGAATCCGGGAACAGCCTGACCGACCGTTTCGAGCTGGATTGCGAGACTCTGGCTGAGAACGTGTTCGGCGTTGGTAATGCCCCCGACGATATTGAGATCCGCTTAGGACCAAAGATCATCAAGTTGTTCGCAAACGAATCACAAGACGACATCGACTCAGGACGAGCGCACCCGTTCGAGTGGTTCAGTACAGAGAAACTGATTTACGACGTCGGCCGAAAGAAGGCGGGCATCCACGGATTGCACAGACATCGGGAGTTCGCGACCTACAGGTTGCTCTACGTCGGCATCGCTAAGGAAACCGACACCTATGACCGATTATTCGCCGGCGCCCATGAGAAACGACAGAAGATCCTCGGCAACGAATACCCGACTCAGCCGAACTCCCGGGTCACAGACGAGATGTTCCTTTTCGCTTGGGCAGCAGATCCAGTCGTATTCAGAACCATCGAGACCGGGGACGAATTCCTCGACAGCTACGGTCAGGACTGGGATGCACACTATAAAGCGGTGATCGCCGATGCCGAGAAGGCATTCGTCCATCTACTGAATCCCCAGTACAACACTGTGAAGTTCGCCAATTATCCCAAAGGGAAAGATGGGCTATCGAGCTATGGATACGGCGGACACAGCTTTGTCCTTGCCGAAAACATCACGTTCCAAGGCTCCCCCGAGTCGATGAGGGGGGCCTGGCTAGGCATCGACAACATGCCTAGCAACGATGCAGACATCATCGTCACGAGAGGTGACACTGTCAGGTTGTACAAAGCTCCCTCTACCCAATGAGGAAGCCCGCAGCCAGCGGTACCTGGACGTCGCTCTCGGCGCCTGACACGGTCAAGTCCCCAGAAGTTCCCTCTGTCCGCATGTCCACACGTAACCGTTCTTACTCTGACCCGAGTTGGCTCATGTTCTCGGGATGATCGACAGCTCACGTCTGTGACCTGCTGGTTTTCGTCGGGATCGGCCTGATTTCACGCACTGATATGTACACCAGATTGTCAAGGGCATAGGGTGAGGCGACGCCGCAGACCGTCGTCGTGGGGGCGCCGCCTCTGTGAGCCCGGTCGATGTCAGATGGTGACGAGCGTGTCGGTTTCGACGCGTGGTCAACTCTGATATACGCGGATTGGCTACCGCAGGACGGTTATTCGGCTGGAGTGGCTCGCTTGTCTAACGTCGAGCGTGATCGCCCACGATGGCGGTGAGGATTGCTCATAGTGCGTTCGCGGATCACTCCCAGGCGCTGCCGTCACCACCGTGATTCGTCCGGACGTGGTGGGGGTGAGGTTCCCCGATCCGCTGGTCCCTGTAGCTGGGAGTCGTCGACGACCAGAGGTGGCAAGATGGAGTCCCCGCAGCGGAGCGAGGAGAACCGACCTTGCCACCGGCCGAGTCGATGACCATACTCACCGGCCGAAGGGTGCCGGAGCGGGGAACCGGTGGTCAAGGATCGAGTACGGCCAGCGACCAACACCAGCCGGCGAGTTCGCGGGCGATCGCGGTATTGGCCACTACGGGCCGTTTACGACGGTTGTCGAATCCGACCCAGCGCTCGTGCAGCCGTCGGTTTGCGTGCTGGCCACGTGCTCGGGCGGCGGGAGTGGCCTTGTCCCAGCGGCGTCGCAGATCGGCTCCGGGGCGATACTGAGGTCGGTGTTGCCAGGCGGCCTCGATCAGCAGCCGGCGGGCGTGGCCGTTGCCGGTCTTGGTGATCGATCCCTGCGACCTGCTCGCTCCGGAGGAGTGTTCGGTGGGCACCAATCCCAGGTAGGCGCCGATCGAGCGGCCGGTCAGGCGTTGCCAATCGCCGATTTCCACGGCCAGGCCGAACGCGGTCAGTGTCGATACTCCGCGTAGGCAGCCGAGTCGGACCGTGACCGGGGTGTACTCGCTGGCGGTGGCCATCTGCGTGATCGCCCCGTCGAGTCGGTCCCGCCGGTCGAGTGCGGCGAGCATGGCGTCGTAGGCGCTCTCGTACGCCAGCTGCAGACCGGGTGCGTCGAAGTGCTGGGCACGCAGCCAGGTGTCGTGCACCTTCGTCCACGCGCACCCACCGTAGTAGACGATCCCTTGCCGCAGAAGTAATTTCGATACCCGGTGGCGCGCCGACATCAGATCTCGGCGGCAATCCTCACGGGCCCGCACCAAATCACGGGCGCCTTCCTGTTCGAGACTGGGCACGGCGATGTCGACGATCTGCCCGAGGTGCAGAAGTCGCGCCAGATGCTGTGCATCACGCGTGTCGTTCTTGATCCGGTCACCTGGCGGGCGTTGCAGCTTCGATGGTGCCGCGACGAGACATTCGATCCCTTCCGCGGTCAGGAACCGTGCGAGGCCGAACCCGGTGGGGCCGGCTTCGTAGGTCACGGCTACCGGATCCGGCAGCGAACGGATCCAGTGGAGGATCTCGCCGTGGTCCGGCGTGAGACGGCGCTCGAACAGTTCTCCGGTCTGTCCGTCGAGGCCGCAGGCGACCACCGATCGTGCGTGCACATCCAATCCGATACTCGTACGCTGATTCATTGCTGGGGCCTCCCACATCTTGTGGCTCTACCGGCGAGGACCCATTTCCTGTCGGCAACCCACGGTTACATGTGAGTGAGGTCCCGGCCCAGCCCCTCACATCGTCTAACGAAATGAGCCAACTCGGGGGAAACCGGACGCCCCTGCCGTCGACCGAAGCCTCATGTGACCGAGCTCCGCCATCCAGAGAGTTCCAGCGGGCGTGGTCTAACCCGTGCTCGACGCCGTCACCATCGCTCCAAGCACCCACGCGGACGCGGAAGCGGACAAGATCACCTTGACCTTCGACGGTGATGATTCGATCCGATCGTCCGCGAGTTTCGTGGACATCGCACCTGACTTGCACAAATTGACGGAGACGTCGGGGGTCTGCGGAGGTTTCCGCTGGTAGCGAGATCGCAGGCTATCGATTTGGGGCACTATGCAGTCGGTAGGATCTGGCGGGTGGCGGCGTACCTTCGCAAGGTCCGGACCGCGCCGGGGGCGACGGCGGTACAGATCGCAGTCAAGCAGGGCGGTCGCCGGACAATGCGACGAGCATGTCGGTTCGGCCCACACCGACAGTGAATTGGCAGCATTGATGCAACTGGCCGCAGCAAACTCCACGCCAGCCAAGAAGAACTCGACCTGGGACTCGATGTGCCCGCGGGCTCCGGCGAGAGCAAGTCGCCACTGCCGTTTCCAAGGTTGGTGCTTCGAGGGTCCATGACGAGGTCGACGAAATAGTCTCTGAGCAACCTCAAGTCGATGTGCAGTGTGCAACGGGAACAGTGAGCTTTAAGGCTTAATAGCTAAAGTGGGCCCTCGAACCGAATTCAGTGCGCGACTCCGCGCACGATCCTTTTGAAGGAATTGGCGATACTTCGATGCAATTCTTCCCTTTTCTCGCGAGGTAAGTTTCCGTGCAACATCGGCCATGAAAAAATCTACGAGAAGGTTCTCAATCTCTCCGAGCGTGGGGGACTGAGGGGGGAGGTTGATGTACTCAGTGCGTACGTATACGCGCACGAATATGCGGACGGCGCGGATGCTTGAGTTCTCAATTAGGTAAGAAGAGAAATTGCCGCCCCAAAACTTCTTCTGATGCATGTAGTCGAGCATGTATAGAGGTATCATTCTATAAACTTCTGACTCAATTCCGGATCCAGCTTCAACGCGCTCTAAAGCGTTCCTTAGCTTCCGTGTAGACAACTCTTCGCTAATTCCCTGGTAGGAAGAATGCATCGACCACGCGTCCGCTAAGTTAACCGCCAGCTCTTCCCTCCTAGTCTCATCCTCAATCTCTAAGGCCTCGGAAATTGCCTCTACTACCGTCTCGATCATAGATCGAAGCTCTTCAGAATTATGAACGACGTCCATGTAGCGCCCCCAAGCACTAAGTGTCGCCGACAGCATGTCCTCTTTCAGGGACGGGTTTTCGACAAGTTCACTATCGCGAAGTATATTCGATACCAAGGAAATCAATCCGGTCAGTTGGATATCGATCGGGGCATTCTCAAGCTGCGTGGACGGGAAGGGATTAACATCGTGGATAACGATATCATCTTCGCTCGGGCCTATCTGGATAGCAAAGTCTCGAATCTTAATGTTGGAGGAACCCTCTTCCCGTCCTGAATCATCCGACGCGTTTCCGTCACCAATGTCGCGCCCGGGTTCTTGAGACGAGGGCCGTTTTTCCGAGCTGTATTCATGTTCTAGTCCGCCGGTAAGAGGTTCCGGCAAAGATTCCTCGTCGACAAGCGAGTCGAAACCCTGAACATCTCGTTCAATCTCGGCATTGGTTACAGATCCAAACAATCCAGAACGGGGTGGATTAGATTGGTCCACCTTCTTGATCCAATCAAATGCCCACTTGACCAGTTCCTCATCATCACGTTTCAAAGCGGCATAGTGCCTGATTATCTGCGCATAATAGAGTGGGCGTTCACGTAACCGTAAAAGCAGATCGCGGTCTCGAACTGCTGCACGTGCTGCAAATATATACAAATACGCGCTTTGCCGAAAGAATACTTGGCCACCCCGATCAACTAACAGTCCCTTTTGAATTAGATCATTCACGAGCAAGTCAGGGCGTTCCGACCAATCGAGCGTGTGCACGAGGTCCCTCAGGAATATAATTAGATCGAGTCGATCAATCGAAGCGGAGTCGTCACTAATCAAGCGCCGACTGAGTGCCTCTAGAACTCTAGAATAGCCAGCAGAATCAACCTGAGAACGCATATCGTCACGAATCTTGCCCCTGCCGAGCAACGAGTCTACGAAGGAATCGACGAAGGTGGTGTTTGATACTGCATTGATCCAGCCGTCGTCGTTTGAAACGCCTACAATCAGCAAAATTACTGCAAGCGGTGTTCGTGACAACCGTTCCTTCCGAGTGATTGCAAGGACCCGTTCAGCTATATCTGGAGCCTGGTGTGGGTCAATCCGTCGAGCAAGTTCGGTCGCATGCGACTTTCCAATTGGCCCGAGGTATGCGAGCTTGGGCAGCACCCCTAGTTGCTCGTAGATCTGAGTAATTCGTAGTTCAACCCCCGGCCTACATCCGAAGACAACATGAGAGATACCGGCAGATTCCAACTCAGTTACAACTCGTTGCAAAATGTCATGATTATCGGATACATAGACATTATCGAGATACAAACAAATCCGATTGAATGGAATTTCATCCTTGTTCCCAAGAGGCGCACTCCTCGCACGAAGGTATCGGCGTATTTCCTTATGAATCGATCGAACGCCGGCAGCAAGGGAAGGATAATCCACAATCACGGGAATAAGTCCGGTCGTCTCACTGCATCGGATTGCTGCCCAGCGCAAGGAGGTAGTTAATCCACTCTGTTCCTCCCCGATAATAACCAGACGCTGAGCCGTGACAGCCTCCAGACTTGCATTAAGCTCAGCCAGACTTTCATTCTGGAGCTTTTCTCTAGAAAATACTTCCGGGGGAGTTGGTAGGAAGATTGGATCGACAACCAAGTCGCTGAGTGTGCTTTCGTCCCTCGCCTGTATAAGAGCGGAATCCGCAAGGAGATCAATTATTTTTGCGCAAGACGTCCTGGCAACGCGGAATACGACACCGGGGTCGTCGATGGATTCGGATTTACCGTCCCTTTTCTCCCTTGTTGGAGCTAGGGACTGGATGAACGGAGTGAGATCTTCGAATTTATTACCGTAAACAACTTTTATCACTGTAGATGCAGTCGCAAGATCTTGAGAACTTCCGGATTCGGCACTTCTACATAAAGCGTAGTGGGTCGCTCCCGAAGCCAGCGATTCTAACCATTTCCAAAGTGTAGTGAAATGTGGATCGGTAAGGCCATCCCCGAACCCGATAAAAATAATTGTGCGCAGTAAGCCAAAGCTACTTCTGGCCGCTTCCATACCCTGGTCGGTTGTTATCCTAGAATAATCGGAATTCGTGAGAATGATAGATTCTGGGTCTTCCCACACCCCATGGAGATGAACTACCGTGTCGTTATTAGTATCTACAAGAGCTCGCCGCATGGAGCGAATGTCGCGCCATGTTGTGTGTCGACAGTTGTTTACTGTTTCGTACACGGTGTCATAATTTGTTGTGCACACGGGAGCATTTAGGGAGTTGATCGCCTGTGCCAGCTCCGGTGAAATGACCTTGTCCTTCAACGACCCCACCGTTTGACGTATATATGCGTCGAAATGTGTTGAGTCCGGCCCGCCGAGTGCATTTACAATTTTCGTAGCCGCATTTAATAGGTAGCTTGAGTCCTCTGTTTCCCCGATCTCTATGTCGTTCTTGATGCTGTCGAGCTGTCGTGCTCCGATGTCCCTAAAGTTCATCGACAAATACTTTATGCCTGACCTGAGAAGCCCTGGCCAAGAGCAATTCGTACGATCGCTGACCGAAGCAGCCGTGAACCCCGTACCGAGAACGACAAGCGCGGAATTACTCTGGATGGCTTGGCGAATATCTTCGACGTGGTCCACTATAACCTCATTCTTTGAGCTCATTTCGAAGTATTAAATTGTCTGTTCGGCGGGGAGGCTGCGTTTCGTGCCATGTGCGGGACGTTGGTACGAAGCCCTGACCGACGACGCTTGATCATACGACACGAAGCTGCGCTTACTGCCTCATCCCTGACCGCAAACTTGTCAGCAAGAAGGTCTAGACGGTATGGGCAGCCCCGGCGTTGAGTCAGGGGTTGCGGGCCGGGGCCCCTCTCACCCATGTTCGTGGGTTACCGAGCAGGAATCCCCCTGCCCGGCCTATCCGACAGTGGTGGGAGGCCCCGGTGTTTACCGAGCGTACGAGCGTAGGACTGGACGTGCACGCACGTTCGGTCGCGGCAGCAGCCATCGACAGCGTCACCGGCGAAGTGCTCCAAACCAAACTGACGCCGTCCTATGACCACATCCGATCCTGGATTGCGCAGCTACCAGGCCCGGCAGCAGTGACCTACGAGGCCGGCCCGACAGGCTTCGGCTTGTACCGATATCTGACCGAAGCGAGCATTCGGTGTGTGGTCGCTGCTCCGTCGAAGCTGCACAAACCTGCCGGGGATCGGGTCAAGACCGATGCCCGCGATGCGCTGCATCTGGCCCGGTTGCTGCGCCTGGACGAAGTCACCTCGGTGTCGATCCCGTCCGTCGGGCAGGAAGCGGCGCGGGATCTGGTCCGGGCCCGGGAGGACTGCCGCGGAGATCTGATGCGGGCACGGCACCGGTTGTCGAAACTGTTGCTGCGCCGCGGCATCGTCTACTACGGCGGGCAGGCGTGGTCCGGTGCGCACGACCGGTGGTTGCGCACCGAGGCCGCACCGCAGTTGACCTCACCGGCGACGCGGATGGCGTTCGACGCCGACTACGACCATGTGCTCACCATGCAGGCGCGGCGCCGACGGCTCGATGCGGCGATCGAGGAGATGGCCGTGGCCAGTGAATTGACTCCGGTGGTGCGCCGGATGTGCTGCCTGCGTGGGGTGTCCACCTTGACCGGGTTCGGTCTGGCGGTGGAGATCGGGGACTGGACTCGGTTCACTGGCAACACCATCGGATCGTTCGTCGGGTTGGTGCCCTCGGAGTATTCCTCGGGATCGTCGCGGGCGCAGGGGTCGATCACCAAGACCGGAAATTCTCATGCGCGTCGGCTGTTGGTGGAAGCGGCCTGGCATCACCGCGCCCGCTATCACGTCGGAGCGGTAATGCGGTCGCGATGGGATCTGGCCCCGGCCGCGGCCCGGGCCCGTGGTGATGAGGGCAACCGCCGGTTGCACGGGCGCTGGGTGGGGTTCCTCGAACGCCGCAAACGACCCGTCGTCGCGAATGCGACGATCGCCCGGGAGTTGGCGGGGTGGTGCTGGTTGCTGGCGGTGATGGATTGCTGAAGCCGGCCTGATGGACTGCTTCGTCCCATGGGTTCGGTGGTGGCAGCGCGTGGATCGACCCGCGATACACCTATGAGCAGGCCTTCCGGGGTCGACGCTCGATGCTAGAGATGCGGATGCGATCCAGCCGAAATCCCGTCCTGCGGTAGCCAACCCGCGTATATCAGTCTGACCGCGCGTCGTATTGTCGACACGCTTACCACGCAGACTCGAGGGCGAAGCAATGAGGCGCCGTCGGGGTCGCTCCCCGACGGCGCCTCACCTTGCCCTCTTGACAAAGGTCCTTACATATCAGGTGTAATTCCCAGGGACGTTGTGAACGCCGACGCGGTCGATAGGTGACTGTCCACCGATCCCGGTGTGGGGTCGGTGGTGATTGTAGTGATGTAGCCAAGCCTGGTAGGTCACCGACCGGGCCTCGTCGGATGGGTAGGTGTGCGCGTAGGCCCACTCGGCGGCGAGGGTGCGATTGAACCGTTCGACCTTGCCGTTGGTCTGCGGCCGGTAGGGGCGGGTCCGCTTGTGGACGATGCCGGGACCGAGTGCAGCAGCGAATTCCTTGGAGCGATAGCAGGATCCGTTATCGGTCAAGACGCGTGTGATGGTGATCCGATGGTCGGTGAAAAAGGACCGGGCGCGGGTCCAGAACCCGGCCGCGGTGTCCTTGCGTTCATCTGTGAGGATCTCGGAATAGGCGAGCCGGGAGTGGTCGTCGACGGCGTGGTGCAGGTAGGCGTAGCCCACCCCGGAGCGGGTCTTCCTACCGGCCTGACGGCCGATCTTGCGGTGCCCACCGCCGTCGGGGATGCGGCCGAGCTTTTTGATGTCGACATGGACCAGGTCGCCGGGACGCTCGTGCTCGTATCGGTGCGGGTTCGGTCGGCGGACGGGCAGGCCGGTGGCCTGGTCGAGGTGGGCGAGTTTGGGCATCTTGTAGCGGCGCAGCACGGCCTCGACGGTCGATTTCGCCAGGTGCAAGTGGCAGGCGATGCGGTGCGGGCCCCATCGGCGGGTGAAGCGCAGTCCGATGATGCGGCGTTCGGTGCGGGTCGGGGTCCGGCGCGGGCAGGACCGAGGGCGTGAGGATCGGTCCTGCATCGCTCGGTCACCGGCGAGGTAGCGGTCGACCCACTTTTTGGTGGTCGCCGGCGAGCATTGGAAGCGTTCGGCGGCCCGGCGCAGGCTCCAGCCGGTCTCGACGACGAGTTCGGCCAGGGCCAATCGGCCCCGTGGCGTCAGATAGGCGTTAGCGTGTGTCACGAGGACGTCTCGGTAGTCGGCGTGTGTGTGGTAGGCACACCGATACCGGAGGTCCTCACCTATCTCGTGACGGCACGCCGTTCACAACCTGCCTGGGAACTACATCTAGTAGGACTTTGTTAGGTTGGGAAGATGTGGTGGCAGGTCGGGCAGGTACCGATCCAATAAGCCAGTGCGCGTTGGAGTTCGCGCACGATTGCATAGAGGGTCAGTCCCGCCCGACCGCTTTTGGGTCGGTCAGCCGCAGGGTGGTGATGAACAGGTGCGCGGCGGTGACGAGGGTGACGTGGTGGTGCCAGCCGAGCCAGGAGCGGCCTTCGAAATGGTCGAGGCCGAGACCGGTTTTCAGTTCCCGGTAGTCGTGCTCGATGCGCCAACGGATCTTGGCCAGACGCACCAACTCCGCGATCGGCGTGTCCTCGGGCAGGGTGGCCAGCCAGAAATCAGTCGGTTCGGCAACTCCGGTAGGCCATTCGGCGAGCAGCCACGCCTGCGGCAGCACACCGTCCTCATCACGGGGAATGGTGCGGTTGGCCGGGCGGATCCGCAGTGCCACGAAGCGTGAGCGCATCGCCGCGGTCGGATTGGCCGGGCCGGTCTTGGTGCCGCGACGCCAGGTGATCTCGGTCAGCGCCACGGTTCCGGCCGCCAGGACGAGATCCCTGCAGGTGGCGGCCGGCGGGTAGCGTCGGGTCGGCGGCCGGCCGCGTCCGGAGTACGCGGCGGTGGCCGGCAGCGCATCGGCGGGGTGCGCGAGGGTGGCGCCCTTGACCGCGACGACGTAGGCCAGGTCGCGGTCGGTCAGACCCTGCCGGAAGGTGGCCGAGTCGCCGTAGCCGGCGTCGGCGACGATCACCGGCGGGGTCCGGCCCCACGAGATCAGCTCGTCGAGCATCTCGAGAGCCATCGCCGCCTTGGTGCGATAGCGCTCCTCGGCGGGAATCGCATTGCGTCGCCGGCGAGCGGTGATCGCCGCGGCCGCCTCCGGATCGTCGCAACGCTGATCGTCCCAGCTCTCGGGCAGATACAGGCGCCAATCCAGGGGCGCGGATGCGGTGTCGGTGGCGGCGTGCACGCTGACGGCGACCTGGCAGTTCCCGACCTTGCCCAAGGTGCCCGAGTACTGCCGGGCCACACACGGGGAGGCGTCGCCGTCCTTGGCGAATCCGGTGTCGTCGATGACCCACGCATCCGGGGTGATCAGATCACACGCCTTGCGGGACAGTGTTTTCCGGACCGATACCGGATCCCAGGGTGAGGTGGTGACGAACTGCTGCAGGCGTTGGTGATCGATCCCGAGCCGGTCGGCCATCGGCTGCATCGACTTGCGGCGCCCGTCGAGCATCAACCCCCGCGCATACACCCCGGCCGTCGCCCGCTGATCCTTGCGTTTGAGCGAGGAGAACACCTCGTCGACGAACACGTCGAGACGTTCACCGACATCGGTCAGGGCTGCGGCATCCACCCGGTCATCGTCCCGGACATCGTGCCGAAACTCGAGGCCCCGCAACAAGAAGTGGCGAACCTAACAAAGTCCTACTAGGGCTCGATACGGACATCGCAGTGCTACGAGATCTACGTAACGTGTCAATCTGATCTTGGATAGGCCTCCCATCAGGGGCAGGCATGTCTAAACACGCAGCTCCCGAGCGGATGCTGCCTTGTGGGGTATAGGTGCTACGGCCACCCCGAGCGTCACGCCACTAAGGACGGTTGTCCTACTTTCCTAGCACTGTAAGGAGCACTCTAAGAAGTGCGTAGGTACGATCCTCGATCTCGTCAAAGACATCGGTGAGCTCACTGAGGTCGCGGCTCACTGCTGTCGGGAAATCGTTTGGGGCCGATCACCAGCCGCGAAAAAGTGTTGACCACAGTCGTGGGTTTCAGGCGGGTGTGGCGTAATGCCGCTGCCGCGATCTCGTCGGTGGCGGTGTCGGTCGCTTCGTCGAGTTCGGCGGCGAGTTCGACATCGGTCAGCAACAAATCGGGGCGCAGTTCGACGGGGATGATGCGCGAGGCGTGCGGTACGTGGATCAGTACCGGCGATCGATCGTCTCCTCGTGTGAGGAGTGCGGCGCTGGGCACGTCGTGTCTCTTCTCTGTCGTGGCCGCGCAGCGGAGTTGCGTGCAGTCGGAGGGCCAGGGACGCGAATTGGCTTCGAGAGGGTGATGATTCACAAAGCAGGTGGGACGCGGATCGTTTCGGTCGGTGTGCTGGCAACCTGGTGCTACACGATTACGTGCATGCGTGCCCGGGCAGGACTCGCAGGGCCGTCGATCGTCGACGCTCAACCTGGCCACGGATCATGCGTCTTGTACGCCGGCTGTGAAAGCTGCTGCGAGGCGAAGAACGAGGATTGCGTACTGAGCCTTCATCGAGATCAGAATCCGTGCGCAACCCGTTCGCATGGCTGGGATGATCGATTCGAGCGGCAACCGTCGACAGAGTCACGCTCGAGCTTCGTCCGGAGCGAGCTTCTCGAGATCGCGGGACGATCGGTCGACGAGATCGGCGCGTGGTTGAGCACTGATCCCAAGGGTGGTGACACCGGTGCACACGACCGGACCGCTTATTCTTCGTCCTCGGGGTTGGGTTCGCCCAGTACGACGCCGGCGTTGACGAAGAGGGTGCGTGCGATGTCGTAGCGCAGGGAGGCGTCACGGACCGGGGCACGCATGTCGACGAAGGAGTACGCACCGGGCTCGGTGAGTGGCCCCTGTGGGCGTTGTACGAGGAGCAGGGCCGTGCTGTGGGTGTCGTTTCGACACGGGTATGCCAGGCCGTGGAGGTGGGGGTTTCGGGAAAGGATGGCGTGCGCGACGCGGCGGCTCCACCCGTAGTCCCGACGTGTGCAGCTGTGGATGCTGCTGGTCAGTCCGATTTTCCGCAGATGTGGGTCGCGCAGGGCGGCGACGTCGAGGTCGACGTGCAGTTGCCATCGCACCAATGCTCGTCCGTCGACCTGGACGGCGGGAATGATGCGGCTGGCGGGATCTTCTTCGCGCGCAGGATCCCTTCGGCGACCGCACCGCCGAGTGTGGGCGAGCAGTACACGTACCCACCGTGTGCGTGGTCGAGGGGATCGAACCGGCCTTGTTGGCCGAGTTCGGCTCCGGTGGGGTGCTCGTGATGGACAGAGATGTTCGGGTTGAACGTCGACACGTCGTAGGGCGGGTCGAGTTCGACGAACCGCCACAGTGTCGTGCCTGCCGGCACGGTCATGACTTCGACGGCTGAGCCGTTGTAGAACTCGTCGTCCTCGGGACGCTGGAGCGGAACCTCCGGTTGGTCGCTGGTGGGGTGTTCGCTCACATTCCTGCCGTCAAGTCGTCGAGCGCCGCGTCGAGGAGCTGCTCGTCCAGCGTGCCGGCGGCCAGAGCTGCTGCCGGGCTCATGTCGTCGAGAATGTCGTTGTCCTCGAACCACCACGACAAGGTGCCCCACGGATCGTTGAATGCGCCGAGCCGCATATTGGCGCGTTCGACGAGGGGATGGATGCCGCCACGGGGATCGAACTGGAAGGTCGGGAAGCGGAACCCGTTGGCCACTTTGAGCGCGAGCAGTTTCGACTCTTTGCGCCGCTCGTGCGCGATGGTCCGGGAGGTCGACTGTCCTGTGCGGGAGAGCCGGCTCGAGGCCTCCTGCGCCGAGTAGGTATCGCGATGCAGGTCGATCGGCGGCGTGTACTCGAACGGACCCGCCGACGTGGGGATGGTCACCGGCCGGTGCGGCGCCGATTCCGACCTCGTGGGGACAGCCGTCGTTATGGTGGCGGGTTCGAAGGTGACCCGCACGCTGAGCAGGGGGCCTTGCCGCTCGATCTCGACACGGCACTGCGCCCGAGTGGAAGCCCCCGACAACTTCTCCAGCAGGTACGCGCGAATGAGGCTGTCGTGCGCTTCCGGAGCCGCCCCGAAAGACACCTTCTTCGACACCGCTGCCGCGCCGTTCGACGCAAGGAACGAAGCGACGAGTCCGTCGACGATGCGATCGAGGCGCGCCGCGGTTGCTGCGGTTACCTTCCGCCTGCGCCCCGGACCGTCCGGTGCGCCGGGCTGAGGCTTGACCAGTCCAGGGATGCGGCCGCCTCGTCGCGCGGACGTGGCCGAGCCCTTGGCGGGTCGGGTGCCCGGGGTCTGCGCGGTTTGATTGCCACCGTTGCGGACTGTGACGGCGGCGGCAGAAGCCACCAGAGGCGTATGCATATGGCGGCATGCCTTGGCTCGCTTGATCGCGGCTGCCTGCGCTGCCTTCCGGTGCAGGTCACTGCGTGAGTGCGCCATCACACCTCCCATATCAGTACAGTCCGAACGATCCGTACACTATCGTACCGCAGGGCCGCAGCGTCTACTAGACCGCCGATACGCACACCCCTTTCGCTCCGGGTGCTTCCCTGATGCGGACGGGGTCTGCGCAGCGCACCACCATCCCGCCGGAACACCTGGCGACCTCGTTCCGATCATGTGAGCCATGCCGGTTGCAGCTCGCGGACCATCGGCGTCGCCGATATCGCAGCTCCCCAGAAGACCGAAAATCGGGGCGAGATCGACCTCGCCCAACTCGGAGCGCGGGTGCGTGCCTGCTCTACAGCGTCCCCTCGCACGCCCCCTGAAGCCGTCCCCTGTGCCCAGGACCGCGCCTGGCCCCTGGGATACAGGCGGCGGCGACGCGAACTGTGGAACGAATGTTCATCCCCGGCATCGATGTGCGCAATCGTGTCGGTGCCAGGACCGGCAGGCACTGTCCGATGCCGAGAACAACCTGATCGAGAACCGCGTCGCCGAACTGCACGAAGATCCCCCCAGGTGGCTCGTACCTACGATGTCGCCGGTTTCTGCAATTGGTCGCCCGTTGAGGTCGGATATATGCGGTTGCCGTGGCCGGTACTACTGGGCGAGGTAGTCGCACGCCGAACTCTAGGCGCTGAGTTGCCGTTACCCCTGGCGACAAGATCGGTAGGCGCGGCGCTGCGACGTTCGGTCTTTTGGTCCGAGGCCTGGTGCTCGTATGGCGACTACGAAGGCGGGCCGGATGGATTCGTCGAGTTCGCTCAGTCCGCTCTGCACCGGTTTACCCGAATAGTTCACCTACTAGTGCCGCACCCGTGAACCTTTGCCCGTTCTGGCCGACACGCCGACCGGTTGCGGCGTGTCGGCCACGGGATCGGTCAGCCTGGTCGAGTGGCAGAACGAGTACGCGTGCGAGAGATCGATGACGACGAAGGCAGACGGCTGGTACGGATCATCCGCCGCGGCACCGGATCGGTGGTGACCTGGCGGCGCGCCCAGATGGTCCTGCTCTCGGCCCAGGGCATGCCGGTACCGAAGATCGCCGAGGTCAGCTTCACCAGCGCCGACCGGGTCCGTGATGTCATCCACAACTTCAACGCCGACGGATTCGACTCGCTGTACCCGAAGTACGCCGGCGGCCGGCCGAAAAAGTTCACCCTGCCGGAGCGCCGGGAGATCAAGAAGATCGCCAAGTCCGCCCCCGCCGAGCACGATCTGCCGTTCTCGACCTGGAGTCTGACCAAACTCGCCGAGTTCCTGGTCGCCGAGGGGGTGGTCGACGACATCAGCCACGAGGGTCTGCGAGTGCTGCTCCGCGAGGAGGGTGTCTCCTTTCAAAAAGTGAAGACCTGGAAGAGATCTCGGGACCCCGATTACGCGGTGAAGAAGGCTCGGGTCGAACACCTGTATGCCATCGCCGATGGCGATGTCGTGTCCGATCCCGATGAGCCACAGGCGATCTTCTGTCTCGACGAGTTCGGTCCCTTGAATCTGCAGCCGCATCCGGGCCGGCAGTGGGCGCAGCGTGGCGGCAGGCACAAGGACCCGGACCGGGAGCCGCGGCGCCGGCGGCGGGCGACCTACACCCGTCCGAACGGGGTGCGGCATCTGTTCGCCGCGTACGACCTGGGCAAGGACAAGCTGTACGGGCACGTCAAGACGACGAAGAACCGCTCCACGTTCCTCGAGTTCTGCCGTTACCTGCGCACTCTTTACCCGGCGGAGGTTCGTATCGCGATCGTGTGCGACAACTTCTCGCCGCACCTGACCACGAGGAAGTGCCAACGGGTCGGTCTGTGGGCAGAGGCGAACAACGTCGAGATCGCGTACACCCCGACGAACAGTTCGTGGCTCAACCGGATCGAGGCGCAGTTCACCGCGCTGCGGTACTTCGCGCTCGATGGCACCGACCACGGCAGTCATCGGGAGCAAGCGTCGATGATCCGTCGCTACATCATCTGGCGCAACAAGCACGCCGAGGATCAACAGCTACGGGAGATCGTCGACAGGGCAAACGTTGCGTGATGCGGCACTAGGATGTGCGTGCTTCGAGGTGGACGGAGAGAACGAATACGGCGAGGTCTACGCGCAATCACGGCATTATTGGACTGACCGACACGGGCACAACAAACCTCTTACCGTGAGCGGCAGGTACGTCGATCAGTCCAGTCGCCGAAATAGCCAGTGGCGCATCATGCGTCGGCGCGAAGTGTGTGACATTTCCACAGTTCAGATCGTCCAGGACGGCCAGCTTCTACTCGGCTCCACGACGGTAGGCTCACGTCCAGGTCATGGGCCTCGTACGACCGCACTGCCCACGGCACGTACCACGAGGTTGAAGCCCCGTTCCTACGAGAATCCGCCCGAGAAACCGTACGTTGCACATCCGTGCCCGGGTGAGACCGCAGCGTACTGGTACGGACTGAGCCCGGCGATACAGCCACCACCGTGATCGCTGTTCACGGTGATAGCGCCGTGCCAGGTCTGAGCAGTGATACTCATCCAGTCGATTTATCTGCCCTGCAAAGCAGGCTTGCTAGCGCATGCTGTGACCACAGCTGTACCACCGACGTGCACGCGGACCACGCAGACCAGCATCTTGTACCGGTCTCCAAACAGCCATCGACAAGAACGTGCGGTCTACCGGCTCGACTTCATATCGTGTGGATCCGCAGAACCGCCAACCTCCGCCAACCGTCGAGCCTTTTGTGCGCGAACGGTTCTCCACTCCGATGGTCCACCACTCTCCCGCATTCACACGAGAAGAGAGCACATCATGTCGTTGAACGGAAAGATCGCCATCGTCACCGGCGCCGCCCAGGGCATCGGGCAGGCCACCGCCAAACGTCTCGCCTCCGAGGGCGCCACCGTCATCGCCGCGGACATCCAGGACGCCTCCGCCACCGTTGACGCCATCGCGCAACTCGGCGGCAAGGCCCATGCCTATGAACTCGATGTCCGGGTCATGAACAGCTGGGCCGACACCGTCCGCGAGGTGATCGACGGGCACGGGCGCGTCGACCTGCTCGCCAACGTTGCCGGGGTGGTCAACATGCTCAGCGAGGACAGCGTCGTCGGGCTCACCGAGGAGGCCTGGGACAACGTCATCAACACCGACCTCAAGGGTGTCTGGCTCGGCATGCGGGCCGTCATCCCCCATATGATCGAGCGCGGTGGCGGCCGCATCGTGAACATCTCCTCGATGGCCGCGCTGCGGGGCCTGCCCAATCTCGCCTCCTACTCGGCGGCGAAGGGCGGGGTGGTGTCGCTGACCAAGCAGGCCGCCTTCGAGTACGGCCCGCACAACATCCTCATCAACGCGATCTGCCCGGGCACCATCGACACCCCGATCCTGGCGGACATCACCGACGAGATGCGCGAGGCCAACGCGAACGCGCACATCGTGCGGCGCCTGGGTCTGCCGGAGGAGATCGCCTCGATGGTCGCCTATCTCATGCGTGAGGGCAGCTTCCTCACCGGCGAGATCTACCCGGTCGACGGCGGCTGGGCCGCCAAGGGCAATTTCTGACCCCCGGATTTTCGACCTCCCTTTTGGATCCTTCGACAATCCCGTCGGTCCCGGTGCCTTCCCACACCGGGACCGACATCCCATTCTGTGACCCACGACATAGTTCGGCCTGATGCAACGACGATCGAGGAGAGCCTCCGTGACCGATCAATCCTGCTCCTTCGGCCTGTGGTACGACTTCCGGAATCCCGCGCGGTGGCCGCGCACCTTTACTCGCTTCTACGAGGAGACCCTCGAGCAGATCGCCTGGGCCGAAAGCCGCGGCATCGACTCGGTCTGGCTCACCGAACACCACTTCATGGCCGACGGGTACACCCCGTCGCCGTTCGTACTCGCCGGTGCGATCGGGGCCCGCACCCGCTCGTTGCGCATCGGCACCAACCTCATCGTCTCCCCGCTGCACAACCCGATCCGACTCGCCGAGGACGCCGCGACCCTGTCGCTGCTCACCAGTGGACGTTTCGATCTCGGGGTGGGCCAGGGCTATTGGCAACCGGAATTCGACGCCTTCGGACGGTCACTGCGACACCGCCCCAGCCTCCTCGAGGAAGGCGTCGACATGATTCGGCGGGCGTGGTCGGGGGCGTCCGCCGAATTCCACGGCAAGCGTTACGACTTCCCGGCCCTGCCGGTCACCCCACGCCCGGAATCCACCCCGCAGCTGCTCGTCGGCGCGATGGCCGAACCCGCGATCGAACGGGTGGCACGCATCGCCGACGGGTTCCTCAGCACCCAGAACGTGCACCACGAAGCCTATCTCGACGCGCTCGAACGTACGGGACGCTCCCGGGAGGAGGGCCGCATCTACGCCGGTCAGTGGGCGATCGTCGCCGAGGATCCCGAACGCGAGTGGGCCCGCATCGGCGAGCACGCGCTCTACCAGATCAACGGCTACATCGAGATGGGCGCCTTCGGCCCGCCCGAGTCCACCCCGACCTTCGCGACCCCGCAGGATCTGCTCGATGCCGGCTCGTTCGTGCTGTGGGACGCCGACACCGCCGTAAAGGAACTGACCAGCCTGCTGTGCGAGCGGCCGCAGATCAAGGACGTGCACTTCTGGGCGCAGCTGCCCGGCGAATCGGTCGAAAGCGGTTCGGCCCGCATCGAACTGCTCACCGCGAAAGTGATCCCGCAGGTGCGTGCGGCGGTCGCCGCCGCCCGACAGGAGGTGACCGCATGACCCCGCCGCCGGCCACCGGCTCCACCACCCCGCTACTCATCACCGACTTCCTCTACCGCGCCTGCGATCTTTTCGCCGCGAAGACGATCACCGAGTACCGGGACGGCTGGAAGGTCCACGAATACACCTACGGCGAGTACGCCGACCGGGTACTGCGCCTGGCGCAGGCGCTGATCGACCTCGGGGTGCAGCCCGGCGACCGGGTCGCCACGCTGGCGTGGAACCACCACCGTCACCTCGAGCTGTACATGGCCGTACCGCTGGCCGGGGCGGTGCTGCACACGCTCAACCTGCGGCTCGAGGCCGACGAAATCGCCTACATCGTCGACCACGCCGACGACCGGGTGGTCTTCGCCGACTCGTCGCTGCTGCCCCTGCTCGACACCGCCCGGGCGCGCCGCCCCGGCATGCCCGTGCTCACCACCGACAGCGACTCCCCGGGCCTGCGCTCGCAGGACGAGCTGATCGCCGCCGCATCCCCGCTGCCGGAACCGGTGCCACGCGACGAGAACGACCTGGCCGCCCTGTGCTACACCTCGGGCACCACCGGATCCCCCAAGGGCGTGGGCTATTCGCATCGCGCCCTGTACCTGCACACCTTCACCGCGTGCCTGGCCGACGGGCACGCGATCAGCGAACGCGACACCGTCTGCCACATCGTGCCGATGTTCCACGCCAACGCCTGGGGCATCCCCTTCGCCGCGTTGATGACCGGCGCGAACCAGGTGCTGCCCGGACCGCATCCGGCGGTGCCCGACCTCGCGACCATCCTGGCGGCCGAGCAGGTCACGTACACCGGCATGGTCCCCACCGTCGCGGTGGACCTGGTGCGCCACGCCCTCGCCGAACAGATCGACCTGACCTGTCTGCGGGCGCTGGTACTCGGAGGCTCCACTCCCACCCCCGAGCTGATCCACAGCATCGAGGAAGACCTCGGCGTGCGCGCCTACCAGGGCTGGGGCATGACCGAGCTGTCACCGATGGGCACCTTCGCGCGGCCCCCACGCTCGGCCGACGACGACCCGCAGCGCCGCTACGAGTACGTCCGCCGGCAGGGCCGGTTGCTGCCCGGCCTGCACTGGAAGCTCGTCGACGACGACGGCGCTGTAGTTCCCCACAACGGCATCGACCGCGGGGAACTGCTCATGCGCGGACCCTGGGTCGCCGAACGCTACTACCGCGACGAACACCCCGAGGCGTTCGTCGACGGCTGGCTGCGCACCGGCGACATCGCCACCATCGACTCCGAGGGCTATCTGACGATCGTGGACCGGGCCAAGGACCTGATCAAGAGCGGCGGCGAGTGGATCAGCTCCGTCGCCCTCGAACAGGCTCTGACGACAATCCCGCAGGTCGCCGAAGCCGCGGTGATCGCGGTGCCGCACGAACGCTGGCAGGAACGCCCGCTGGCGTTCGTCGTGCCCGCGGACGGCGCGCACCTCGATCCAGAGCAGGTCCGCGCGGCGCTGGCCGAGCGGGTGCCGCGCTGGTGGGTGCCCGAACAGGTCGTGGTCGTGGACTCCTTGCCGCGCACCAGCGTCGGCAAGCTCGACAAGAAGACCCTGCGCAGCCGGGCCGGCGACGGGTTGTTTGTGGATCCCCACAAGACGGCCTCGGCGACCTCGTCCACGTGACGCGGCTCACGTTCTAGCGTCGGTGCCACACCGGCCCCGCCGAAGAAGAAGGGGCGTTCGTCGTCGCCAGGAGGAGCTCTCGTGAAGTTCGGCATCTTCTACGTCCTCGAATGCCCCGACCACGATTTCCCGCGCGCCTACCGCGAGATGCTCGAACAGGTCGAATACGCCGAGAAACTGGGCTTCGACGAGGTGTGGCTGGCCGAACACCACGGCAGCGACTACGGTTCCATGCCTTCCCCGCAGGTGGCGGCGGCCGCCATCGCGCAACGCACGCAGCGCATGCGCATCGGGATCGCGGTCAGCAATCTGACCTTCGACTGGCCGGTGCGCATCGCCGAGGACTACGCGATGGTCGACGTGCTCTCCGGCGGGCGCCTCGACTTCGGCGTCGGCCGCGGCTACCAACCCCAGGAGTTCCGCAACATGGGGGTCGGCGACCTGCAGGGCGCGAGCCGGGACATGTTCACCGAGGCACTCGAGATCGTGCGCGGGCTGTGGAGCAAGCCGGCGGGACAACCGTTCTCGTACCACGGCAAGCACTTCGACCTCGAGGACGTCGACTGCCGCCCCACCCCGGTGCAGCGCCCCACCCCACCGATCTACATCGCCTCGATCAGCCCCGAGACCCTCGATCTTGCCGCTGACCAGGGCTACAACATGCTCGTCACCCCCACCCTGATGACGATGCCCGAATTGAACAGCTTCGTCGTCGACGCCAAACGCCGATTGCGGGATCTGGGCCGCGACATCCTCGACCTGGATTTCCCGATGAACTGGCAGATCCACCTCGCCGACACCGAACAGGCCGCGGTGGGCAACGCCCGCGAGGCGTTGAACTGGTACTTCGACGCCGCACTGTCGGCGGTGCCGCAGGGCTCGGACGTGCCGCCGACCTACGAGCGCTACGCCGAACTGGTCTCGGCCACCGACGAGGCCGGCGGCGTCACCGTCGACGGTCTGCGCGACGGCGGCGTCGTCTACGTCGGCGACCCCGACGGCCTGATCCGGCAGCTCGACGCGCTGCACGACGAGACCGGGCTGCAGCACCTGATCTGCTGGATGCGCTTCGGCGGCCTCGAGCACGACAAGGTGCTGCGATCGATGGAACTGTTCGCCGAGCACGTCATGCCGCGCTTTCGCGACCGCGCCCCAGTGGTGCCGCGGGCGCTGCGGGAGCATCCGGCCCCCGAGACCACGTCCTTGCCCCCTTCCCTACTCGTTCAGGAGGACACCATGGGATATCTGCCCGTCGAGAACGACCGCAGCATCTACTTCGAACACCACCGCGGCAGCGGCCGGCCGATCGTGCTGGTGCACGGCTGGGGCGCCAACGCCCGCGCCTGGGACACCACGCTGCCGGCGCTGCTCGCCCACGGCAACGAGGTCGTCACCATCGACCTGCGCTGCTGCGGCCGGTCCGACAAGGACTTCGACGACGTGTCGATCGCCGCACTCGGTGAGGACGTCGTGCGCCTGGTCGACCATCTCGGGCTCGACCGGCCGGTGATCAACGGCTGGTCGCTCGGCGGAGCCGTCGCCACCGTCGCCGTCGCCCAGCTCGGCGACCGGGCGTCGGGGCTGGTGCTCACCGGCGGGGCCTCCCCGCGCTACACCGCGACCGACGACTGGCCGCACGGAGGTTCGGTCGACGACGTCGAGGGCACCCTCGCGGCCGTGGCCGCGAACCGCGCCGAGACCTTCCGTGGGGTTGCCGCGGCGGTATGCGCGCAGAATCCCGGTGAAGCCGTACTGGATTCGATCTGGGACATGTTCATGGCCATGGGTCCGCGCGGGGACGACTCGCTGCGCGATCTCGCGACGGTGGATCTGCGCAAGGAGATGGCGGCGCTCGAGGTGCCGATCCTGCTGCTGCACGGCACCGCCGACGCGTTCGTGCCGTTCTCCGCGTCCGAGGCCGTGTGCAGTATCAACGCACGCGCCGAACTCGTCGAGTTCACCGGGGTCGGACACGCGCCCTTCCTCGAGGACCGCGACCGCTATCTCGCCGCGCTGACGGGATTTCTGAAGCGATGACCGAGACGAAGAACTGGCTGGTCACCGGTGGGTCGCGGGGAATCGGCCGGGCGGTCGTCGAGCAGGCGACCGCCCGCGGCGACCGGGTCGCGGTGTTCGCCCGCAAGCCTGCCAGCGCGCAGTGGGCCCATCCGGACCGGGTGGTCGAGATCCACACCGATATCGCCGATCCGGACTCGCTCGCCCGCGGGGTCGACACCGTCTTCGAACAGTTCGGCTCACTCGACGTGGTGGTCAACGCCGCCGGGGTGCATCGTGGCGGCCGCATCGGCGACCTGTCGCGCAAGCACTGGGACGAGGTGATCAGCACCAATCTTTCCGGCGCGTTCGAACTGGCCCGCACCGTCTCACCCCGACTCGGGGCCGGCGCAGCGATCATCAATGTCGGTGCGGTGGTAGGTTTCCGGGGCTTCCCAGGTGATGTGGCCTACGGGGCGGCGAAAGCCGGCCTGCACGGGCTGACGCAGGTGCTCGCTGTCGAGCTGGCGCCACGGCAGATCCGGGTGAACCTGGTGATCCCCGGTTTCGTGGACACCGACATGACCTCCGCCCTGACGGGGCGGGCTCGTGAGCGGATCCTCGCGGCGATCCCGATGGGCCGTACCGGTCTTCCCGAAGAGATCGCGCAGGTCATTGTGGGTGTCGCCGATTCGCCGTACATGACCGGGTCGGTGGTGGCCACCGACGGCGGGTTGATGAGCTCGTTCAGTTCCCGCAGTTGACCCCTGGGTAGTTGTAGCGACCTACAACCGCCGGAAAACTTACGTGACCCACGCCACAGGCTTCCGGCTAGTCTCGAGTCCAGCAGCATCGAAAACGTTCCCCCGCTGCATTTTTCGTCCAATCCCCTCCGAAAAGGAGTTCGCATGGACAACGTCGCGAGCGCCGGAAGCCTCGAAGCGGCCAACAAGAAGCTCGTCTCGGAATTCATGGAGGTCTTCTCCACCGGCGACGTCGAGGCGATCATGGGCTATCTCGCCCCCACCGCCACCTGGTGGGTCGCCGGCACCATCGAGGGCATCTCCGGCACCAAGAACAAAGAAGAGTTCCGCGCGATGCTCTCCGGTCTGTCGACCGAGACGAAGACCGGCGCGATCCGTCTGACCCCGCTGGCGTGGACCGCCGAGGGCGACCGCGTCGCGGTGGAGACCGAGTCGTACTCCGAGATGAAGAACGGCCGCATCTACAACAACCTCTACCACTTCGTCTTCGAGGTCCGCGACGGGCAGATCCAGTCGGTCAAGGAGTTCCTCGACACCGAACACACCCGGGCCGTCTTCCTCGGCTGACTCCCCTCCCCATTCCTCCTGAAACCCCACTCACACAAGGAGCTACGTCCATGGACGTCGGAATGCTGCTGGTCTTCCAGAACTACCACGAGAACGTCAGCGACCAGGAGGTCTTCCTCCGCGAACTCGAGATGGGCGTCGACGCGGAGAAGTACGGATTCGACGCCGTCTGGTCCGCCGAACACCACTTCGACGACTACTCGATGTGCCCGGACAACCTGCAGATCATGTCCTACATCGCGGGTCGGACCTCGACGATCAAGCTCGGCACCGGCGCCGTGATCCTGCCGTGGAACAACCCGGTCCGAGTCGTCGAAAAGATGGCGATGCTCGACATGATGTCCGGCGGCCGCGCCCTCTACGGCATGGGCCGCGGCCTGGCGAAGATGGAGTACGACGCCTTCGGCATCCCGATGGACGAGGCCCGCGGCCGGTTCATCGAGGCCGCCAACCTCACTATCGAGGGGCTGCGCACCGGCGTCGTGGACAACCCCGACGGCGAGTTCTACAAGCAGGCCCGCGTGGAGATCCGGCCCGCCCCGAACCCCGCCTACGAGTGGACCCGCGACCGGCTGTTCGGCGCCGCCATGTCCCCCGATTCCGTGCCGGTCATCGCCGATCTCGGTGTGCGCATGATGACCTTCGTGCAGTACGAGTTCGCCAAGCACGCCGAAGCGATCAACCGCTGGCGCGATCTGTACCGGGAGCGGTGGAACACCGAACCGCTGCCGCCGGTCGTGCAGGACTTCGTCATCTGCCACGAGGACGCCGAGGAGGCCCGCCGCCTCGCCTACGAGCACACCGCCCGCTACTTCCTGTCGGTGATCAAGCACTACGACTTCGCCGGCGAGCACTGGCGCAACACCCGAGGCTACGAGACCTACCAGGCCGGCGCCGACATGATCCGCGAGGCTGGCATGGAGGCCGCCGCCGACGCCTACGTCGAGGCCAACATCTACGGCACTCCCGAGCAGATCGTCGAGAAGTACGCAGCCCGCCACGAACTGGTCGGCGACGTCTTCGTCAATGCCGCCTTCGCGTTCGGCGGCCTGCCGATCGACCAGGCCGAGAAGTCGCTGAAACTGTTCGGCGAGAAGGTCGTTCCCGAACTGCACAAGTTGAAGGCGAAGGTCCCGGCCGGCGCCTGATCTTGACCCGGGCGGTGCCCGGCCCAGCCGGGCACCGCCCGTTCCATCCCCGTCGGAGGACGACCATGAACTCCCCACTCACTCAAGATTTCACCACCGTGTTCCGGGACGTGATGGCCGGCGTGTGCACTCCCGTCACGGTGGTGACCGCACTCGACGGCGACCGTCCGCACGGCACCACCGTCAGCGCCTTCGCGTCGCTGTCGATGGATCCTCCGATGGTGCTCGTCGCACTCGACCGCGGATCGGACCTGCTGACCGTCGTGCGCGGACAGGGCCGGTTCGGAGTCAACATCCTCGGCCACGGCCAGGACAGCCTGGCACTGACCTTCGCCCGCAAGGGTCCCGACAAGTTCGCTGCCGTCGCATGGTCACTGTCGGCGGGCACCCCGCGCATCACCGGCGCTCCTGGATGGGTGGCGTGCACCGTTTCTGACCTCGTCGACGGCGGCGACCATGTGGTGGTCCTCGGCCACGTCACCGAGGCCGAGCGCCACGATCACCCGCCGCTGACCTACCACCGGCGCACTTTCGGCACCCACAGCGCAGAACAGGAGTAGTGGCCATGCCCCGCACCCCGGCCCAGCAGGTCGAACTCGCCGTCGAGGCCCTCGCCGCGGGCGGACTCGTCGTCGTGGTCGACGACGACGACCGCGAGAACGAAGGCGACCTCGTCGGCGCCGCGTCGACCATCACCGCCGAGCAGATGGCGTTCCTCGTACGCCACACCACCGGCATCGTCTGCGCACCCATGCCGGCGCACCGCGCCGACGCGCTCGACCTGCCGCTGATGGTCGAGCACAACACCGATGCGCACGGCACCGCCTTCACCGTCAGCGTCGACCACGTCTCCACCGGCACCGGGGTCAGTGCCGCCGACCGCGCCGCGACGATGCGGGCCCTCGCCGACGAGGCCACCGCCCCCGCCGATCTGCGGCGCCCCGGACACGTCTTTCCACTGCGCGCCCGCGAGGGCGGGGTCCTCGCTCGCGCCGGGCACACCGAGGCCGCCGTGGACCTGCTGCGCCTGGCCGGGGCCGGCGAGGTGGGGGTGATCGGCGAGATCGTCGCCGAGGACGGCTCCATGCGCCGCGGTGACGACCTGGCCGAGTTCGCCCGCCTCCACGGGCTGCCGCTCCTGCGCATCGCCGACCTGGTGCGCTACCGTGCGGCGACCGAACCGTTCGTCGAGTACGTCGCCGAGGCGCAGATGCCTACCGAGTTCGGGACGTTCCGCGCGGTGGCGTTCCGGTCGGTGCTCGACGACAGCGAACACCTGGCACTGGTGATGGGTGACATCGCCGCAGCCGGCCGCAGCCGCGAGGGGGTGCTGGTGCGGGTACACAGCGAATGCCTCACCGGCGACATCCTCGGCTCGCTGCGATGTGACTGCGGCGCCCAACTCGAACGCGCCCTCGAAGAGATTGCTCGCGAGGGCTGCGGGGTGCTGGTCTACCTCCGCGGCCACGAGGGGCGCGGTATCGGGCTCGCCCACAAGATCCGCGCCTATTCGCTTCAGGAGCAAGGCCTGGACACCGTCGATGCCAACCGCGCCCTGGGGCTGCCGGACGATTCGCGTAGCTACGGGGTGGGCGCCCGCATCCTCGCCGACCTGGGGGTACGGCGCATGCGGCTGATCACCAACAACCCGAGCAAGCTCGGCGGGCTGGAGGGCTACTCGATCGAAATCGTCGGCCGGGTGTCGCTGCCGACCGCCGTCACTGCCCATAACCTGCGCTATCTGCGGGCCAAGCGGGACCGGATGGGGCACGTGCTCGACACTTCTCTCCCCGATGTGATCACGACCTGACCATCGACTATTTTGTGATGTTGCACAACATCGTGGATGCCGAGTGACCGCGACCACGACGAGGAGGCGAGAGGACGGCATGACCCTGCTGCCGAGCACCGGAACCGGAACCACACCGCTCCGTCCTCCGGGCACGGCCACCGTCCCCCGTCACCGCGAGCGCGACGTCATCACCGCCTTCGCCGAGATCACCGGGGAGGCGATCAAGGACACCGACCTCGAGGAACTACTGCGCGCGGTGTGCCTCAAGCTGTGCGAGGTGATCGGGGTCTGCCGCTCCTCTCTCTACCTCAAGCGCCCCGACGGACGCTTCCGCGGCGCCGCCGGGCACTGCGCCGAGCAGGGCGACATCACCGAGGCCGTCAAACGCCAGGAATCCGGGATCGAGGGCGACCGGTTCAGCCGGGAGATCATCGACACCGCCCGCCCGGTGCTCATCGAGGACGTGCGCAACGACCCGCGGCCGCACCGGCGCACCATGGAGCACTGGCAGGTACGGGCCATGCTCGGCGTCCCCCTGGTATTCGACGGCGAGGTCATCGGGCTGCTGTTCGTCGACGACCGCGACGGCGACCACGTCTACACCCAGGAAGACATCGAGATCGCCGAGATGTTCGCGCAGCTCAGTGCGCTGTTCATCAGCCAGGCCATGCTCAACGTGCGACTGCGCACCCAGGCCTCGGAGATCGCCCGCAGCCGCAACACCCTCGCCTATCTCGCCGACGTGCATCGCAAGCTCACCAACGCCGTGCTCGAAGGCGCCGACATCCACACCGTCGTCGCGCTGCTATCGGACCTGTCCGGCAAACCCGTCGTGCTCTACGACGAGGACTTCCGGGTACTGGCCTGGTCCACGCCCGCCGCCCTCGGCCTCGACCGGCCACCGGTGATCTCCGAGAAGATCCGGGGCATGCCGTCGGTGAAGGCCGAACTCGCCGGTCTCAGCCCCGCGCGCCCGTCCGCAGTGGTGCCACCGACCCTGTCGGTCGGGCTCGGCCGCCGGCACCTGATGTGCCGGCTCGTCATCGAGGGCCGCCCCAACGGCTATCTCGGCATCGTCGAAGTCGGCCGGTCGCTCGAGGCAGTCGACGCGAACATCGCCGAGCACGGCGCGACCGTGCTGTCGCTGCAGATTCTGTCCGAACGCCGCCAGATCGAGACGCAGGGGCAGGCGCGCGACGACTACTTGTCCGACCTGCTGCGCAACACCCGCGACAAGGAACACCTGATCCGCCGCGGCCCGCAGTTCGGCATCGACCTGACCAACCCGCACGTGCTGGTGCGGTTCACCCTGTCCGCGAACCCGCGCCTGACCGCCTCGGTCGCGCAGCGCCTGGTCACCCGCCGTTTCCGGGAGATCTTCGGCATCGACGAGCCCGCCGCGGTGAAACTGCCCGGCCACATCATCGTGCTGGTCCCACTCCGCGAGGGCGGCTCCGCCGACGAGCTGGCGGCGGTGCGCGAGAAGGTGCAGCAGGTGCGCGCGTCGCTGCAACCTGATCTGGCCACCGGCGCCACCGTCATCTCCGGGGTGTGCCGGGAGGTCGCCGACTTCCCGCACGCCTCGCGCGAGATGCGGGAGGTCGCCGAGATCGCCCACTCCTTCGACCGGTCCGAGGACGTCCTCGACGTCACCGAACTCGGTCTGCTGCGTGTCGTCGTGAGCTCCGGCCGGGTCAAGGAGGCCGTGCGGTTCGCGCACGAGTACGTGCACACCGTGCGCGCCACCGACGACGGGATCCTGCTGGCGACCTGGCGCGCCTTCGTCGCCGCGGAGGGGCGGGTGCAGGGCGCCGCCGCGATGCTGGACGTGCACGAGAACACCGTTCGCTACCGGATGGGCAAGATCAAGGAGCTGACCGGGCTGGACCCGAGCAGCCTCGACGCCCTGCTCTCGGCGCGCCTGGCCTTCCAGATCCTCGAATTCTCGGCCCGCTGACCAGCGTCGATCCCGGCCCATCGGGTGTTGTAGGAATCCACAATCGGTCCCGAAAACCGCAGTGCCCCCATAGGTGTCGGCCGATACGTTCGATACATGCCGACCGACACCACACCCAGCGACCTCCTCGGGGTCGATCTCACCGCCGTGCGGGACTGGATGGACACCCAGGGCCTCGGCTCCGGCGAGCCGACCGCGGTCTCCCCCATCGGCGGCGGGACCCAGAACATCATGATCGGCTTCGAACGCTCCGGCGTCCGATACGTGCTCCGACGCGGACCGAAACACCTTCGGCCTCAATCGAACCGAGTGATGCAGCGGGAGATGACGCTGCTGCGTGCATTGTCCGGCACCGCGGTGCCGCACCCGACCTTCGTCGCCGGCTGCGAAGACACCCACGTGCTCGGTGCGGTGTTCTACCTGATGCGTGCTGTGGACGGCTACAACGCCGCCGAGACCCTCACCCCCGCCCACGGCGCCGACCGAACCTTGCGCCACCGCATGGGCCTGAGCATGGTCGACGCCCTCACCGAACTGGCGCGCCTGGACCCGGCGGCGATCGGATTGAGCGACTTCGGTCGCCCCGAGGGTTTCCTCGAACGACAGGTAGGCCGCTGGCTGGGCGAACTCGAGTCCTTCACCCACCTACCCGGTTACCCCACGGTGCTATTGCCGCAGGTCGAGAGGATCGCGTCCTGGCTCGACGACAACCGGCCGCCGCAGGGTGCACCCGGCATCCTGCACGGCGACTACCACGTCGCCAACGTCATGTTCGACCGCGTGGCCCCCACGGTCGTCGCGATGGTCGACTGGGAGATGGCTACCGTCGGTGACCCACTGCTCGATCTGGGCTGGATGTTGGCGATGTGGCCGGACGCCGACGGCGAACCCGACCTGCTCGAGAGCCGCCTCACCGCCGCCGGTGGTTTGCCGAGCCGCGCCGAGTTGATCGCCCGGTACGCCGCGAACAGCGACCGCGACCTCTCCGCGATCGACTGGTACACCGCGCTCGCCGGGTTCAAGCTCGGCATCATCCTCGAGGGCACCTACGCCCGCTCCCTCTCCGGGCAGGCCCCCACCGACGTCGGTGACCGCCTGCACCGCTACGCCCTGCTCCTGTTCGAGCGCACCCTGCGCTCGATCGACTGACCCGCTCCCCACACACCCCGGAGGTACGACGACATGGCTTGGGAATTCTCCACCGAACCCGAGTTCCAGCAGAAACTGGACTGGATGACAAGCTTCGTCCGTGACGAGATCCGTCCGCTCGAGACCTTCGAGCTGACCTGGCCGCAGCTGCGCAAGGCGATCGCGCCGCTGCAGCAGGAGGTCAAGAAGCAGCAGCTGTGGGCCGCGCACCTCGACCCCGAACTCGGCGGCCAGGGCTACGGTCAGGTCAAACTCGGCCTCATGCACGAGATCCTCGGCTCCAGCCCCTACGGGCCGATCGTGTTCGGTTGCCAGGCACCGGATTCCGGAAACACCGAGATCCTCGCCGCGGTCGGCACCGACGAGCAGAAGCGCCGCTGGCTCGACCCATTGCTCGCCGGCGAGATGTACTCGGCCTTCGCCCTGACCGAACCGGACAACGCCGGTGCCGATCCGACGAACCTGACCACCACCGCGGTCCGCGACGGTGACGGCTGGGTCATCAACGGTGCCAAGTGGTTCATCTCCAACGCCTCCACCGCCGACTTCGTCATCGTCGTCGCCGTCACCGATCCCGACGCCGAACGGCACCGCCGCGCCTCGCAGTTCATCGTCCCCATCGACGCCCCCGGCCTCGAGGTGCTGCGCGACATCGCCTCGATGGAGAATCCGTCGCCGCGGGAGAACACCTACGGGTCGCATTGCGAGGTCATCTTCCGCGACGTGCAGGTCGGGGGTGACGCCCTGCTCGGCAGTCCCGGTGACGGTTTCCTGATCTCGCAGAAGCGCCTCGGTCCGGGTCGTATCCACCACTGCATGCGCTGGATCGGCCAGGCCAACCGCGCCTTCGACATGATGTGCGAGCGCGCCACCTACCGTTTCGCCCACGGCAGCGTCCTCGGCGAGAAGCAGACCGTCCGCAACTGGATCGCCGATTCGGCCGCGGAGATGCAAGCGCTGCGGCTGATGACGCTGCAGGCGGCCTGGGTGATCGACACCCAGGGCACCAAGGCGGCTCGCAAGGAGATCGCCATGATCAAGTACTACGGCGCGAAGATCCTGCACGACGTCATCGACCGGTCCGTGCAGACGCACGGCTCCCTCGGCTACAGCTCCGACCTGCCGCTGGAGTTCATGTATCGCGCGGCTCGCGCCGCACGCTTGTACGACGGACCGGATGAGGTCCACCGCGACACCGTCGCCAAACTGATCCTGCGCAACTACCACGCTCCCGCTGACCAGGTGCCGAGCGAACATGTCCCAACCCGCCGACGCTCAGCGCTCGAGCATTACCCCGCGCTGTTCGACGAGGTCCTTGCTTCGGTTTGAGCTCAACGAATGACCATGTCCTCTTAGACCACGGCCCCGAAAGCCTGCTCCTCTGGCTCACACGGTGTGACAGCAAGAGCATCCCTCTTCGTGGATGCGACCCCACCGTCGAGGGGTGTCGGGACAACGGCGTCTCTCTGCGCCAAGGGGACGGGCCGAGAGTGCAATTGCAAAGTGGCGGGTCCGGGAAGTGACTGATCCGAAGTGTTGGTGCGGGATATCAGCCAGCTATGCAGGGCTCGAGCGTCCCCGATTGTCCTCCCGGGCCTGCCTCACTTCTTCGAGCCGCGTCATTGATCAACTGCTGGTAGGCGACGTCGGGCAACGCCCACCGAGGAAGTCATGCCGACTGCAACTCGCGGACCGTCTCGGCGGCATCGGCAGCCGGTAGGGGTGGCACCGTGAATCCTTCGGTTGCGGCGGCTGCAACGAACGAGCGCCACCGGCGACTGACGGTGGACTTGTCGACGTGCAACCGCCGCGCAACCTGGGTTTGCCGCAGGTGCGGCTCGTCGATGAGCATCGCCGCCACGCGTTTGACCGAGTCGGTGAAACTGCTGTCGGCGAGGAACTGCTGCAACCCGGCCGCGGTGTGCGGGTAACCGTTGCGCGTTGTATCGGCGCCGCGGTCGTTGACTACAACGTCGGCGTCCACGGTCGTCTCGGCGAGGGCAACACCCGCAACGCCGGACTCGTGTGAGGTGCCCGGTGATGCACCATCTGCTCGGTGGTGCACCTCGTGGGCGCGGCCCGCATCGGTTGCGCTCTCTCGCGTTGCCACGGTGACGAGCGTGAAGTCATGCTCCGTTGTCTTCTCAGTCGCAGTGCGGGTCGGTGCAGCGGCGTTGCTTTCGCGTTGCACGACATGATCCACCGGTGCAGCATCACGGCGTTGGGTGCGTTCGTCGATGACAACCTGCAACATCATGGTGAACAGGTGGAACAGGGCCAGCCACAGCAGCGGGAAGATCGCCGCAATGACCGCAGCAATGGCTGGTGGTTGTGGGATGAAGTCGAGCATCTCGGGCCTTGACCCCGGTTCTTGGACACGCTGAATCCAGCATCTGCTGGGGAAGCGAGATGATCTTCAGTCATGTCACGAAAGAACTACTCGGAGGAGTTCCGGCGCCAGGCGGTCGAGTTGTACGAGTCCACGCCGGGCGCGACGATCCGAGGTATCGCCGCTGACCTCGGGGTCGTGCGCGGTACCTTGACAGGCTGGATCGACCAGTACGGGACCGGCACCAAAACCCACGTCGACGGCACCCGGGTGCATACTCCGGCACGGCCCCACAACCCGAGCCCCGGCACGGGTAGCGAATCGGAGACCGTCGAGCAGAAACTCGCCCGTCTCGAAGCCGAGAACGCCGCCCTACGAGCGGAAGCAACCAAGCTCACCACCGAACGCGAAATCCTTCGTAAGGCGGCCAAGTATTTCGCCGGGGAGACGAACTGGTGACCCGCTTCCAGTTCGTCGCCGACCACTCCGACACCTATCAGGTGAAGCGGTTGTGCGAGCTCGTCGAGCTCGAGCGTTCGTCCTACTACGCCTGGAAATCCGCCGAGCCGGACAGGACCGCTCGCGCCGCGGCCGACGCGCAGCTGGCCGAACGAATCCGGGCGATCCATACCGAGGACAACACCTACGGAGCACCCAGGATCACCGCAGAACTCAACGATGGCGTCACCGTGAACGAGAGGGTCAACCACAAGCGGGTGGCCCGGGTGATGCGTCAGAACAGCATTGTCGGCTACCGCCGTCGACGACGGGTCACGACCACCGTCCCAGAACCTGCGGACCAGAAGGTGCCCGACCTGCTCGAGCGGGACTTCACCGCCCCTGCACCGAACTGTATCTACGTCGGCGACATTACATATTTACCGATCGAGGGCGGTGCCAACCTGTATCTGGCGACGGTGATCGACTGCTACTCCCGCAAACTCGCCGGCTGGGCGATCGCCGACCATATGCGCACCGACCTCGTCGCCGACGCTCTCCTTGCTGCTCATGGAGATCGTAATGGATTGTCCGGGTCTATCTTTCACTCCGATCACGGCGCGCAATACACCTCGAAGGATTTCGCTTCCCTCTGCGCCGACCTCGGCGTCACCCAGTCGATGGGTAAAGTCGGCACGAGCGCCGACAACAGTCTCGCCGAATCCTTCAACGCCGCCCTCAAACGAGAAGTCCTCCAGAACGCGAACGTCTGGTCGGACGAAGCCACGTGCCGGCGTCAGGTGTTCCGTTGGGTCACCCGCTACAACACCCGACGACGACATTCCTGGTGCGGACACCGGTCCCCGAACACCTACGAGACCCTCTACATCGCTACGCTGGCATCCGCGGCGTAATCCACCACCCGTGTCCATTTGCTGGGGGTAAGGCCCCTCTCCCGCTGCAACGCGCGCGAGGTTGCGGGCAGCGAGTTGATACGAGTGGTACGAGTTGCCCACCACACTCAACGCGACGGTGACGACGGCCAAGCTCATGCAGTAGCGGCGTGCCCAAGTGTGCCGGTTGGCAACGCGGAAGATGACGTAGCCGGCTGTTGCAGCGGCCTGTGCAACATCGATGGCAACCGGCGCCATCCACGCACGGCTCGGATGCACATTGATTTCGATGGCCAGTGCCCGCAACGCATCGAACGACAGCGTGAACGCCAGGCCGGCGAGGAACAGTGCCATGGTCGCCACTGCGGCGACACCGAGCATCTTCGAACGCACCGGTTGCGCATCGTGGCGCAACGGCGGTGCGGACTGAGTGGAGTCATCGGACACGACGGGAGCCTCTTTCTACGAAAATCTCTAGAGGGGTGCTGATTCGACTACTGACGCCCGTGCCGCGTTCCCGCTCCCCTACCGCATGGATGCGGACAGGACATCGAGGACGCGCTGCACGAACCACGCCGGGGACGGCAGATGGGCGGATCCGGTGGTCAGTTGAAGACGTCGACGAACCACTTGCCGTCGATCTGCGCGGTGGTGACGGTCTGGGTGATGCGGTGCACGCCGTCGGGGCGCAGTTCGGACAGATCGACGAGATAGACATCCGGCGAGAGGGCTTTGGTGCGTACGCAGTAGTTGGTGCCGACCGGGATGTCGTCGATGAACGGCTGCAACTGTTCGGCCGGGACGACGGAACTGGTCGGGGTGGCCAGGGCGCGGGCGGCGATCGCGTCGCGGCGCACGTAGTAGGCGTAGTTCCACGCGGCGATCACCCCGGCGCCGCTTCTCTGATCACCCCGGTCGGCGCGGCACTCGTCGTCGAGATCGGAAACCGGAGCCGTCGGTGCATCGGAGAGCTCGAGTATCGGCGTGTCTGCGCTCTCGACCTGCGTTGCAGCAGCAGCAGCATTCTGGGAGTCGTCACCGGCAACACCCCAGATCACGCCTGCGATGACGGCCGCGGCAACACCTACAACCGCGGCCGCGATGCGTGTGCGTTGCGGTGTGCGCCGCCCGGATCGGGCTTGCGGAGTCACTGCGGGTGCAACCAATGCACCGTCCCTCGCATCGCCGGGTGCAACCGCATCAGGGGTTGCACCCGGCGACGGGGTGGGTGCACCGCCGAGAAGGTCGACGACGGCCGGATGCCGGGAGGTGTTCTTGCCGAGTTTCATAGGTGCACCTACTTCCTTTCCGTGCCGTCAGGCGGAGGTCGGGGCGCCGGCGCCCTGGCCGATGGCGGTCGAGATCATCTCGGCGGCGGTCCCGGCCGAGCCACCGAAGAACGTCTCGAGCGTGCTGTCGACTCCGGCGATCACACTGTCGCCGCCGGGCTGAGCCGTCACCCACTCGCGGGCCTGCGCATCGATCTGCGGGGCCGTCTGCACCGCGTCCTGCACCATCTCCGCGGCAGCGGCACCGACCGGTCCGGAGGACTGCCACTGCTCAACCGTCGCCGCGGCCTGCTCGGCGATCACGTCCTGGTCCACGTCGGGCAACTCGACCTCGATCGGCTGGCCTTCGTCGTCCCCGGCACCGAAAGCGGTACCGGCGGCCAACCCGACCGCGCCGCCCACGACGGCACCGGGCACTGCGCCGACGGCGGCGCCGATCGCCGCGCCCGCCACGGTGCCCGCAACACCGGTGGTGACTTCGGGCAGCACCGGGATCGGCAGCGGCACCACCCCGCCGAGCGCGGCACCGCCGATGCCGCCGATGGTGCCGCCGATCAGCGCACCGGGCACCGCACCGGCCACCGCACCGGCGGTCGCACCGGCGGCGACACCGCCGATCTGGGCGGCCGCGACACGGTCGGCACGGTCGGCGCCGACACCGACGGACTTCCAGAACGTGGCCACCTGAGAGCGGGTCAGGCCGGCGGTGTTGTTGGTGCGCTCACGGTCGGCGTCGGTGACCCAGTTCGGCTGGGTGACGTGGATATCGCCGACCATGATTTTCTCGGGCGGGGCGATGTAGATCGGGGCCTGCTCGACCTCGATCGGGGCGTGCAGCGTCGACAGGTCCAGCGGCGGGGTGTAGCCGGCCTGACGGTCGTAGCGGCCGGTGTCGTAGTCGTAGTTCGGCAACGGCGCATACTGCGGCGCTACTGCCGGTGGGGCGGACCAGTAGATCGGCTCGGACGGCGCCTCCGGCACAGACACGACGTCGGGTTCCGGCGCCGGTACGGGCGTAGTGGTGGTGCCGCCTTGGGTTGCGCCGCCGGTGGTGCCGCCCTGCGAGGGAGCCGCCCCGGCTGCGGGGGTCAGCACCAGTCCTGCCGCGACGGCTGCGGACGCGACAAATGCGGCCGTGGCCTGCTGCCGGACCGTGCGGCGACGGTGGGCGCGGCGGGCCGCGCGGTTATCGATGGGAGTGTCGTTGTTCATCGAAGAGTGCCTTTCGTGTGTCGGCTCCATAGGGAGTCCGGGTCTGGTGGGAAATCGGGAAGAGTCGGGTGGAGAACCTCACGCCCGGTCCGAACGTGGTTCCGGGCCAACGCATCAGTCCACGGCGTCGGCGATCAGGTCGATGACGGTGGCGGCGAGGACGGTCAACGCATCGCAGGTGTCGCGCCGCAACCCGCTGAGGGTGATGCGCTCGCCGGAGGCGAACAGCGGCTCGAACGGCATCCGGCACACCGGCACCCCGAGCGCAGCGAACGCATCGACGGCGTCGGTTTCGACCATCGGCACATCGCCGGGCCCATCGGTGATGACCACGACGGTGCGCGCGAGCGCATCGGGTCGGACCGCGGCGATCGCGGCGAGGGTGCGTTGCGCCGCCACCGCGCTGTCGCGGCGCAGCGGCACCGGAACGATCACCGCGTGTGCGGACGCGATCGCCCACTGCCAGCTGCCGGCGTGGCTGGAGTTGCCGGTGTCGGCGAGCAACAGGTCGTAGTGGCGTCCGAGGATCGACGCCACTGTGGCGGCGTCGTCAGAGGTCAACGGCGCGGAAGTGCCGGTCGCTCCGGCAATCATGTACGAGCCGCACGGTTGGCGGGTCAGATAGCGGGTGAGCGTGGAAGCGCGCACCTGCTGCGCCGTCTCGCCCAGGTCGGCGCGCAACGACGCCGCGTCCTGCCCCGCGGCCGGTGGGACCGCCACACGGTCGGTGAAGCTGCCGCCGATCTCCCCGAGATCCAGGCACGCGATCGTGGCGGGACCGCGGTGTTCGGCGATGGTTTCGGCCAGACCGATGGCCATCGGGGTCTTACCGACGCCGCCTTTGACGTTGGCGACGGTCACGAGCGCGCCCTCCGGCAGGAGGCGACCAATCGATGTCTGCGCGCAGCGCAACCGCATCTCACGCGAGTGCGCCTTCGGTGCGAGCCGCAGCCCGAACATCGCATTGACGCGGCCGCGAACACCGCTGCGGGCAGGTGCACCGGCCGCGGGATCCACACGGGGTGCGGACAGCGCAGACAGCGCATCGAACGACGCGCTGAGCGGCTCTGTGACCGATCGTGCGGGTTGTGTGGATGTCGGTCCCTGGATGGGTGCCGGCGTAGGCTCCGCGGGCCCCGGGGAGGCCTGGGGAGCATTCTGCGCGGGTGTCTCGAAGGTCATCGGGTCGGCCGCCACGGTCACCGGTCCGGCCGGTGCCGCAGTAACCGGTTCCGCCGCTGCCGGTTCGGGTTCGGTCGCCACCACCGGGATGGGCACGCTCGGAGCGCTCTCGGCGAGCGTGCCGTCGAGACCGACCGTGAGAAACCGCGTGTCTTTGCCAGTCCGGTAGATCACCTCGACGGCGGACTGCTGCTTGACCGCCAGGGTGCACACGAACTCGTGCACGACAGCAGCGAGGGCCTTGTCCTCGCTCGCCGTCAGGTCCATCGGCGGTACATCGGCACCGGTGAGCGTCGCGCGCGCTGTCGTCGCGGAGGTCGCTTCGATCTCGACGGTCGGCGCCATCGTTAGTTGATTCCGCCGAAGGCACCGGCGCCGGCCAGCGCGGTGTCCATCTCGTCGACGACCGCCTCGGTCTGTGCCAGCTCGTCGAGGGCTTTGTCGCGGGCCTTGCCGTCGGGCAGCGCTTCGATCACCACACGGCGCTTGGTGGCGGCGTCGCGGATCTCGGCGAGGCGTTCGCGCGTAAGTTCCTGGCGTTCGTCGAGCTTGGCCAGCCACACCGGCGAAGTCGCCTTGAAGTAGTCGCGCAGCGCTTTGATCACCGGATCGTTGGCGCCCTTGGACACGAACGGTCCCCGCAGCGCGGCGACGTCCTCGGCTGTGGGGGTGATCGACTGGGAAATGCGACGGGTCATCGGGCAGTCCTTCCAGGGAGTGGTTGCTGGGACGATTCGAGGGGTGACGGACGGTGAAGCCGGGGCGCTTCGGACGCGGCTGCTCAGTGGCAATCCGGCGCCCGCGCCGGACGATGCCGGAGCATCACGCGGACTGGTCGACGAGGTCGGGTTCGGGCAGGACGACGACACCGGTCGCATCGAAGGTGATGCGGGTTTTCACCCGACCGGCGCCGACGGTCAGGACGGTCTCGACAACCTCGCCGCGGGCGCCGCGGCGCACGTCGACCGCCGAGGCGGTGACCGGCACCAATTCGCCGTCCTCGTTGTCGATGAGCACGGTCTGCCCAGCGGTCACGCTCGACGCCTGGATGACATCGGCGAAATCGTCCTCCTCCGGCTCCGGTTGCGGTGCGACACCAGCGCCGGTCTTGGTCATCGACACCGCACCGCTCTCCCCCACCTCTGCGCCGCCGATCACGATCGGTTCGGGGACGCTGCCGTGGCTGCGCGCACGCCGCGCCAGCGCCCGTTCGGATTCGATGAAGTCGGCCAACTCCGGCGAGTAGCAGGTGAACTGCGGCGCCTCCGCCGGTATCAGGCCGTCGATGATCGCTTTTTCGCTCTGCGACAGTTGGTTCCACTTGTTCGGATGCCGGTCCACATTCGGGGTCCACCACATCTGCGCATCGACCGGTGACCCGTCGTCACCGAGCGCGATCCCGCGGCCCTTGACCGAGGTATCGACCTCCCGGCCGACGGTGGAGTCGCCCCACATCATCAGCGCGCCGTCCTGCGAGAGATTGCCGAGGGAAATGCGGGTGCCGAAGTTGTCGCGCGCATTGCCCGAGGCGCCGCCGAACAGGGAGGCATCCGGTCGCTGTACGCCGAGCAACAATCGGATGCCGGCCGAGCGCGCGAGCACCGCCAGATCCGCCCACGCGCCGAGCGGATCGAGTTCTTTGAGCTGCGTCTTGGTTTCGTCGTCGCCGGTCTTGGCCAGGCGCTGCCACTTGCCGGAGAGGATGAAGAACTCGTCGAGCACCGCGATCATCAGCGGCAGCTGTGAGCCTTCGATCTTCATCTGATGGATGTAGGCGTTGCGCGCCATCATCTCGGTGTGCAGGGCGCGCACGAACATCGCCGCGCGCAGCGCGTCGTAGATGATCGCCCCGCACCCCGGATAGCCCTCGAGGCCGTCGAGTTCGATCATCTTCGGATCGACCCCGACGAACGGGATCCCGCGCCGCGCCGCCTCGGTGAGCAGGGTGCGGATCACCGAGGTCTTGCCGCCACCGGTGGGGCCGACGATCAGACAGTGCGGCTTGTTCGAGCTGGTGGACACATCCCAGAACATGATCCGATCCGCCGCACCGGTCGCATACGGCAGGTGCCGCAGGTTCTCATCGACCAGTTCCAGGGGATGGTCGACGCGCTCGGGCATGGCGGTGACCAACCGCATCACCAGATAGCCCTTGTTCGGGTACCAATCACACGTCCAATGCCGGCCGGACTCGTGCGGGCCGGCCAGCGAGGCGAGAGCTTCGGCGACCTTGGCCTGAAACGCGGGGGCGCCGGCGTTCATCGACTTGGCGAATCCGATCCGGTAACCGGTCTCGATACCTTCTTCGTCGAGGGTGTCGACGCTGACCTTCGGGCTCTTGAAGATCGACGCCGCATCGAGCGCATCCTGCAGGACCCTCTGTCGCTCGCTTCGGGTATCCGGCGCGATTTCCGTGCGCGTGAGGACCAGTCGGTCGCGGTGCGCGTCGTGCCGCACCGTCATCGCCCACCACTCGTCACCGAACGCGGATTCGACCGCATGGGAGAACTGCTCGAACTGCTTGGGCCGGATCACCGCACCACGCGGCAGCCTGATCGTCGCGCGGCGCATCACATGTCCGCTCATGGGCAGCGGAACGGAGATCTTTGTGGGTGTGTGGCCGGTGCTCTGCTGGACCATCGCGTCGAGCATCCGCGCCCAGCGGCGAGCACGGTGACGCGAGACGTCGAGGCCGATGAGCGGTGCGGTCACCACTGCCAGCGGCCACCGGTGGTCGTGCAGCTGAGTCAGCACGTCGATCGCAGCCTGGTTGCCGGCTGCGGAGGCAATGAGATGGGAGCTGGCGAAGGCCGTTGCGGCAGGTACCGCCGTGAACGGCGAGACAGGCACGAAACGCGGCACACACGACGTGCCGTTGTACTCACCGACACGACCGCCGCGAGTGTTGGTGGTGTCGCCGAATGTGTCGCGCCAGGCAGCGACGAGCCAGTCCTTGAGAGGGTCGGGAGTTCCGCTCACTGCCTGTGCCTTTCGCTCGTGGTGGCGCTGATTCGGATGTGGTCCGGTGCGGTGTGTGCGAGCACCGTGGCAGGGAGCTCAGGTTTTCACCAAGCAGGTGAGCATGTTCGGCATCGGGTGGACGGTGCATGTTCCGGTGCGTGACAGCGCTGACCGATCAGGCTGCGGTCCACCATGGTCGAGGTGCGCCGACAGTGAGCCGGGTTCAGCACCGTGAACCGCGTTGAGCACGCCGCTCGTACAGCACCACGAGCAGCGCTCATTTCTGCGTCACATACCGCGGCTGTGCACCGGCGTGAGGAGCGCTCGACCGAGCGCGTGCGATCGTGTTTGCAGGTGCTGTGTCGAGCGCTCCCCGGGCCTTTGAACGATGCGGTTTTTGAGGATATATATCGTCGTAACGTCCTGCGCTCTGCATAGCGTTCGACGTGGGCGTCTGCGAATACCGTTGGCGCCCGGCGCAATTCTGGATTACACTCCCCCCAAGGAACGCCGGGGGGAGTGACCCCGTAAGGGGTAGGCGTCGCGAGCGCTTCTTCAGGCGCCCCGTTCTACCGCTCGAATCCGCCGCTGTGTTCGCGCGCTCATTCGAACGCTGTTGGAGCGTGCTCGCGCGCCACTCGTGCAGCGAGCTGTTTCCGGCGATCCGATCATCGCCCGGCGAACTGCTTTCACGCCGCATGTGCACGGCGTCGATCCATGTAGCCGGCGCCACTGTGAGCGCTCTTCCGCTCACCGCAGCACAGGCACGATGACGCGCCGACGAACACACCGCTGCGTCAGCACCGCCTTTGAGTGCGTGAACTCCGCTGCTGCGCAACCTCGACCGGGCGCGCTCGGTACTACCTCGCAGTCTCGCTTGGCGAGGTGGGTTTCTCGCGCTCGATCAGTGCGCCGATCGCGGCGGATGCGGGTCGGGTGTGCGGTCACCTGCTTGGTCGAGATCGGCTCCTCGTTTTACGTTCTCGGCCGTCGCCTTTCGGGCGTACGACCGAACCCGTCACTGGAGTGCTCATGTCTCTCGCGTCAAGCCTTGCCGATTTGGCGATCACGACCGTCCCGCGCGGTGACGTGCTGGCCCAGACCACCGAGGTCACTACGACCGGGGTGCGCGCCTGGATCGAAGACAACATCGTCTTCACGATCCTCGTGCTCATCGCCTGTGTGGTGTTGATGGGTGGTCTGCGCGGCAACTTGTCGAAGGTCGTCACCGTCGGCGGCCTGTCGCTGGTCGGCATGGCGTATCTGGGCATCGCGACGAACACCACCGCAGCGACCGGTCTCGGCAACTGGATCCTCGGCCTGATCGGCATCCAGGTCTGACCCCCGCGTGAGCACCCACATCAGTCCAGGGAAGGGAGATCGTTCGTGATCGACAACGACGACATGCTGCACCGCGTGGACCGCCACTACCTCGGCCCGACCGGCTTCACGCTGCCGGTCCGGCTGCGCTACGGGGCGGTCGGGCTCGGCACGGTCATCACCGTCGCGGTCTTCGTCGTCGCCCGCGCGATCGTGCACGTCCCGCTCGGCTTCCAGTCCCTGGTGCTGATCGTCGGGATCGGTGTGGTGATCACCGCGCGGGTGACGAAGTACGTCAACGCCGACCGCCCCTTGCGCTCGGTGATCACCGCGGCGTGGAACGACCTGACCGCGCCGCGCCCACCCACGCCGGGGCAGACCGTCGTGCTCCTCATCCCCGCAACCTTCCACACCGCGCGCAGTACCGGCGCCGCGACGTCGAACGAAGGGAACTCCACCGATGCGTTCGCAGCCTGACACCGACATCGCCGCACTATTCGACCCGAACTTCGACGACCCCGAACCGGCCATGGTGCCGCCGGGTGCGTTGCCGCCGTCGTGGGCCGCCGCGATCGCCGCCCATCGCACCGACTCCCCCACCACGTCGACCGTTTCCCCAGCGTCGCCGTTGGCGTGGTCCCAGGTGCCCGACAGCAGCATCACCGCGGCACTCGATGCAGAGACCGCGCCGACCACTGCAGTCGACGCAGATGTACCGGCCGACAAGCGCACGCGCGGACGCACGAAGCGCGGCAAGACAACCGGCACCGACGCCGAGTTCACCCGCCAGTCGAAGGCGGCGGCCACACGCGCCGATCGCGCCCGCAAGGCGGTGCGTCTGCAGCTGGTCGGGGTGGAAGGCAACATCACCCGCACCCGCACCCAGTCCACCGCATGGTTCGTCCAGCCTCCGGGGCCGTGGAACATGCGCCCGGTCGCCCGGCAGCGCCGCTACATCCGCAGCGAAGCGCTGGTGCTGGCGAACCTCGCCGAAGCCGGCGTCACCGGTCTGCATCGCCGGCTGGTGCGTACCCCGTGGCCGGTGCGCGCATGGGCGCAAGCGCACGACGGGTGGGCCGAACCGATCCCGGATGTTCCCGGTGCGTTGTCGTGGTCGGATTACCTGCGCGGGCAGCAGCACGCGATGCTGTGGGGCAACCCCACCCTCAAAGGCCGCTACTGGGGCATCGAACTACCACCCCGCGCGACACTCGCGGTCGGACTCGACACCGTCTCCGAATGGCTACTGCCCGTCGTCGAGTGGCCGCTGCTCGGACGCGTCGCGAGACTGGTTCGCGCGTGGGCACGTACCGCATTCTTGAATGAGCAGAAGACGCTCGCCGATCACCTCGCCACGATCGAACGCATCCTCTCGGGACAGGGGGTGCGCGCCAAGCCCGCCACCGCCGCACAGATGGACTATCTGCTGCTGCGCTCGGCCTCGCTCGGGTTACCGCTCGATGCCGAGGGGGTGATCTCCGGCGGCGGTAACTGGGAGCACTCCGATGTCGCGGCGCTCGAAGACCTCACCGACCTGGAACTGACTCCCGGGGACGGGTACACCACCGTGCGCGGTCAGGTCGGCGGCCGCGACTACACCGGCTACGCCATCGTCCTCACGGTCGGGCGCATGGCGCCGCTGCCGATCCCGGAGAAGATGCTGCCCTGGCAGGTCATCGGCGACTCCTCCGGTGAACCGCTCGAATGGTCCGAACGCCTCCGCCTGAAAACCAAGAGCCAGACCATCCGCAGTCTGCGCCGGCTCACCGCGCGCATCGAGTCGCAGTTCGACCACTACACCGTCGAACACGACCAGGTCCCGCCGCAGGAACTCGCCGAGCAGCATGCTCTTGCGCAGCGGGTGATTTCCGATATCGAAGATGACCACTCCGGGCTGTCGGTGCGCACCGAGGGCTGGTACCGCGTCCTCGTCGTCGGCTCCACCCCGGACGAAGCGAAGCAGAAGGTCGCGATGCTGCAGGAGATGTATGCACCGCGTATCCGCCTCGAACAGGAACACGGCCAGTACCAGTTGCTGCGCGAGTTCCTCCCGGGCGAGCCGCTCGCCAATATCGCGCACTGCCGGCGCATGAGCGTCGAAGCCGTCTCCGCTGGGATGGCCACCGTCGGTGACCGGATCGGGGACCGCACCGGCGTGGTGATCGGCGAGACCGCCTCGATCGCACCACGACCGGCGATGTGGGACCTGTTCGCCGCGCACGAGAAGAAACACAAGTCGGGTTTGACCCCGATCGTCGCGGTACCCGGCTCGGGCAAGACCTTCCTTGCCGGGATGCTCGTCTACCAAGCAGTCCGCGCAGGGGCCTACGGGGTGGTGCTCGACCCGTCCGGGCCGCTCAAGAAACTCGCGCAGCTCCCCGAATTCCGCGGCGTCGCCGACGTCCAAGCATTGACCGGGCGCACCTCCCGCCCCGGCTCCTTGAATCCGTACCGGGTGATCGTCGACCCGCGCCGCGACGACCCCGACTACAACCCGACCAATCCGGACTACGCCGACGACACCGATCCGGTCGCCGCCGCCCGCGCCCAGTACGAAGCCGACCTACGGGCCGCGCAGGCCGAGCGGATCTCGGTGGCGGGGTCGGTGCTGAAGATGATGCTCTCCCCCGCCTGCCTCGAGCACGAGTGGACCGAAACCGTGCTGCAGACCGCGGCGAACACCGTCGGAGGGCAGCGGCACCACAACCTGCGCGAAGTACTCGACGCGATCGCCGCGCTCGGCCGCGACGACGAGAACGCTGATCTGCGCACCTGCGCGCGCAGCGTGCACCAGGAATTGTCGATGATGGCCGATCTCGCCGAAGCCCGCGTGCTCTTCCCCGAAGCAGGTACCACCGGCGACCCGGAGGACATCGTCGACAACACCACTCGACTGACGGTGTTGACGCTGCCCGGCTTGCAGCTCCCACCGACGGGCACCGATCCGTCGCAGTGGACCCCACAGCAGCGCATGGCCGGCCCTCTGATGCACATGGCCGCGTGGCTGGCGAACCGCCTCGTGTACGAGCTGCCGCGCTTCGAGCGCAAGGTGCTGTTCCTCGACGAGAACAAGTACCTCGAACAGACCGGCGCCGGCCGCACGCTGAACCTGCGCATCGCCCGCGACAGCCGCAAGTACAAGGTCCGCGCCCTGGTGTGCTCGCAGCTGCCGGACGACTATCTCGGTGTCGATGGCAGCGACGACAAGTCCGCATTGACCTACGAGGTGATCATCGGCGATCTCGGCGGCAACACCCACGCCATCGACGGCGCCCTCAAACTATTGAATCTCCCCTCGGGGGAAGGCTACGAAGCGCTGCTGGCCGATCTCGGTGGCGGCGGGGAAGACACTCTCGACGAGGACACCGACACCGACCACCTCGATCAGGCCCGCCGGTTCATCGTGAAGATGGCCGACGACATCGAACTGATTCGCTCGGACTGGACCCACTTCGTCCACCTCGCCCACGTGTTCGCCGCGCTTGATTCCCGTGCGACCCGAGCTACGATGGGCGCCCCGGCGTGAGCGCGCAGCAAGCACGCCGGACGCTTCCGGTCCCGTCGCTCTCCGTCCGCTGCGTCAGACGCCCTGCGCGGCTGGTGGGCAGTGTTCTGGTCGTGCTGATCCTCGCCACGATCGCACTGATCGGGATCGGCGCCGGGACGGCTGCGGCCAGCGGTTTCGACTGCAAAGACGTACCGTCCCCGGAGTTCCCGAACGAGACCGTCGAGACGACCTTCGACTCATCCAGCGCCAACCGGCCACCGATCGCCGGCGGGGGTGGCACGGGTTACGAAAGCTACGGCTGGGCCGGACTGAAATGGCACACCTACGACCTCGGCTGCGGTGAGGACCTGGTGCGCGCTCCCGGCGCGGTCAACGACACCACCCTCGGTAACGCCTTCCTGACGATCGGGAAGTCACTGGCGGCCGCGGCGTTCTGGCTCGACGACCAAACCAAGACCGGACGCGACGCACTCGACGCCGGGGTCGACTCGGCACTCGAGCAGTTCGACCGGATCATTTACTCGATCAGTGACGGCATGCGCGGGGTCTACGGACAATGGCTGGGGATCGCGCTGACCGTCGTCGCTGTGATCGTGCTGTGGAAGTCGCTGAAGGCGGACACCGCGGGCGTCACCCGAACCTCGGCGATCGCAGCAGCCGGGCTTATGCTCGGAGCGCTGATGGTCGGTGCACCGCAGAAAGCGGTTCAGGTCGGCGACGACACGTTCGGCTCACTGATCACCGACACCCAGGATCAGATTTTCTCGGTCCATTTCGGGGACGGACCGGGCGGCGGCACACTCGTCGGTGGCCCGACCGACCCACGCAACGTACTGATCGACCGGATTTTTCTTCCGGATTGGCGCACGGGGTGGTTCGGCACCAACTACGACCCCGCGGACACAGCCAAGCGCGGTCCGAAGCTGCGTGATTCGCTGGCCTTTTCGTACGAAGAACAAGAGCGTGTCAAGAACGACCCGAATGCCCAGGCCGAGCTCGCAGAGCAGAAGGCCGATAAGTTCCGCGAGATCGTCGCGTCGCTGGAATCCGACCATCAGTTGTCTTACTACCAGTTTCAGGGCAAAGACTCCGGCCGCACCTCGACCGGTTTCATCGGCATGGTCAAGCTGGCCATGCCGTCGCTGCTGTGGATCGGCGCCTCGATCCTGAAGATCACCGCACTGCTCGCGATCCGGTTCGCCATCCTGTTCGCGCCGCTGTGGGTGCCGTTTGCGATGATCGCCGGTGGGTGGCTGGGCCGCATCCTGCGCATGCTCGCCACCGCCTACCTGTGGGGCGTAGCCGGTTCGGTCATCGTCGCGCTGTATCTGATGGCGCTCGTGCAGCTGTACGTCGATGCCGACGGGCAGGTGGACGGGTCCTGGCGGTTGTGGTTCATGGTGCTGCTCACCGTCGTGTGCTGGGCGATCATGCGTCCGTTCAAACGGGTCGGCCAGACGTTCACACAGAACAGCTCGAGCATGGTCAACCGCAAGGCCCGGGAGGCAAAGCGCTCCCTCAAAACGAAGGCATTCGGCGCGGCAGGTGCCGCCCTCGGCGGCCCGGGCGGAGCGATCGCAGTCAAGGCTGGCGACCGCATGACGCGAAGGAACCGCGGGCACGACGACGAGGTTGAGACGACGTCCACCGGTTTCCGGCCTGAAGGCCGCGGACTCAACAATCGTCGACAGCAAGCACTGGCCCAGGCACGAGCAGAAGCACGCACGAACAGAACTGAGCACCTGGGCCGCGGAGCGGACCGGGACGCACGCATCGCTGGTATCGCGGCCAGTGCCGGCCGCGATCTGGACCGGGGTAAGAAAACGTTGGGCGACAAGGACACCGAGCGGGCCGTCGCATCGGGCGCGGCCGTATGGAAACGGTTGGACAAAGGCGAGGCGGAGAACCGACGTCGGGAGCGGCAGGCCCGCACGGAGCTGTTGACCGCCAGTGTCGGTCAGCGCTGGGACGGTGGGGATCGCTCCGCCATCGCACCGATGAAGGTCTATACCCCGGCCCGTCCCCGCGAGTCCGCACACGCCACCAGCACCGGCACCAGCTCTCGCGAGTCACGGAATGCCGTCCTCCGCGGTGAGTGTTCGACGGGGAGCATGCCGTCCCGACCGCGGGTCTGGAATGCGCCCACTCCGGACGGTCCTTTTCCGCGGGACAGGTACCTCTGATGTCTCGGTCCGGACCCAACCCCGTGCTCGCCCCTGTCCGCCGCTGGGTGCTCTACTCACGCACGAACCTGGCAATCTCTGTGGTCGGGGTCGTCGCGGTGTTGTCGCTCGTCGGCATGCTGGTCGGGGAACAACCGCAGCCGCAGACAGTGGAGGACACATCCGCTGCAGGGTCTGAGACTGCTGCGCCGACCGCGGACGTCATCAGCTACGAACTCGACGAAGTGAGCGAGTCCCAGGTGGTCGCCACGACGGCAGCCAGTGCACCGGCCACCGCGATGGCCTACGCCCATACCTTCGTCGACACCACCCTGTCGGATACGCAGTGGACCTCCGCGCTGGGCCGCTACACCGTCTCCGAGCCCGGGCCCAGCATGGTGGCGGCACGACCGCGCACTCCGGTGGTCATTACCGGACCCACGGTCAGCACTCTCGTCGCCGGCCCCGCCGGGACGCAGAGCTCACGGGTCCTCGTCCCGACCCAAGCCGGAGAAATGACGGTCTCCGTCGTGGTCAAGGAGCTGTCCGATGGAACGCAGCGCTGGGTGGTCGACACTCCCCTGCCGACCCTCAAGCTCTCCGAGGTCGAGGACACCGCACCGCGCTCCATCGCCCCCACAACCACTCGAACTCCGACGGAGGCGGCGAAACCGCGACCGACGCCGACCTCACCCACGACGTCCATCCCTCAACTAACGTCCGCCCCTAACGAGCCGGAACACGAGCCCACGTCCAGTCGCAGCGCTGACCCTGCCCCGACGCCGGTGCCTGGGCCAATTCCGATTCCTGACCTCGACACCCCCATCCCGGGGCAATTGTGACCGTTCACGGCGCCAGCAAGGTGTTGTTGCTCAGCAGCGCAGCCGCTCTCACCGTCGGCATATCCGCCTGTACGACAGGAACTCCGGTGATTCCCCACGATCCATGCCGTACCGTCCCCACCCGCGACAACACCTCCGAGGGGACATCGGACCTGCACTTGCGTGCCTCCGGCCCGATACAGCTACCGGTCCATCCCGGAACCACTATCCACACATCCGGGTTCGGCCCACGCTGGGGGACGCACCACCACGGCGACGACCTGGCCGGGCCGGTCGGAACACCGATCCTTGCCGCGCTCGACGGAGTCGTGGTCGCTGCAGGATCCACGGGTGAAGGACCAGGTATCGGATTCGAGAATTGGGTGATCATCGACTCGAACGTCGGCGGCTCACCTGTGAGCACTGTCTACGGACACATGTTCGCCGACGGCATCCACGTCACCCCCGGTCAACAGGTCGCTGCCGGCGATCACATCGCCGACATCGGCAACGCCGGAAGCAGCACCGGAGCGCACCTGCACTTCGAATATTGGCAGGGCGGCAGACTGCAAGGCGGCACCCCCATCGACCCAGTGACCGTGCTGCCCGAGATCGCTCGGCAGAACGGAGGAGCACCGCTTCCCGTCGCCGACCGTCACGGTGGCCAGGACAGCAACGTGCGGCTCGTCGCCGCCTCCCGCTCGACTGCCGACTGCTCGGGATTTGGCACGGCCGGCGGCGGCGACCTGGCCTTCGGAGCTGTCCCAGCCGAGTTCGAGCCGTGGCTGCGCCGCGCGGGCGGGGTGTGCCCCGAGATCGACTCACCACTGCTGGCGGCGCAACTCCAGCAGGAGAACAACTTCCGCTACGGCCCGGACGCCCCAGTCTCACCGTCCGGCGCAGTCGGACCGGCGCAGTTCATGCCCGGTACATGGGCCACCTGGGGCAAGGACTACGACGGCGAGGGAACAGCGGACCCGAACTCGATAAGCGATGCCGTGATGTCGCAGGCGCACTTCATGTGCGCGCTCTATCAAGATGTGGCTGGGATTGCGGGGGATCCGATCGAATTGACGCTCGCGGCCTACAACGCCGGCCCGGGGGCGGTGTTGCTGCATCACGGCATCCCGCCTTACGCCGAAACACAGAACTACATCGCCAAGATCACGGCGGCTCGCGCGGCCTTCACCAACCCGAACTCGCGCGGCCGGTTCACGCCGAAGGCATCAGGGGACAACCGCCAGGTCGTCGCGGCTGCGCGCGAATACCTTGGCACCCCGTATGTCTGGGGTGGCGGTGGCGTCGCAGGCCCGTCCAGTGGAGGGTTCGACTGCTCCGGCCTGACGTCGTTCGCGGTCCATGCGGCCAGCGCCGGCACGCTCACGCTTCCTCGCACGTCCGAGCAACAGTGGGACGTCGGAGTCGAGATCCCGCTTGAGCGGGCACGGCCCGGTGATCTCGTCTTCGGCAATTGGGGGCCGAACGGGCCCGGCCACGTGGGGATCTACGTCGGCGACGGCCAGATGGTCCATGCCCCGACGACCGGAGGCGTTGTCGAGGAAGCACCCCTCCAAGCAGGGATGAAAGCCCGGCGGGTGATGTGAGGGGACGTGTCGTTCGTGCTGGCCATCAAGTGTCTTCGTGTAGGTCGAAGGGGGGTCCTTATGAGGGTAGGAAAGCTCGTCGTGGGGGTGCTGACCGTCCTGGCTGTCAGTTGGGGCGCGCATTGGTGTCCGTCACCCCAGAGCGAAGTCGCGGGATCGGCACCCACCGACTCCGAACCATCTATCCCCCCGACCTCAGCTTCACCCACCACGACAGTGGCTTCTCCTTCCGCAACTGCGGCCCCGACCCCGTCGCCGGCAACTCAGGCCGCCGAAGACGCAGCGAGGCAGGGTCTGACGGTGGTGTTCTCCTGGTACCCGGCTACGGACCGCACTCAGAACGACGCCTACGGACGCGCACGCCACTGGTTGACCGATTCCCTTGCCCAACGCATGAGCGTCGATGCCCACACCGAACGCGGACCAAGCGTGCAGTGGGCTCACTGGGGCGAGCAGCAGGCGAAGGTTATCGCCGACGTCGGCATCGAATGTTCCGGCTGTCCCGAGGACACCGACACCGTCATTCGCCGCGTAGCCACCATCAAACAGACAGCGGTGTCCGACAGCGGCACCGAGACCGTCCAGCCCGACACCAAGGTATGGGTCACGATCGTTCGAAAAGACGACCGCTGGCTCATCGACGAAATCCGTTACTGACCCGGAGGACCTGTGAAGCCTAAGAACCTTGTCGTCACCCTGATCACCGCAGCTCTTGCAGTGGGCGTGGTTTCGTGCGGGAGGGACGAACCGGCCGCGCCTACGCCGACCGTTTCCCCGAGCACGACTGCAGCACCGACGGCCGTGTCGGTCTTCGGCGAGGACACCACCGACCTGGTGTACAAAATCAACAAGCAGAATGCAACCGCCATAGTCGAGGCTGTGGAGGAACGCGGGGGCACGCCGGAGCAAGCGGTCGCAGCTCTTCTCGCCGGACAGGCCGAAACAGGCTGGACCTCCGGGTTATCTCTGCCCGCGCCGGCTACCGCGATCGCGGACATCTACGGATGGCGGTTCGCGTACAACATCGGGGCCGATTCCACGGACGCAGTGCGCGTCGCGACAGACACGTTCATGGACAACGCCGCTGGCGTGGACGTCGATCCGGGTAATCCGGTGGCGTACGCATTGGCGGTGCAGCGGACCGATACGCGCGAGTACGTCGAGGACAAGCGCTTTTATACGAACGGTGAGACTGCTATGTCGGAGTACGCAAAGGCCCAGCCTATCGCCGAGGCTGCGTACACGGAGTTGCGCGGTAAACGGTAACTCTGAACACGTACAGTGCCACGCGTGCACAGCGTTCCGCGCCAATCTATCCGAGTTCGACAGGCAACCTTCGTTTCCGAGAACGAGATCGTGCTCCTTCTCAGCAAGAAGGGCTGAGCATCAACGAGGTTCCCAACGTAGTTCTTCGGTATCCCAGCGCCTCAAGGGCAGAAGAACGATGAACGAGTACAAACCGCCCTACGTTGTCACGCGTGGTCCGCCCATGCTCGAAGACGGTGCCGTTCAGAGGTCGTTAATGATCGTCTACCGGAGTGACCTGGATGAGTGTCAGCTCCGCATGAGCGGGACGATCCTTGAGTTGGAATGGGCGCATAGTTACCGAGGACTTCACCCACTCGTCCTGACCACGGTGCAATTGCACCAGATCCACGGTATATGGGGCTTCTCCAAGGCTGATTCGCTTCGCGCTGGCCTGCAAGGTAGGTAGATCGTCCGGGTGCACGACAGGGCCGGTCAGGTGCGCGTACTGCCATTCGAGCCACTCCGGGGCACGGCCGATCCACAACACGATCGAGCCCCGGTGAGCTTCGAAGAGTGCGACGTGCACCTTTGACCCGTCGAGTCCTTCGGTGAGTCCGAGTTCGGCGAGCGTGGGCATGGATGGCGGATAGGCGTCGGAGAAGTCATGGTAGAGAACACGTACGCCCTTCCCGTCCGCGGTAGGTCGCAGGATTACCTGCCACTGCATGGCGTGGCCGTGATCGTGACGGACTGAGAACCAGGTGCTGAGCACCATCCCCGGCTTGGGTGCCAGCGTGATCTCGAGGAACTCCTGTTCTTTCTCCATATGGATTGCCCGATTGATGTAATCCGAAGAAAGCGCCGTAGGAACCCAGTCTTCGAGCAACGTTCCCGACATGGCCGCGGACTCCCAGGTCTGGTAGATCAGCCAATCGGTGGTCGACCAGAACACCCCTGACGTCAGTCGTCGCGGCGTCATCTTCTCCTTCGGATCGCCGACCCACATGTGGATGCCGTGCACGTCGCCGAAGGGCCCGATGATGGGCCAGGCGTAGAACCGCCACGCTCGGTTCAAGCGCTTCGAGTGCAGGACACGTTCGAACGGTTCTCGTGTCTTCCGTACGTGCTCGATGATCGGCTCGACGAGGATGTCTGCTGCTGGCGAGATGCTTCTCCTGGTGGAGATCATGTTTTTCGTCTCGCCCCCCGAAGCCACCAGTGTCGCGACGCCCTCGGTCAGCGTCTCGATCAAGTGCCATCCGCCCATGCAGACCTCGCTCATTACGATTGCGTATCGATCAAGCGGTCAGTGTAACGGTCGTCCATTCTCAAGCGATTGGGCGTCGCGTCTCATCGCTTGCGGGGTCGCATAACCAGGCGCAGGTTCTTGGGGCGGATCGTCAGAAGCTCTTCCACCTCCAACTCGTATCCCGGGACGGGTGCGATGTCGAAGTGCGTAAGGATGCGGGCCAGTGCGAGTATGGCCTCGTGCAGCGCGAATTGGCGACCGATGCACGCACGCGCGCCGACCCCGAATGGTTTGTATGCGTGGGCCGGACGAGCTCGTACGGCTGGGGGCAAGAACCGATCCGGATCAAACCGCTCTACGTCGTCGCCCCACAGTTGCGGATCGCGGTGCAGGGCGAGCAGGACCACCAGGATGGTTTCGCTCTTGCGGATCGGATAGCCGGCCAGGGTGGTCTCTTGGCGAGCTTTGCGAAAGAAGGCCGGGCCAGATGGCCACAGTCGCAGCGTCTCATCGACGATGCGCCGTACGTACCGCAACTTCGCAACCTGCTCGAAGCGCACCGGCGCGCCGCCCGTTCCGAACACCTCGTCGATTTCTTCCCGGGCCCGTTCGACAATCTCAGGGTTGAGTGACAGGTAGTGCAAGGCGAACGACAGCAACCCGGCGGTGGTCTCGTGCCCGGCGATCAAGAAGGTCAGGACCTGGTTACGGATGCTCTGATTCGACATCATCTCCCCCGTCTGGGGGTCCGGGTTCTCGAGCATTCGTTGCAACAGATCGTCCTGTCGCGGTGTCTCACCGCTGCGGCGGGCTGCAATGACCTGATCGACCGTGGTCTTCATCAACGCAATGTCTTTCGGATTTTGGCGCATAGCCTTCCATCCGAGAATTTCCCGAAGGACCGGAACATCGTTCGCAGTCTGGGAGACGTACGCCATGGCGCGACTCATGGATTCGACGAACGGATGGCGTCCAGGGGCGAACGAGTTGAAGCTGTAGCCAAATCCTGTGCGGCCGATAACCTCCAGGGTCAGCCGGTTCATGTCAGAAGATATGTCGACAGGCTCGCCGCTGGCCGTATCGGCCCAGTAGGCACATAGTTGATCGATGCATTCGACCATCGCGTCGTGGTAGCTGCGCATCGATGCCTGGCTGAAGGCCGGCATCAACACATTGTGCGCCTGCGCCCAGGCCGGCTCGCTGTTGAATGCGGTGAAAAGCCCGTCACCTGCCAGTTCTCGCAAATTGCTTACCGGAGGGACGACTGCCTTCGCGAACCGGGTTTCGTCAAAGACCTCTGCGGCTGCGTCGCCACCCCCCACCACGATGACCCTGCGGCCGAGGATGCTGATCTCGAAGACGTCGCCCAACTCCTGCACGAACTGCGCTTCCCGCTGCACCGGTCGCTGAGGATCGAGGCGCAGCACATCGCCAAGCAATGGCAGCCGCCACGACGGCCGAGGCATCCGCTGTTCCGCCACCTTGCCCTCCCCCGGAGCGTTCGGCGCGGTGTCTCCGGAACTGGCACTCCCCACAGAAGTCATGGCCCGAGTGTGCCGTACCGCTATCTCCTCCGCCGAACCCCACCTGAGACCATGCCGCACGGCCCGCGACGCGCCAGACCGGCCTTGACGACGCAAAAAGGACATGTCCTTTCGGGGACCTGTCTGGAGTCGAAATGTGGATATGACTTCATCCCGCCGCTGAGTCAGCTATGAATCCCGCGGCGCACAGCCACTATTCACCCGTGGCTACCAGATCAGCCATAGGAGCAATCTACCGACAGCTCAGGCACCTTCGGCCCGTTCAACCGTTGCGGGTGTTGTTGCCACTGGCCTGAGCGGGTCCGAACTCTGCATAGAGGGGAGAGCGCGATGGCGCCCTTTGCCCTGGCTCGCTCGAACAACCCTGCCGAGCACGAGATATGGGGAGCTCTCCCACGCCGATACATCCAAACATCGAGCGTTACAGTGATTTGCGGCACACACTTTGCCTCGGCCGTCCCACCTGGGTAAGTTCTCTTGTGCTCGGGGGAGTGCCTCCTTCGTGCTCGCGCCGGTCGGTGAGTGATTCCCGTCTGGAAGCAGTAGGCCCACGAAAATCGTGAGGTCTGCTTCCAGCTACCCGGAATCGGAGACGACATGCAGACCGCGAGCACCGGCGACGAAAGACGTATAAGACGTTCGCGGACGAAAGACCTACGAAGGCTCGCCGAGCGGCCTGTTTCGAGCGCGTTCGTGCGCCGCTCGCAGTTCATCCTCCGAAATCCCCAACGCTGCAGAGAGCCTTTCGCCGACGTTGTCGGAAAGCGAAATCACACCACGTTCCACGCAGCTCACGATCTGAGTGGTAACACCAGCTTTGGCACCGAGTTGCGGCTGCGTCAGACCCAGCAGCACACGCCAGTCACCCGGGTAGCGCTCGGCCTCGGGCACTTTCACCACGTCCGCGATCGTCACCCCCAGCACTTCGACAACCCGAGCGAGCAAATCGACCTGCGGGGAGGACTCGCCCATTTCCCAGCGGCGGACGGTCCCGGTACCTACCTTCGCGACCCGTGCGATCTCTGTCTGCGACAAGCCGGCGTTGAGGCGCGCCTGACGCAGAGCGTCGGGACTGAAGCCACGCATTACCCGTCGGCTCACCGTCCGAATCCTCCTCGTGAAGTCGTCATCGCTAGACACTGTGCAACTCCCTCGATACGATGCGCGCATATGGATTTGAATAGATCGTTTGTATAGATGGATGATATGGAAGGAGCGAAGTAGCCACTGAACGCGAACGGTCCCCCAGCTGTTAGCAGCAGCTGAGGGACCGTCCAATAGCAAGCCGACTGTTACAGCAGTCGAACAAGCCAGAGGCGCACGGGTTAGCAGCACGTGGCCTCGATTGCAGATATGGAGCCTGCAATGCACAGGTTAGTTGGCGCTGGGCAGATACGCCTAGTAGCAGAGAGTCCCGCCCGTCCTGACGGAGAGACTCACGACACAATTCGTGGCAGCAAGGACCCCCACTATCTCCTCGCTGAGCACCTGCCGAATCCGGAGGGCACCGCATGCTCGTCATGCGGGTTCACCTACTCCACGGACCGGCCGCTGTGCCTGCCCGTCGTCGCGGCGTTGCGCACGCTCACCGCACGCGCCCACACGCGATCATTCAGCGACTATTCGACGAACCAGCTCCGCGCGCTCGAGCGGGAACACTGCGGCATCGGCCGGTGCCGACGATGCGGATTCGTCTACACCCCCACTGTGCGCGTATGCCCTACTTCGCGGCGGATCGCCATCGAGCTCGAATCCCGCTTCAAAGCTCCGATGAGCCAGATCCGCGCAGGTCAAGGTCTGTGTTCCGGCAAAGGACAGGTGTGGACGGTGAGCGGAAACAAATCCGCCCCGTGGCGCCAAGCCGTCGCTGCGTGCGCCCAGTGCCCGCTGCTCACCTCATGCACCACCGAGCTCGACCGGAGGCTGGCCAGCGGGGAGAAGATCCGCGATCAGATCCTCGCGGGGCGACTGTTCTCCGGTAAAGGCGACGAGATCGCTCCCGAGATGTTCGATGCCTACGCCGACCGGTGCGGAGCCAAGACCAAGCGTCGAAAGCCCAAACCGAAGCCTCGACAGGCCCGGCGTGCGACGACCGCTCGAACTGCGCCTGCTTCTACTCCTGCGCAGGAGGTTCCAGCATCCCCCGCCGACGGACAACGCACGCTGTTCAAGGGAGCGGTGGCATGAAGCCCAGCCCGCACCTGAACCTGTTCGAAGCCATCGCCCAGGGCATCATCGAGGCACCGGCCGGCGACGACCACCCCGATGCAGACCGCTGGCAGTGGTTCGCCGACCTCTACGCCAACCGCACCTGGGGCCTGGTCGCTACCCTCGACGGGTTCCCGCGCCTGGCGGCCGACCAGATCGCCGCCGTCTGCCGGGACACCGCCACCGACACCGCGACGATCGATCAATGGCACGCCATCGCGGACATCGCGCGCACAGCCCGCACCGCCGCCCACTCCCCCGGTCTCGACATCGCGTGGAGCGCCGTCGCCGACACCTGCACCGACGCGCTCGATCATCTCGCCGGCCGCACCTTCGGTGGTCTCGAAGCCATCCTCGGCGCACTCGACGCCATCGGGCGCGAGCACGACACTGCGGTCGCGATGTCCTTCGTCCGCGACGCGTACACCGCCTGGCAACACCGCATAGCCCCACCCGCGGCAAGTGATCGGAATGCCGCGTGAACTCCCCGGTCGCCGTCGACCGGGACGGCCGCCGATGGGCGATCCTCGCCATCGGCAACAGGCTCACAGCCCGACTCGTCCGCGGCACCGCCGCTCCTGCGGTCCTGGACCTCGACGATCTGGTGCACAGGTACGGACCACTCGTCCTGTCCCCCACGCACCCGCATGTCGCCGGTGAGTTCATGGCGCTCGCCGACACGGTCGGTCTCGTCGCCTCCGATCCGGAAACAGCCTCGGTCGAACAGATCAGGCAGGTCGCCACTTTCGCACAGTCGATCGTCGCACCGCACGGTTCGTAGGACCTCCTACCGGCTCCACGCTACGGATTCCGTCCGTGCGCAGCTCGTCCATCACGAGCTACGCGCGCTCCGACACGGAGTCGTCACACGCACCTGAACGCCGAGGAGACGCATCCATGACCACGTAACCCGAACCAACCAGTCTGACAAATCAACAGCGCAGTGACTCAACCCAAAAGAGAAACCCACCCCTCGAAAGGGGTGGGCTTCACCAGAACATTCACAGAAGGACCCGCAAGATCCTTCATCCGTCGAGCACGAACGTCTAGCAGGACGATCACGTTCTTGGATGAGTCTCCGAAGTTCGCCGCTTCACAGACTCTGAGTTACTGCTTCCCCGAAGGGACTTACCGTGCCAGGTACGTCTCAGGGTAGCGCACACCCTGAAACACGCCCAACCACCTACACTTCCATCCTCGGCGCGTCGACCAACATCGATGATTCCGACCTTCCACTTCCGCAGCCGTTCACCGACGCCGAATGGGATGCCATCGTCGCTGCCGCCGTCGCGAACGTCGCCGCAATGGAAGCCGCCGAAACGCAGGACCATCCCGACGAGGACGCTGTCGACGACCTGCTCGACGCCCAACCTCCCGGAACCGGCGCCGCACTCTCCCTACCTGTCCCTGCCGGCGCATACGCCCGTGTCCCGACCTGGCACAGCCGCCGCTACTGGCTGACCCTGTGCGAATGGATCGCCACCCACACCGAACGCGGACGCACCGCCCTCACACGCCACGGCATCGCCGCGCAGACATTCCTACGGGTGTGTGCCGCCCACGCCCGGTACGCCGAATCCACGACCGGACGCCACGTCTGCGCATCCTTGGCCACCCTCGCCACCACAGACAGTCTGTCGATCGACCAGCTCAAACGTGGCCGACGCGCACTGAAAACACTCGACCTCGGCGTCGAACTGGCCCGCGGCAAGAAACTCAACGCCACCGAACGCGAAGCCGCCGCCCGCCTCTACAGCCGTACCCACGGCCAACCCCCTGTTCGACTGCAGATCGGCGCTGCGAGTGTGTGGGCGTTGTCCGCACCCGCATGGGCCGTCGAGACCATGCCCGCCCCGGAAGAACCGCAGAAGAAGCCACGGCGCCGGCCACGCTTCATCCCCACGACCGGAACCTCTACCACCCGTCCTGTTTCCTCGTCTCATCGCCGCTCACAGAGTTCCGCACCCCAATCCCCCAGTGGTTCTTTATCGTTGTGTCTTTCCGTCAGGAAAGATCACCAAGCGCGCACACGCGCAGGCGAACAGAACTCGACACCGACCACGCCCCGGCCGCTGGCCCTCCAACGAGCAGCCGCCCAATTCGTCGACCGCACCCCGGCACTCCGCACGATCGTCGGCATCGACGACGCAACCGGCAGACGCCGAGGGCACATCGGATCGGTCTGCGACCTCCTACTCGACGCCGGCATCGACACCGACCGCTGGACAGGCATCGACATCGCTCACGCCCTCAACCACGACGGCACCACTCGTGGATGGACATGGCCCACCGCACACGCGATGACCTCGCCGCTACGGATGGTGGCCTTCCGCCTCTCCCGCCTCGACTGGTCCGGCCCCTCCCCCACCGAACGCAAGATCCACGACCGAACGCACAAGGGCGAAACCCCGACAGATGCAGCACACCGGATGATCAAGACCCGCCACCGTGCCCTCGTCGCCACCTCGATCCCCCAGGCTCGACCAGCAACCGGCGAACATCGACAAGCAGTGCGCGAACAGCTCGCCACGGACCTCGCAGCGAAGAGGACCGCTGCTGCACGCTGTGCTCGATAAACGCGCCTACCCATTCACGCACAACAAGGAAGCGCTACCTCGGCATGCAGATAACCCTCAGCCGCAGACGGCAACCGCCTCACGACGCGGAGCCGACTGCCATACGTGCCCGCACCGCACATGCGTCGGCTCCCGGTCACCACCCTCGTCTCGACACCTCGAGCGCCCGGCGCGCCCGACAGCACGCATACGACTCGTTGACGCGGGCGTTTGCCGATATCCTCTGTTATGTTAACTATCAGGTTGGCCATTCGCGTGGACTGCAAATGAAGGTGCTTCGGCGGCCCGTCCGATCGCGCGGCCTGTCGGCACGAACCGCAGATCCGCAGTCACCGGATGACCGCAGTCCTGGGCGGCACGCTGATCGGTTCCGCAGCTCTGCGGCGTGCACTCTCGGTAGGCAACCAACGCCTCGGGCCGACGATAGGACTATCGGGTGGCGACATACCGACCGAGGGTGCGAAAGCCCACCACAGTGCTCGTCGCCGTCACATCGGCGATGGTCGCCTCCGTGCCGTAGACCAGCCCCTTCTCAATGTGATCTTGATGGATAATTATCGTTATCCACGATCAACCGTCACGAGTTGCGCGCCATGCGAACCCGTGACGTCCACATGGCGGAACGAGACAACCCCTCCGTGTCGACCGACTCACGCAGGCGCTGAACTGCGGATTCCCTACCCATCTGCCGAGCTCCGCCTCCTCGCCGACTCCCGCTATCCCACGCTCGCACGGGGGATGTTCACCCGGTCAGTGGATCCTCCCCACCCTTCTGACCTGGCGACCTTGACCCACATTCGCATTATGTGCGAATATTTCGCGCACAATGCGAGGGGGTCTCCATGGGTCGTTCGGATCGCCGTGGACCTGGGGATGCGTCGCTGCACCTTGCCGACGGTGTGGCACTGCTCCGACCCGAAGAGCAGGTCTTTCAGGCCATGCTCGACGGATGGCGAAACCAGCAACTCAGTCGCAATCTGGGCTTCGGTACCGTCAACGCACGAGAGGCGATCGTCCGCCGCTTTCACGCCTTTGCCGGCAGTGAGCCGTGGGAATGGTCCGCTGCCGATGTCGACGAATTCTTCATGCAGCGTCGGGCGATCCACGGCTTGGCGCAGAGCACACTTTTGGGCTATCAACTGGCACTGCGGGCGTTCTTGGCATATCTCGTCGATCCTGCATATGGATGGTCCGAAGCATGCGAGGAACGATTCGGAACTCACCCCACCCAGGTCTGCCACGAATGGAACACCGCCCGCCACACCCAGGACGCGATCGCTCGACCGAAGAAACGAGCCCTGACCTGGGAGGAAGTTCAGGACCTTTTCGACCACGCCGACAATCGTGTCGAACGCATCCTGACCCAAGGAAGGAAGGGAGCCATCCCAGCGTTTCGGGACGCGGTGCTGCTCAAGGTGGCGTACGCCTGGGGACTTCGCAGAAACGAAGTTCGTATGCTCGACACGATCGACTTCGGATTCAATCCGAAAGCTCCCGCGTTCGGCCGATACGGCGTTCTGTACGTGCGGTACGGGAAGGCGATGAAAGGCGCCCCGCCGAAGCGTCGAAGTGTCCTGACCGTTCCCGAGATGGACTGGGCGGTCGAGAGTCTGGTCCAATGGATCGAGGATATTCGACCCCGAATATCAGGCGAGGACAACCCTGCCCTGTGGTGCACGGAACGCAGTAGCCGTATCGCACTGGGCTCGGTATCCAACACGTTCAACCAGTTCCGCACGGAGCTCGGTCTCGCCTCGGGCATCGACTTTCATTCGCTCCGCAGATCCTACGTCAGCCATCTCATCGAATACGGTTATGAGGCCCGGTTCGTGCAGGAGCAAGTCGGGCACGAACACGCGAGCACCACGTCGATCTACACGCACGTATCATCCGACTACCGCACACGTGTCGTTCAAAATGCCTTCGAGCGCATTGCGGGACGAGCGGTCCGACAGGGTTCGGACGAAAGGAGGAATCGTGAATCGACGAGTTGAATATTCGTGGCGCCTCCGGGAAATTATGGCAGCGCGGGGTTTGAATAATATTTCGGAACTCATACCGCTGTTGGTCGAGCGTGGAATCGACCTCTCCCCGTCTCAGCTGTATCGAATGCTCGGCCAGCAACCGGATCGAATGTCTCTGGCCCTGCTGGGCGCACTATGCGATGCGCTCGACTGCTCGGTGGAAGATCTCTGCCAGTTCCGCATCGAGGCGACCCCGAGCCGCAGAACCACGACAGCCGGTGGCGGTGGCGGTGGCGGCGTAGTGGATCTGAACAGCACGATCAGACCGAAGCGGGCACGGATCCGTCCGGCGGAGTAGACATGTCAGCTACTCCATGCGCCCGGTGCGATCGTCGTGTTCGGGTCTACTGGCGGTGGCCGGAGGGCGTGGTGTGTAGCCGGTGTTACCACCGTGCAGTCGGCAAACGTGGAATGTGCCCGGGATGCTCCCGTGAACGACTCCTGCCGGGCCTGGACCCGGATAATCGGCCGATCTGTACGGATTGCGCAGAGATACCTCGAAGCTTCTACTGCACTCGATGTGGGAACGAGGACCATCTGTTTCGTCAACAGATGTGTGTCCGCTGTTGTGTGACAGATGATTTGTCGATTCTCCTGGACGACGGGTCCGGAAGCCTGTGCCAGGAGCTCACTCCCTTCTACAAGGCGGTCATCGCGCAGCCGCGACCCATGAGCGCGATAATCTGGCTCCGTAACGGGCATGTGCGGCAGGTTCTCCGCAGTCTGGCTCACGGCGAGTCGCCGATCGAGCATGAGACATTCGACAGTTACGGCGAATACGCGAAGGTCAAGCACCTGCATCAGCTCTTGACGAAATTAGGCGTCCTTGAATACAGGGATCCGAACCTGCAACTTTATACTCGGTGGCTCGAGCGCACGATGGACGCGTGCGCTCTCAACGACGAGCACACCAAAGTGGTTCGGCAGTACGCACGGTGGCATCACCTAAGAAGGCTGCGGGAACTCTCCGACAAGAAAAGCCTGAGGGAGGGCCATGTCAGAACCTCGAAACAGGACACGACCGTAGCTATCAATTTCCTGAACTGGCTCGAGAAGAGGTCGCTTTCGCTGAGTCGATGCCGCCAGGCCCATATCGACGAATGGTTCGCTACAGGAAATACAACACGGATGCGTGTGAAAAGCTTCATGAAATGGTCGCTCCGTAACGGCTATGTTTCCCGCATCGATCTCCCAGGGAGTACGGCATTTCGATCACCTGATATCGATCAGGACAAGCGATTGAACCTCATGGCAGGGTTGCTCGACAACACGGAAATTCCGCTGTCCTGTCGCACTGCCGCCATTCTTTTCCTTCTTTACGGTCAACCCGTCACTCGGTTGGTTCGCCTCACCCTCAACGACATTAAGGTGAAAGAAGATGTGATCGAGATTCTTTTCGGCGATCATCCCGTGCAGGTCCCCCACCCGTTCGACGAAATACTACGACTTTATGTGCAGTCCAGGCCTAACATCAACACTGCAGGCAACGCTGACTCGTCCTACTTATTCGCCGGAATCTGCCCTGACCAGCCGCTCAGTGCCAACTATCTGATGAAACAGATGAGGAAGCATGGAGTTGAGTTGCGTGCGATGAAGGCGGCGGCCATACGCGATCTGGTCCGGGAGATGCCGGCGGTTGTTGCGGCTCGAACGCTCGGATTCAAGACGGCTTCGTTGGAAGCGCATGCTGCTCGAGCCGGCATGACATGGGCTTCCTATCCTGCGCTTCACCGTTCTGGGCGGGAGAACTCATGATCGTCGAACACGTGATCACACCGGTAGATCTCTGCGGGAGAGCTGCGTGCGGATGGCACCGACCATCAGCGTCGTCCTGCGGCCCGGGAGCATTCCCCCGTCGAGATGATCGAGCTCGTTAATGGATGCGAGTTACTACTCTCTCCGGGCTCGCGGGGTCGGAAAATGTCGCAGTAGGCACGCCGACGCTGAGCGGTTCCATGCTCGGCGCTCATCGACTAGGACCTTTCGAACCGATCGAAGGGTGTTCGTCAGGACAGTGCACGCTCGTCGGCGTGGCGTCCGCGGGTGAGCAGGATGCCGAGTCCGATCATGCCGACACCAAGGGTGAAGTGCAGCCAGTCGTCGGCGTGGTTGAGCGGGATGAAGTTGATCGCGCCGTCTTTGTCGAGCAGGAGTCCGAACACCCACAGCCCGAGGTAGATCAGTCCGCCGAGGAGCAGGTAGATCCCTGCAGCGGAGGGAATGCGGGCCGAAGTGATCCCGGCGATGCCGTAGAGCACGTGGACGAGGTTGTGCAGCACGGACACCTGGAACAGTCCGAACAACATTGCGCCGGAGCTGTGTCCGGCACCGGCGAGATGGTCGAGGTCGGAGGTGACACCCGGAATGAATCCGAGGATGCCGACGAGCAGGAACACGGCGCCGACAACCAGCGCGGCGGTCTGGACCGGGGTCGCGGTGAGTGAGCGTCGAGTCGGGCGGGACGATGGAGAAGTCATCATGCGCCCCCTTTCGCACGATCGATGCAGCATGCGCTTCTTCCGTATAGGTTTTCCGGCGTCGCTCAGCACCAAACCGCCGGGGGCGGCGTAGGTCGAGGACCATCAGTGTGTATCCGGCCGCCGCGGTGCGGGGCCAGGGGATGCCCAACGGTGTGTGAAGGTTTCCTCGACATCGCGGGCACGGCGCTCGAGATGGAGGCGGGTTGTGCCGTCGTGGGCGTTGATCCGATCACGTACCAGGACGAGTTGATCGTGGATTGCGCTGCGGTGCTCCTCGGTGGTCGCCTTCCGTGCCAACAGGTGCAGCATCGACAGCAGTGCCCCGAGGACCTCGGGGTCGGTGGCGCCGTAGATCCGCGGCTGCGTGCATACCAGATCCAGTAGGTCGGCGAAGGTCGGGCACGCGATCACCACGCGGGCCCGGTCATCGGAGTCGCATACCGTATACGGCCCCAGGCGGGCGGGCAGCAATTCGACGAGCACTGCGGTGCACGCGACCAGTCCGTGCACCGCGGTGGTCGGATCGTTGATACCCGGGGACAGGGCACGCACCACCACATCGGTGAGTTGACGTAGTCCGTAGCCGACGTCCTGGGCGGTGGTCCGTTCGCTGCCGGTGCGCACCGCGTCGCGGATCTGGTCGGCGAGCCGGTCAGATGTCTCGCCGGTCAAGGGGTGTGGTGGGTGCGCAGGCCAGCAGCGCGCGATCGGTGTTCCCGCCACGAGGGGGCTGCCCACCGGACGATCGATCCGTACCAGCGCGTCGGCGTGCACCGCTGCGGTAAGGACGGCGTGTTCGTCGATTTCGATCACGAATCCGGAACCGGTCGCGTCGACGAGGTGGGCGTGCGGTGGCGGTTCGGGTAGCGGTTGTGCAGGGCCGCTGTCGGCGGTGGCCCGGGGCAGGATGTGCGCGGCGGTCGCGCAGGTGTCGGCGCGTACCTGATCGAGGATGGTTTCGATGCGGATCTGCCGGACCAGATGCCCGAGGAAGAGCACCAGCGACACCACGCTGGCGACGGTCAGGGCATACGCCAGGGTCACGGCCAGTTGGGGCACGAATTCGTTGGTGTCGGTGCCGGTCTCGTTGCGGACTGTCCGCAGCACCGTCAGCGCGTAGATGAAGGTGCTCAGGAACAACGCCAGGGTGCGTTGCACGACCCGGTCGGCGGCGAAGGTACGCAGCAGCCGCGGCGAGTATTGGCTGCTGGCCAGCTGCAAGGTCACCAATGTGAGGGAGAACGTCAACGAAGTGACGGTGATGAGCGAGGCGGCGATCGCGCCGAGCACCTCCCGGGCCGCGTCGGCGCCACCGCCGAACAGATAGCCGGCCACCGCCGGGGGCATGTGGTCGTCGACGGCGGTGTCGAGTTCGGGCACGCCGATCCCGGCGAGGACCGCGAGCAGCACCGCCACGGCCGGCAACGGCCATAGGCGCGAGCGCAGGGCCTCGGCCAGCACGCGGCGCCGCCGACGTAGCACCTCGAGCGGATTCGTGTGCCCGGTGCTCTCGCTGGTCATGGGAGCCTCCGGGGCGTCATCGACGGTCTCCATCATGCGTATCGGGTCGCCGGTCGTTGTCTGCGGGGCGGGCCACGTCCTGGAGGGCCGAGCCGTCACCGCGCTGCTCGCGGGCGATCACACTGAAGCTGCCGTCCGTTTCGAGTACCACCGCCGCGACCTGTCCCAGGTCGCCGAACCCGGAGGCACGCACCGCTTGCCGCACCTCGCCGGGGCTGACCCGCTGCTGCGCCAGCGCCCGGTCGAGCAGCACTCCCTCCTCGACGAGGAGGGTGGGATCGGCGGTGAGCACGGTGCGCACGCGGGGTCGGCGGGAGGAGACGAACGCGGCCAGATACTGCAGCGCCGCCAACAGCACCAGTGCCACCGCGCCCTCGGACCACGACACATCGGAGCTGAGCAGGATCGTCGCCAGCGTCGAACCGAGAGCGACGGTGACGACGAGGTCGAAGGCGTTGAGTTTGGCCAGGGTTCGTTTTCCCGAGATTCGCAGTACGAACACCAGCCAGAGATAGGCGGCCGCACCGACGAGCACCACACGCATCAGATCGGACCAGCTTCCGAACCACATTCGTCGGGCATACCCGCCCCGGCAGACGGGTACTCGCCCGGCCATGGCCACCGATCGCACCCGAACAGATCCGTCGCTGCGACTGTCCGTCGGCCGGGAGCAGGTCGTGATCGACAACCGGTACGAGACGGCCTCGATCGTCAACGACGTCCTGATCGCGGTGTTCTTCACCGTCGGTAGCGTGTTGTTCTTCTTCGACTCCACCCAGACCGCCGGTACCTGGCTGTTCCTGCTCGGCTCGCTCGATTTTCTCGCTCGGCCCGTGATCCGCCTGAGCCGGCGCACGCATCTGCGACGGCTGGGACATCACTCCGGTGCCACCGGCGGTGACTACGACTACTGACCGTCCGAATCTGGGCCCGCGATCCGCGCACGAGCCCCCTCGTCGGGCCGTGCAGGATTGCCAGGGGGCGATCCGGGAATGCGACCGTTATGCACATCGATGTCGTTCTCACCGTGGTCGGCGCGCTCGGCGTGGTCGTGGCAGCGATTTCCTCGACAATGCGACGCCTGCCGTTGTCCGAACCCTTACTCGGTCTGCTTGCCGGGGTACTGCTCGGTCCCCAACTGCTCGATGCGTTGCCGATCGCACCGGTGACGGTCGAGCACGGCCTGTTCCACGAGCTCGCCAGGGTTCTCTTGGCCGTGTCCGTGATGGCGGTTGCGTTGCGTTACCCCATCGCCGCAGTGCGTCGCCACCGCCGCGCACTGGCGGTGTTGCTGCTGGTCGTCATGCCCGCGATGGCGGCGATCTCGGCCGGACTCGGATGGGCGGTGGCCGGATTACCGCTGGCCGCGGCGCTGTTGTTCGGGGCCGCGATCTGCCCGACCGATCCGGTGCTGGCCTCGAGTGTGGTCACTGGCGATCTTGCCGAACGGGACCTTCCCGCCCGGGACCGACAGCTGCTCTCGCTCGAATCCGGCGCGAACGACGGCCTGGCGCTGCCACTGGTGGTCGCCGCGATCGCGGTCGCCGGCCCACTCAGCGCCGGTGCGGCGGTCAGCGAATCACTGTGGCAGGTCCTCGGCGCCCTGGTCGCCGGCGCACTCCTCGGCGCCGTCGGCGGTGCAGCATTGCGACTGGGTGACAAGCACGGCGCCACCGCACACGGCCCGGCCCTGTTGTTCACCGCTGTGTTGGCCCTGGGCATCCTCGGTGTGGCCGGTCTGCTGCACGTCGACGGGGTGCTCGCCGTATTCGTGGGCGGTCTGGCCTTCAACGCCGTCGGCACCGGCGCCGAACGGACTTCCGAAGTCGAGATCGATGAGGCCGTCAACAGGTTCGCAGTCCTGCCGTTGTTCTTCCTGCTCGGCGCCGCCCTGCCGTGGCAGCAATGGGCCGAGCTGGGCTGGAAAGCGCCCGCCTTGATGGTCGCTGTCCTGCTTCTGCGGCGGATCCCGATCGTGCTGTTGTTGCGACGGCCACTGCATCTACCGCTGCCCGACGCGGTGTATCTCGGCTGGTTCGGGCCGGTGGGGGTGTCCGCATTGTTCTATCTGACGATGGAAGCCGAACGCCTCGGCGTCGACGACGCCGTGCTCGGCGCCGGCACGCTCGTGCTGACCGCGAGCACAGTGGCGTTCGGTCTCACCGCCGCAGCCGGGCGCAAACTCTACGTTCGGGCCGTAACAGGAAGAGTCGATCGGGTGCAGCCGACGCGCGCTAGGGACCGGAGGTAGACGGCAATGACGTGGTTACTCAGCGCGCTCGGCGCAGCGCTCATCGCGGTGGCGCTGCGGGATATCTATGCGACCTTGTGGCATCCACACGGGCTGGGCACGCTGAGCCGCTGGGTGTCCGAATCATCTGGTCGATCGCCGGGAGGATCCGCCGCCACGGTCGGGCGCTCGGCTCCGCCGGCACGCTGGGCATGATCGCCACGGTGTTGCTGTGGGCTGCGATGATCGTGACCGGGTGGGCGCTGATCTACCTGCCGCACATGCCGGGCGGTTTCTCCTTTGCCTCTGCGCTGCAGCCGCAGTCGTCATCCGATCCGGTGGCGTCGCTGTATCTGTCGCTGGTGACTGTGGCCACCCTCGGCTACGGCGACATCACCCCCGTCTATCCGGTGCTGCGGCTGCTGCTCCCGGTGCAGGCGTTGATCGGGTTCGTGCTGTTCACCGCGGCGATCTCGTGGATCCTGCAGATCTACCCGGCGCTGATCCGCCGCCGCGCCGCCGCCCGGACCGTGCATCTGCTGATCTCGACCGATTCGACCGAGGTTGCCCGCCGTGGAGAGGCGAGCATCGCGTGCGCGCTACTCGACGAGCTCACCGAGTCGTTGACCACCGTGGAGTTCGATCTGCGGCAGTACGGCGAAACGTACTTCTTCCGCGACGCCGACTCCGATCGGTCCCTGGCCGCGATGCTCGGGCACGCTCCCTCTCTGGTTCGGGCCGGGGAGGCATCGACGGCGATGGAGGTGCGCCGCGCCGCAGTGCGGCTCGAGCAGCAACTCGGGTCGCTCACCAGTTATCTCGATAGCCGTTATCTGCACACCGGAGGATCGATCGAACAGATCTGCGCTGCTTACGCCGCCGACCACCGGCACCGGACCACACCACGGTGACCCGGCGCCGGCGATGCTGCGTGAGCAGGTCAGTTGAGGGCGGCGAGCAGATCGCGGCAGGCCTGCTCACAGTGCCGGCATGCCTCGGCGCAGATCCGGCAGTGCTCGTGATGGGAACTGTGCCGGTCGCATTCGTCGCCACAGACCTGGCAGGCGGTGGCGCAGGCCTCGAGCACGGCCTTGGTGACCGTCGCGTTGTTGCCGGTCTGGCGCGAGAGGATCCGGGCGGTCGCCGCACACAGGTCGGCGCAGTCGAGGTCGGTGCGGATGCAGGTGGTCAGGTCGGCGACGGTGTCCTCGGCCAGGCACGCGTCGGCGCAGGCGGTGCACGTCTGCGTGCAGTCGGTACACGCCTCGATGCAGGCGGCCAACACGCCCGTGTCGATGTCGCCCACATTCTTCGGGTAGCTCTCGAGCATGCTCGCTGCAGTGCCCATGACAGTGCTCCTTTCCTCGGGTGACGGCTTCTTACGGAACAGCAAGTTCCGCTTCGTCTGTCGCGTACCCGAGCAAGCACGCTCTCAACATGTCGTACAGATTTTTCGGTGCCCGACAGTACCGCCGCCGCGGTGGCCCAGCCCAGGAGAATCGAAAGGTCAGGTCGGGTCGTTCATCGGACACCGCTGTGGACAGCGGGTAACAATGGGCTGTGCGGGGGGTGGTGTGCGGTTCGGCGGTGCGCACCGATGACCGCGCGCCACTCCTCGCCCATCACGGTGCCCCGACGGGTCGGTGCCGTCCGGCAGCTGCACGACGAAGGCTGCCGGGCCGAGCCGGACGGTGGGGTCGCTGCTGCTCAGGAGCGATGCTGGTCAGGAGCGCTCGGGCCACGGCACGGTGGCCTGCAGCACCGCTTCGGTCAGTGCCTCGGTGCGCCAGGTGGTCACCTGCTGGTAGTCGGGGTCGGCGACCAGCGCGGTCGAGCCGTCTCCGGCGTAGAGGACCTCCCCGCCGTAGCGTGGCAGAAACCTCTCGTACAGCGCCGCGGCGTACCGGTCGTAGAGTTCCTGTCCGCCATCGGCGAAACGCAGCAGATTCAGCATCACCACCGGCCCACCGGGAGCCTCGGCAAGAAAACGTTTCAGCTCGGCACCCCGCGGATCGACAGCCATGCCCGCAGTCTGGCACAGCCCCCCGTCGCGCTCGCGCACGATTGCCGCAATTGGTGTCTTCACCGGGATGGGCATGCAGGACTCGTCGAACGCGTCGGTGGACAGGACGAGGCGAACCAGGCCGCCACCGGGGCACAGGTCACGGACCTGGCGGCGGAGATCGCTGCGCTACGTGCCCAACTCGCCACCCGTGATGCCGGGATCGGTGAGCTGCAGTCCTACCGGGCGATGTTCGGACCTAACCGGGCACGGATTGACTTCGAGCGAACCCAGGGATTGCAATCGCATAACCATCGACGGTCAACCACGTCAGCGCCTTGGCACGCCCACACCGGCTTACTAGGGTGAGCCCTAGAAACGAAAGTGCAAGATCCATCGACGATTTGGATCTGCCCTACCGGTCGCAATGGTTGCACCACCGCAACGAACAGCATCCGGAGGGGTGCGCGCCCCCTCCGGATCGAGTCGGCCGGATCGAGTATCCCCGGACCCCGCACCCATCCGGTCGGGACGGCCGAGCGAGCACCGCGCTCGATGCGGCCGCTTTCGTGGATTGGAGCACACGATGCGAACCAGAAGCCGCCTGTCCGGTCTGCTCACCCTTGATACTGGCCTGGCTGATCATCGGCGCCGTCGCCGCGGGACAACGCGGATACTACGGTGACGCCTCGACCAACTGCGCCAGCGTCGGCACCATCGCGGTGACCATCGTGGCCGGACCCCTGAACTATATGGGCATCAACCCGACCGTGGACTGCGACTATCCGCAACCCACCAGCTGAGCCCGATCATGAACCCGCACTCCGGCCATCCGGCCGTGACCACCGAATGGATCAAACTGCACCTGGACCGCATGCACGCCCCGACCTCCACAGACGGGCCCGAGCGCGACACCACGGTCGGCGACACACGGCCGAACACCTCCACCGATTCGCACTGAACTCGCCTCGGACAGCGCGTGGCGCCCATGTCGAGCACCCCGTGGAGATCTCGATCCATCACACTGCTCCCCCAGCAGTGACCTCACATCCCCCCTGCGGCCCAGGCATGTTGAAGCACGCTGAGGAACATCGATGAATCCCTACTATCCCCTCGCTGTTGCTCTCTACCTCCTCGCTGCCGTGTGGCAAGGCACCCTCGGCACATTCTGACCACCCACGGGATTGCCCCGGTGCGTGTTCCGGACCGATGAAGGGAGAAGCCGATCATGCGTACCCACAACTCACACCCCGGTAGGCGTTCCGGTGACGCCGACCCCACTCCCACCGGGTCCGCAGACCACACCGCGCCCGCAGCTGGAGCGGTCGAACCGACCCGCACCGGCCGGATGCTGGTGGCACTGACCATAGGAGCGGTGGTCACCGTCGCGCTGCTGGTGTTCATCCTGCAGAACACCGAACGCACCGCCATTGCCTTCTTCGGCTGGGATTTCACCCTGCCGCTGGGCGTGGCGCTGCTGTTCGCGGCTCTGGCGGGACTGCTGATCGCCGCGGTGATCGGCGGCGCCCGGATCTGGCAGCTGCGCCACGCCTACCGCAAAGCCCAGTGACCCGGCAGACCGTCCGAACCGGCGCCCGGTCGATCACGACGAAAGGAGACCCTGTGGCACCGCCTGCACACCGTCGCCTACACGCCCACCGCATCTCGGCCGCGCATCGTCGCGCCTGGTCGCTCATCGTTCTCGCATCAACAGCACTCCTGCTCGTCGCATGCGGGGCAGGGCAGATCACCCAGACCGACACCCAGCAGGCCGCCATCAACGGCACCAACGCCGAACTCGGCGACCTGCTGCTGCGCAATGTGTACTTCGAGGCCGAGCCCACCGATCCCGCCGTCCCCCGATACGGCCAGGTCACCCTGGCCTTCACCGTCGTCAACCAGTCCTCCACGACCGACCGGCTCGTCTCGATCGATTCACCCGCCGGAGAGTTGACACTCGAGGCCTCCGATCAGGCACGCGAACTGCTGCCCGGCAGCTCCCTGGCCGCCGGGCAACCCATCGAACAACTCCGACCGACCGCGGCACCGGATCGGCCCCTGACGGTGCGCGGCCGATTCCCCGCCGAAGCGATCCGACCCGGCCTGACCCACCCGGTGACCTTCACCTTCGAACGAGCCGGCACGGTGACCTTCGAGGTGCCCTTCGACGCCTGGACCCCGAACGAACCGCTGCCCACCGAGCGGCCGCTCCCACCCCTGCCGGCGAGCCAATGACATCGCGACGACTCTGCGCGGCAGAGGTTCTCGTCCGTGTCGGCGTCCTGTGTGGATCTGGACCGGGCCCGGTTTGTCCTGACTGCACAGGGGTCACTCTCAAAGCATGAATCCCACCACTCACATCCGCATCATGTCGGTTGCTGCCACCACCACGGTGGTGTTGACCGGATGCTCGGCCGCCTCCGATGAGGCTGATCCCGTCCCGGCCGCCGCTGTCGCGGTGGCCACCACTACCCATACCCCTGGCACCGTCCCGGTCGATGCGGCGGACAAGACCGCACCGGCCGACGCCGACGCGGCGCTGACCGTCACCGACATTCGCACCGGCGCCCACGAGGGGTTCGATCGGGTGGTCTACGAACTCGACGGCCGCGGCACCCCCGGCTGGCGGGTCGGCTATGTCGACCGGGCAATCGAGGTCGGCAGCGGCGACCCGACGCCTGTCGCCGGCGACTCGGTTCTCGAGGTCCGGATCAGTGGCTCCGCCTATCCGTTCACCAGCGAGGTCACGCCCTACACCGGTCCCTTCCCGGTCCGGGGGCGAGCGGGTGGTGCGGTCGTCGAGGTCACCGGCGCGACGATCTTCGAAGGCGCCACCCAGTCCTTCATCGGCCTCACCGATCCGAACCTGCCCTTCGCGGTGTACTCCCTCGACGACCCGGCCCGCGTGGTCATCGACGTCGCCCGCTGATTCAAGAACGCGCCGAGGAACCCCGGCGCAGCGACAATTGTCTAGACCCACCGGCGCGAGCATCCCGCCATCGGATGAGCGCAGTTCGCCGACTGCACCCATCGGTCGACCTCGTCCTCGGTCAACCCGTCGGCGAGAAAAGAATCGACTCGGGTCGGCCACTCCTGTCCGGGGCCGTACGGGGGGCGAGTGCCCCACGGATTTCCGATGCGGTCCGTCGACGTCATAGTCTCGGCGGCACCCCCGGCGGGGGCACGCAAACGTCGCCCTGGGTGAATTCTTTGCGCGGATACAATGGTTGCGGTATTGCAGGGACTGACGGAGGATGACGCCCGTGGACGCTCCGCCCTGCTCTTCTTCCCGACGACGTTCGAAGAAGAAGTTCGATCGGCAGGTCGATGCGGTGATGTGGGCGTCGCGCGCACTGGTGGGAATTGCGGCAGCGTCGGTTGCCGAAGTGGAGGATCGGGTCAGCATTCCGCAGTTGCGCGTTCTCGTGCTGGTGGGCACCCGCGGCCCGCTCAGTCTCGCGGTCGTAGCAGACGAGCTCGGAGTCGATCCTTCCAACGCGAGTCGAACAGTAGATAAATTGATCAAGGCCGGATTGCTGGATCGACGTGATGCTCCGGAGGATCGCCGCAGACTCGCCTTGACGCTCACGCCGTCCGGTGCCGATCTCGTACAGACCGTCACAGACCATCGGCGTGATGCCATCGCCGCGGTATTGAAAAGGTTGAGCGCTTCGCAGCGCGACGACCTCGCGGTCGCCCTCGACGCCTTTGCGGATGCCGCCGGGGAGCCGGCCACCGAGGACGCGCTCACGTTGTTGTGGCCGATCCATCCGTGACCGGGTGCCGTGGCCGGGAGATCATGTAATGCGGGGCCGTGCCGCGAGAGCCATCCCGGTGGCGGTGAGTGCGCCGGTGACCGACGCCGCGAGCAGTCCGTGATGGCGGGACAGCCAGGCCTGCACGCTCGAGGTCCGGGCACGGTCGTCGAATTCGCCGTGGGCGCCGAAATCCGTTCCGTTCGGCCCGTCCGCGGGATGCCAGAGCGCGAATACTGTTGGCGGGTAACTCCGTCCATAGTGATCTGGGTCCCGACGACGCTGCCGGCGCTCTGTTCGGGTGGCTGCTGACCATGCTGGGACAAACGGTCGGCTTTCCCGTGCCCGAGGGCGGGGAGGTACGTATCACCGAAGCATTGGTCCGTCGGCTCACCGACCGCGGCGGCACCGTCTAATGCGGGCGGGAGATCACCGGCATCCTCGTGCGGGACGGCCGAGGAGTCGGCGTCCGTGACGCCCACGACGAACAGATCCGGGTCACTCGCGCCGTACTCGCCGATGTCCCCGCTCCGACGCTCTATCGTCGTCTCATCGGTGAGGAGCATCTGCCTGCCCGACTGATTCACGACCTGCAGCATTTCGAGTGGGACGACGGCACCGTGAAGGCCGACTGGGCGCTGTCGGGCCCGATCCCCTGGTCGAACCCGGTCGCCTCCGGAGCAGGCACCGTTCATCTCGGCGTCGACATGAACGGGCTTGCGGTCTATCACACGCAATTGCGTAAGGGCGTACTGCCGGAGCGACCGTTCGTCTTGATGGGGCAGATGAGCACCACCGATCCGTCACGTTCGCCACCGGGCACCGAAGCCGTGTGGGCGTACACCCACGTCCCCCGCCGAGACCTCGAATGGACCGCCGCGCGGCGAGAACGCTTCGCCGACCGGATCCAGACCGTCGTCGAACTACATGCACCAGGGTTCACCGGCAGCATCCTCGGCCGCGTCATCCAAAGCCCCATCGAGCTCGAACAACCCAATGCCGCTCTCGTCGGCGGAGCCATCAACCAGGGCACCTCCGCCCTGCATCAGCAGCTGATCTTCCAGGCCACCCCCGGCCTGGGACGGGCCGACACCCCCGTCGACCGGGTGTTCCCACGACAACCGGTGCTGCGCTGGCAGAGACCGGTCCGCCGCCCGCCGCACCGACCTGTCGGATACAGCGCAGCGAAGGTCCGAAACGGCCGCAACGGTCACGGCATGGGCGCTAGGGGAAGGTGGCTCCGTCGGCGCGGCGACGGACACAGCCGCGCCGACGGAGGGGTTCCGACGCGACAGGGGAACAGCGTCGGAACACATGCCGATGCGTGGGGGGCGGGCATCGACACAGCTACGCCCGACAACGGTGTCGACATCGGTCGGGGGGATAGCCGGCCGGCACCGTGCAGGGCGCACATCCGGGCGACACTTGCCCTCCCCTGCAAGGAATCACACCGAACCCCAAAGAAGTTACCGTGGCAATGCAAAGGAACGCAATAGTACCGCGGAGAATAGCGCGGCCTTGCAGAGGCAATCCCTTGCACCATCGACGAAGGCACCGCATCGTCTGATGATCAGATCGTATTGAATTGATTTGCTTCGCAATTCGCTCGCCGGCGACGAGCGGAGAAGGTTCGTCGCTTCGATCCTGTCGCTACACCAGGCGCCGATCGCCGTCCGGACAACTCCGTTACCCACAGTGCCTGTTACCTGAATTAACATATGCGAGAATTCTTTTGCCATCTCGGCACAGGAACTTGCTCATGGGGTGAGCGAGTCCGGGCCGTATGACGCAGGGTGCACGCCACACCGGCCTGATCGCTCGAGAGCCTCCACTCGTCGCGGCGCGACCAGGTGTGCACCGAGGTACAGCGCAAGTTCGAGGCAATGTGGTCGATCGAGGGCCCTGCTCGAGGTCGTCAGCGGTGTGCAGCGTCCAGCGCGACATCACATGGCACAGTCGCCCCGTACACTGTTCCGGTGGGCCCCGACGCGGAAGTCACTGATTGAAATCCCCGGCCACAATAGTCGGAATGTACGGATCGAATTGCGCTGCCAAGCATCTCGCACTGATCGCAGCGGCCAGATATCGGGTTGCATCGCAACGCCCGGTAGCGTGGGCTCCTACTGGTGCTTACGCTGGCGTGCTTCGTCGACGTCCGCTTCGGCGCGAGCTTTCTCCGCTTCGGCTTCCTTTGCTGCAGCCTCACGCTGGCTGTCGGCCTTGTCCTGTTGGGCACGTCCTTCGCGGGTGAGCTCGTCGCTCCCGCTCACCGCTCCTGCGGCCTCTTTCGCTTTTCCTTTGACGTCCTCGACGACACCTTTGACGCCTTCGGACGGACCACCGGTGCGTTCGTCTGCCATGAGCCATTCTCTTTGTGCGTTCGGTCGTATGTGTTCGATCGGCGACCCTTACCGCTGCGGTACCGACCGCCCTACACCCGTCGGTTACCCACAAGCGGCGCCGCCAACCCCGGCTCCAACCGCCCCATTGGTGTGTGGGCAGTAGGCTCGGATACTCGTGCGTTTTACGTTGCGACGAGTGGGCCACCGACCACGAAGGACGACGAGACACCATGCGACAGTGACGACGCCACCGAGATCAGGACAACGAACACCACTGCGCAGATTGCCCGCTAGCTCACCTCCCGCCCCGGCCGGCCGATAGGGCGCTCTTATGTAAAGTCCAAGCCGTTAGCTGGAGACTCAGCGACTGATGCTGGCGCATGATGCGGGTTCTGGGATACCGGGACATCGGGAATCATTATGTCCACCACGATGCTCGCGATCCGTTCGGCACGCGCCTGTGTCCAGGCGGGAAACACCCGCTGGGCCAGCCGAGGAACAGCACCATCCTGCCGAGGAAAACCGTCGCGCAGAAGCTCACCCATCGCGGAGGCATCAGCCCCCTAACGACGCCGGCAACATCAAACGAGTTTCACATGGCGCAGCATTGCAGATAGTTCCGACAGCCTTCGGCAGCCCTCGGTGTCACCGGCAGTTCGGGACCATTTTCCACCATGTCGCGCAGCGCCACAGCCACTCTGCGGGGCCGAAGCGGAATCGGGCAAGCCACACGCGGCTGGCCCCGACTTCTACGGCGATGATGACGAGTACCAGCCCGGCTACGGCGGGCCAGTCGTCGAGCCCGTCGATCCCGAGCATCGGGGAGAACACGAGGATGAGCACCGTCGCGAAAAGGTAGTTGGTCAGCGCCATGCGGCCCATCGGGGCCAGGGCCCAGGAGAGCACGCGACCCGTACTGGTCCGCAGGACGAGAACCACTAGGCAGACGTAGAACAGGCCGGTGACCACTCCTGCGAGTTGCGACGGGAGCGACGTGGCCCCGAACGACAAGCGGGGGAGCTCGATGCCGGCGGCGACTGCGCTCCAGTAGGCGACCGTCACGGCGCCGAGCACCGCGGTGGCGAGAGCCCACCGCCGAGTATGGTCGCCGAGCGCGTCGGCGACCCCCAGGCCGGCCAGCGCGAAGCCCAGGACGAGGAGTCCGGGCATCACTCCGTATCCGGCCACGGTCTGTGCTCCGACGAGCAGGAGGACGAGGCCGACGGCGAGCGCCCAGCGCGGCCGGAGGTAGGAAGCGGGCAGCAGGACGACGAGCCCGAAGACGGCGTACGGAAGGAGTGCCTCGCCGGGGTGAAACAGCTGATGGAGCGCGCCGAACACCGCCAGCACCGCGAGGCGCCTGGCAAGGACGGCTCGTGGCCGGTCGGTCCGGTTACCGGCGGAGGCGAGGAAGATCGCGAAGCTCACCCCGAAGAGCAAGGTGAAGATGGGGAGGAAGCGTTCGTAGAAGCCGTATCGGACGATCGCCGGCATTGTGGTGACCCCCAGTCCGGGCTGGTCGCCAAAGACCGCGGCGAACACCACCTGCTGATAGACGTTGACCACGTGGATGCCGCAGAGCGCGAATCCGCGGATCACGTCGAGCTCCTCGATCCGCGCACGCCCGGTCATCGTGGTGTCGGAGGTCAGCTTCTCGTCGACATCGTCGGCCACGGGCGGACCGTAACACCCGCGGAGGGCTTGGCGGGAAGGGCTGACACCGTCTCGGCCCGTTCGCCCGTCGGCCGCGGAGTGATGACCTACCGTGGCGGTGTGGAGATCGCGGAACTGTTGGAACTCGAACATCAGGGCTGGTCCTCGTTGTGTGACGGGAAGGGTGCGGACTTCTACGGCCGGCTCATGACTCCAGATGCCGTGATGGTCCTCGCCCACGGTCTGGCCATGGATCGCGAGGCGGTGATCGCCTCTCTCAACGACGCGCCGCCATGGCAGGCGTACGACATCAGCGACGAACGCCTGGTCGAGATCGACGCGGACACCGCCGCGTTGATCTACACAGGGCGCGCATCCCGCGGCAGTGAGGACCACTTCCACGCCCTGATGTCGACCGTCTACACACGCTGCGACGGGCAGTGGCGACTGGCGCTCTACCAACAGACACCAATCCCGCCTATTGCGTGAATGCCGACATCTGACCAGTCAATTCGGTCACCCGCGCCTCGACCGCTATTCAGACCGGCGAGAGGGAACGCCGAACCAAGCAGCGAAGCGCAAAGGGTCCCAGGCCATTTCGTCCACTTTGAATAGGACACTCTTGAAGGCCGGCCAGGGAGGAATCGCAAGGTTGCTCCGTCGCCTGCGTCAAGCCGTGACCAGGGCGAAGTACGTGGCAGCGCTCAGAGCCAAAGCCAAGAAGAGCACCGGGAAGGCGATATTGTGGAATACCGATGCCCGAACGTGCGCTGCGACCGCGCATAGGTAGAACAGCACCAGTCCCCCTGCAGCGGCCAGGCCCAGGGCTGTGACACCTGCGAGCCCCGCCACCAGGCCGATTACGCCGGCACCCTTCAGCACGGCAAGGTACGGCAGCGTCCCAGGTCGCACACCGACCTCCGCCGAGTTCGCCAGCACAAATCTTGCCCGTGCCAGGTCCGCAGCAACGATGAAGGCGTTGGCGACGACGCACACGACCGTGATGATCAGCAGCGCCGGCGAAGCCGCCTCGCTCATGCGGTGTACCGCCCGATGAAGTGAAGCGTGAACGGTGGCACCGGGCCACCGGCCCACTGACCCACCTTGCCCCGGAACGCGCCGGCCTCGGGGATCTCGAGGAGCGGGTTGGCAGCGTCATCAGGGAGGGTGAGCGTGAGCAGGAACTGCGCGCTGTCGCCGATGCGGGCTGCCGTGTACTCGATGCCTGCAGGCGCGGCCGCCTCGACGGCGGCGAACAGATTCCTGATTGCTTCCTCAACCTCGCCTACTCGATGCGGCTCGGTGCCGAACTCGATGATCTGTACGCTCATGAGTGTCTCCTACGTGCAAGGGCTGTCGATTTCCGGTTGGTCGCCATTCATGACGCCCGGCACGACCGAAAGGTGACCGCTCTCGTGGACTTGATTGACGAATTCGAGGTGGCGAGGCCTCGGCTACTCTCACTCGCCCACCGGATCCTCGGCTCCCTCGAAGACGCCGAGGACGCTGTGCAGACTGTCTGGCTGCGCACGAACGCCGTCGACCGTTCACAGATCGACAGCCCGGCCGGGTGGTTCACCACCGTGACCGCCCGCTTGTGTCTCGACCAGCTGCGATCACGGAACCGACGCGGAGAACTGCCACTTCTCGCCGACGCGATCCCCAATGATCAGCTCGCCGCCGACGAGGAGTTCCTCCGGCGTGAAGACATTTCACGCGCACTCCTCGTGCTCCTCAACCAGCTCACCGCGACTCAACGCGTGGCCTATGTCCTGCACGACCTGTTCCGCGTACCGTTCGACGAGGTTGCCCTCGTGTTGGAGACCACGCCGACGAACGCGAAGAAACTAGCCAGCCGTGCACGGCAACGCCTCGAAGGAGCCGATGCGGCATCCGCTGCAGAGCACACACGAACATCGGGTCACTGGCGAATCGTTGACGCGTTCCTCGCGGCAGCTCGCGGCGGACGCATGGACACCCTCATTGCGCTGATGGCACCCGACGTCGTCCGGGCCGCCGATTCAGCGATGCTTCCCGAGGGCGGATCCGGCGAAGTCTTCGGAAGTCGCGCTGTGGCCGAAGAGACCCGGTACTTCATGGACCGAATTCACACGAGCATCCCACTGCTCGTCAATGGCACCGCCGCCGCGGTCATAGCCCCCGGCGGGCACCCCCTCGCGGCCATCATGTTCACGTTCGAGGACAACACGATCGCCCGTATCGAGATCACTCGCCTGAAACCAACCGACAAGATGAGCGTGAGGCACCCCAGCAGCACGGTGGCATCCATGAAGATGCTTATACGAGCCGCAGTTGAATGACCCTACGGACGTGTCGTAACCGAACGAAAGACAGGGCCATTGCCGACGGGACGGAAGCACCCGGCGCAAGCCGTGGTCCCGGTCCTGATCTTGAGCTGTGACGTCAGCACGAACCTTCCTGTGAGGCCCGACCGCCTCGATCCGGGCGCGTGACCTGTAGTGCGCGCGGATCGCGATGGGTGCACTGCGTGCACGCAGTGCACCCATCGTCCACAGCCAGTCCGATCGCCTCGATCATCGTGTCGAGCACTGTCGTTCGTCGAGCCCAGCGCTGTGTTAGTCCTGGTACCTGCTGGGCGAATGTCGTTGCATTACAGCTGTCGTCGTCGCAGAAGAATCTGCGGACCACGAGATCGAGGATGACCGGATATGCGCCGATGATCGTGTCGGCGGGCTGACGTCGATACCGTGAATGCACCCGATTCGAGGCGGTGCCGCACTTCGGGCACCGCCCCTCGTTGCCTCGGGGATGGGCCGTGATCGCCGATTGTGGCATCGCTCAGATGAACGGCGTCGATGACGACGCTTTACAGATGGGGCAGGAGGACTGTCAGAGGCGCGAGGTCACGCCGAGATGATCTTGGCCCATCGTTGGTGACCGCTAGTCAGCGGCATGCTGTCGCCTTCACGGAAAGTGCGCCAGATCCTCGAACGGGCTCAACTGCGCTCGGTGAAAGCGCCCGGCCATGAACTGGGTTCACTGTAGCGGTTGTCGGGCGCCGGGGTGGTCTCCCAGAGCTTTCCGACCGGGCATGGTGATCACGCAGACGGTAGGAATCCCCGTCGAGTCGGACCGCAGAGCCGGCGTCGAAACCCCAGCCTGGGAATTGGCACGCCTGCGAGCGGAGAACACCCGGCTGCGCAGCGCAGAGAAGGAGCGGCAGCTCGAACGGGAGTCCTGCGCCGGTCAGCGGCCGATTTCGAGTTACGACAACGCCTGGCGGAGCGTTCTTCCAGAGCCTGAAACGTGAATCGCTACATGGACGAGGACCGACATCGAAAGCTCGAACGCGTCTGGAGTTGTTCGAGTGGTTGTCGTACTACAACCGGCGGCGGCGTCATTCCGCGCTGGGCTATCTGACCCCGATCGAGTTCGAACGACGAATGACCGCATCGGCTACGCTCACACTCACGGCAGGAAATCTGGTGTCCATTCTCCAGGGGCAACATTAGAGTTGACCTCAACCATGGTTGAGGTGCTGGTGTGGTCATGTCACGGGCAACGCGCCCGCGAAGAAAGGGCCTCACCGTGGAATCCTTTACTGTCTCCGACGCTTCTACACGCGCGGCACCAACGACACCGTCACGGTTGACGCTGCCTGTCGTATTGATCGGCGTTGGCCTGGTAGCGATGTCGATTTCAGGCACCGCGATTGCCCTGCCGGATCTCGGACGTGACCTCGACGCATCCGGTTCGGCACTGAACTGGGTGGTTGCCGGGTACAACCTCGCGTTCGCAGCGATGACGCTCGTGGCGGGCGCTGCGGCAGACCGCGTAGGTCGTCGCCGGATGTTCGTCGCCGCAGCCATCGTGTTCTCCTCCGGGTTTCTGGCAACGGCGGCGGCACCCACAATCCTGGTGGTAGATATCGCACGTATCGTCTCCGGTGCCGGTGGTGCGGGCATCATGGCTGCTGGCGGAGCGCTCCTGGCCTCGAATTACGACGGTGCCGCCCGCAACCGCGCATTCGCGTTCATGGGAACGATGGCGGGAGTCGGCATCGCTGTCGGCCCAACCCTGGTCGGAGGATTGATCTCGCTGACCGGCTGGCGAGGGAGCTTCGTCGTGTTCGCGGTCATTGGCCTCGGCATCGTCCTCGGCGCAAGACGTCTTCCTGAGTCCCGCGCGAACGACGTCCGCACCGACTGGGTCGGGAGCGTCCTGTTCGTCGTAGCCCTCAGCGCTCTGATGTTCGCACTCTTGGAAGCACCTGAGCTCGGTTGGACGCACCCCATAGTCCTTCTCACACTCGTTCTCGGAGCAATCGGGCTCGTCGCCTTCGCCATCGTGCAACGGCGCAGCAGCGCCCCGGTGCTGGCACCCGAACTCGTCGCCCACCGCAGGTTCATGGGCTGGTGCCTGGCAACGCTGACCACCTCGATTGGTTTCCTTGGCGTTCTGGTGTTCCTCCCCACCTACCTACAGGCAGCGGTTGACTTCACACCTGTGACCGCGGGGCTCACGATGCTGCTGTTGACCGCACCGGTATTGGTGGCCCCTGTCCTCGCCGTCGGCATGGTCAACAAAGGCGTCTCCGCGCGACTGATCATCATGATCGCACTCGGGCTCGTCGTCGCCGGGAACTTCGGCCTGCTCATGCTCGGCCCCGACAACACGACGACTCTGATCGCGGTACCGCTCCTGATGATCGGTGTCGGTATGGGGGCATCATTCGGAATCACCGACGGCCAGGCAATGAGCCTTGTTCCTGCACGCCTTGTCGGCACGGCGGCAGGGTTTCTCAATACCCTCCGCGGAGCAGCCGAGGCCCTCGTGATCGCCGCCTTCAGCGCCGCCCTGATCGGGTTCCTTTCCCATCAGCTCGGTGACCCCGAACGCGCGGCTGCGGTGAGCGCGGGCCGCCTCGACACCGCCCATGACGCCGAGGTGGACGCGTTGACCACGTCGTGGCACTTCACTCAGATCGGAGTCGGCGGTGTCTGCCTCCTGCTCTCCGCGTCCATCGCTGTGCTGTTGTTCATGCGCTCCCCGGAACCCGGACACGATGTAGGTGCCATGTCATGACGGACACCAACAATGAAGCAGGCGAAGCCTGTGGACGTCATATCGACTCGACCGAGCCCCTGACCATCGGGGAGGTGATGCGGCGAACGGGCGTATCGGCGTCGGCATTGCGTTTCTACGAGCGTAAGGGGTTGATCTTCAGCGCACGGAACTCCGCCAACAGACGGCTGTATCCGCGGCATATGCTTCGCCGGATCTCCCTCCTGATCGTCTCCAAGCGACTTGGTATACCGCTTGCAGACGTTGAAGAGGTGTTCCACGGTTTACCGACCGACCATGCGCCCACCCACGAGGACTGGCAACGCGTCTCGCGTCTGTGGAAACGTCAACTGGAGGAACGGCTTCGCCAGATCGAGGACCTCGAACACGAATTGACCGGTTGCATCGGCTGTGGATGTCTGTCCATGAAGGCCTGTCTCCTCCTGAACCCCGACGACACCCTCAGCGCACAAGGCCCAGGCCCGGTCCGTATCCAGAGGCACGACATCGTCACAAACAAGGCATCGTCGTGACTTTCAGTTGCCCTTCCGCTACGCGCACAACCTGGCATTACAGATTGGGAGCTGACATGGAAGAAGCACAACGGTATCTCCGCGGCGTGCTCGCCCATGGCGGAAGCGTGCTGATCCTTCTCCTGTTCGGCTGTGGCCGGACGGCTTCAAGGTGAAGCCAGAAGCTGACGGGCAAAGACAGATGATTTCCCGTCGCCTGGGGGCGCTTTACCTAGGTGTTGCGGGTCATGACGTTGTGCGCGTGATGGCACCGATGTTGTAGGGTGCGGCCGTGGGAGGTACAAGCATGGCAGTGACCGAGTTCCGCCGCTTCTAGCGGCGGAGCGAACTTTCAACACACTCCGCCGCTTTCAGCACGTCAGTTCTGGGCGGCGTCCTTGTGCTGCCCGGGCCACCCCACAATCGCCCGGAGTTCATACCCCATGCCTACCTATCGTTCCGGCCGCCACGAGCTCGGCCAGAACTTCCTCACCGACCGCAATGCGGTCGACATGATCGTCGACCTCGTTTCCCGAACGGACGGGCCGATCATCGAAATCGGCTCCGGCGGTGGGGCGTTGACATTGCCCTTGCAGGCGCTACGCCGTCCGATCACAGCGATCGAAATCGATCCACGACATGCGCGAACGCTTGAACGCCGCGTCAACCCGACTACAACGATCGTGCACGCCGACTTCCTGCGCTACCGACTGCCACGAACACCGCACACCCTCGTAGGGAACTTGCCCTTCCACCACACCACGGCGATGTTGCGGCGCATCCTGCACGCCGGACACTGGACGACAGCGGTCCTGGTGGTGCAGTGGGAGGTCGCACGACGCCGCGCGGCGGTCGGTGGCGCGACGATGATGACGGCGCAATGGTGGCCGTGGTACGACTACGGCCTGGCCGGCCGTATTCCCGCATCGGCATTCGCGCCACGACCTGGAGTCGATGCAGGGCTGATGACCATCACTCGGCGGATCGATCCACTCGTCGACCCCGCCCTACGAACCCGTTATAGCGCCTTCGTCCACTCCGTGTTCACAAGCAAAGGCCATGGGCTGCATCAGATCTTACCGAGGGCTGCTGGCGCCCCGGCGAAGGCGGCGGTCAAGAAGTGGCTCGCCGAACAACGATTTCGGGGCACACCGCTGCCGCGCGATCTCTCACCCGAACAGTGGTCTGAGCTATTCGCGATCATCTCCGGCTTCCGATCGGAAGCAGCCGGGAATTGACGATGACGCACCCCAACGCCCCGTTGTCTGTGGAAGGCCGTCGACGGCTCGTCGAGAGATGTCTGACTCGTCCGATCTCCCACGTCGCTGCCGAGATGGGGATCTCTCGCGCCTGCGCCAGCAAATGGGTGCACCGGTACCGCGAGTTCGGTGAGAGCGGTCTGCTCGATCGCCACAGCGTCCCGCACCGCCAGCCCACTGCCACCGCAGCAGAGGTCGTCACCCGGATCGAGCACCTGCGCCGCGAGAGGAAGTGGTCGGCCCGGCGCATCGCCCTCGAACTCGCCAATGACGGCGTCGTCATCTCGGTGCGGACCGTCAGCCGGCACCTGGCCCGCCTCGGGTTGAACCGGCGCAGCTTCCTCGACCCGTCCGGTGAGAGCAACCGCGCACCACGACGGATCGTTGCCCGCTGGCCCGGCCACATGGTCCACGTCGACGTCAAGAAGGTCGGCCGCATACCCGACGGCGGCGGTTGGCGCGCCCACGGCCGAGGCTCCGTCCAGGCCAAGGCGGTCGACCGAGCCAAGACCGCTGGCGCGCGCGCCGGTTATGTCTACCTGCGCTCGACGGTCGACGGATACTCCCGAGTTGCGTACACAGAAGCCCTGACTGACGAGAAGTCCTCCACCGCAATCGCGTTCATGCACCGCGCCCGGGCGTTCTTCGCCGCGCACGGCATCGCCCACATTCACCGCGTAGTCACCGACAACGGGTCCTGCTACCGGGCGAAAGACTTCGTCAAGGTCCTCCACGGTGCCCGCCATCAGCGGATCACCCCGTACACCCCACGCCACAACGGGAAGGTCGAGCGCTACAACCGAATCCTGGCAGAGGAGTTTCTCTACGCGCGCACCTGGACCAGCGAACACCAGCGCTCTGAGGCCCTGCAGGTGTGGAACATCCACTACAACTACCACCGGCCCCACACTGCCGTCGGCGATCGACCGCCCGCGGACAAGCTCCAGTCCGGTGTCACCAACGTCATGGCCTCGTACAGCTAGCTGTACCCGGTCGGGACGTCGGCAGCAGGCGTGTCGACTTGATGCGAAGAGAACCTCCGAGCTGGGGGCTTGTCTCAGGCCCACATCCGCTCGGAGGTTCTCGTGTCCTACGGTAATGCCCGCACGACTTATCTCGGAAGATTGCTCCTCGTCGAGGGCCACCGAGTGGCTGGCCCAACGCGCATATCGCCAGCGCAATGGGGTTTTCCCGCAAGTGGGTGTCCACTCGGGTGACCCGCTACCAGGCCGAGGACGAGGCAGGATGATACGACCGGTTATTCCCACCCGCACACGATGCCGATCCGTACCGCGGTGGATATCGACGGATCGTTGCACTGCGCACGCGTGAATGGCGTGGACCGGACTGGCTCGCAGTTTGGGGGAGAACGCCTACAGCCTCTCCAGCACTCCCATCAGGTCCTCGAGTAGCGCATCGGTGCGCGCTTCGATCTCGTCGAAGGCATCGGCAAGGTCTTCGAGTGCCTCGTGATCGCGGCTGCGGGCGGCGATGCCGCGCTCGTAGTAGGCGGGATCGAGTTCGATCTCCGGTTCGACCCAGGTATCAACGTCGTCCTGGAGGGGAACGGGGAGCGCCCGCCGCACCGGGGCGCGGCCGGCCACGTGTGCCCGCACCAGCATCGACACCGACTGCGCAGTCATGGGTTGGCCGTGTGGGAGGTGTCCCCAGCGGTCGATCGGACACAACAGCGGTTGACGGGCCTGCTCCGCATCGAGCGGATCGGTGACGATTTCGATGGGGTCGGTGAGGTGATGGCGCAGCAGATGCGTGCCGGGATATAGGTCGAGAAATGCCTGGATCTCCGCCCACCGCTCATAGATCGCGACGGCGGGATTGTCCCCGTTCTCGGGATCCGGCGCGAGACGGAAACGCTCGCCGGCCCGGGTCGTGACGACGAGAACGTCTCCATCGAGGCGGAGGTCGCGGCGGCGCAGCCGGGTGATGTCGGTGAAGCTCATGCCGGTGGCGGCGAGGACGAGCAGGAGGCCGTCGCGGCGGCCGAACAGTCCGCTCGGCCAGCCGGTGGTGGGTAGCTCGACCGCTCGCTGCACCAGAAGGCGCCGGAGCCGGTCGAGACGCTGGGCACGGGTGGTGTCGAGGCGGCGGCGCACGGTCTCGGTCCGCCCCGGGGCGGGATAGCCGTGCTCGGTGTGGACGGCGTTGATCGCCGACAGGCGGCGTCGCTGCGTCGCGACCGCGGCCGGGTGCTCGTGCAGGAACAGTGCCAGGGTCTCCGACGCGGCGGGAATCGGTCGATGATCGGCGGCGGTGCACCAGTCGGCGAACAGCGCCCAGTCGTGCCGGTAGCGAGCCGGGATGCGGAGGCCGAGGTCCGCATCGTGAACATCGTTGCGGCGGTCGACTATCCGATCAGCGTCGATCATCGCGTTCAGAGTCCAAGGTTGGTGACGGCGTTGCCGATGAGCGGGGCGTGTTCGCGGGCGTAGGTTTCGAGCATGGCAGGGGTGCTGTGCCCGGTCTGGCGCATGATCGCGTGCGCGGAGGCGCCGTTGCGGAAGGCCTGGGTGACGAACCCGGCCCGCAGCGAATGCCCACCGAGCTGTTTCACGATCTCGGGGTCGTAGCCGGCCTGTTCGGCGCGGCGGCGGATCGCCTTGTGCACCGCCGCTCCCGACAGGGCGGTGTCGGAGAGGTTGCCGTTCTTGCGGATCGCCCGCAGCCACGGCGAGGACGGCACCATGCGCGGCCGCGACCCCCGGCACACGTGCGCCTCGAATGGTTCGGCGGTGCGGAGCAGCCGGATGACGGCGGGGCGGCCCCCGGCGTCGAAGGCGGCGACGACCTGCGCCCACCGCAGCCACGCGCACGGCGGGCAACTCGCATGACTGTGCGTGAACGGCAGGGCCCGGATGCTCCCCCGTCCCTCCTGATCGGTCTTCGATTTCCGGAGCTTGATGTGCAGGCCGTCGAGCCGGTGCAGCGAGATGTCACTGCAGGTCAGCGTGACGAGTTCGCTGCGCCGGAACGCCCCGGCGAAGCCCACCAAGAAGATGGCGGAGTCGCGGCGTTCGAGGACCTCCGCGGCCCAGCCGGCACTGTCGGCGCGCATCGTCTCGACGATGGTGACGATGTCGGCGGTCAGCAACGGCACCCGCGGGCTCCGGGGCCGCTCCCCCGCCGCGGCATAGTCCCGGCGGATCCCGGACAGGGTCGCGGTGACCAGCTCGTCGGCCCCGGGGGCGGGATGGCCGGCGCGGCGGTGGTGGTAGCCGATGCCCGCGACCCAGCGGGCCAACGTTGAGGGTGAGTAGGCCCGCTCCCCCGCCTGCGTCACGGTGGCGGCGGCCTCGTGGAGGTAGGCGGCGACGGTGAGCGGATGCGCCGGCAACGCGACATGTCCTTCCCTGCCGCACCAGGCGGTGAAGCGGTCCCAGTCGGCGGCGTAGTTACGCCGGGTCGACTCGGACCGCGACCGCGCCGCTGTCCCGGCCACCTGCGTGAGGGTCTCGGTCGGCAAGACCGGCACGGACGGCGTGGCGGGCTCCGCGGCGGTCGACACAGAGGCGTCGGAGGGGTCCGGATGGCGCATGAGCAGGTCGTCGGGCACGAACCGGAAGCCTACCGCCCTGTTCGGACAGGTTTCCACCGGAAAACGCGCTCAGCTGGGGTTTCGGGGTCGATGGTGCGCTAATGGCAATTAGCAACACCAACCCCGCACAAACCACGAGTGACATAGGCCCAGAGCGGAGGTCCACCCGATTTCTTCGGTTGTTGTAGGTTCCACGGGAACGTGTCATTTTCCAGATTTCGTGTCACCGGCGTGTCATTTTCCAAGTTTCATGTCACTCGGGCGGACACTGTAAAAGTGCCCCGGACCAGCGAGGTTGAGGTCAGGTACGTGCAGGAATCAGGTGATCCTGTCGCGACGACTCTCGCTGCAGCGGATCCCTGTCGGATGATCCAGGGACTACCTGTACGGAAGGTCCGCAGCCCTCCCCGTCGGCGGCACTATGCCGGGATGTTCTGGTCGGCCACCAACCGTGCCCATGTCCTCTACGAGAGCAGGCTCGAGCTGGATCGGTTGTGGCTGGCGGACTATGCACCCGAGGTGGTGAGGATCGCGGCGCAGCCGATGTGGTTGTGCGGCCCGGACGGGAACGCCAAGCGCCGGCATGTGCCAGACCTGCTGCTCCAACGCATAGACGGCGGATTCACGGTGGTCGACGTCAAGCCGGCCGAGTTCGCCCGTCGCGACGAGGTAGCGCAGGTGTTCGCGTGGACTGAGCGAGTGTGTGCCTCGCGGGGATGGTCCTACGAGGTGTGGTCAGGTGCCGATCCGGTGGTTCTGGCGAACGTCCGGACGATCGGCGCTGCCCGTCGATTCGGGTGGGTGGCCTCTGGTTCTTTGTCAGCGATGGCAACGACGACGGCACGCGTGGGGATGACCCTCGACGAGGTCAGTGCCTCCGCGAAGAAGCCCGGCGGCCGGTTGGCGGTGTTGGCGATGTTGTGGTCTGGCATCTGGTCGGTGGATCTGTTGGTGCCGTTGTCCGGGCAGTCGGTACTGACGGCCGTGAGGGACGCACCATGACGAATGTTCTCGAACTTCGGCTGGGCGTGCAGATGTGGGTCGACGGTTCCTCGTGGGAAGTCGTCGGATTGTCCGGCGCAGAGGTCGTTCTGCGATCTGGTGAAACATTGCAGCGGATGACGATCGCCGAGCTCGGTGCACGCAATAGTGCGATGGCCACGCCGACAGCGACGAATGATCCTGATCTGGATCCCGCCGCCGTCGTGCTGTCGTCGTTGACCGCGACGCAGCGCTATGAACTGGAGAAACGAGCCGAGCAGGTTCGCTGCGTACTGACAACCGTTGGAAGCGATGCAGCACCGCTCAAAACGACACTGCGAGCAAAGGCCGAAGAACTCGGCGTGTCGGTGCGGACCCTTCAGCGCTGGATCGCCGAGTACCGAACAGGTGGCATCGCTGGTTTGGTCGACGCCCGTGTCCGCAACAGATACACCCTCGGCGTGGACCCACGGTGGGACACCGCATGTGTGAGAGTGCTCGACCGTTACGTCACAGCCTCGACCCCGACGATGGGCGCAGTCATCGACACAATCGCCCGGGAACTGGAGGCCGAATACGGACCAGGGGTCGTGCCGGTGCCGGGCAAGAGTACCGCCTACAAACGGCTCAAGGCACTGTCGAAGGGGCGGCACGCGTTCGGCAGCGCGAAAGGCCGCCGCTCGGTGGCCGATCGGCCCCGCGGTGTCCTCGGCCGGCTACGCGCGACCCGTCCGGGCGAGTACGTGGTGCTCGACACCACGCCCCTGGATGTGTTCGCGATGGAACCGGTCACCATGCGCTGGGTCGGGGTCGAGTTGACCGTGGCGATGGACCTGTACACCCGCTGCATCCTCGGCCTGCGCCTGACACCGCTGTCGACGCGGTCCCAGGACGTGGCGAATGTGCTGTACCAGTGCATCACTCCCGCCCGCGACACCGACGCGAATCCGGATCAGGTCTGGCCGTATCACGGGGTGCCACGAAACCTGCTCGTCGGCACCGAAACCCCGGACGGGATCTCCCAGCAACGCATCGGGGATCTACCGGCATGTCTGCCCGAAGCGATCGTCGTCGATCACGGCAAGCAGTACCTGTCCTCGCACGTGATCGGGGTGTGCGCCCGACTGGGCATCACCGTCCAGCCGGCGATCCCGCACAAGCCCACCGACAAACCCACCGTTGAACGCTTCTTCCGTACCCTGCGCGAATCACTGCTGCAGCACCTGCCCGCCTACAAGGGCCCGGACGTCTACTCGCGGGGCAAGGACGTCGAAGACGCCGCGTTCTATTACGCCAGTGAGCTCGAGCAGATCATCCGGGAATGGGTGGGCCGGGTCTATCACCACACCCGCCACGACGGACTGTGCGTACCGGAACTGCCGCGGGTGGGGTTCTCGCCGAGTGAGATGTTCGAGATCGGCGTCGCCAAATCCGGTGGTCTGCTGTTGCCGGCGAATCCGGATCTGGCGTACGAGTTCCTCGATGTGCGGTGGCGCACGATCCAGCACTACGGCGTCGAGGTCGACGGGTTGCGTTACGACGGCCCCGGGCTCAGCCTGTATCGCACCGCCCGCTCCCCGTACGTCGGTGTCCACGCCGGTAAGTGACCGATCTTCGTCGATAACCACGACATCCGGCACGCCTGGTTCCAGGACCCGGACACCCACCGCTGGCATCAGCTGGTGTGGGAGCACGGCGCTTGCCTGAACCAGCCGTTCAGCAAGGACGCCGCCGACTACGCCAAACGCGTCGCCGTGCGCGAGCGTCGCCACCTCGATCCCGCCGCCGCGGTACGGGATCTGTTGCTCGCGTGGAGTCGAGACGACGTCGCGACCCGCCGCGACCGCGCCCTGGCCCGCCGCCTGAGCGCACACCGCCCAGGCGCGAACCTCGAGGGACAGCCGACCGGTTTCGACGACGAACGCGAATCCGCGTCCGTGCCGGGAGTCGCCGAGCTGCTCGACGGACTCGCCGCCGGTCGATCTCACCGGTTGGAGGTGGTCGACGACATCGACGTGTTCGACCGGTACTACGCGGAGCATCCCGACGAGGAGATCTTCGAGGTGTTCGACGAATGAACCCCTGGGCCACCTGGCTGACGACGTATGGCACCGCCCGCTACCAGCTTTCCCGCAAACAGGGATGGCACGCCTTCGTCACCGCCCCGGCCCGCCCGCCGTTCGAGATCCTCTCGCGCCCCGCGATGTCCCGGCTGTCGGAGGAGGACCGCGAGGACTACAACGAATCCCGGATGGTGTGGAACGCGAACCTGCCGACGATCAAGACCAGTCAACTCACCGCTGCCTACGGGATCTGCGATCAGGTGATGGCCTCGGCGTATCGGGACGGCGACAAGCTGCGTGGTTCGGTGGTCATCGACGCCGAGCCCGGTCTCGGCAAGACCACCATCGCCACCCGTTACGCCCGCGACTTCCACCGCCGTGTTCTCCGCCGCGAAGGACCCCTCACCGTGGAGGGGCATCAACGGTGGCCGGTGGCGTTCATCCCGCTCAGCGCCGGGGTCACCCTCAAAGGCCTCAACCAGCAGATCCTGCGGCTTTACGGCCACCCGGCCGTGGACCGTGCCTCCACCTCGAAACTCGGGGCCTTGGCGGTGGACTGCGTCACTTCCTGCGGCACCCGGTTGATCGTGCTCGACGATCTGCACTTCGTCGACTTCCGGCACCGCAACGGCCTGGAGGTGTCCAACCATCTCAAGGGTTTGGCCAACGACATGGCCGCCACCTTCGTCTACGTCGGGGTGAATCTGACCGCCAAACGCTTCTTCGACGAAGGCCTGCTCGGTGAGCACACCGTCTACGCCCAGACCAGCCGCCGCGCCACCCGCTGCCCGGTCGCCCCGTTCAGCATCGACACCGACACCGGGATGCGCGGCTGGCTCGCGCTGCTGCGCACCGCCGAAGACCACCTCATCCTCGCCGACGCCCGCGCCGGGATGCTGTGCGAGCACGCCCGGCTGGTGCACCGCCGCACCCAAGGGCGGATCGCGTCGCTGACGAACCTGCTCGACCGCGTCTCGTATCTCGCGATCGCCACCGGCGTCGAAACCGTCACCGCCGAGCTGATCACCACCGCGACCGTCGACAATGCCAGCGAATCCGCTGCCCGCACGGGCTGAGCCCAGCGCACCTCGACCCGACACCACCCGAGGTCCAGAGACAGTCGTGGCGATGTGGGTGGAGCGGTGGCCGATCACCGTGCACCTGCACCGCGGTGAGTACCTGCCGGGATGGCTGATGCGCGTCGGTGCGCGGTATCGGCTCTCTCCGCTGCAGATTCTGCGGGAGTTGCAGGTGGTGCAGGGTCCGGTCGCCTATCACCGCGTTCTCGACTACCTGAGCGCGAATCAGCGGCGGATCGCCGCTTACCTCGGCGTCCCCATGGGTGAGCTGTCGCTCGCTTTGTGGGGGACACCGATCGATGCCGCCGCGGCCCGCTACCTGGTTCACCACTGCCAGATTCGACCCGATCCCGCGGGGGCGCGGTACTGTCCCCGCTGTCTGGTCGAATCAGATCCGTGGTGGCACGCAGGCTGGGCGAATCCGCTGCTGCCGATCTGCCTGCGCCATCAGGTGTATCTGCGGACGGTGTGTCCCGGGTGCGGGCAAGTTCCGTGGACCGGCACCACATGGATGGGCAATATCGCGGTGCCGTGGCGATGTCCGCAGCGCCGCCCCCGCGACCCCGCCCAGCGACCAGGACGTGTGCAGCCGCTCTGCCGGTACGACCTGCGTGATGTCCCAGCGCTGTCTGCGCCGGAGAAGATGTGCACGGCCCAACAGAATCTGATCGAGTTCGCTGCCCTCGCCGACCGGCAACCGAGCCGCCAGTTGCACTACGGCACCGTCGATATACCCATCATCGAAGCCCTCGACCGGCTGTGCCAGCGACTCGTCGCAGCAGTCGGACTTCACTCAAGCAAGGGAGCAGTCTGATGTTCTGAGGGACGAGATTCGTTCCGTCGACATGCCTGATGCTCCTCGCTTGTCGGAGTTCTGCCGCACACGTGGGGCGGAGTAACGGGAGTCTGGCCGAAACACACGAGAGCACGCGCCCACAGCAATCGGGCTCCTGCCGACCTCACACCGATAGCTGGGCCGAGGCATTCGAACTTTCAAGCGGGGTCTGGCCCTGTCCCTGCATGACACCTCATGTCTCGCCGTCGTGCCTAACCGTGCACAAAGGGCAAAACCGACCATCTGACAGGGTGTGCTAATTTCGGCACGTCATTGCGACGACGCCCGAGGAAGCCGGTGTGATTCCGGCGCGGTCCCGCCACTGTGACCGGAGAACGATCTCCGGGAGCCAGATACTCACGTCGCCGTACCTCCTTGCCCGGGGCGGACTTCCCCGAGAGAGGGCGTAATCGCCATGCGTGTACGCGCAGCCTTCCCGAAGCTCCTGATCGCGCTGACCGCCGCGAGCCTTCTGCTCGCAGGATGTTCGACGGCGGGATCCGATACCGAGAACGCCGCCTCGGACGGGTGTATCACCGACTTCGACCCGTCGGTCGACTATTTCCCCGACAAGTCCGAGATCGTCGACGCCGAGAACTTCTCCATTACCTACGAAAAGAGTTACCAGGTGCTCACCGTGAACGAACCGTTCACGGGCGCAAAACCTGAGTCGTACGTGCTGGTCAAGTGCGGGGCACCCGCCCCGGAGCTGGCGGGCGAGCTGGCCGAAGCCCAACAGATCCAGGTGCCGATCACGAGCCTGTACTCCGGCTCGACCACCCACCTGCCACTGGTGACCGCGCTCGACGAACTCGATGTGCTCACCGGCGTCTCGAACGGCTCGTACGTCTCCGACACCACCGTGATCAAGCGCATCGCCTCCGGTGACATCGCCGAATACGCAGCAGGTGCCTCGATCGACACCGAGGCCGTCGTGCTGGCCGCACCCGAAGTGGTGATGACCGGCGGCACCGACGACCCCGCCTACACGCAGCTGCGCGAGGCCGGGATCGGCGTGGTCGCCAACGCCGAATGGCTCGAGGCGTCCCCGTTGGGCCGAGCCGAGTGGATCAAGGTCGTGGCTGCGCTCACCGGCACGGAAGCTCGGGCCGCCGAGGTCTACGACGGTATCCGCGACCGGTATCTCGACGTCGCGGCGAAGGCCGCCGACGTCGAGACCGTGCCCGTGTTGCTCGGCGGGATGTCGCAGGGCACCTGGTACATGTCCTCCGGCGGCAGTTACATGGGCCGGTTGTTCGGCGATGCCGGTGCGCAGTGGCCGTGGCAGGACGTGACGACCACCGGTTCGCTTCCCCTCGATTTCGAAGCCGTGGTCGCGCAGGCCGCCGACGCTCCGACCTGGCTGGTGGTCAACAGTTGGACCTCCATCGGTGACGCTCTCGCGGACGACGAACGCTACGGATCGCTCGCCGCGGTCGATACCGGCCGGGTCTGGAACGCGAACAAGGCACTCGGACCGAACGGCGGTAACGACTTCTACGAGCGCGGCGTGCTGCGTCCCGACCTGATCCTGGCGGATCTCGTCGCGATCCTGCATCCCGATCTCCTGCCCGACCACGAGTTCACGTTCTATCGGCAACTGCCGGCATGACCGCCGTGCTGAAGACACCCGAGCCCGCGGTCGATAGGCGGCTGGACGCATCACCTCGGGCAGGCCGCGTCACCGTCGTGTTCGTGGCTCTCGCGGTCGCAGTCGCCGTCGCGACGGTACTGTCGGTGACCCTGGGATCGGTGACAGTCCCGCTCGCCGAGACCGTGAGGGTGTTGTCCGGCGGCTCCGCGACAGATACGCGCTGGGACATGGTGATACGCGATCTGCGCCTGCCGCGCACCGTCACCGCCCTTGCGGTCGGCGCAGCTCTCGGGATCGCGGGCCTGCAGATGCAGACGCTGTTCCGCAACGCTCTGGCCGACCCGTTCATTCTCGGTGCGAGCTCCGGTGCCAGTCTCGGTGTCGCTGTCGTGGTGGTCGCCGGGGGTGGCGGCGCCGGCGGGTTCACCGCAGGGCTGGCGGGCCTCGGCCGTGCCGGGGTGGTGATCGCCGCGGCGCTCGGCGCAGCCGCGGTACTTCTGCTGATCGTGGTGTTGGCGCGGTGGGTGAAATCCGCGGTGACGTTGCTGCTGATCGGTGTGATGCTGGGGTCGGCGACCACCGCGGTGGTATCCGTCCTGCTGGTCTATGCGGATCCGCAACGAAGCCAGCAGTTCCTGGTATGGGGGTTGGGCAGCTTCACGGCGACGACCTGGTCGGATCTGAGGCTGCTCGTCCCCGTCGTACTCGGGGGGATCGCCGTTGCCCTGCTGACGGTGCGTGCCTTGAACGCTCTGCTCCTCGGCGAGGGATACGCCCGTTCGATGGGCATCGATATCCGCATCGTCCGGTTGACGACGGTGATCTCCGCTGCCCTGCTGGCCGGTGCCACCACGGCCTTCTGTGGCCCCATCGGCTTCCTCGGCCTCATCGTTCCGCACCTGGCGCGCATGGCGTTCGGCACCTCGGACCACCGCGTACTCCTGCCGGGCGTGGCGCTACTCGGTGGTGCGCTGGCACTGATCTGCGGGATCGTGAGCCAGATGCCGGGCACCGACACCGTCTTCCCCCTCAACGCCGTCACAGCGATCGTGGGGGCACCCGTGGTCATCGCCGTCCTGATCCGCTCGCGCCGCGGAGCACTGGGAGCGGCGCTGTGACCCCCGCCGGCGTGGAACTGCGGGATCTGACCATCGGCTACACCCGTCGTCGCGCCTTCCGCGCGAACACGGTCACCAAGATCGCCGCGAACCTGACCGCCGTTGCTCGACGGGGCGAACTGACCGCGCTGGTCGGACCCAACGGCGCGGGCAAATCGACTTTGCTGCGCACGCTGTGTGGGCTGCAACCGCCTCTGGGCGGACAGGTATTCGTCGACGGTGAGGACCTCGCCACGGTGCGCCCCGCCGATCTCGCGACCCGCATCTCGGTGGTCCTCACCGATCGCATCGACCCGGGTTTGCTGACCGTGCGCGAACTCGTCGCCCTGGGCCGGACGCCGCACCTGCCGGCCAGCGCCCGGGTGTCCCCCGAGGACCGGGCTGCGGTGGACTGGGCCCTCGACGCTGTGGGAGCCACGCCCCTGGCGTCCCGTCAGTTCGGCGAACTGTCCGATGGCCAGCGACAACGGACTCTCGCCGCCCGGGCGCTCGCCCAGGATCCGTCGTTGCTGGTACTCGACGAGCCCACCTCGTTCCTCGACGTTCCGTCACGCGTCGAACTCGTCGATGTACTGGGACGCCTGGCACGCGAGCAGAATCTGGCGGTCGTGATGTCCACCCACGAACTCGAACTCGCGTTCCGGGTGTCCGACCGGATGTGGCTGCTCGACGCCGACCGGACCCTGACCTGCGACACCCCCGCTGCCCTCGCCGAATCTGGCCGTATCGGGGCGGCGTTCGATCGTGGACGCATGCGGTTCGATCCTCGCAGGATGGTGTTCGACCTGGAAGCGGAGAACAACCGTGTCTGATGCGATCGGGACTCTTGAGCGAATTACAGTGTGGGGCCCGTACTTCCGCGTAAGCACGGGCCCTGCCGACGACAGATGGCGTCCCACCGCCGAGCTACGCACCCCCGCGACCCGCGACGCTCTGGTGGCCGACATGGCAGCACGGATAGGGACCGCCGAACCGCGCGTGGCAGTATCGACCCTCTTCTTCGGCTACGTCGCACGCTTGTGGTCGATGGCGATCGGTTCCGTCGTCGACTCCGGACGGTGTGTCCGGCTCGATCCCGAGCTGCTCCTGTGGCGGAACGCTGGCGGGCTGCACTTGCACATCACCGAACCGGATTTCGGTGACGGTGTCGCCGTGGAGGTGCTCGACCGGCAGATCGGACCGCTCGTCGACTCATGGTCCAACAAGGCCGCAGCCGGACTGCTGTGGGGTAACACTGCATCGGCCTTGATCGGTGCAGGCCGGGTGATCGGTTCCGCCACGGGTCCTCACGTCGACTCACTGCTGTCCGATCCGCGTCTCGCCGACGCCATCGACCCGGCGACCGGTCGACGTCGCAGCTGCTGTCTGTACTACCGCACCCCCACCGGCGGGGTCTGCGGCGATTGCGTCTTTCCTACCCCGCCGAAGGACCTTTCGAAGGAGATTCCGTGACAGTTGGTTTCGATCCCGAGACGCTCGACACTGAGGACGGTGGGCGTGAACAGCGTTGGCCGTTGCCGACCGACGAGGACAGCCTGCTGCGTCTGATCCGGCTGCTGTTCGAGGACTACTGGAACGACATGTGGTTCGGTCTGCTCATCGAAGGTTCGGCGCTGGAGGTCGCGGCCCCGAACGCACCGAAGAAGATCGGGATGTACGACGGGTACGTCACCGTCGACTTCGGCCGGTGGCACTTCCATCTGTGCATCGGCGAACACACCGCCAGTGGACCGGAACTCGGCCGGATCCGCCGCTGCGGCCGCGCCGAGCTGTACCGCAGGATCGGCAAGGACGACACCGTCACCTCGTGGGGTCTGCGCATGTTCAACGGCCGGGACGAGCAGATGCTCACGATCATGCTGCCCACCCCGTTCCTCACCAATACCCAACAGTTGACCGATGAACCGGTCTGGGAACACCTCGAGGCGTGGGACCGCATCCGCGCGGAATTTCTGGGGCTGGAACCCGATCCACGCGATCGCACAGGTAGGGGCTTCCGGCACACATGAGTGTGAAGCCGGGCGCCGACCGAGGTCCGGCGCGGAGCGGCGTCGCTCAGGGACCACGCAGCGAGAGGCACCCTGGCCGACGCTTGGCTGGGACAGGATCTCGGCCTATCGGATCCGTGCGCCGTCCAAGGGTGTCCCCGCAACGAGGTGGACTTCGATGAGCTCGTCGACCTCTGCCGGGCCGATACGGCCGTACCAGACGTCATCGGGTTGGACGGCGACGACCGGGGCCTGATTACAGGGAAACATGCAGGTCGCGGCGCACATCAGGACCTCGGTGTCCTTGAGCCCCCGTTGCGTCAGTCCGTCCGCGAGGGCCGTCCAGGTCTGCTCGGCACCCCGCGCGCTGCAGCGCGGCCCCCGACAGACCGTCACGTGGCGACGATACGGCGGCACCTGTTCCCACGCGGGCGAGGTGACCGGCGCTTCGGTGCCACGGACCGGCCGTACACTCTGCAGAGCCGTATCAATGACACCGGGGACGGCGACGTCCGCGCCGACCAGGACGGTAGCGATCACGACATCCGGTGCCTCGGGGCCGCGCTCGCGCCACCAGTGCGCGGCGACCCGTCGCAGCCACGACAAGCCGGGGGCCAGCGGCCCGAAACACACCCCGAGCAACTCGATCCGTGTCACCCCTCGGTCGGCGAGTTCGGTCAGCACTGTCGACAGTGCGGGCTCGGCGATCTGCAGGAAGGCGAGCCGCGCGCCCGCTCCTGTTGCGGCGGCCTCCAGCTCCCGGGCGGCGTTGACCTCGCGGATCGACATGCCGACCAGAACGCGCCCGGTCACCGGGCGGCCTCGATGTCGACCGACCGGTGGGGTAGGACCAACGGTGTGCCTGCGACGGGATCGGTGATCACGGTGGCCTCCACACCGAAGACGTCGCGCACCACCTCGGGAGTGATGACTTCGCTGGGCGGTCCGGCGGTCACCAGCGTCCCCGCTCGCATCGCCACAAGGTGATGGGCATAGCGACTGGCCATATTGAGGTCGTGCAACACCAGCACGATGGTGCGTCCGAGCCGGTGGTTGAGGGAAGCGAGCAGGTCGAGCACCTCGATCTGATGGGCCAGGTCGAGGAAGGTCGTGGGCTCGTCGAGCAGCATGATGTCGGGATTCTGGGCCAACGCCAGCGCGATCCACACGCGTTGGCGTTGGCCACCGGAGAGTTCGTCGATCGGGCTCTCGGCCAGTTGGTCGACGCCGGTCGCCGCCAGTGCGGCAGCCACCGCCTGCTCGTCTTCGGCACTCCACTGGCGGAACCACCGTTGATGGGGATGCCGGCCCCGGCCGACGAGATCGGCGACAGTGATGCCGTCCGGGGCGAGGGGCTGCTGCGGCAGCAGACCGAGGGTGCGGGCCAGCGTGCGCGCCGGCATCTCGGTGAGCTCGGTACCGTCCAGAAGGACTCGGCCGTGCTGCGGCGACAACAGGCGGGCCAGGCCCCGCAACAGTGTCGACTTGCCGCACCCGTTGGGTCCGACGATCGCCGTGATCCGGCCGGCAGGCAGGCTCGTGCTCACCTGGTCGACGATCAGCGAGGAGCCGTAGCCCAGGCTGAGCTGCTCGGTCGTCAACGAGACCGACGGGGTCGCGTGTGCTGGCTGCGGTGTCATCCGGCGGCTCCGATGCGGTGGGCGCGGGCGAGGAGATAGAGCAGGACCGGCGCTCCGAGGATCGCCGTGAGGACTCCGACGGGCATCTCCGCCGGCGCGAAGATCGAGCGGCCGGCCAGGTCGGCGCTGACCACCAGGAGGGCGCCGACGGCGGCAGAGGGCGCAAGGCCGACCTGCCGCTCGGCGAGGATGCGGCGGGTGATCTGTGGTGCCACCAGCGCGACGAAACCGATGGGGCCGGCAGCTGCGGTCGCCATCGCGGCGAGGACCACTGCGATCAGGAGCAACAGCACCTTGCGGCCTTGACCGGTTCCGGTCAGGGTGCGGGTGAGATCGTCGCCGAGCTCGAGCAGCCGTAGGTGCCGCGACATCGCGATCAGGACCGGGACCGTCGCCGCCAGCGCGATGAGGATGATGGTCACGTGCAGCCCGCTGCGATTGGCCAGGCTGCCGGTCAGCCAGGCGGCGGCACTCATGGCTCGGTGGATGTCGGAACGGGTGAGCAGATAGGAGATGGCCGAGGAGAGCATCGCCGCGACACCGATCCCGACCAGCACCAGCCGGAAGCCGTGCAGACCGCGCCGGTAGGCGATGAGCACGATCATCAGCGCAGCGAGGATCGCGCCGGCCAGCGCACCGAACACGAGTTGCAGACCGCTGCCCCCCACGATGAGCAGCACGGTCAATGCGCCCATCGCCGCCCCGGAATTGATGCCGATGATGTCGGGGCTGACGAGCGGATTGGCGGCGATGCGCTGCAATATGGCCCCCGAGAGCGCAAAGGCTGCGCCGACACCGAGCCCGGCCAGTGCCCGGGGCAGGCGGTCGCCCAGCACGACCTCGCGCTCGATGAGGGTGCCTCCGCCGCCCACGATGGTGAGGGCGTCGGAAGCCGAGATCGGGTACACCCCGAGGACCAAGGAAGCCGTGGCGACCGCAACGGCGGCCATGCCGGTGAGGACGGTGAGCAGCACCGAGGAGCGGCTGATCCGAAAGGAGACCGGGGTACCTCGCGGGGCCACCAGGAGCGTGTCGCGGGTTGGACCGCGGCGCACCGGCGAACTCATGTGCCGACCACCTTGCGGTTGCGGACCAGGTAGAGGAAGAACGGGGCGCCGACCAGGCCGGTGATGATCCCGACCTGCAGCTGTTCGGGCTGGACCAGGAGGCGTCCGAGGATGTCGGCGATCAGCAGCAGCATGGGCGCGAGCACGATGGTCCAGGCGAGCACCCAGCGGTAGTCCGAGCCCGTGATCATCCGTGCGATGTGGGGTACCACGAGCCCGATGAACCCGACCGGACCTGCGATAGCGGTGGCGCCACCCGCAAGCAGAACCACGGCGAGAGCCCCCGCGGTGCGGTCGACCCACACACGGGTACCGAGGCTGCGGGCGAGATCGTCACCCAGAGCCAGAGCATTCAGCGCGCGGGTCAGGCCCACAGCCAGGACGACGCCGACGGCGATGAACGGCGCTACCGCGGCCAGAGCTTCACTGTCCGAACGGGTCAACGATCCCACCACCCAATAGCGGAAGTCCTCCATCGTGGAGGCGTCCTGGAGCGTGATCATCGTGGTGACCGCGCCCAGGAGCGCGGTGAACGCCGACCCGGCCAGAGCGAGCTTCACCGGCGTGGCACCACCCAGACCGAGCGAGCCGAGCATGTAGACGAAGACTGCGGCCACCGCAGCTCCTGCGAAGGCGAACCACACATAACCGGCAGCGCTCGTGATGCCGAGACCGACCATCGCCGAGACCACCGCCAGCGCCGCGCCGGCGTTGATGCCCAACAGTCCGGGTCCCGCCAAGGGGTTGCGGGTCAGACCTTGCATCACCGCGCCGGCGACGCCGAGCGCCATCCCGGCCAGCAGGCCGGTTACGGTCCGCGGGATGCGGATATATCGCACCGCACGCTCGACGTCGCTGTCCGCCGAGCCTGTAACGGCCTCGACGACGTCGGAGAGGCTGACCGGCAGGGTGCCGAGCAGGACCGAGCCGAGGGTCACGGCCACCAGAACAGCCGTGGCCACCGCGAGCCCGAGTAGGCGAGTACGGTTGCCGCTCAGCAGGCCGGAGCGCACGACAGGCGCGCCGGCAGCCGTGGCCGGACCGTCCGCAGATCGCTCGGGGGTCGTTGCCGCCGTCGTCACCGCCTACCTCACTCGCCCCCGTCTTGTCCGGTCTCGTCCTGGATGGCCGGGGCCAGGTCGGGGTGCAGCAGCGAAGCCAGCAGCTCGATTGCATGGGCGATGCGGACTCCGGCGGCGCGGTCAGCGAACAGGAACGGATGCACGGCACCGTTCTGCACCGCCGACAGGCCCGCGAGCGCCGGGTTCTGCATGATCGTCTGCGCCTCCTCGGCGCCGTCCTGGCGGGTATAGGAGGCGTCGCAGCAGGTGCTGGTCAAGATGACATCGGGGTCGCGACGGATCAGCTCTTCGAGGTCGATCGCGACGTGGCGTCGCTCGACGAGGTCGGCGAAGGCGTTCACGCCCCCGGCCTGCGCGATGATCTGGGTACCGAAGTCGATGCCACCGGCGACGCGGATGCCACCGCCCTCGTCGAGTAGGACGATCGCGACGCTCGGGCGGTCCGCCCCGGCCAGCACCTGGTCGACCGCCGCGATGCGCTGCTGTTGATCGGCAATGACCTGCTCGGCGCGCTCCTCGACGTCGAACAGGGCCCCGAGGTCGCGCAGGTCGTCATAGATCGTCTCGACGCTCACGGTGGCGGGGTCGATCGCCTCGTCCGACAGTCCGTCCGCGCTGGGGCACAGCGGGCTGAGGATCCAGCTCTGTATGCCGAGCCGGGTCAGACTCGCCCGCGTGCCGAAGCTCTCGTCGCCGGCGCCGTCTTCGGTGAACACGTTGTTGTAGCCCGACAGGATGAAGTCGGGCCCGGTGGCCAGAAGCGCCTCACGACTGGGGAGCTTCTCGACGTACGGCACCTGCTCCTGGGCATCTGCGTACTCGGGCAGAACCTGAGCGTCGAGGAAGGCGGTCTCGATCAGGCGGTCGCTGATGCCCAGCGCATGCGCGATCTCGATGGCCGGCTGGTAGGCGGCATACACGCGCTCCGGTGGCGCTTCCACGGTGACGTCGATCCCGCAGTTCTCGACGGTCATGGAGTCGGCCGACGCGGCGGTCTCCTTCTCGTCTGCGCCACATGCGCTCACGCTGATCAGCGTCAGACATGCGGCGGCGACGGTCAGCGTCCGACGGTTCAGCGGAGTCATGCGACGGCCCTCCTTTCGAGGCGCTGGGGGAATCGGCACTCGGGCAGGATCGAGGCATGGAGGGTGCGGGTCGCAGCGACCTGATCACTGATTCCGGGTGCGTGGGCGATCGCGATGGCGCGCCCTTCGACAGGATCCGGACGCCGAGGAGGTACAGCGGAGACAGAATGGGAGAGAGATGGGTGCACGGCTTCGCGCAGCCTTTCTCGGGGTAGGCCGCCCCGATGCCGAAAGGTACGAATGGGGTGAGTATCTGGCTCGCAGACGCTTGTCGAAGCGCCGCTCACAGTGGCGGTACCGCGCCGGATTCACACCGGCTTCCTCGGATCCCATCGTGATGGACGCACTGAGGCTAGCAGGAGCCGACCATGCCCGATTTGCCGGCTCGGCCGAAGTAGGGGCCGGGGGCGGTGCAGGTCGGTGGTGGTGCAACGCCACTCGAAGGGCGTAGCGGTTGTGTCCTGTTCGACGCCGGTACCACCGCGGTGCGGGAGACCGAGCTCATCGCCCTGCCCTGTCGCGAAACCGGAGGAGAGACCCGAGGGGCATCAACGCTATCCTCGCGGGGTGGACTCACGGATGCCGGTGCTTGCGCAGGTGCGCGGTGCTGCCGTGGGGTCGGTGTCGGGGGCGGTGAGTATCGCCGCCCATGGTGTGGCCGGTGGCGGGATGCCGCCGAGCCAGTCGGCGGTGGTGTTGCTGCTGGCCGCGTGCGCCGGCGTCGGTGCCGCGGTCGCCGCCGTCACCGTGCGCGATCGGAACTGGTTGTTTCTCCTCGCGGCACTGACTGCCGGGCAGGTGGTCGGGCACACCACCCTCACGGTGGTCGACGACCACGCGCACGGGCTGGAACTGTCGCCCGCGATGATCGCCGCCCACCTTGCCGCTGTTGCAGTCTCCGCCGCTGTGGTGCGCGCCGTCGAAGATGCGTGTCTGCACGTGTTGGGGGCGTTCACCCGCGTGATGCTGGTGCTCGTTTCTGTCCCGCCGGTGCGGACCGTGGTGTGGTCGGCGACCCCGGTCTATCGGGCGACGCTGTCGTTGTGGTTGTTGGCCGGCGCCGCCGCCGGTACCCGCGGACCGCCGACCGCGGCGTAGCCGACCTTCCCTCCCTGATCCGCCTGCTGCGCCGTCCCCGGCGCGGGAGAGCACGCGATCGCCGAGGGGTGGGTCCGACTTTCTTCTTCCGCCGCCCCGCCTCCGCCCCCTGATAGGTGCCGGGTGTAGGGCGTGCGTGCCCTCAGCGGCATCGACCGGATTCGATCTGCCAAGTCCCCTCGATGCCCGCTATTCCTGACGGTCACCTCGCCGACCGCATCTCCAGCGGTGCCCGTGCTTCTGCGCGGACACCGCCGAGAAACGCGCACACGGTGAGCACCTCACGACAGCCGAATCGAGACACACTCATGTCCGTTCCCGAACTCGACCGCGGCACCATCGCCGCGGACAATTCTGCCGCCGAGCCCGCCCGGCCTGCGGCGCAGGATTCTTCACCGCCGCGCAGCATGCGGCCGCTGATCATGCGGCTGCACTTCTACGCCGGGATCCTGGTGGCTCCGTTCTTGCTGATCGCGACGATCAGCGGGGGCCTCTACGCGATCGCCCCGACCCTCGAACAGGTGCTCTACCGCGACCTGCTGCACGTCGATTCCACCGGTCCGGCACTGCCGCTCGCCGAGCAGGTTCGCGCCGCACAGCAACTACGCCCGGACCTGACCGTCTCGGCGGTACGCCCGGCATCCGAGGTCGGTGAGACCACCCGGGTGCTGTTCACCGATCCGTCCCTCGGTGAATCCGAACGCACTGCCGTGTTCATCGATCCCGCGACCGCCTCGTCGACCGGGGAGTCGGTGGTCTACGGCAGTAGCAGCGCGCTGCCGGTACGCACCTGGATTTCCCAGCTGCACCGGCACCTGCATCTGGGTGAGCCCGGCCGGATCTACAGCGAACTGGCCGCCTCGTGGTTGTGGGTCATCGCTCTGGGCGGGGTGTACCTGTGGGTGCAGCGCTACCGCACCCAGCGCACCCGCACCCGGCAGTCGGCGCGACTGTGGACCTTCGACCGCACAGCCCGGGGCCGCAACCGCACCCTCGGCTGGCACGGCACCACCGGCATGTGGATCGCGGTCGGCTTGATCTTCCTGTCGGCCACCGGGTTGACCTGGTCCACATATGCCGGGGCGAATGTGGGCGAGTTGCGTACCGCGTTGAGCTGGACCACCCCGACGCTCGATACCACCCTCGGCGTCTCGGACACCGCGCCTGCAGCCGGTGGACACGACGGCCACGACGGCCATACTGCCGCTGTTGCCGATGCGGGCGCACTCGGTCGCAACGTCGGCGCTCTGGACCGCGTCCTTGCCGCCGCTGCCGAGCATCGGGTCACCGAACACGTCGAGATGAGCATCCCGGCCGACGGTCACACCGCCGTCACCGTCACCGAAACCCGCCAGCCCTGGCAGTTCGTCACCGACGCGGTCGCGATCGACCCGGCCACCGGGGCGGTGACCGCCACCAACACGTTCGCGGACTGGCCGCTGGCCGCCAAACTCACCACCTGGGGCATCGCCTTGCACATGGGCATCTTGTTCGGGCTGTTCAACCAGCTGGTGTTGCTCGCTCTCGCGGTCGCGTTGGGCACGCTGATCGTGCGCGGCTACCAGCTGTGGTGGCAGCGTCGCCCCACACGCGGATCGCGCCGGGTGGCGCGCCCACCGCTGCGTGGGACGTGGCGACGCCTGCACCCGGTCACCGTCGTCGCGGTGGTCGCTGCTGCGGTGACCGTCGGGTGGTTCGCTCCGCTGCTGGGCCTGAGCCTGCTCGCATTCCTGCTCGTCGACGTCGCGGTCGGTCTCCTGCGGCGCCGGCGTTCGCCCGAGCACTCCCCCGAGGCGACCTCCGCGACCGGCTGAGTCTCGCTGTCTCCGGCTCGGCGGCTCGGACCCTTCCACCGGGTATGGGCCGACCGGGCAGTCCTCACACTCTCGAATTCGTAGGCAGAGGAACGCATTCCGGGCTTGGTAGAGCGTCGTCGCGCCCACGCATGCCGAGGAAAGAGGCGATCCTTGTATAGTCGGCGCTGCGATCGGTTCGCCGCATGTCGTCGTGAGGAGCCCCGAAGACCTCGTGTGCGCGCCGAAGCACCCGATGCCGACAGGTATCGGGTGTGAGAGGGAACCCGGTGGGAATCCGGGACTGTCCCGCAGCGGTATGCAGGAACGACCGCCGTCACCGAGCACTGGACCAGCAGGGTCCGGGAAGCGACGGCCACTAGGTCCGTCCCCGACGCAGTCGGGAATGGGTGCCTGCAAGTCCGAAGACCTGCCGATCGTGTCGGGCACGCCGTGCCCGACGGTATGCCGCCTCGTGGAATGGGCGCGCGCCGATCGGCAACACCTTCGACCACGGGTCGAGAACACGGGGCTCGTATCGGGATGCGCGTTCGTCGGGCGGTAGACCACCCAGCGACGAACACCGGAGAAAACCTGATGTCTGCTCCGACAGCATCCCCGTTCACTGCCACCGTACTCGGCTCCGCACGCATCGGACCGAACCGCGAATTGAAGAAGGCCACCGAAGCCTACTGGGCCGGGCGCCTCGACCGCGCGGGTCTGGAATCGGTTGCCGCGCACCTGCGCGCCGACACGTGGTCACGTCAGCACACGGCCGGGCTGGACTCGATCCCGGTCGGAACGTTCTCGTTCTACGACCACGTCCTCGACACAGCAGTCATGCTCGGGGCGTTGCCTGCCCGGGTCGCGGGTAACCCCGACGACCTCGACCGTTACTTCGCCGCCGCTCGCGGCACCGACGAGGTCGCCCCGCTCGAGATGACCAAGTGGTTCGACACCAACTACCACTACCTCGTCCCTGAGATCGGACCCGACACCGTCTTCGAACTCGACGCCACAAAGATTCTGGGTGAGATCGCGCAGGCACGCGAGCTCGGTGTGCCCGCTCGCCCCGTGGTCCTGGGTCCACTGACGTTCCTGCTGCTGTCGAAGCCCGTCGACGGGCAAGGACCGTTGCTCGACCGTGTCGACGAGCTCGTTTCCCTCTATCGGGACCTGTTGGCGCAGCTCGCCGACACCGGGGTCGACTGGGTACAGCTCGACGAACCGGTGTTGGTCCGCGATCTCGACGCACCTGCCCTCGATGCGATCGGACGGGTGTACAACGCGCTGTCTCAGTCACAGAAGCGGCCGGCGATCCTCGTCGCGTCGTACTTCGGCAGCCTCGGGCCGGCGCTCGAGCGGCTCGCACACACCGGAGTCGAAGGCCTCGCCGTCGACCTGGTAGCCGGTACCACCACCGGAATCGCAGGTCTGCCCGAGCTCGCCGACAAGCTCATCGTCGCCGGTGTCGTCGACGGCCGCAACGTCTGGCGCACCGACCTCGAACAGGCATTGGCGACGCTGGCCACACTGCTCGGTTCCGCAGCCGACGTGGCGGTGTCGTCGTCGTGCTCACTACTGCACGTGCCGTACACGATCGATGCAGAACCGGATCTCGACGAGTCGCTGCGCACGTGGTTGGCCTTCGGCGACGAGAAGGTCTCGGAGATAGTCACTCTCGCTACCGCTCTGCGTACGGGGCGCGACGCCGTCACCGACGAACTCGCCGCTGCCCGTACCGCCGCGCAGGTACGAGCGTCGGATCCGCGTCTACGCAACGATCGGGTGCGCGGTGTCCTCGCCTCGATCTCCACCGATCGCACCCGCACCCCCGCCGATCGACGGCGCGAGATCCAGCGTCGCCATCTCGATCTACCACTGCTGCCGACGACCACGATCGGCTCGTACCCGCAGACGACCCGCATCCGGGTGGCCCGTGCCGCGCTGCGCAAAGGCGAGATCGACCACGGCGAGTACGTGCGGCAGATGCGCGACGAGATCGCCGAAGTGGTTGCGCTGCAGGAGGAAATGGGACTCGATGTCCTGGTGCACGGCGAACCCGAGCGCAACGACATGGTGCAGTACTTCGCCGAGCAGCTCGACGGATTCTTCGCCACTGCCAACGGCTGGGTGCAGTCCTACGGCACGCGCTGTGTGCGGCCGCCGATCCTCTACGGCGACGTCGCCCGCCGCGGCCCGATGACCGTCGACTGGATCACCTACGCCCAGTCCCTCACCGACAAGCCGGTCAAGGGCATGCTCACCGGCCCGGTGACGATCCTCGCGTGGTCGTTCGTCCGCGACGATCAGCCGCTCGCCGACACCGCCGACCAGATCGCCCTCGCGATCCGCGACGAGACGGTGGACCTGCAGGCCGCCGGGGTGCGCATCATCCAGGTCGATGAGCCTGCACTTCGTGAACTCCTGCCGCTGCGCTCGTCGGAACAGCCCGAGTATCTGAAGTGGGCGGTCGGTGCGTTCCGGTTGGCGACGTCCGGTGTCGCCGACTCCACGCAGATCCACACCCACCTGTGCTATTCGGAGTTCGGAGAGGTGATCGAGGCGATCGCCGAACTCGACGCCGATGTCACGTCCATCGAAGCGGCCCGCTCGCACATGGAGGTCCTCGGCGATCTCGACGCCGCGGGCTTCGAACTCGGCGTGGGGCCCGGCGTGTACGACATCCATTCGCCGCGGGTGCCGAGCGAGGACGAGATCACCGCATTGCTGCGCAAGGCTCTGCAGGCAGTGCCCGCCGAGCGACTGTGGGTCAACCCGGACTGCGGGCTCAAGACCCGCGGTACGACGGAGGTCACGGCCTCACTGGCAAATCTCGTCACCGCTGCCGCCACCGTGCGTGCCGAGCTGAACCGATAACTACCGCACTACGAAGAAGGTCGTCGACAATGTCCACCCATATTCGCACTACCCATGCGGGAAGTCTCCCGCGCACCACGGCCCTCGTCGAAGCCAACCGAGCACGACGAGAAGCGGCAGACGGCTTCCGCCTCGATACCTCCGAGGAGTTCGCACAGTTGCTCGGCGACGAGGTGACCGCGCTGGTTCGGCGCCAGGTCGACCTCGGCATCTCCACTCCCGGCGACGGCGAGTACGGCAAGGCCATGTCGTCGACGGTCGACTACGGCGCCTGGTGGTCGTACTCGTTCCAGCGACTGTCCGGCCTCGAGTTGACGGACGGCGGACCGTTCGGCAGTGCCCCGGTCCGGTCGACGCCCGGCAACGTTCGTCTGACCACCTTCCCCGACCGGCGCGACTGGACACTGTTCGCGGAGGCGTACGGCGATCCCGACAGCGGCGTGTCGGTCGGGAAGGAGGCACCCCTCTTCCCTACGGCGACGGGACCGGTCACCTACATCGGACACGACGCCATTGCGTCGGACATCGCGAATCTGAGGACCGCGCTGGCGGCCGCAGGGGTCGAGAACGGATTCATGACGTCACTGTCTCCCGGCAGTGCCTCCCGGATCGGCAACGAGCACTATGCCACCGAGGAAGAGTTCATCTGGGCATGCGCGGATGCCATGCGCGAGGAGTACAAGGCAATCATCGACGCCGGTCTGATCCTGCAGATCGATGACCCGTCCATCGCCGAGAACTGGGACCAGATCAACCCCGAGCCGACGGTCGAAGACTACCTGGCTTTCACCCGCATCCGGGTGGAAGCGCTGAACCACGCCCTGCGGGGTCTGCCCCAGGACCGGATCCGCTTCCATCTGTGCTGGGGCAGCTGGCACGGTCCGCACACCACCGACCTCGAATTCGAGTACCTCGTCGAAACCATGCTGGACATCGACGCCGGTTCGTACTCGTTCGAGGCCGCCAACGTCCGTCACGAACACGAGTGGCGGGTGTGGGAGGACGTGAAACTTCCCGACGGGAAACAGATCGTGCCCGGCGTCATCGGTCACGCGACGAACGTCGTCGAACATCCCGAACTCGTGGCCGACCGCATCGAACGGTTCGCGAATCTCGTCGGTCCCGAGAATGTGATCGCCTCCACCGACTGCGGACTCGGCGGACGCATTCATCCTCAGATCGCGTGGGCCAAGCTCGAATCCCTGGTCCGAGGCGCGGAGTTGGCGACGAAGCGCATCGCATGACATGACCGCAAACGATTGGGCCCGTAGCGTTGAACGCTGCGGGCCCGATCGGGAGCATCCCGGGGTCAGGAGACGGTGACGGAACTACCCGGGAGGCCGTTCGAGCGAGTGTCAGGCCACGATCGACCGCTGCGGCACCCCCGTGTATTCGCTCAGCGGACGGATGAGTGCGTTGGACTCACCTTGCTCGATGATGTGCGCGGTCCACCCGGTGATACGGCTCATGACGAAGATCGGGGTGAACACCTCGATGTCGAAGCCCATCAGGTGGTAGGCCGGCCCGGTGGGGAAGTCCAGATTCGGCTCGATGCCGGTGGACTCCGCCATGGTCTTCTCGAGAATTTCGTACATCTGCACCCACTTCTCCCCTCCGGTGAGGGCGGCAACCTCGAGGAACGCCGTCTTCATGGTCGGCACCCTGGAGTCACCGTTCTTGTACACCCGGTGCCCGAATCCCATCACCTTCTCTTTGCGGGCGAGCTTGCCCCGCAACCATTCCTCGGCACGTTCCGGTTCACCGATCTCGAGCATGTCGTGCATCACGGCCTCGTTGGCGCCACCGTGCAACGGCCCCTTGAGAGTGCCGATCGCGGCGGTGACGGCACTGTAGATATCCGACAGCGTCGAGGTCACCACGCGCGCAGCGAACGTGGAGGCATTGAAACTGTGCTCCGCGTACAGGATCAGCGAAACCTCGAAGGCCCTGACGATCCGCGGATCCGGAATCTCCCCGAAGCACATGTTCAGGAAGTTCTCGGCGAATCCGAGCGAGTGGTGCGGCGGGATCGGATCCAGGCCGCGCCGCCGACGGTGGTCGGCCGCCACGATCGTCGGCAACAACGCCATCATACGCAGCGCCTTGTCCCGCTTGGACTTCGGATCGTTGTCCCATTCCTGGGGATCCTCGGCGCCGAGATAACTGATCGCGGTGCGTACCACGTCCATCGGATGGCAGTTCTCGGGCATCTTCGCCACCAGAGACAGCAGCGACCGGTCGGCACGCCGACTCGCCCGCTCACGCTGGCAGAACAGCTCGAGCTGTCGATCGTCGGGAAGTTCCCCGTTCCACAGCAGGTGGGCGACCTGCTCGAAGCTGCAGCGTGCTGCGAGGTCCTGCACGGCGTAACCGCGGTAGGTGAGCGAGTTGGTCTCGGGCACCACCTTGGAGATGGCGGTGGTGTCGACAACGACACCGGCCAGTCCCTTGTAGATGGTGGGGACAGCAGAATCGGTCGTCTGCGAACCGTGGTGGGCAGCTGTCATCACTGACTCCTCGACAAAGTGAAGTTGAAGACTCCGGAATCGAACTCGTTGTAGCGCTCGTACTCGAGCAACTCGTACAGCCTCGAACGCGTCTGCATCTCGTCGAGCAGGGTTTCCTGAGTGCCCTCCTCGGCGATGACCCGCAGTCCACGTTCGATCGCGCCCATCGCCAACCGCAGAGTGGTGACCGGGTAGATCACCGCGTTGTACCCGATGGACTCGAGCGCCTGCGCCGGGATGAGTTGGGACTTGCCGAACTCGGTCATGTTCGCCAGCAGCGGAGTGTCCACCGCGCCGCGGAACTTCTCGAAGTCGGCACGAGTGTGCAGCGCCTCGGTGAAGATCAGGTCCGCTCCGGCGTCCACGTAGGCCTTCGCACGCTCGATCGCGGCATCGATACCGTCGATGCCGGCGGCGTCCGTGCGAGCACAGATCACGAAGTTCGGATCCCGCCGCGCGGAGACGGCGGCACGCACCCTGCGCACCATCTCGTCGGTCGGCACGATGGCCTTGCCGTCGAGGTGCCCGCAACGCTTCGGGTTGACCTGGTCCTCGAGGTGCAGGCCGGCCACCCCGGCATCTTCGAGGACGGTCACAGTGCGAGCTGCCGACATCGGCTCACCGAATCCGGTGTCCGCATCGACCAGCACCGGCACATCGGTGCAGCGCGCGATCTGGGCGCTGTGTGCGGCGACCTCGGTGAGGGTGGTCAGGCCGATGTCCGGCAGACCGAGCGCGGCCGAGAACGCGCCTCCCGAGACGTAGACCCCTTCGAAGCCGATCTCCTGGACCAGCTTGGCGGTCAGCGGATTGATCGCACCCGGGAGCCTGGTGATCGACTCGGAAGCCAGCGATGTGCGGAGGGCGAGACGTTTGTCGGCTGCGGAAGTGACAGCGGCGATGAGACCCGTCATGTCAGAACAGTCCCTTCGGCGACTTCGGAGCGCGGGCGAGAACCTCGTCCGAGACGGTGAAGGTCAGCTGGTTCAGCTCACCGGCGGCCAGTTCGGGGGTACGCTGTGCGACGTCGAGGAAGCGGTCCTGCTCGGCCGGGTCCACGACACCCTCGGCGAGGGTGCGGAACTTGGCGATGTACTGCTCGCGGGAGAACGGACGCGCGCCCAGCGGATGCGCATCGGCAACGGCCAGTTCGTCGACTATCACCTCGCCGCTCTTCAAGGTGATCTCCGCGCGCGCACCGAACGCCTTCTCATCGGGATCGGTCGAGTGGTAGCGGCGGGTCCACTCGGGATCCTCCGCGGTGGAAATCTTGCGCCATAGTTCGACGGTGTCCGGCCGCTGCGCCCGCTCGGGGGCGTAGGAACGCTCGTGATGCCAGGTGCCGTCCTGAAGCGCGACAGCGAAGATGTACATGACCGAGTGGTCGAGCGTCTCACGGCTGGCCTGCGGATCGAACTTCTGCGGATCGTTCGAGCCGGTGCCGATCACCACGTGGGTGTGGTGACTGGTGTGCAGCACGATCGACGCGATCTGCTCCAGATCACCGATGCGCTCGCGCATGCGCCGGGCCAGATCGATCGGTGCCTGGCTCTGGTACTCGGCCGAGTGCTCCTTGGTGTAGGTGTCGAGGATGGCGCGCTTGGCCTCCCCCGGGGCGGGCAGCGGCACGTGGTACTCCGCATCAAGTCCACCGAGCAGCCAGGCGATGACCCCGTCCTCCCCTTCCCAGATGGGTGACGGTGCGCCCTCGCCGCGCAACGCCCGATCCACGGCCTCGACGGCCATCTTCCCTGCGAAGGCCGGCGCGTACGCCTTCCAGCTCGAGATCTCGCCCTTGCGGGACTGACGGGTCGCGGTCGTGGTATGCAGTGCCTGCCCGATCGCCTGGTAGATGGTCTCGGTGTCGAGGCTCAGGAGCGTGCCGATGCCGGCCGCGGCCGACGGGCCGAGGTGGGCGACGTGGTCGATCTTGTGCTCGTGCAGGCAGATCGCACGCACCAGATCGACCTGGATCTCGTACCCGGTGGCCAGGCCGCGGATCAGGTCCGCACCACTGCGGCCGGTGTGCTGCGCGACCGCCAGGATCGGCGGGATGTTGTCGCCCGGATGCGAGTACTCTGCCGCGAGGAAGGTGTCGTGGAAGTCGAGTTCACGCACCGCGACGCCGTCGGCCCATGCTGCCCACTCGGGAGAGAACGTGCCACCGACACCGAAGACCGTGGAACCGGGGCTGTACGGGTGGGTCAGCGCCTGGGCACGCGCATTGGCCACCGGACGACGCGTCACCGACGCCGCCGCGACCGCCGCGTTGTCGATGATGCGGTTGACGATCATCTCGGCGGTGTCGGCAGGGACCTCGACCGGATCGGTGGCGACCTCGGCGATCTTCCAGGCGAGGTGTTCGTGCTTCGGGAACTCTTCGGCAGAGCGATGGGTACGGACGAGATGGGTTTTCACTACACGACCTTCCACAGGATCTCAGCTGTCGATTCGCACGCTATGCACACCGCAGCGGAGTGGAAATACCTTGCACAGGAGTATTTGTGTGTAAGCCGACCACCGAATCTGCGTAAGTTGCGAAAACCGTTCCTGTTAGGTTCGGCCCATGCAGAAGCTGTACGCGGGCGCCCGACTGCGCCGGCTGCGTGAGGAACGGGGACTGACCCAGACAGCCCTGGCGCGGATGCTGCAATTGTCCACCAGCTACGTCAACCAACTCGAGAACGACCAGCGACCGCTCACCGTCCCCGTCCTGCTGCGTCTGAACTCGACCTTCGACCTCGATATGGGTTTCTTTGCCGTCGACAGCGACGCCCGCCTGATCGCCGATCTGCAGGACGTCTTCGCCGACCATGCCGACGCCGTCGATACCGGCGCGACCGAGATCGACGAGCTGGTCACCCGCCATCCGACGGCGGCTCAGGTTCTGGTCGCCATGCACCGGCGGCTGCGTGGCGCCACCGAACAGGTCGAACGACTGTCACCGACACACGACGGCACCACCGCCGAATCGCAACCCGCCATGCCCTACGAGGACGTGCGGGATTTCTTCTACGACCACCGCAATCACATCGCCGAACTCGACGATGCCGCCGAGGAGATGTTCGTCTCTCGGGAGCTGTCCCTCGGTGGTCTCGACCTGCAACTCGCGCGTCTGCTTCGCGACGAACATTCCGTCACCGTGCGGATCCGCACCGACGCTCCGGGCACACCCGGCCCGAAACGCAGCTACGACGCGACCACGAGGACCCTCGCTCTGGCCCGTCGACTCACCCACGGCCAGCGCGCCTTCCACCTGGCCACCCAGTTGGCGTTCCTCACCCAGAAGAAAACGATCGACGCGCTCGTCACTGCGGCCTCCGATCTGCCGCCCGAGTCGAAAGCGCTCGCCCGAATCGGCCTGGCCAACTATTTCGCCGGAGCACTCCTCCTGCCCTACACGCAGTTCCTGCGCACGGCCGAAAGCCTGCACTACGACATCGATCTGATCGGGAACGCATTCGAGGTCGGATTCGAAACCGTCTGCCACCGCCTGTCCACCCTCCAACGTCCCGGACAACGCGGAGTTCCGTTCTTCTTCGTTCGCACGGACAAGGCCGGAAACATATCGAAACGCCAGTCCGCCACAGCATTCCACTTCTCCCGGGTTGGCGGAAGCTGCCCACTGTGGATCGTCCACGACACCTTCGCCACACCAGGAAAAATCCGCACCCAGGTCGCGCAGATGCCCGACGGTCGAAAGTACCTCTGGATCGCACGCACCACAGACGAACACTCGACCGGAGGGCATCTGTCGCAGCCACGCAGCTTCGCCATCGGCCTGGGCTGCGATCTGACCCACGCCCACAAGCTCGTCTATTCCCGAGGATTGAACCTCGACGATGTCGCCACGACCGTTCCGATCGGCGCCGGCTGCAAGGTCTGCGACCGAACCGACTGCGCCCAGCGCGCGTTCCCGCAAGCCGGCCGGGCCCTGGACATCGACGAGAACCGCGCCACCACCGTCCCCTACACGCCCGAAACACCGCAGTGACGAACCGGACCTCGACCATGCCCCTGCTACACCACCGCATCGACGCCGCGCGGTCGACGACCACAACATCGGAGCACTGGTGGGACGCTGCCGCATGCAGATTCTTCGGGTCTGCTCCGTTCTTCGCGCCCGATGACGAAACTCGTGGGCAACGCGCACGACGTGAACACACCGCCAAGCTCATCTGCCGACCGTGCCCGGTGCGCCACGAATGCCTGCACCACGCACTGGCCACCGGCGAGCACCATGGCGTGTGGGGCGGAGCAACCGAACACGAACGAAAAGCCTTCACGTACGCTCCACGACGTGGACGCGAAGGCATCGAGTGAGTTGCTCCTTCCACTGTCTTCGGCAAGTGTCAGATCGGACGAGAGGATTTCGCGACCCGGGCGCCCTGAGCGCCTGCTCACCGGTAGGGGCTTGTGGAACAACGCCGCCACGTGGTTCTGCTGGACACCCCCGACTGGGGAAGTCTCGGTTCCGATCCGTAGACCGCGGTCCGAGCGGACTCGATGTTCTGACACGATCCTGAGAATCTCGGACTGACACGAACTGGGAACGTCGCAGGTCCACGCGTTGCACCACTGACAAGTTCGGCGAGAACCTACACTTCTTCTTTGTCGAGATGCAGCCAAGATCGACACACCGACCCCCTGCATTGGAAACGCCCTTCACGACGAACGCTCTGCCCTGCATTCGCCGAGGAAGGCCGCCTAACGCCGCTGGTCCGCGTACTGGCCGCGTTCGAGCACCCTCGAAACGAGGTAACCGATCAGGATGCCCCAGAACGCGGCGTGAATATTGAACAGGTTCAAGTCTGCGATCGTCACCACGAAGGTGACCAGCGAGCCGAAGGTGAAGGTGGTGGCGAAGGCCGTCACGAAGGCCTGTTGAAGCGCTTTGAGCATCGCGATGCCGCCCAGCGCCAGGACGAACGCCTCCGGGGTTGCCAGCATGAGTCGAACCAGGGTCGGGGCAACAAGCGCGCATACCAGCGAGAGCACGCCGTAAACGAGGGCACCGGTGTACTGCCGGTGCTTTTCACCCGAGGACGTCAGCAGCGCATTGGTCGGGCCCGTCACGCATGCCGATACTGCGCCGAACCCCGCGTTGAGCACCGAGAAGATTCCGGAACTCATAGCAAAGACGTTGACCGGTGGGCGGTGGCCTGCCGCGTTGAGCACAGCGATGCCCTGACCGTTCTGAACGATCAACACGGTGATCGCTAGCGGCACTACCAGTTCCAGTTGGGCTGCCCAGGTGAATTCGGGGACCGTGAATGTCGGTGTGGCGAAGAACGACCCGCCACCGGGCTCGAGCGTGAACTGGCCGCTGGCCACGACAGCGACCACGCCGACGCCGAGGGCACCCAGGACCGGCGGGAGAAACCTGCCCAGTAACGGGACGGCAGATAGGACGAGGAAGGCGAGCACCATCGGAACGGCCACGATTGTGTTGTCCCGGGTGGCGGTGACGATGTCGGTGCCGAAACGCAGGAACACTGCGGCGACCATCGCCATCACGATCGGCATCGGGATCGCGGCCATCGCTCGGCGCACCACCCCGCTCATCCCCAATCCCAAGATCACGAGTCCTGCGGTGAAGAACGCGCCGACCACTTCGGGAAAGGACAGATGCTGCAGTGACGGTCCCAGCAGCACGGTGCCGGGAATCGACCACGCGAAACCGAGCGGCTGGCGGTACACCAGCGACATCACCACAGTCGCAAGACCGGCGGAGAGGAAAATTGCGAACACCCACGAAGCGAGCTGGGCGTCGGTCAGGCCTGCGGCTGCACCGACGGCCAACGTCACGGCAATCGGCCCGGACGCGGAGAAGACCAACCCGACCACTCCGTTGGCGGCGTACTGTGCGCCCACGTCGCGTAGGACATCGCGCACCCCTGCAGGACGGATGCCAGGACGCTCGAATAGGAAGTTGCGCGCACGGATGGTGGTCGGTGACGGATCGGTGGTGACAGACATGCTCGCTCCGGATCTGCGGATGGGTCCATCCAGTTCACCAGCGTTTCACCCGTGTGCGAGCCGCGGGCGGTGCCCAGTTGATCCTGGGTATGGCATACCCAGGATCAACTGGGCACCGTTGACGACTCTTCTTGAGCCGACATGTTGCTCAGATGGACGCATGACGCATTCCACGAACCTCGTTCCCTCGTCCGATCGCCGACGCGCTGTGGTCACCGGTGCGAGTAGCGGTATCGGTGCGGACACCGCACGGCATCTGGTCCGCTGCGGCTGGTCCGTGCTGGCGGTGGCCCGGCGCCAGGACCGCCTCGACGCTCTGGCCGCGGAGATCGGGTGCGATGTGCTGGCCGCGGACATCACCTCCGATCACGATGTGGCGCGGATCGTGGCCGCTGCCGGTCCGGTTCATGCCCTGGTCAACAATGCCGGCGGGGCGCGGGGCACGGAGTCGATCGATACTGCCGATCTGAACAAGTGGGCATGGATGTACGAGGTGAACGTGCTCGGTACGGTGCGCCTGACCAAGGCGTTGATCCCGGCGCTGCGGGAGTCCGGTCGCGGCACCATCGTCGTCGTGTCCTCCCTGGCCGCCGAGACTGCCTATGCCGGTGGCGGTGGTTACTGTGCAGCCAAGAGCGCCGAGCGGGTGGTCGCCGAGACCTTGCGGTTGGAGTTGAACGGGGAGCCGATCCGGGTCGTCGAGATCTCACCTGGCCTTGTGCATACCGAGGAGTTCTCGCTGCGTCGGCTCGGTGGTGACCAGGCCGCCGCGGACGCGGTCTATGCGGGGGTGCCTGATCCGCTGACCGGTGACGATGTCGCCGAGTGCATCGCGTGGACGCTTGAGCGGCCGCACCATGTGAACATCGACCGGCTCGTGGTCAAGCCGCTTGCGCAGGCCGCGATCCACAAGTTGCACCGCACCACATGAGGTCGGGGCCGTTCGGTGCGCGCATCATGGGGGTGTGGTGAACGGAAGGGTCGCGCGATTGAATGCTGGTCTCGAACTCGGTGAATTTCTCAAGGTCAGACGTGCTCTGGTGGCGCCGCCTGAGAGTGGGACGCGTCGACGTGTCCCGGGGTTGCGGCGAGAAGAGGTCGCGGCCCTGGCCGGAGTCAGCTGTGACTACTACACCCGCCTCGAGCAGGGTCGGCACAAACGTCCCTCCGAGACGGTGTTGTACGCCCTGGCCGAAGCACTGCAATTGGACGATTTGGCCACTAGGCATCTGCTCGACCTCGCTCGTGCTATTGCGGCACCACAGCGGCGGCTCCCGACGGCCTCGGTGCAGCGGGTGCGGCCGTCGCTGCACCGGCTGCTCGATACCTTCACCGAGCATCCGGCGTTCATCCGTGGGCGGCGTACGGATGTGCTGGCGATGAACAAATTGGCCGCGCTCCTGCTCACGGATTTTCCCGCGAAACCGGCGCGTGATCGCAACTTGCTTCGGTGGGCGCTTCTCGACGAGGAAGCGCGGCAGCGTTACGTCGATTGGGAGAAGGTCGTGTCGTCGATGGTCGGGACGCTGCGTCTCGATGCCGGCCGTCACCCTGACGACCCACTGCTCGCGCAACTCGTGGGTGATCTGTCTGTGCGCAGTGAACAGTTCCGCCGGTGGTGGGCCGATCATCGGGTGGTGGAGCGGCGCGATGGCATCAAGCGGCTGGACCATCCCTTGGTCGGTCGTATCGACGTGTTCTACGAGGCACTCGAAGTGACCGGGGAAGCGGATCAGACCTTGTTCGTCTACAGCACCGATCCCGGGTCGGAATCGGAGTCCAAACTTCGGGTGCTCGCTGATCGGATCCGCTCCGCGCCAGCGGAATCGGCGTCCGGGCACTGACGGATCGTTCGACCGAAGCATGGGGAGGGCGCGATGCGAGCGCTACGCCCCCTTGTGATGACTGAAGGACGAGTCGGGCGGACGCGGCGGTAGTCGGCCGCATGTGTGCACGGACCTGTGGCTTGTTGTTCGGCCGCCGGGGCCGGAAGCGGTCGAGTAATTCGGCGACGTCGAGCAGTTCCGGTGGACTCGAGTGCTGGTGCGGCGGGACGTGCATGCTCGTCGCGGTGGCCGACACGGTGCCGGCTCCGTCGATGGTGACGCCTGGGTCGGGACTGCGGGTCGGGGTGCTCGAGATAGGTTCCCGGGTGGCTGGGTGGAGTCCGGTGAACATCCGGTTTCAGGTGCTACGCCTGCGTTCACCCGTCATCGGCGTGAGTCGGTGTCAGTGCCAGGTGACGTCGATCTTGTCGATGGCGTCGAAGTGGAAGCCGAACTGGTCGTTGTAGACGTCGAATCCCTTGTTCTCGGGGTAGTCGATGGTGGCGTGGCGTTCGAGGATGGCGACGACTCGTGCTTGGTCGTCATTGGCCAGTGCTGCCGCCAACGCTTGGGATTCTGCGGCGCTGAAGGGAATATCGGAGTTGCCGAAGTCCAGTGTGCGGGTCCGGTAGTCGTAACCTGCCTCGTCGCCGTTGCGTACGTGCACGCGGCCGGTAACGCGGATGGTGGCGATCTTCGGGGTGCCGTCGGGGTTGAGAACACCGGCCTTGTCCATGACGTCCTTGGCCTTGACGTCCTTGAGCTTCGACCGCGCGTCGTTGCGGAGCTCATTGGTCTTACCGGAGATGTATTTGCGCACCGAGGAGGGGCTGCGGCCGATCTTCCTCGCTACCTCGTTCACTCCCCCGAGGCGTGCAACGGCGGCGCGACGCTGAGCCAGCTCGGCGACCTCGCCATGAGGAATGCGTCCTTGCTGCGCCCAACGGCGCAGCGTGCGGTCCGATGGTGGGGTACGGCCGGCGTCGATGGCGGCCTGTCTGAGCCCGTCGTTGCCGATCTCGGTGCGGATCTGTTTGACCGAGACTCGCGAGGTCAACCCGGCCAGGCCCCGGCTGGTTTCTTGCGCCTTGGCGACACCTGCAGCCGCCGCAGCCGCGACAGTAACCTTCATGCCGTCGAGGCCGACAGTTTTCTGCGGCACGGCTTTCGATCGAGGTTTCGGTAGATGCAATGCCATCTACTGCTCCTCATCGTGATCGGCGCCGTGGGCAGCGGCAATCGCCAAACGCACCTCATGGGTGGTCTCGGCCTCCGCGAACGCCAACAGCATTTCGTCGGTGAGCTCGACATGCTTCTCGAGGACCATCTTGCCCAACGCATCGCTGTCGTCGGCGAGGGTCTGCCCCTCCCCCACCAGGTACACCCAGGAATCGGTCATGGTGCGGATCGGCCAGCGTCCGGTCTCGCGGGCGATGCGCATCGCGACGCGGCGGCCACGCCAGCGGCAGTGCGCCATGATCGCCGCTCGCCACAGCGGCTGATGGTGGTGTTGCATGCGGGTAGCGGTCCACATGTCGGGGTTGACCATCCGGCCGACGTAGCCCTTGTAACAGGCTCCGAGGAAGCGCTTCATCGCCGCGTCACCGCTCTCTGCTGCGACGGCGCGCGCCTCGCGCAGCACTTTGGCCCACTTGTCGAGGGCGCGGCCTTGTTCTTCGTAGACCCAGGCTTCGGTGATGTCGAGGTCATCGACGTCGAGGCCCATTCCCCCGTCGGCGATGGGAGCGCACAATCCGTCGAGGCTGATGGTGGTGATCCAGGTCTGTACGGGTTGCTCGTCGAGCATCGCCGGGTGCGGCAGCGGTAGTTTCTCCGGCAGCGCGTACTGCCCAGCGGCAGGGAGGGTCACGCGCCAGATCCCGAAGGGTGGCTTGTCGCTGGTCGCGGCGGCCGCGGCATCGACACCGAGCAGGTTGCGGACCCGGCCGTAGCCGAACGACAGCATGCCCGCCGAGGCCAGATACGCGGCGCGCTGGTCGATGGTGACCAGGGCGGTGGCGCCCTCGAGATCGTCGGCATCGGGGATGCGGGACCAACCGGCGGCCGGCTCGAAGTCCCCGCGTGGGGCGCCGTCGATCGGGGGAATCGGTCCGCCGGCGGTCACGACGATGCCTTTGCCTGTGCGGAGGCGTTCGCGGCGGATCTTGTCCAGGACCGCAGCGCCGGTGCGGGCAGGGGTCGGGCCGGGCAGGGTGTCGAGGTGTTTGATGGACCAGGCCAGGCGGCGGCCGAGTTCGCGGGCGGCGGGAAGGTCGTCGTCAGGGAGGTAGGTGCCGGCGGCGGGATTGCCGAGGATGCCCATGTCTCCGACACGGTTTCCCCAACCGAAGTCCTTGTTCCAATACGTCCACACGTAGGGCTCGAGGACGAGGTCGACCATCTGGGTGGCCTTGCCGACCTTGCGGATCAGGTGGATGACGTAGCCAGGGTCGCCGCGCAGTTCCCAGCCTGCAGCGATCAGAGGTGGCAAGGTTGCCGTGATGGTCTGGGTCAGTTCGGTCGCCGCTCGTTGACGAAGCTGTTCGAGGTCGTCGACGTCGTCTTCGCTGCCGGGGTCGATGCTCCAACCGAGCTGGGAGCAGGAGTCGATCCCAACGAACCACACCTGTGCGGTGAGTCCGTGTGGGGTCAGCGCTGCCCAGTGCAGCAGCTTGTCCAGCTTCTCGATCGAGTCGACCGGTCCGGTCAGACGGGCACCCGAGGGTGTGTAGGTCGCCTCGGCGGTGACTATGATCGCGTGACCGTCCGCGTCCTCGGTGACAGGTAGGGACTCCCATGGCCGAGGCTCGACCGGGAGGTCCTCTTCCTGATCGGTTCCGGCAGCATCAACTGTGTCGGACGGGGCGGTGTCAGCGTCGGTTGGCGACAGGTCTTCCGGTGGCGTATCGGGTGTGTCGGACGCCGGCTCTTCGGATGCAGACGGTTCGGCTGACGGCTCTTCGGGTTCAGGGTCGAGATCGAAAAGGGCGATCTGGTCGTCGATTCCGCTCATCGGCTCACCACTGCAGCCCTTCTACGATCTGCCACCGGTCCCGTCTCCGAGTCGTGCCTACCGGAGCTCGAGTGCATCGATGAGTTTGCGGCGCTCGTCGTCGGTGAAGTGCTTACGCACTGCCGCGGCGAGCACGTCCGGGTCCGCGCCGAGTCGTTTGAGTGCCTGGGCAACCTTGTCCACCGGTTCGAGCTTGCTGGCAGGCTCTTTCGGCTGCGGCGCGTCGGGCTCGGCAGTCTCTTCCTCTGCGGGTTCCGGCTCGGGATTCTGAGCTGCTTCCCATGCCGCGACCTGCTCCTCGAGCGGAACCCGGGCCAGCGAGCGGGCTTGCCGGACAGCGAGATCACCTGCGCGCAAGGCTGCTTGCAGCTCAGGGGCGAGTTTGAGCAGGGCGCGACGCTGGGACACCCAGCCTTTGGAGCGGCCGAGCTTCTTCGCTGCGGCGTCCGCGCTACCGAACTCCGAGACCATCAACTCGACTGCCTTGGCTTCTTCGAGGACGTCGAAGTCACGGCGGTCGATGTTCTCACTCGTTGCCGCCCACAGGATTTCGCCCTTGTCGACGGCGATGCTGTCGCGCAGCACCACGTCGAGGCCGGGACGTCCGTACTTCTGGGCGGCGGCGAGCCGGCGGTTGCCGTTGACGACGATGTACTGCGCTGCGCCGATGTCGTCTTCGTCTTCGGGCCACAGTTTCAGCCAGGCGGTGCGGCTGACAACGGTTCCGGGTTGCAGCTGCCGGTCGGCGATGGTCGCCAGATCCGACAGGTCTCCGAGTTCGTCGCGCGGGTTGCGCGGGTTGGCGATGAGCTGATCGACCGGAACATCGGCGAGCAGTTGACCTTCGAGCGGCTCGATCGTGGTTTTCGTCTTTGTGGGTGTGGGGGTGCGCTTGCGGTCGACCGGAGAGTTATCGCCTACTGCTCCGACAAGAGAGGCAAAGTTCGCGCGCCCGCCCTTGGGCGGCATCAGCGACCACCGTCCGCGAGCTCGAGGCTGAGCTTGTAGAAGTCCTCCCGTGCCTGCAGAGAGACGCGGTTGGCTTCGTATTCGGTGACAACCCGGCCTTCGGCGGCGGCGCGGGTGTGAACCTTGTAATGGCGCACCACTGTTCGTGCGAGGGGCCATCCGTTGGCCTGGACGAACTCGCGGGTCTGTTCGAGATCGACCTTGCCGTCGCGGGGATCCCAATTGTTCACCACGACAATGAATTTCTTACCGAGTGGTTCGATGACCTGCTTGATGGTGCGCGCCGTGGGATCGAAGCACAGCGGTTCGGGTTCGATCGGGACGATGACCAGATCGGCGACCTCGAGCACCGCCCGCAAGGCGTCGGCGGAGCTGCCGGTCCCGAGGACATCGGTGCCGTCGTCGGCGCCGGACAGGTCGATCCAGCCGGGAGTGTCGACGTAGACGTGCTTGATGCCGGGAAGCTTGTCGAGATTGCGGAGCACGTCGAGGTTGTCGTGAACCTGGTCGATCAGAAACGGCAGTTCTTCGACGCGCGAAGCCCACCAGACTGCGGAACCCTGGGGGTCGACCGAGATTGCTGCGACCGGGGACTGGACATCGTCATCGTCGCCTGCGGTGAGAACATCCGCTTTGACGGCGGCGAGGTTCATGGTGAGGGTGGATTTTCCGACGCCACCTTTTTGGTTGAGCATGACATGAACAGCCATAGGTTACCTCCGTATGCTTCACCCCACGGTGGGGCTACTTCGGACTCGCGTCGTCATCTCTTGGCGGAGATGACGATTGCGCCTGTACCACTGTAACGGTTTCGATGCAGTTCTATGAGGCGCGCAACTCGTACAATAGACCCTTACGGGTCTACGGAACAAGCTTTCGCCGTATCATCGCAGATGTGCTTCGCTACCTGACTTTGCACGAGGTTGCCGACCGTGTCGGCATCACCTACAACACCGCCAAAGGCTATCTACGGAAAGGTGTTCTGCCGCAAGCTGATGCGTCGATCGGGCCCCGGTTCGGTTGGCTCCCTGAGACTGTCGACGCGTGGATGGAAACGCGGCCGGGTCGAGGTCGACGGGTACACAAGGGCACTCCCCCGACCCGAATCCGCCTGGCTTCTGGAACGAAAAAACTCTGATCGCTTCGGCGTGTCGCCGACGTCGCCATGAAGGGGACGTGCACGAGGTGAACGCGGTGCGGATGCCTGCCGTTTTGAGGGTGTCCCTACCTTGCGGCAATTTCGTCACTGTGACGATTGGGTTGCCTCCGCCGTGCTTACCAAGGGCTCACGATTCTTTCTGAGCCGGCGTACTGATGCCCTGCACGAAACCGTCAGAGTTTGACCGTAATTCCGGATCTCCCTGCGCTGGAGCCCTTTGTCGCACTCGTCTTTGACTTCCTCCATGCCATGTTCTGGAGCGGTGGTTTACCGCGGTAAACTACCGCAGATTTTGGGAAGGACGCGTCTCCCTTCCACGAATGCAATCCGGAATGGCCCCGCTCCCCCATGACTCACCTCTCGTAGACGTCAGACCGGACGTTCCCATACAGCGCGGCCGCACAGGGGTTGACTCAGCCAGTGCTTGAGCGATCTCGCACGTGCGGCGCTTCTCGGTCTCTCCAACCGTTGCAGGCAGGTGGGGTCATCGACACCAACCCCATGGGGTGCAACGCTCGGAGTATGCACTGGTCCCCCTCTCCCCCGTCTGGACTCCTAGCAAATGCCCATCCTCGGGGTGCTGGTGCGGATCGCTGAATCAGCACAGGTCTGTCGATAGCGAGGGGCTTGCGGGAGAGCGTGTTTACCGCGGTAAACGCGCCATCGCTATCTTTCGTAGCTCACCCCTTCAAGTCGGAGCTGCCTACCTCTACTGATTCCATCATTTGAGAGACGAATGCCGAGGAAGGTTTGCCGCGGTAAACCGCGTCTCTTCTTCTCGTGCGCGGATGGTCGCTTCCCCACTCGCTCTATCCTGCTCGTTCCTCTGCCGATGTGTGACGCCGAGGTTCGTCGCGGACGTGAGTGGCTATGATCCGCGCTGGTTTACCGCGGTAAACCAATCTCTTGCCTCCCGCCATCTGAACGGAACAAGCTGTAGGAAACCTGATGCGACGGCGTCCCTATCAGCAGCACTGGAGGCTCCCGCCTTGCCTCGATCTGCTTCGCGCATCTCTTCTGGGTAGCCCCTCGTATTCGTTGTCGTGGTTTACCGCGGTAAACCACGACACCCAGCTGATCACCCCTACGTCGCCTTCTGCTCACGTTCCAACCCATTGCCTGACAGAACGGTTCTCGTTGTTCATGCCAACAGAGGCTCAATAGCAGACCGCCGAACCAACCGCGGTTTACCGCGGTAAACCGTATAGGCGCTGGACTACCTGGCCGCTGCTTCATTGCTGGGGTGCGCGCAACTGCGGCTTTAACCATTCGGCGGTTTACCGCGGTAAACCGCCGAATGGAGTTCTTATGTACCCACCACCGTCGATCACCAAGACGCGAACCTCCTCGCTGCAGATCTGCCTGATCGATGGAAGGTCCTCTGCTTCTTACCGACTGCAGGATGCGGTGGAGCCATCAATATGTTTCGCCCTCCGCGGTGCGTACGACTCGACCGCGTTACCTTCTTGACTCGCTGGTTTACCGCGGTAAACCAGGCCATACCATCGCTAAGGAAGGTCGCGCGTCGCCACCGGGTCAGCCGGTACAGATTTCGTGGTTTACCGCGGTAAACCGGCCGCAGTTCGTAGGAGCCCCAATTAAGACATAGGTTCCTGGTTTACCGCGGTAAACCAGGAACCTATGTCGCGAAGGGAGAGTCGAGGCACGGAGTTCGGCGGGCCGAAGGCAGCAAAGATCGCATGCGGTTGTCGCAGGTTGTCAACGAGCTGCGCGACGGCCCGTTCACGACCTGTGTTTACCGCGGTAAACCGCCGAAAGGGAGTTGAGGTTGCGCCGGCTGTCGGACGGCGAGAGCGACACAATTTTGTCCTTCGAGTTTGTGTTTACCGCGATAAACCTCAGGGATGCTGTAATCGCTGTGCCTCGCCCGAACCGCGTACTCGAATTTGTCTGTTACTCTCCGGCTCTCCAGAGATAGTAGGAGGATGCGAAGGTGATCGCGATCACCTTAGTGCGGCCCCAACGAACCGATTGGGGTCAATAGGTGGGGGAGTAGAGGTGGTTTACCGCGGCAAACCGTAGGTCGGGCTTGGACCCAGGGCCACGATTCGGAAGTTGTCCACTCCGCAGCATATGCAGAATCTGTTGGTTTACCGCGGTAAACCAAGGCGGTGGGCCAATCACTGCGCCGACACACGTTCGAAGCGTACATTCCGGTCGTCTCGATGGATCTGCCGATGGTAGTTCTCATGCTGTCGTCAGCTCGTACGTTGCCGGATCACTTTACTTGGAACGTTTGTCCTGCAGCAGCTTGCGGATCCGCGCCATGGTGTTAACCCGAACTTCTTCCGATGCGGCCTTCTCAGCTCGTTCCGCTAGGGCAGAGGCAGCTGCGTGGCGTTCGGCGTCGCGGTGTCGTTTCGCGGCCTCGGCGCGTTCGGTGGGGGAGGGGAGTGACCAGTCGATAGCGGCAAGTCTCCATCGAAGGTATCGGATGGGATGCTTCAGCGAGTCCTGTGTAGGCCAGATCCATCCACGTCGGCGGGTGTCTTCGGTAAGCACAAGTGCGATATCGCGGCCAGTCCATCGCTCAGGATCGACGTAATGGTCCCTGAGAGCGTCACAGACGGCTCCGACATGTTCTCCGGTGTCTAGGCATGGAGTGTGCAAAATTAAGCTCGCAGCGGCCTTCTGGAGGCCGATTGGACGCGGTTCTCGGGGTTGGTTATGTGAGTTATCGAGCCTGCGCGCGCTCGCGCGCGTTGTCTTGTACTTCTTAACAGAAGTACAAGTACCAAAAGATAGAGCAACAGATTGGGGGCCATGGCTGGCGTCCTGTGGATAAAGCGGACGATGAGGCTCCCCTAGAGTCGGGGCTGCCTTGGTGTAACGCCGCGAGGGGGACGGGGCCAGGGTCGTGCGATCATACGTGCCCCGACGGACGACTACCTTGGGGGAGACTAGAGCCCAGACACTGGTGGCCTTGACCTGTTTACGTCCGTGATGCGCTTCAGCTGCCCACTGTTCGAGTGTACGTAGGAAACGTCCTCGGACCATCTCGCGGGCCAGCCCGAACTCGACCAGCACTCGTCGAGCGCGCTTGAGAACAGTGACGGACACCCCTGCGCGTTCTGCGAGTACTTCGCGGGACGCTGTGACGCGTCGGCCTGTCCGCCGGTCCGCGAACGATGCCATGCTCACCGCGACGGCAAAGACACGTTCGGGGTCGGCGTGATGGCGCCGGCAGAGATTTCTGCCCTCTTCGCGGTTGAGAATCTCGCGGACTTGGCGTTGCCATTGTGTGCGGCCTGACCATATGGGGGTTTTGGCCTGCAATTGCGATGAGACGGGAATTGACCACGTGCGGCCGCGCTGGCCGCTTTCCTCATTCATTTTTTCGACGCGTTCGATATTTTCTTTAGCGCGAGAGACGGCGTCGGAATATTGAATATCGCCGAAATTGGCGATTGGGGAAATGGGGGATTCGTCCTCTGGGCGTGTGATCTGCTCATCGGAGGTCGTCGAAAAGGTTGTTTGCTGTTCAGGGCATGGGGTACCCTGAGACGTACCAGGCACGGTAAGTCCCTTCGGGGAATCGGGGATTTCAGCAAGGAAATCCCTGGTGAAAGCACAAAATGGAGTCGAAGCGGCAACTTCGGCCCCAAAAGGACACCTGACGGTGAGGGTGAAAACTAACGCCGTTAGGTGTTCGGAGTTCCGGTCGATCTCGGCAAAGTTCGACCGAATGACGAGCCCCCGCAAGGGGGCTTTGTCATGTGCTGTCCAAGCATCATGTAGTTGTGTGCGATGAGTGCGGTTCGATCTCCTCCGGTCGGTTTATATTCCTGGCAGTAATTTCATCACATCATCCCTCTCATGTCGCGCACCGGCTCGAATTTATTTTCACGGGTCGATGGTGTGCGAGAGTCGGGCAGACGCATTGACGGGCTGTAATTACGAATCGTGCCCTCACGCCCCTGATTTCGCGGAGACCGGTGAAATCAGGGGAGGAGGGAGCGAAAGGTCAGTGTCTACCGTCCCCGGCGTGCCGTGAGCCATCTTGCAGCGACATCCGGCGCGGTGCGCACTCGAGGGCGGGCGCCGCGCAGGTCGTAGGAGCCGTCGGCGGCGCACGTTACTGGCTGGCAGTGAGACGGCCGAAGCACGCGATCGGACCGCTCTTGACCCGAGTTGCACCAGATTAGTGTGCCAACCCCGACCGGGGATTCGCGATGCCGAGAGAGTCGAGGATGTGCACGGCGTCGTCGGTTAGTGGATCGAAGGCGGTGTGTTCGTGGCCGGCGATCGTGACGGTGACTTCCTGCAAGGGACGCAAGGTCCGCACGATCTTCCTGATCGATATCCCGGTCGAGTCCTGCAGATAGCGTGAGATCGCCAATGCGGTGAACACGACGGTCAGGTGCGCCTCGATCGACTCCCGGGTGTGACTGAAGATCGGGCGGGCCCGCAGGTCGGTCTTCGACATCCGGAACGACTGCTCGACATGCCACAGATCGTGATACTTCCCCATCACCTCCTGCGGATTCATCAGTGAGACAGGCAGGTTGGTCACGTAGCCTTTCAGCCCGATGAGGGAACGCGCCCGGGCCAGAGCGTCGGTGTCGAGGGACTTGCCCTTCGTTGTGTTCTTGACGAACCGCGGTGCTCTAGCAGCACGGGTGCCGTCAACGACCTCACGGGCCCGGGCTTCCTGCGCGTTCAGGGTCTGGTTGTCCCGCACGGCACGCTTGGTCGAGTACGCCCAGATCGCACGCCACGCCGACGTGTCGGCCGGCTCCCACACCGGTTCGCTGCGGCGACCGATGTCGTTGACCGAGCTCTTGGCGTGCCGTGGGGTGACGGTGTCGATGATCTGCCCGTCGGTGAACACGTCCCCGTGCCAGTGGAAATGACTGGCCAGATCCGCCGGAGCCTTCGTCACCCGCGATCCGACGATGAACTTCAGTCCGGCAGCATCGAGATCCTTCAGATTCGTCGACGACAACATGCCGGCGTCGGCGGCGATGACCATCTCCACCCCGTCGATATTGTGGCGGGCCTGGAACTGCCGCACGATCGGCACGATGGTGCGGGTCTCGGCATGATTTCCCTCGAAACACCCTATCTCCAAAGGAAATCCGGTGCGGTCGACGAGCAGTCCGACGACGATCTGCGGGTCCACCCGGCGCTCTTTCGAGTACCCGACTTTCCGCAGGTCGTCTTCCTTCTCGGCTTCGAAGTACAAGGTGTTGGGTGGACCCGGGGCGCGGTGGCGGCATTGCTGCTGCTCCGTTTCCCCGGGCCTCCCGCCGAACCCGCCGTGCGCCTTTCAACGCAACGGGCTCTCCACGACGATGGTGCCGGTCAGGCAGCCATGATCGGGTCGTAGGGACTGGGGATCTTCGTCCCGCGGTACCAGTAGCGTTCGATCCGCACTCGAGTGGGATCGAACAGGACCGCATCCGAGGTCGCGATGGGTCTCCAACTGCCGTCGGAACGGCGGAGCCATCGTTTGACCTTGGACCAGTTCCAACGACGCTGCTCGCGCTGCCAGGCCACGAACCTTCGCCAGGTGAAATACCGGAGGAAGGAAAACCGTCGCCCGGCCAGCGCGTGGCGGAAATAGTAGGTCCAGCCACGCAGTGCCGCGTTGACCTCGACGATCACAGCCGTCAGGGGCCGAGGAGACCGGCGTGGGGTCAACTGGCGGATGGTCTGCTTGATCGACCGAAACGCCTTGTCGGCGATGAAGGTCATGCAGTACCACTTTCCGCCTCCTCGTCGTTGCCTCCACTGGAGGTGGAAGCCGAGGAAGTCGATCCCATGCTCGAGGTGCGTGATGCGGGTTTTGGTCTCGGACAAACGGAGTCCGATCCCGCCGAGCACCTCGGTGACTTGTTCTTTCAAGGCGAGTACGTCATCTCTGCTGCCGTTGGTCATGATGACGAAATCGTCCGCGTAGCGCACGATCCGCCAGTTGCCCATCCCGCTACGCACCCGTTTGCGACGAGCCCACTGCGTGGCCTGATCGCCACCGGGTTGCCACGGAGCCATGATCGCCTCGTCCAGAGCGGACAACGCGATGTTGGCCAGCAGCGGTGAAATGATCCCGCCCTGAGGCGTTCCCGCATCGGTGCCGCCCTGGCGGCCGAGCTCATCGAGCACCCCGGCCTTGAGGAACGCCCGCACCAATGCGACGGTCTTCTTGTCCGTGATCCGTGCCCGCACCCGTGCGAGTAATGCCCGGTGATCGATGTGGTCGAAACATCCTTCGATGTCCGCGTCCAGCACCCACCGGTACCCGCGTTGGGCGTAGGAATGGATCTCGGCGACCGCATCGTGGGCTCGCCGCTTCGGCCGGAAACCGTATGAGACCGGCAGAAAGTCGGCCTCGAAGATCGGTTCCAGCACCATCTTCAACGACTGTTGCACGACCCGGTCGGTCACGGTGGGGATCCCCAACGGGCGGGACTTGCCGCCCGGTTTGGGGATGAGCACCCGCCGCACCGGCGCGGGCCGATACGTGCCGTCCTCGATGCTTGCGGCGATCCCGGACAAGAACGCCTGGACCTCGCCGCGCTGTTCGATCCGGTGCACTGTCGCACCGTCGATCCCAGCAGTGCGAGCTCCTTTGTTGCGTGCCACCACCGACCAGGCCATCCGAAGATAGTCCGGGTGGGACACGAGGTTGAACAAGTCCCCGAACCGCGCACTGCGGTCGGTCTTGGCCCACCGGTGATACTTGATCTGCGTCCGCGCTACCCGATCCCGGGCGATATCCGCCCGAGGCCCGGCGCCGGAGTTCACCGACGCGTCTTGCGCCATCGCAGTACCTCCTATCCATTGTCGCTGCCGCCCTTCCCGATGTGTCCGGCTCTCCCGGACTCGCAGTACTACGGCGGCTCCGCCAGCTCCCGGATCGGTCGGTGGACGACGCACCCAGCCACCCCGCAGCACCGGCTGCACCACGGTCGTGGCAGATCCGAGAACCTTCCCGTGTTCACTCGCTGTTCGCTCACCGAAGGAGGCACCCGGCTATCTGCCTGCGGCACCCACCGGCGACTACTCCGTAGTCCTTCGCCGCCGGCCCCGCCCGGGAAAAGTAACTCGTCCCCCGGACGGTCTGCCTGCCCGTCACTCCGGCAGACAGCTCACCGCGCCCGCCCCAAATCCGCAGGGTTAGAGGCGGTTATACGTCAAGACAGGTGATGACACCGGTTCCTCGCGTATACCTCTTCGGCATCGCTCGCCGCGCCCACGTCATCCAGCGGTGCTGACGCGACACGGCTTTGTCAGGGCTGCTCCCACCCTCCCGGGCGTCTCCCCGGTCAGGCTGCCCCCAGCTTCATAGACTCCTGGCTACGGCCAGGCTCAAGGCAAAGGTCTCTCACCTCCGCTCGAACAGCAAGCGCCTCACGGCGCACGGTCACGTCGTAGAGCAGCAGGTTCAGATCCCCCGCGGTGGCGGCATGCTCGAAGCAGCGTCGTGCGATGTCGTCGCGGTAACCGTGGGCGGTGCACCGCTGCAGAGTTCGCACGAAGGTGTTGCGGTGCGCCGGGGCAATCCCGATCTCCCGCAGCACTCTGCCCGCATCCGCAACCGACGTCGGCTCGACGAGCCGGGCTGCCACGAGCTGGAAGAACGCCTCGTTGTCGACCACATCGAACCCGAGACGCCGCCACGCAGCAGCAATGACCTCAATCAACCACCGAGATCGCTTCCCGGTGATCGTCGGTGCGGCACTGGTGGTGGTGCCCAGGTCGAGGTCGAGCTCTTGCTGGCCGGCGAGCAGCTTGGTTCGAGCGGTTTCGAGCAGCGCGGCGAGCTCGCTGTCGGTATGGGCCGATCCGAGGTGCTCGAGCACCTTGTCCCGGCGTCCCTGCTTGGCCGCGATCTGCACCGCGGTCGCTCCCGAAGCGGTGCGGACTTTGCGGATGTAAGCGGCCACGAGGCGGAGTCTACCGAGCCGTTAGTGTGCCATTTCCCGAACACGCACCGTCGCTACCTGCACAGATACACCGGACCACCCGGAAACCGGCTCACCTGGTGCAACTCAGGTCGTAGGAGCCGTCGGCGGCGCACGTTACTGGCTGGCAGTGAGACGGCCGAAGCACGCGATCGGACCGCTCTTGACGTCCTCGAATTGCATAGGGGCGGCGTGGATGAACCAGGGCGTAGTGTGTACAGGTGTGGCCGTAGGCGAAGTCGCCGACGAGCACATCGTGAAGGAGTACACGTCCCCTCCGCGCGGTGGGTGCCGGCAGAGATGGGCTCCTTGGACTCTCCGAGGAAGTAGGTCTCTGCGCGCCGTGCTCGGGTGAAACTGCGTCGAGGAGTCCGGGGTAGTGCCTTGGCTTCGATGAGTCGCTGGGCGTTGGCGGATGGAGCGTGCCTGATCCGTACGGAGTAGGGGACAGGGTCCGGTGTGACGCCTGCGCTGCGCGCACGATCGCAATGGGGGATCTCGAGTCGCTGGTGTCGCGTGGGAGAGCTGATACGGATCTCGGGGCGATTCAGGGTGCCTGCGAGTCGGGTGTACTGGTGGGTCGTGCGTCGCCGACAGGGTCGCCCGGAGGTGCCTCATGCGTGCAGGAGAGTTGATGTTCGTCGTACGGCAGCTTGAACTCAGGGAACCTGGCTGGATGAGCACTGGGGCGGAGTCAGCTTCGAGTGGGTCGGTGTCGACTCGAGTGGGGGAGTGGCCTGGTGCACGCAGCTGCGGATGGGTGCAGTCCGCGGTCCGCGATTGGGTCTTCGCGGTGCGGGACCCGTCCCAAGGTTGGTCTTGCTGAAATGACGAGCGGTAGAGAGTTCTTGTCGCGTAGTGATGAGGAAGGGTTCGATCAACCCGTCGCTACTGTCGGGGGCAAGGGTGCGGGTTCTATTGGGCCTTCGCTGCGGTGTCTGCGGTCCTTTGCGGAGTGTGGCGTCAGTAGTCGTGCGCGATCGTGATGCGAGATGGCTAGCTTTCGTAGGGCGCACCTACTGTTGACAGTTTCTTCACTGTATTGGTCCAGGCATGAGGTCGCGGCCGGTGCTGAGCTAATTGACGGGGAGTCCGGCTCGAACCGCGATCGGCTCATGAGGTCGTATTTCCGGCGGTCGGGTCAAGTGAGAACCTTTGTGTTCAGAATCCCTACGCTTCGGTCGTTGAAATCCTGTCGTGGGGACGTGAAACGACGTCGAAGCTTGTTGGTTGCTACGGATTGCTCCCTCTGGCGGTGGTACGAACGACACCGATGGGCCGCTGCGCGAACCGAATTGCGGATTCGTTTCCGTCGGCCGCGATGGTTACTGCGGTGGTGCCGCGTCGAACGGCTTCGTGGCCGATGCGACGCCAGAGGGTTTACGAGACTTACCATTGTTTCGAAGTCTGGTGTCGTGCTTGCTGACTCATGGGGTTCCCCGAGCGGCGAACGTGGCTGTAGGAATTGTGGGTCGATGCGATCGCCCATATGGCACCTCGGGCACAGGGTATGGACCTGAGGGGCGCGGAGTACGCGATTGGTGCGATCCGGACCACTGCCGCTGTTTTGTGTGGTCACGGGTCTACTCACAATTTTGCGGACCACGGTGCTGTAACGGGCCGAGGGGGCGTGTGACGGGCTGCATGAACGGATAGGCCCCGGTCGTCTGATGTCGCATACGGTGACGAACCGCGATAGGCAAGGGATTACGGACCTCTATGGGGCTTGTCGGCCATAAGTTCTGAGGCGCTGGATCGTCGCAGTCGTGCGATAATTTCTGAGTAGAGTTGTCCATGTCAATGATGTGGGTTGCGGAGTTGGTTTGGCTTTGGTGACAAGAGGCTACTTAGACTCCGGCCGGATGCATTCGAAGAGGAGATCAACCTGTGGCGCGTAGAACAATCGTTGAGACTTTCGACGACATCGATGGAACTGCGTTGGACGATGACGGAGAAACCATCAGTTTCGCTGTCGATGGGGTGGAGTACACCATCGACCTGAACAAGAAGAACGCTCGCGACTTCCGGAAGAAGATCGACTACTACGTCGAGCATGCGACCCGCGTCGGAGGCCGCAAGAAGCGAGCCGGAACGGCTCGGTCATCCGATCCGAATTCTCCGAGCTCCAAGGAGATTCGAGAGTGGGCAATTGAAGAAGGTTTCGAGGTTCCCGCGCGAGGACGTCTGCCTCAATCCCTCGTCGACGAGTACGTCGCTGCTCACTGACAACTAGTGCCGCACCCGTGAACCTTTGCCCGTTCTGGCCGACACGCCGACCGGTTGCGGCGTGTCGGCCACGGGATCGGTCAGCCTGGTCGAGTGGCAGAACGAGTACGCGTGCGAGAGATCGATGACGACGAAGGCAGACGGCTGGTACGGATCATCCGCCGCGGCACCGGATCGGTGGTGACCTGGCGGCGCGCCCAGATGGTCCTGCTCTCGGCCCAGGGCATGCCGGTACCGAAGATCGCCGAGGTCAGCTTCACCAGCGCCGACCGGGTCCGTGATGTCATCCACAACTTCAACGCCGACGGATTCGACTCGCTGTACCCGAAGTACGCCGGCGGCCGGCCGAAAAAGTTCACCCTGCCGGAGCGCCGGGAGATCAAGAAGATCGCCAAGTCCGCCCCCGCCGAGCACGATCTGCCGTTCTCGACCTGGAGTCTGACCAAACTCGCCGAGTTCCTGGTCGCCGAGGGGGTGGTCGACGACATCAGCCACGAGGGTCTGCGAGTGCTGCTCCGCGAGGAGGGTGTCTCCTTTCAAAAAGTGAAGACCTGGAAGAGATCTCGGGACCCCGATTACGCGGTGAAGAAGGCTCGGGTCGAACACCTGTATGCCATCGCCGATGGCGATGTCGTGTCCGATCCCGATGAGCCACAGGCGATCTTCTGTCTCGACGAGTTCGGTCCCTTGAATCTGCAGCCGCATCCGGGCCGGCAGTGGGCGCAGCGTGGCGGCAGGCACAAGGACCCGGACCGGGAGCCGCGGCGCCGGCGGCGGGCGACCTACACCCGTCCGAACGGGGTGCGGCATCTGTTCGCCGCGTACGACCTGGGCAAGGACAAGCTGTACGGGCACGTCAAGACGACGAAGAACCGCTCCACGTTCCTCGAGTTCTGCCGTTACCTGCGCACTCTTTACCCGGCGGAGGTTCGTATCGCGATCGTGTGCGACAACTTCTCGCCGCACCTGACCACGAGGAAGTGCCAACGGGTCGGTCTGTGGGCAGAGGCGAACAACGTCGAGATCGCGTACACCCCGACGAACAGTTCGTGGCTCAACCGGATCGAGGCGCAGTTCACCGCGCTGCGGTACTTCGCGCTCGATGGCACCGACCACGGCAGTCATCGGGAGCAAGCGTCGATGATCCGTCGCTACATCATCTGGCGCAACAAGCACGCCGAGGATCAACAGCTACGGGAGATCGTCGACAGGGCAAACGTTGCGTGATGCGGCACTAGCTCACTGCAGAAGCTTCGACTCACCGCTTCGCCCCGTCTTCGTCCACCGTGGTTGGAGCACTTGCGATGGGCCAAATCTAGGGAGGCCGAGTCAGTGCGATCGACAATGAGGAAATAGGGCAGAATGCGTGGCCGCCTTCGGATGGCGATAACCGGACGACCCTGCTCGAGTGCCCTGCCGTATGCGATCGGCAGGGCACTTTTGTTTCTTTGTCGCGGACAGAATGTTAGGGATAAGAAGGGCGCTGTGAGGTGCTCGCGTCGAAAGTATCGACGTCCGTCGATGCTGACCTATGTCGTCGCTATCCATTCAACTGTTTCGGTAGCTACTGTCCCGGCGTCTTGGGGCACATGGCAGAGCGCAGGCCCTCTGGTGATGTGCGATACGCAACCACACCGTCGTCTCTCGCCGGGTGCGTTCTATCTCGAATACCGCTCTGATACGGGCGGTGCAGCGCTACATCGAGCCCAACCGGTGCGCTGTCGTCGAACAGGGTTTCGGTACTGACGACGTCTTCCATCACTGTCGATGGGCTCCGGTAGCGATTCGCTCACGTTGTCAAGGCCGTGTCGAAGGACGCGAATCAGACTTGCACGCCATCGATTTCGACGGACCAGCGCCGCCTCCTGCGTGCATGGACAGTAGGTACCACGAGATGGTGCTCGCAAGCGCCGGCGACCGTGAGCAGCGCGGCAGCAAGGAAGTCCCAAATGCGTACGTCGGCGGAGTTGATGAGTAGGTAGGGGAGTGGCTGGAGCACAAGGCTCGTTACTGGCGCGACGGTGAACTACCTGGGATGTGCACGCCGTCCTGTTGCTTCTTGTAGTAGCCCCCGGGGTGTCGCGAGTGAGGACCACGGACGGCGGAGAGATGGTTTGTCATCGCCACGCGCTGACGACGTCGTCTGGGGGGTCGTACGAGGGGAGTCAATTGCTCGGCGGCGGCAATCGGTCGAGAGCGGGTGTGGTGCTGCATTGACGGGTTGGTAGTGCCGCGGTCGATGATCTTGCTGAGAGGGGCGTCGATGTGGATGGCAGGCGCGTCTCTCACTGGTGCAGAGGACGAATAGCTCGAGCTCGGGGAGTTCGGAGATCTGAACCGCCCGAGGGGAGATAGGGGTACCAACGCGGCGGCAGTACGGCTCCGGGGTTCTCCCCGTCATGACGGGTGGGGTGAAGACCTGAGGTGAACCCCTCGGGTTTGTACAGTGACCTCGGCCGCAACGTCCCACACGCATGTTGCGGTCTGGCTGTGGCTCCTTCGACCGAGCTGCGGTGACGAATGTTCAACTCCATCTCGGGAGTGGTCGAGTCCTGGCAGGCCGCTCACCCCTCGGAGCTGCCCGCCCTGTGCCCCGGAGTCCCTGATTCCGGGGCACGGCGACTCGGGAAGCGAACGTTGTGCATCCCAACGGACTGCTCGACCGTTTTCTCGGGCCGGCGAAAGGGATCGTTGCGGAGACAACCATCCTGGTCGGCAGCTCTATCGGGAGGGTCAATCTTCGCTGTTTCGATGACGAGAAGGTGTTGGCGGCGTCACCCCCGGTCCTGGACGTCGTGGCCGTTGGAAGGGGGCGCGCGGTGGCCGTGGCGCGTTGTTCTGGGGTTTTGTGGCTGCTGGCGTCGGTGTTACACCGACGGGAGTCGTCAGGGTGGGCGTGCTTGACCGAGTTCGCTATCATGTATTTGCGAGCGTAAATCATCGCAAATCAGGAGGTCGTGGTGAGTGAAGCAACGACGGAGAGCCGCTATTTGCGAGGCGACCTCAATTTCGAAGATGCCTTGCGTGAAGTGACCGGAGTCGACATCGGCCGTGATCAACTCGTGCAGATCCTCAAGAGCCTCCATACGGCGAATCCCGCCGGGCCCGCACTGTCCGAGCACGACGCACGCGTGCTTACCGATGCCGGATTCACCGCGAGTCCCGCCGCTGCCACGGCAGCGCGAGTTGATCGCGATGTTCGGATGGCCAACCTCGTCGCGACCTCGTTGTCCATTGCAGACGCTGCAGTCAGCCTCGGCGTCACGCCGGCTCGCATCAGGCAACGAATCGCCGACGGTACCCTGTGGGCATTCGACTCCGGTCGCAACCGCTTGTTGCCTCCGGCGCAATTCACCGACAACGGGGCCGTGCCTCACCTCGACAAAGTCATGCCCCACATTCCGAAGGACCTGCACCCGCTGACGGTTCAGACATTGCTCACGCAGCCGCAGTCGTCATTGGTCGTCGATGGCCGGCCGGTCTCGATCGTCGCGTGGTTGACCGGCAGCGCAGGCACACCCGAAGAGGTCGAGATTGTGGTCGACGTGCTTGCCGCCGCCGAGTGGGAATCAGCGTAGATGGGGGCAATGCTTCCGCCACCGCCCTCCATCGCGAAGCTTCGTGCGGCAGGTCTGCTGCCGAAGGAAATACTCGAGTGGCAGCCGAGCGCGATCGTGTGGCGCGTGCACCGTACGACGGGCTCGCACGTTCTCCCGTGGAATGCGTTGCGTGAGTTCGGGCCGATTTTGCGGTTCGATCAGCATCCGCTTCCGCGTGGGGATCATCCCGGCTACGGCGTGTGGTACGGCGCTTCGAGCCCCCGAGGTGCATTGGCGGAAGCGTTTCAATCGGCGAGGGTGATCGATCGCCGTCGCGGTGAGCCTTATCTGACCGGTGTGCGCTTCACCCGCGTTCTGCGGTTGCTCGACGTGTCCGGTATCGGTGGAGGTGCATGGGCCACTCGGGTGGGGGGCAATCACGCTCTTGATTCCGTGCCGCACCGCCTCTCGCAGCATTGGGCCCGCACTATCCATCGCGCTCACACCGATCTCGACGGGGTCATCTATCGCGGTCGGTTTGCCGGCAGCACGTCCGTTGCTGTCGTCGAACGTGCTGCTGATGCGTTTCCGCAGCGTCCTGTGCTGTCGCTTCCCTTGTCGCATCCTGGTCTGGCTGATGCCGTTGATACCGCGGCGTACGAACTCGGCTATGTCGTTGTTTGATCCGGTTGCGGGGCATGGCCATCGCTCACACACGTACTGAACGTGGGGAGGTTGACAATGGTGGGGGAGGCGTCGGCGAGGGTGGCGAACAGAGCCGCTGGTCGTTTCGAGTAGGACGGTCCGGTCGGCAGTGCTGTGCTGGCAAGCTGAGTCGATCCGGAGTGCCTGTGGGCCCAGTGGTGTCGGGGCATTCGAAAGGGTGGAACACGGGTAAGGGCAAGGGATCGGCCCGTGTGCCGTGTGACGTCGGCAGATCTGATGTCGAGTTGTATGCCGGGCGGGCTGGTCTCGGCGTCCGAAGTTGAGCGGTACGTCGCCGATCTCCGCCTTCGTGTGGAACCAGTGAGGCGTGTCCTCGAGCGTCTCTGTTGGGCTCAGGACATGACGCCTTCGACGGCGCGATTTGCTATAGGAGGTCGGTGGTGGCGGGTCGTTGATGACGTGGCGTTCGGTGCGAGCCCCCGAGGTCTGCCTACTGGTAACGGGTGGGGTTGAGGTTGCGACCTATGGTTTGTGAATCTTCACCAGGCGCCGGCCGCCGTTGCTTTGTCAGCCCTTGCGTGTGCAGTGGTTGCCGTTCTGTTCCGGGAGTCCAGTGTTGCTGTCGTGTTCGTTTGTGCGGCAGCCGTCCTGATCGTTGTCAGCGCCGCGTTCGGGATGGCCCGGTTTCCTGCTGACCGTGTGCGTCGGTGCGAGGTGTGTCGGCAGCGTCTCGCTGGTGACGAGTATGAGGGGTTGTGCTCGGTCGCCTGTGCGGCGGAATATCGCGAGGTGCTGGACCGGCAGGAGGAAGAAGACCACTGGTGGCGCGCTATCGCATAGATGGTTGGTTGTCGCTGGTGTTGGCGTGCGTCTTGTTGCGCTCGCTGGACGGGGTCTGTCGGCCCTGACGTTGTCGGGGCACCCGGTAAGAGAGTTCGCGAGATCCGGGGGCGGTCATCGACCTGGCAAGTGGTGGTTCGAGCGGTGATGGCCGCGGTTGACGGTCGGTTCGTGTGATGATCGTTCGCGTCAGATCGCTGCTGAGCGTGATGGCCGGTTCATCACTGACGAGGCTCAGGGAAACTCCCCAGCTGTGCTCAACGAAAATCCCCACCCGTGAGCGGTGTTCACTGTAGCGGTTGTCGGGTTCCGGTGGTGGCTTTGCGGAGGTTCTCCGAGCGTGCGTGATGATCGCGCAGCCGGTAGGAATCACCGTCGAGGTTGAGCACCACGGATCGGTGGAGGAGCCGGTCGAGCATGGCGGCGGCCACGGTCGTGTCACCGAGGACCTCACCCCATTCCCCGACGCCGCGGTTGGTGGTCATGACGATCGAGGTCTTCAGATAGCGTTGCGCAACAACCTGAAACAACGCCGATGCCGCCTCCCCGGGCAACGGAAGATAACCGAGTTCGTCGATCACCAGCAGGGTCGGTCCGGCGAAGAACCGCATCGTTGTCGCCCACCGACCCTCGATCGCGGCGCGATGACAACGAGCGGCGAGATCGGCGGCGGTGGTGAAATAGGTGCGATACCCGGCATGGACCGCAGCGCGGGCCAAACCCACCGACAGGTGCGTCTTCCCGACCCCGGGCGGGCCGATGAGCAGCACATTCGTCGCCGTTTCCAGGAACCGGCAGGTCCCGAGTTCGGCGATGAGCCGTCGGTCGAGGTTCGGGGCGGCATCGAAGTCGAAGTCCTCCAACGAGGCCGGCGTCGGCAGGCAGGCGAACCGCAGCCGGCCGGCCAACCGACGCGCCTCGGTGGCGTCGACCTCGATCGCCAGCAACTGCTCGAGAGCGGCGGTCATCGACAGGTTGTCCTTCTGGGCCCGGTCGAGCACCGACGGCAGCGCTTCGGCGGCGTCGTGCAGTTTGAGCACGGCCAGATGACCGCGCAACCGCTGGTAGAGACTGGCCGCCTCGCCGGTGTTCGGCGGCGGGATCGGGTCCGTCGTGGCCGGTGTGCTGTTCATGCGAGGGTGTTCCTTCCTCGAGCGGCCCGCTCGTAGGTCGACAGATCGATCACGGTCGATGTGGTCCCTGCCGACACCGAGTCGGACTCATCGGACGACGACGCTGCAGCCTCGGTGGTGCGGCGGCGCAGTGCGTGTGCCGCCTCGACGGCCTCGGGTCCCGGTGGGATCCGTTCTTTGCGGCGGTGCGGGCGACCACCGGTGCCGGCGGCGGCCATCGCGACCTGTTCGAGCGCATGGACGTGCCCGTGGTCGCGGACCATCACCCCGGCTCCGTCCGGCGCCAGGCGGTGTCGCGCGATGGTGATCTGCGAGCCGGTGACGATGTCGATGACCTCCGCTCCGAGCACCCGGGTGACGGTCACCTGCGCCGACGCCAACTCCGGCGGCACCGAATACCGGTTGCCGCGATAGGACACCAACGCCTGCCGCGACACGACCCGGGACTCGGTGAGGATCGCCGGATACGGCACTGTCGGCGGCGGCGACAACGCTTCGGCGGCGGCCAGGGCGCCCACGGTGGTGCGTCCGTCGGCGGTGCGGCGGGGTCGGGTGTCGCTGCGCACCCGGCAGAACTCGTCCAACCTCGCCTGCGCCTGCTCGACGGTGACGTCGTCGGGCAGGGTGCGCCACCAACGTTGGGCAGCAGTATGGTTGGCCTTCTCGACGACGCCTTTGCGGTTGCCGGCCCGAGCCGGACAGATCGTCACCGTCACGCCGTAGTGTTTCGCAACGCCGGCAAAGCTGGCGGTCATCCGCCCGCTGTCGGGATGACAGACCGTGGCCATCCGGTCGAAGCGCCAACTACGGGTCAGGCCACCGAGTCCGCGGCAGATGCGATCGAGACCGTCGACCAGATGCGGCTGGGTCATCGCCGGCGCCGAGACCCCGCGCCAGCGCCCGGAATGTGCCAGCGAGCCGACCAGCAGATGCGCCATCGACCCCCACCCCCAAGAGGCAGGTGGGTTCGGCAGATCGACCCAGTCCCACTGGGTTTCCTCACCGGGTGGATGCTCGATGACCGCGTTCGCTCGGTCGGTCGCGTTCGCGCAGTGCTCGCACACCGGCCGGAGTTCGCGGTCGCGGATCTGCCGGGTCAGCGTCTGATAGGACATCCGGTAGCCGAGGTCTTCGAGTTCGTCGCACAGGGTCCGCGCCCACAGATGCGGATCTTCCCGCAGCCGGCAGGTGATGTAGTCGACGAACGGTTCGAACGGGTCGGGTTCGGTGCGTGTGCGCACCCCAGGGGTGCGTTCGTTGTTCAGATAGGCCCGGATGGTCTTGCGGTCGCGGCCGGTGTGACGGGCGATCGCCGAGATCGTCCAACCTCGTTTGCGTAGGGCGTGTACTTCCACATCGTCCTCCCATGTCAGCATGAGAATGCGGGTCTCCTTCGACTGGCTGATGCGTGGTCAGAGACCATCAGCATCGGAGGAGACCCGCCCTCATTGGCGGTGCCACACGGGTGGGGAATTTCAATGAGCGTTACTGGGGAATTTCAGCGAGCGCCGTCATCACTAGACGCGTGAGGCAGTTCCGTGCTGGCTCGGGCGTGGTCGCGTTTTCGGAGGTGGCAGCCTGGGGATGGACGATCGAGGCACCGGTGCTGCTTTGTGGGTTCGAAAGAGCAGCTGTCTGCGTTGTCGATCGATGACAGTGTCTGTACGTCATGCACGCCGCGCACGTATCTGAAGATCGGCTGATTGTGCCGATCACGGGGCGAAAGTGGGCGTCGGACAGGTTTCACCGCGTTGGGGAAATCGGCCGTGTGGGTGAACGTAGGCGCACACATGTCCTTCCGGCCATCAGAGGTACTCATGCCTGCGCGACATTCGAGGTCCCGCCGCACCGCTGCGTTGATCGTCACCACGATCATCGTTGGAGGTTGCACGCTGTCCACCGTTCCCGCGGTCGCCCACGCGGAGCCAGCGGACTGCGTGTCGACGTTCAACCTGCTGATCCCTGGAACCTGGGAGACCGACGAGAACGCCGACCCTGCTGTGCCGGTGGGCATGCTCGCAGCTGTTGCGCACGCCCTGAACAATGCCCATGGCGACGCGGTCGAGGTGTACACGCTGCCCTATATGGCGCGTGCGTTCGACAACGGCCACACCTACGCGGATAGCAAGGCGGACGCGGTGTCGAGGGCCACGCGGGTGCTCGAGGATGTCGCACAGTCTTGTCCTCGTACGAAGTTCACGCTGACGGGGTATTCGCAGGGCGCCGATGCGGCAGGTGATCTCGCCTCGGATATCGGCAACGGCAGGGGACCGGTCGATGCAAGTCGTGTGCTTGCTGTCGGGTTGCTGGCCGATCCGGGAGCCGGGACACCAGGGGCCGCGACGGTGGGGCCGCGAACGTCCGGACACGGCATCGCCGATCCACGACCTCGAGGAATGGGGGCTCTGTCTGGTCGGGTGGCATCGATCTGCGATCCCGGTGATCTGTACTGCTCGATCGAGAAAGGGACGAACCCGCTGATCGGCTCGCTCGGCTCGATCCTGAGCAAGACCCCCAGCGCCGCCGGTGCCACCGCGTCCGGCGGCAATACACAGCTTGCCGGCGCACTGACCGCGGACTTCTCCGATGCGGATCTGCCGGCACTAGGCGCCGACGTCACGATCCTCGGTCAGCAGCTCACCGCACCAAATATCGATCTCGGGCAAGTCGCCGCGACTGCGCAGTCGATCGCGTCGACTCTTGCTCCGCTAGCCGACCTGCTTTCCTCAGGGGCAGTGAATCCTGCGGCGACCGATCAACTCGGTGCCGCACCGGCGGGGACCGCCGAACATCATGCCTACGACGTGCTCACCAGGGCCGGTGACTCCGATCTTGCAGGTGCCGTCGACGCTGCGGTCGAGATCGCCGACACGGCACGCATGCTCGCCGGGAACGAGTCACCATCCTTGCCGACGTCAACTCCCGAGATGCGTGCTTTTACGGAGAATGCCGACGTATTGACTGGGCAGATCGGCCCGTTGGCGTCCGCCCCTATTGATGTGCTTGCGTCGGCGAGCAGCGTGTTATCGGTGCTCAAACCGACGGTAGTGATCGATCAGGTTCTGAACGTCGTGGCCGGCGTGAGCTCGCTGGATATGCCCGGCATCTTGCACAACTTGACCGTGCTGCCGCAGAAGGTTGCCGCGCTCGACGCCCGCGGTGCCCACCAGGTGGCCGGGGAGTTGAACAATCAGTTCTCACCACTGGTGGAGATGGCGGCAGCCGTGGACTTGCGGTGGGTAGCGCAGGTGCTGGCCGTGATCCCGGATCCGTCCGGCGCGACGCAGATCGCGGCGTTGGTCGCGTCGATCCTGTCGAATGTCGACGTCATCAGGCTGGCTACGATCGTCGGTCAGATCCAGGAGATCGCATGGTCGGCGGTGGAAAAGGTGCTTCCCCCTCCCGGCATTGCGCCCGACCCGGTGGGGGCCGCTGCGGCGATGACCGGTTTGCTGCCCGTCGGATTGGACCTGGCATCGGTAGCGACCGACATGCTCTCGGGCAAACCGACCAAGACCGCTCCCGACTTGCTGGGCAGGACCACACACGCTGCGTCGCCGACGATCACGAACCAGGAGGCGAACCTGGACATGTGGCAGCTGTCGGATTCACTGGTCGAGCTCTCACAGTCCCAGAGTGTCGATGATCTGGCCTCATTGGTCAGCGAAGGACTCAGTGCAGCAAGCTTCTTCACCTCTAACGCTCACACCAACTACAACACTCTTGTGGTCGACAACGCAGGCCGCAGTGCCATCCAATGGCTGTCGGATTGGCTCAATCTCCAGATCGGACGTGCCGTATGAATCCCCGCGCCCATAATCCATCCACCCGTTGGATCTGGTGCGGTCGCTGTCGACACCGGGGTTATCTGACCCGAGGGGATGCGAAGACGGTCCGCAAACGTCACCGAGGGGAGAAGGGCATGGCGGTGTTCGCCTGCCCGCACCTCGAGGGGTTGTTCCACATCGGGCACCGTCCGGACGCCCTGAATAGTGGGGAGATCGACCGGGAGCGTCTTCGTTCGCAAGCCATGTGAGCAATGGGAAGCTGACGGCGGGACGCATCCATCTCGGTTGCTTGCAAGGGGTGCGCAGGTCATTGCCACGTCGGTGAGCCAGGTCAAACCAATGACCATCACCAAAAGTCGCACGATCGACCAGTCGTCGAACCATCGGATCGGAAACGTCCCTGCGCGGTAAATGCCGCATGATCATGGCGGTCCCTGACGAACTGGATGTCGATCGGTCCAGGCTGTCGGGTGGGCTCAACGCTTTGAAACCGTCCCTGCGCCCAGGTCCAGGTCGACTGCGTGAGGACTGCGACCAGGTCGGTGCTGACAGCACCGGGTGTGCCGGAGTTGATGGACCAGGTCGCCTTTCACCCGCTGCCTGTTGGGTGGGAGGCGACTCTTCGCGTCCTCGGTCAGGGTGATGGCCAGTGATCCCCGAGAATGACTCAGCGCATAATGTATAGCGGTGGTCTCCTGGTGTGCCAGTCCGTGGTGCGCTGAAACTCTTCACCGATGCCGAACAGTAGTGATTCGTGATGGGCCGCGGCCGTGAGTTGAGCACCGATCGGCATACCCGTATGAGGGTGAGATCCGACCGGGAGCGCGAGCGTGGGTCCGTCGTGGAGGGACCAGGGATAACTGAACTGGCCGAGTCGGCGCGAGCGTGCAATGACGTCGTCATCACCGGCGATGGGCGGTACGTCGACCGGCATCGTCGGGGTCAATACGGCGTCGACGTCTGTGAACAGCGCGCTGAGTCCGCGACGGAACTCCGCCCTGGCGGCCAGGGCTGCTGTTCTCTCGGAGTCCGAAATGGACAGACCCAGGGACACACGCGCGAGGGTATCGGGATGGAACAGATCGGGCGACGATTGCACTCGGTCATGGTGGAGCGCAGCAAGGTCCGAGTACAGCAGGATGTATACGATGTCCTGCGCGTGAGCAGCGCCGGGAACATCGACCGGTACCACTTCGTATCCCACGCTCTGCAATTGCCGTGCCGCTGCGTCGATTGCGTCGCTGATGGCAGCGTCGACGTCGTCGGTGATGAACACCGACGGCAGCCCTATCCGTCGAGCGGGGCTAGGCGCCGGAGCCTGGTCGGTGCGCAGTACGTCGAAGAGGCGGGCAACCTCGGTTACCGATCGTGCCATCGGACCGACGGTGTCGAAGGCGTCGCTGACCGGGAAGACTCCGGTATTGCTGATTGCGCCCCAGGTTGGTCGCAGTCCTGTGATGCCGCATGCTGCTGCGGGTAGGCGGACTGATCCGCCGGTGTCAGTACCGAGGGCGGCGTCCACCAGACCTGCAGCGACTGCGGCGCCGGAGCCTCCACTCGAACCGCCCGGGACCCGGCTGGGGTCCCAGGGGTTGCGGACGGGGCCCGCGGCGGAGTTCTGGGAGGTGACTCCGACCGCGAACTCGGCCATGTTCAGCTTGGCGGTGATCTGCGCGCCCGCAGCGATCAGTCTGCGGACGACCTCCGCGTGTGCAGATGCGATGCGGTCGGAGAAGAACCGGGACGCACAGGTCGTGGGTACACCGGTGACGTCGATGTTGTCCTTGACGCCGATACGCATTCCGGTCAGAGGACCATCGATGGTGGCGTCCGGAGTGTCGATCCAGGTGATGACGCTGCCCAACGTCTCGTCGAGAACGTGAGCGGTCGGGCCGCCGCTGATTGCGGCGGCCCGACGTGTGGTGCCGCTCAGGATGCGCTCCCTGCGCGCAGTGCCGCGGTGGCTTCCTCGTCTACGGTCCACGTGTCGGTGTCGACGGCGACCCCGTAGTCGCGTCGAGCGTCCTCCGCCGTGAGGTACTCGTCCCAGACGTCGCTGAGGACCTGGAAAGGATCGCGGAGGAACGGATTTCCGAAACCGCCGCCGGAGGGCAGCTTGATCTCCAAGGTTTCGCCGGCGCGGATGGTTTCCTGGGTGACCTTGGAGAAGAGCACCTCCTCGCGGTCTGTTCCGGCGTTGCGGGTGAACGCCCCTGCGATGCCGTCGTGACCGCCCAGCGCACCGGCGGGCGGGTCGGAGCGGTTGTCGGCTTCGGATCCGAGGAAGGTGTCGGTCTCCATGAGCCATTTGCGGACGCTGCCGATGCCGCCTCGCCACTGGCCCGGTGCGGGAGCTTCGTCGCGGAGTTCGTATCGGAGGGCACGCATGGCGTGGTTGAGTTCGAGTTCTTCGATGGGGTTGTTGCGGGTATTGGCCATGAGCGAGTCGACGGCGTCCATGCCGTCCTTGCCGTTGCGTCCGCCGTACGAACCTTCGTTGATTTCGATGTACACCCAATATGATTCGCCGTCTTCAGCGACGCCGGAGTAGGCGATGGCGCATAGTGCTGCCGACGATCCCGCGATCGCGTGGTCGGGGAGTACGGGTGCCAGGGCGAGGTTGATGGAGTCGAAGATTCGGTTCACCTGGGAGAACCGGGCGAAGCACGATGCCGGGAAGTCCGGGTTGAAGATCGTTCCCTCGGGTGCGTATGCCCTTACTGGGCGGAAGCAGCCGTCGTTCTGGGGGACGAATTCCTCGGTCAGGTCTTCGTCGAGCAGGATGGTGCGGATCGCGGCGACTGCGACGGGGAGGACGGATCCTTCGAAGGGCACGTTAAAGGCGGTGGGGACCTGGTCGTTGGAGCCGGTGAGGTCGATGAGGATGTCTTCTCCCTCGACTTGCACGCGCACGGCGACCTTGAGGGGAACACCGCGGTTCTTACCGTCGTCGTCCAGATAGCCGATGGGTGCTTCGTAGCTGCCGTCCGGTATTTCGCGGATTCGGCTGCGAAGCATGTTCTCCGAGTAGTCCATCCACCGTTCGCTGGCGCTCATGACGGTGTCGAGACCGTACTTCTCGAGCAGTTCGATGAATCGCTTCTCACCGATGCGTGCGCAGGCAATGAGTGCTTCGAGATCGCCTCGGTTCTGTTCGGGTGTGCGAACGTTGTCGAGGATGTGCTGGATGAGGTAGTCGTTGCGGACACCGGCGTCATAGATCTTCATCGAATCCATGAGTTTGCCTTCGGCCCAAACATCGACGACATCCATGCACAGGCCGGGGAAGTTGCCACCGACGTCGGATACGTGTCCGGTGCATCCGGCGAATCCGATGTGCTCACCTTCCCAGAAGATCGGGATGATCACGCCGTAGTCGGGGGAGTGGGCTGCACCGTGGTACGGGTGGTTGTGCAGGACGACGTCGCCCGGTCGATACGTACCTGCGAGTCTGCGGTTGACGCCACGGATGTATGCGGGGATTGAACCGCAGTGCATCGGTGTCGAATCTGATTCGCACAGTTCACGGCCGTTGATGTCGAAGATGCCGGCGCCGAGGTCTTCGGATTCGCGGATTAGGCTCGAGTAGGCCATGCGGTAGAGGACCTGCGCCATTTCCTTGGCCATCGACTGCAGTGCACCGCCGATGACACGCAGTGTGATCGGGTCGACCTCGACGTCGTTCCACGTACGGTGGGACTCGCCCGCGAGCGATACGCCGGTTTTGGGCATCAGGGTCTTGCTCATGCGGGCTTCCTCTCGATGATGATGTGGCCGACTGCGTCGACGGTGGCGTGCTGGTTCATGCCGATGATGGTCGTGGAGTCGAACTGCTCGACGATGGCGGGTCCTTCGATGGTATTGCCGGCCAGAAGAAGCGATCGATCGTAGACCGGGGTGTCGATCCACTGGGGCGCGGCCGTTTCGTCGCGCCAGAATAATGCGCGGGTCATGGTCTTGATCGCCGCGGAGCAGTCGGCGGTGCCCTTGTCGATCTCGGTGATACGGACGTGCGGTACGGCGCCGACACCCGTGACGCGGATGTTGATCAGCTGCACCGGCTTGTCGTCGAAACGCTGGGAGTAGGTTCGTCCGTGTGCCTCGTGGAAGGCCTCGGCGACGGTCTTGACCCAGACATCGTCGATGTCGCCGTCGGGAGCGGGGACGCGTAGTTCGTAGCCCTGTCCGACATAGCGGCAATCCACGCTTCGTTCGAGCGAGATGTTCTCGGTGGGAACGCCGTCGGCTTCCAGTTGGGCGATGGCTTCGCGGGCGAGTCGGTCCATCTGTGTCTGTAGCAGGTTCAGGTCTGCGTCCGCGGAGGAGGTCCAGACGGTGGTGGGAATCTCGTACCGGATGTCGGTGGTCAGCAATCCGACTGCGGAGGTGATGCCGGGGTGTCCGGGCACGATGACACGGGGAATGCCGAGTTGGTCTGCGATCTGCCATGCGAAGAGGGGGCCGGCACCGCCCTCGGCGATGAGCGAGAAGTCGCGCGGGTCGTAACCTTTGCGTACCGAGTGGAGGCTGATCGCTTCGGTCATGGAATGGGCGAGGATCTTGAAGATCCCCATCGCGGCCTCGTCCAGGGTGGTTCCGAGCTTGTCGGCGATGTGGGTCTGGATCGCGGTACGGGCCAACTCGGGTTCGACCTTCATGGTTCCGGACAGGAAGCTGTCCTCACGCAGCCAGCCCATCATGACCATAGCGTCGGTCGAGGTCGGTTCGGTGCCGCCACGGGCGTAGCAGGCGGGTCCGGGGAATGCCCCGGCGCTTCGAGGTCCGACCCGGAACATGCCGCCTTCATCGACCATGGCGATGGAACCGCCACCGGCGCCGATCGTGTCGACCTCCGCCATCGGCACCATGGCGTGGTAGTCGCCGATGCGGGTGTCGAGGAGATGCTTCATTCGGAGGGTGCCGTTCGGCGCCACACCGATGTCGGCGGAGGTTCCGCCCACGTCAAGTGTGATGACGCTCGGGAAGCCGGAGGCCTTACCGATAGCGCATCCTCCTAGCAATCCGGCGACCACACCGCTGGTCAGCAGCGAGACCGGCTGTTCGCTGGCGCTGCGCGAGGTGACCAGACCGCCAGCGGAGGTCATAAGATGCACGTCGTCGCCGACCTGCGCCTCTGCGGCCTTCTTTGCGAGGTTGGCGATGTAGCTCGAGGTCTTCGGTCCGATGAAGGCGTTGAGTGCCGCAGTGGAGAATCGTTCGTACTCGCGGTACTGGGGAGCAACCTCACTGGAGAGCGAGATGAACACCTCGGGGTACTCCTCGAGAATGATGTCCTTGACCCGTTTTTCGTGCGTGGGGTTGCGGTACGAGTGCAAGAAGGCAACGGCGATAGCGTCGACTCCGCGTTCACGGAGCAGGCGAACCTCTTGGCGCACTGCATCTTCGTCGAGCGGTACGAGGACGTTGCCGGAAGCATCGATCCGTTCGGGCACGACCCGGCGGTTGCGACGCGGCACCAACTGCCATTTCTGCCAGGGCAGGTCCTGGTAGTTCGAGTAGTTGAGGGGACGCTTCTTGCGGGCGATGTGTAGAAGGTCGCGGAATCCCTCGGTCGTGATCATGCCGACGTTGCACCCGTTGTGTTCGAGCACGATGTTGGTGGCAACGGTGGTGCCATGGAAGAACATGTCGATGTCGGATGGGTCGATGCCGGCGCGTTCGGCGAGGACCTCGATGCCGTCCATGGTTCCGATGGAGGGGTCGTGGTTCGTCGACGGGGTCTTGTGGACCACTACGGTGCCGTCGTCGTCCCACAGCACGAGGTCGGTGAACGTGCCGCCGACGTCGACTCCAATTCTCTTCATCAATACTTCCAATCTTTCGGTGCCCGCGAGGAGCGGAGGGGACGACCGAGCCGTGCGGCGGTCCGAAGTCTGGGGTGGGGAGTCACTGGGAGGGTGATGTAGGTCATCGTGCTTGAGGGCGACCAAGAAATCAATACCTCAGATGTTTTCGGGAGAAATCTGCCCAAAATCGCGGTCCGATCGGTTCAATCCTTGGAAAAATCACCTAAAGGGCGGATGATTAGGGGGCATGGGACAGGTGCGCGGCGCCCTAACTCGGCCGCAGCGTCGGGTTAGGCTCAGGCCGTCCACCGCAGCTTTCGAGAGAGAAGAGTCGACGCTCGTGACCGAACCGACGACCGGGGACGCACCCGTCAAGAACGGACCTGCCTATGCGGTCCTCGCGGAGCACCTGCGCAACCGAATCCTGTCCGGTGAGTTGCAACCCGGTGTCCGGTTGCCCGGAGAGGCAGAGTTGACCGCTGAATTCGGTGTCGGTCGCAGCACCATCCGTGAGGCCTTGCGTTCGCTGGCGAGCCAGAACTTGATCACCACGACTCGGGGAGTCACCGGCGGTAGTTTCGTCGCCGCGCCGAGTGTCGGGCATATCAGTGCGCATCTCGAGACGGGTGTGGCATTGATGGCGGCGGCTGAGACGGTCACCGTCGCGCAGCTCATGGAAGTGCGTAACCTCATGGAGGTGCCGGCGGCCGGCATGGCGGCATTCCGTCGGACCGATGAGCACCTCGAGCAACTCGAAGCGTCGATCTTCGACCCACACAGCTTGCAGGGACCCGAGACGTTCGCGAAGAATCAGGAGTTCCATTTGGTTCTTCTTCGGGCGACGGACAATCCGTTGCTGGAGTTGATCACTGCGCCGGTGTTTCGAGTGCTGTCCAGCAGGTTCGGGCGCGAGCATGCCCCGCAGGGGTTCTGGCAGTGTGTCGATCACGATCACCGTGCGATCCTCGATGTCGTCGCTGCCGGAGACTCCATGGCTGCGATGGATCTGATGCGCAGGCATCTGGACAACTTGGGCGACTCGTATCGCCGGATGGATCGCCGCGGACAGGCTTGACTCAAAACATCTGCTTTTTAGGCGAGTAGGTATCGAAGATCCCCGGATGATTGCCTTGCTCTGCACTATTGACCCTTGAAATGTCTGATGTATTGTTCGAAGGAACGTACTCGCCGAACTGATGTGAGGAGACACGGTGGCAGTGCATCAGGCTGTTCTCGGCCGATTTTTCGAGGACTACGTTGTAGGGGACATCTACCAGCACCCCATCGGGCGCACGATCTCCGAAGCCGACAACACGTGGATCACGTTGCTGTCGATGAACACCAACCAAAACCACTTCAACGCTCATCTCGCAGCGCAGAATCCCATCACCGACGGCAAGGTCATCGTCAACTCTGGGCTGACTGTTGCTGTGGTACTCGGTATTTCGGTTCTCGACATGAGTCAGAACGCCATCTCGAACCTGGCATTCACCGACATCAAGATGTCGCACCCGGTATACGTGGGCGACACCATCTACGCAGAAAGCATCTGCATAGGACTGCGCCGGTCCGAATCCCGGCCCTATGCCGGAATCGTCTCCATGATCACCCGGGGGCTGAATCAAGATGGAACCGAAGTCATCTCGTGGAAGCGGTCGGTCATGGTCGCTACCCGCGAGAGCGGGATCGGCCAGAACTACTTCCCCGAAGCCAAGGGCGGACCGCTGCAACTGCCGACACCCGCCGACCCGGAAGGGGCGCTCTCATGAAACCACTCGAAGACGTCCGCATTATCTCGCTCGAGCAGTACGGCGCAGGCCCGTTCGGCAGCGTCCACCTCGCCGACCTCGGTGCCGACGTGATCAAGATCGAAGATCCGAACGTGGGGGGCGACGTCGGACGTTACGTCCCGCCCTACAACGACGCCGAGGACTCGTTGTTCTTCGAAACCTTCAACCGCAACAAGCGCAGCCTCTCACTCGACCTGTCGTCCCCCGCCGGGCGCGCAGTGTTCGAGGACCTCGTCCGCACCAGCGACGCGGTCTACTCCAATCTCCGCGGAGATGTGCCCGCGAAAATCGGCATTACTTACGACGACCTCAAGCACCTCAATCCGGCTATCGTCTGCTGCAGCCTCACGGGCTTCGGTATGACCGGACCGCGTGCGAAAGAGCCCGGCTACGACTATATCCTGCAAGGCCTCGCAGGATGGATGAGCGTCACCGGCGACCCAGACGGACCTCCTACCAAGTCCGGGCTCTCGCTCGTGGACTATTCGGGCGGATTCGTCGCTGCGATCAGTTTGCTGTCCGGGCTCCACGCCGCCAAACGGGACGGCATCGGCGGGGACTGCGACGTCTCGCTCTACGACACCGCGATGTCGCTGCTCACCTACCCGGCCACCTGGCATCTGAACGCTGGCTTCGAACCGGTACGTACCAAGAACTCGGCGCACCCCTCCCTCGTACCGTTCCAGGCCTTCGAGGCCAGCGACGGTTGGTTCGTCGTCGGTTGCGCCAAGGAGAAGTTCTGGGAACGCCTCGTCGTTGCGATCGACAGGCCCGATCTGGGCGCCGATCCACGTTTCGCGAACTTCGCACTGCGCGGTGAGCACCAGGACGAACTGCTCCCCATCCTCGAGCAGACCTTCGTCAGCCAGCCCGTGGACTACTGGCTCTCGCGCCTGGGGCCTGCCGGTGTGCCGGCGGGTCCGATCAACGACGTCGCCCAGGCCCTCACCGAACCGCACACCCTTGCACGAGGTCTCCTCGTCGAGACCGACCACCCCACCTTCGGAACGGTGCGCCAAGTTGCCTCACCGGTCCGGTTCGGCTCCGAGACGACGCAGTACCGGCGCGCGCCGCTACGCAACGAGCATTTCGACGAGATCATCCGCGACCTCGGCTACAGCGCCGAGCGTGTTGCGGAACTGGTCGGGCAAGGTGCCTTCGGCAAGCAGGCAAGCGGGGCTCGGGCGTGACGTCGTCGGTACTTGCCCAATGGGCCCACGGTCTGACTCTTGCGGACCTGTCCGACGATGTCCGGCATGCGGTCGCCCGGCATCTTCTCGACGGGGTCGGCAATGCCGTCGCCGCGCAACGGCTCGGATACGGGCGCGCGGCGTGGACGGTCGCCGATGCACTCGGCGGTCCGGCCGAAGCCAGACCGCTAACCGGGACGCGGGCGATCTCCGCTCCGGCTGCAGCTATGGCGACCGCGGTGCTGGTGCACGCCTTGGACTTCGACGACACTCATGCCGGCGCCCTGGTTCACGCCACCGCAGTCTCTCTGCCTGCGGCTTTCGCCGCCGGACAGCAGGTTCGAGCCACTGGCGCAGAAGTTCTTACCGCCGCTGCGATCGGACTGGAGACGGCGTGCCGCCTCGGGGCTGTCAGCCCGCATGGTTTTCACGGACGTGGCCTTCATGCGACAGCCGTGGTCGGCCCGTTCGCTGCAGCCCTCGTCGCCGGCAAGTTGACCGGATTGCCGGTGCCGGTCTTAGTGCACGCTCTTGGTGTCGCCGGATCATCGAGTGGAGGGTTGCTCGAGTTCCTCGACACCGATGCCGACACCAAGGCGCTCCACCCTGGTTCGGCCACGCTGGGCGGGATTCTCGCAGCCCGGCTGGCTGCTGCGGGCGCCAGCGGTCCGGAATCGGTGTTCGAGGGGCGTCGGGGTGTGTATGCGTCGATGTCGGAGCGGACCGCGGACCTCACGGTGCTGACGGACGGGTTGGGCACAGACTGGGAAGCGACCCGTATCGGCATCAAGCCCTATCCGAGTTGCCAGCTCATGCATGTCACTCTCGACGCGGTTGCAGCGGCTCTGACCGACACGGCCGTCGAGCCTGCCCAAGTGGTCGACATCGAGGTGCACGTTCATCCGGATTCGGTGCCGATCGTGTGTGGTCCGAACGCAGGTGTGGCCGCACCGCGCAGCACTTATGACGGGAAGTTCGACCTGCCGTGGAGCGTTGCTGCACTCGTGCACGACGGACATATCGACGTCGCGACCTACACCGACACTTCGATCGTCCGCGATTCGGTGCTCGCGACCGCTCGAACGGTCCGTGTCGTCGAAGCCCCGACCGAGGGGCCGGCAGCATCGGCACCCGGACATGCGATCATCACCCTCGACGACGGGCGTGTACTCGAGGGACGCGTCGAAGGTAGCCGCGGCACCGCCGCATTCCCCCTCGACGATCAGCAGTTGCTCGCCAAGTTCACCGCCAACTGCGGCGATCATCCCCGTGCCTCAGAGCTCGCCGACCGCATCTTCGGGTTGGCTGACGAGCCGAATCTGACCGCCGTACTCGATCTCGCGGCCCTCATTGCACCCGCACCCCTGCACTGAACATCCTAGGAGCCATCATGGATTTCACATTCGACGAGCAGCAACTGGCGTTCCGAAAGGCATTGCGTCACTTCGTGGACAAGGAAATCGTGCCCGTTGCCAATGAATGGGAGAAGTCGGGGCGGTATCCCACGGAGATCGTCGAACACATGAAGGCCATGGGATTGTTCGGCATCACCACCCCTGAAGAGTACGGCGGCATCGACCTCGACAAGGTGTCGTTCACACTCGTGTACGAGGAACTGGCTCGCGGCTGGATGGGCATCGCCGGAATTCTCGGCAGTCACAACCTGTCCTGCTGGATGATCAACCGTCACGGCACCGAGGAACAGAAGCAGACCCTGCTACCGAAACTGGCCACCGGAGAATGGCGGACCGGGATCGGGCTCACCGAGCCCGGCGCAGGCACAGACCTGCAGGGCATTCGAACGACTGCGCGCCGCGACGGGGACCATTACGTCGTCAACGGCGCGAAGACGTGGATCACCAACGCCCGGCACGCCAATGTCCTCCCAGTCCTGGTGAAGACCGACCCGTCTGCAGAGCCTGCGCACAAGGGCATGAGCATCCTGCTGATTGACACCACGCTTCCCGGGTTCGAGGTGCAACGTGATCTCGGCAAACTGGGGTACAAGGGCACCGAGTCCTGCGAAATCCTGCTCGACAACATTCGGGTACCTGCGGACGCATTGCTTGGCGGAACGGAGGGGCGCGGTTTGCAGCAGGCCTTGTCCGGCCTGGAAATCGGCAGGCTCAACATTGCAGGCCGTAGCGTCGGTATCGCTCAAGCAGCCTACGATGCAGCACTGTCCTACGCGCGAGAGCGCACGGCGTTCGGGCAGCCGATCGCGGACTTCCAGGCGATCCAGCTCAAGCTGGCGGACATCGCCACCCATTTGCAGGCCGCCCGGTTGATGACGTATTGGGCTGCTTCGCAGGCAGATTCGGGTAAGCGCGTGGACATGGAGGCTGGAATGGCGAAGTACTTCGCGTCCGAGACGGCCATCACCGCGAGCCTCGAAGCGATGCGTATCCACGGCGGCTACGGATACTCGACGGAATTCGTCGTCGAACGGTTGTACCGCGACGCGCCTCTCATGTCGATCGGAGAGGGCACCAACGACATCATGCGGACCGTCATCGCCAAGGCGCTGGTCTCCGGCTCCGGGGTCATCGGGTGAGCGTGGCGCTGACTTACCTGTATGTCCCGGGTGACCGCCCGGAGCGTTTCGACAAAGCACTCGCTTCGGGTGCCGATGCGGTAGTGCTGGACCTCGAGGACGCGGTCGCCGTTGATCGGAAGGAACTTGCGCGCGAAACTGTTGCGCGGTGGATCGCTGCACTCACACCCGGTTCCGTGGAGGTGTGGGTGCGGGTGAACCCGGGTGACCTGCAGGAAGCGGACATCCAGTCTGTCGCCCACCCGCGACTGACGGGAGTGTGGTTGCCGAAAGTAGGATCCGCACGCGAGGTCGAACAGGTCGACGGCCTCCTAACTGACCTCTGTCCCGGGGCGGCGGTATCCGCGCTGATCGAGACCGCTGCTGGCGTACTCGACGCCCTGGCCATCGCGCGTGCGCCCCGGATGCGGTTCCTGCAACTCGGGGAAGTCGATCTGGCCGCCGATCTCGGTGTCGAAGTCGACGGCGATGACACAGCGCTGCTGTTCGCACGTAGCCAAGTCGTCGCGGCGAGTGTGGCGGCAGGGATAAACCCGCCCCCGGCCGCTGTGTCGCGCAATTTCCGCGACAGTGACGCTCTGGAGGCGGGTACCCGTGCTCTTGCACGGCTCGGGTTCGTCGGTCAGGCGTGTATTCACCCTGCCCAGCTCGAACCGGTCCGACGAGTGTTCACACCTTCGCAGGACAAGGTACGTGCGGCACGCGCCGTGCTGGCCCGCCTAGAGGTAGCGGAGTCCGGTGTTGCCGTGGACGCGGCTGGCTTTTTGATCGATGAAGCAGTCGCTCGGCAAGCGCGTCGGGTGCTCGCGCATGTAGACCAATAGCTGGAGCCCCAATTCTCCGCGTTGGTCCACTTCACGGAAAACCCGATCGCTTCTCACAAAATGGCACTGTTGAGACGGGGGACAGAGAGGGTTTCCTGGCGTCATGAGGATCGACGAAGGTGAACTTGTTACCGGACACGTTCGTGCAGGCGCACCGGGCGGAGCGCTGTCGGTTGATGGGTTCCGGGCGGCCGCTGATCACATTGTTGCGCTAGCGGCTGCTGTTGCGTCGGAGCAGTGGAACAACTCGGCGTTGGGGGAATGGACGGTGCGGTCGCTGGTGGGACATATCGGTCGCGCGCTGACCACGGTCGTCGACTATCTTTCACGGCCCGCCATCGAGCAGACTGTGCCGTCCACCGCCGACTACTACCTCTTGGCAGCTGAACTCGTCGACTCGGACGCAGTCCGCCGACGCGGTGAGCAGGCCGGCGCCGAACTCGGCGAGGATCCCGCGGCCACGCTGGCGCAGATGCGAGACCGGGCGCTGCACGCTCTCGCCCACACCGACGATCGGATCGTGACGACGGTGGTGGGTGGCATGTTGCTGTCGCACTACCTCCCGACTCGCACGTTCGAGTTGGCAGTGCACGGTCTGGACCTGGCCCGAGCGACCGGACAGCCGGAATCGGTCCCGGTCGAGGCGCTGCGGGAGACGGTGTCGTTGGCGACCGAGCTGGCGGTGCGCCGTGGTCACGGTGAGACCGTCCTGCTCGCGTTGACCGGACGCGGAATCATTCCGAGCGACTTCAGTGTGGTGTGAACTCCGATGAGTGAGCATTTCGTGGTGACGGGTGGTAGCCGTGGGATCGGTGCCGCGATCGTTCGGGCTGCAGCTCGTGCGGGCCACGAGGTCAGTTTCACCTACCACCGGGACACCAATGCCGCAACCGGACTGGTCACCGAATGCGGCCCCCGAGTCCAGGCCATCCAATCCGACGTCGCCGACACCGACGCGGCAGGAACCGTCCTCGACACGGTGACGCGGACAAGGGGAGAGGTGACGGTTCTGGTGAACAACGCCGGGATCACCGGCCCGCTCGGCGACTTTCTCTCCGTCAGTCAAACGACGGTGCGGGAAGTCTTCGACGTCAACGTTTTCGGACTGTGGGCAATGACGGCCGCCGTGGTCCGGTACTGGCGCGCACATTCCCTGCCGGGTGTGGTGGTCAACCTCAGCAGCATCGCCGCGACTACCGGGGCGCCCGGTGAGTATGTGGGCTACGCCGCGTCCAAGGCTGCGGTCGAGGCGATCACCCGAGGCCTGGGACGCGAATTGGCGCCGGACATCCGTGTCGTCGGCATCGCGCCCGGCACCACCGACACGGACATCCACGCCGCTGCGGGCGATCCGGACCGAGCACAGAGGGTCGTCGAACGGATACCTCTCGGCCGCATCGCCACGGCGGACGAGATCGCCGCCGCGGTGCTGTTCGCGGCCGGAGAGAACGCCTCGTATCTGACCGCCACGACCATCACCGTGGCCGGTGGCCTGTGACCGGAACATGCTGATGAAGGGGAGAATAGGTCATGACCGCCGCTTTCGTCATTGCGGTCGCCTTCATGGTGATGACCCCTGGTCCGGACAGCCTGGCGATCGCTGATGCGGCCGTGCGCTCTCGGACCGACGGTGTCATGATCGCACTCGGTGCTGTTACCGGCATGCTCGTCTTCACCGTCGCCGCCTGCACCGGACTCGGTGCACTGCTCGTCGCCGCACCCGCCGCTCTCGACGCCCTACGGATCGTGGGTGGACTCTATCTGGTCTTCGTCGGACTCACGTCCCTGCGCAGCGCTGTCCGTGCTCCCGCCGATACCGAGGAAACAGCTCCGGGAAGCCCTGCGTCGCAGCGGATATTGGCACCTGCACGTCGGTTCGGACGAGGCCTTCTCGTGGATATGACCAATCCGAAGACCTTGGTCGTGTTCGTCACGGTCGTACCGGCGTTCGCAGGTCCGGACGCCGATTACCCAACCCTGGTCGGACACTGCCTGTTTCTGGTGGTCTTCGCAGCAGCATGGTTCCTGACGGTGGCACTGCTCGCCGCCCGGATCGGCACGCTCGGCCCACGGTCGGAGCGTTGGACTGCCATCGTCACCGGTGGCGTCATGTGCGGTTTCGGCATCGCGATCCTGGTCCTTGATCCCTTCGTTCGCGGTTGAACCGAAGCGGCAACAATGTCGGACATGGAGGAAGAGAGCACAGTGGCGCGAGTGGAGCTGTACGAAGCGTTCGCCGTCGATGCCGGGGGAGGCAATCCGGCCGGCGTAGTCCTCGATGCACAGGGCATGTCGGAGCGCGAGATGCTCACGGTGGCCCGCGATGTCGGAGCATCGGAAACCGCTTTCGTCACCGACGGGGATGCGCCGCACACCTATCGCCTGCGTTATTTCTCCCCTGAGGTCGAAGTGCCCTTCTGCGGACACGCCACCATCGCCACCGCCATCGCCCTGGCCGAACACCGCGACGAGGACGACATCGTCATGCTGACCCGCGCAGGCCGTGTGCCGGTGCAGATCGAACGCCGTCCCGACGGTCTGCACGCGGCCTTCACATCGGTCCCACCCACGATCACCACCGTGCCGGACGACATCGTCGCGGCAGCCTTGACAGCGCTGCGATGGGCACCGGATGACCTCGATTCTCGCTTCCCCGCCGCGGTATGTGATGCGGGCTCTCGACACTTAATCCTCGGCGTCGGCACCCGCGAACGCTTGGCTCGCCTCGATTACGACTTCGACGCGCTGCGGACCGTGCTCACCGAACTCGACGCGATGACCGCCCAGCTGTTCTGGTTCGGCTCCGGGCGGGACCTTCACAGTCGCAACCCCTTTCCCGTCGGCGGGATCGTGGAGGACCCTGCGACCGGATCGGCCGCGGCCGCTCTCGGCGGATACCTCCGCTACTTGGGCGTGGCGAAGCCGGGAGACCGGTTCGTCGTGCACCAAGGAGTTGACATGGGACGGCCGAGCAAGATCGGAGTGCGGATCGGCGAGAGTGGGCAGGGCATCACCGTGTCCGGACGGGCGGTGCGCGCCGAACCTGCGCGACGGCTCGATGACGCTGGGCAGGTCCAGCCCACCTCCACTGCTCGCTATGTCGAACACCTGCGGCGCCCCGATCTGAGCGTCGGCACCTACTCGATTCCGAACGGTGGTGTAGACGGACAACAACCGCACACCGAAGACGAGATCTACATCGTCACCGCGGGGGCTGCGACCTTGTGGACGCCGCCCGGGACCGTGCCGGCACCGACTGGGGCGGTGCTGTTCGTCCCAGCAGGTCTGCCCCATCGTTTCGTCGACGTCGACGAGGACTTCGCGACACTGGTGGTCTTCGGCCCAGCGGAGGGCACCCGCGCCCGCGCATGAACCGGCAGCTCACACACTGGCCGCCAATCGCCGCGTATATGTCGCCCACGCCTCGACGAGCCGATCCACCGCAGACTCGAGCACGGCGGGGTCCGCGGCCGCCGAGATGCGGATGTACTCGCGCAGGCTCCCGTCGGTGACACACTCGCGCCCGACACACACCCTGACTCCGCCGCGCACGGCGACGTGCGCGAAGGTCGACGCATCCACGACCGGCAGGCGGATCCACAGCCCGTCCCCGGTCGTCGACGCCACGGTCCAACTCGGCATCAGCCCCGCCAGCATGCTGCGCAGAAGGACCACCCGTTCGGCGAGCGTGTCGTAGCGGGCGGTGTACCACTGCGGACTGGTTGCGTCGAGCAACCGTGCGGCGTGGACCTGTGCACTGACCGCCGGGGCCGGAATACGGGGCAATGCGCTGAGCAGGGATGCGTCCGGCGCGGGAAGCCGGATCCACCCGATGCCGCACCCGGCCCAGAACACGCGATTGAGTTCCCCGATCGCGGTGACCCGTTCGGACAGCGCCGCCAGCGGTCGCAGCCGGGGGTCGCGCGACCTGGCGAGCGGAAGAAATGACAGCTCCTCGACCACGACGGCGGTGTGATCCTCGATCGCCGCGGCGAGGCGCGGTAACCGCGACGAGGCCGTCGTCTGTCCGCTGGGTCCGGACTCGACCACATCGACGAAGGCAGTCGCAGCACGGGTGCGGCGCAGCGCGCGCCGCATCGCCGCCGGATCGATGCCCCCGGCGTCGGGATACAGGCACAGCGAGGTCGCAGTGTGTTCGGTGAAGGCTGCACGCAGCGTCGGCCATAACGGTGCGCCGAGCACGGTCGGACGTTTCGCGGCGGAGTTCGCTCGCAACACGATATCGAGTGATTCTGCTGCTGCGGTGGTCACGACGATTTGTTCCGCTTCGGTCGGCAGGCCCAGGCGTGTGAGGTGCGATGCCAGGGCGTGCCGGAGGACCGGAAGTCCCCGGGTGGGAACGCCCGCCCTGTGAGCGGCTGGGTCGAAGCTCCAGTCGATTGCAGGAAGGTGCGACGGATCCACCGGGGCTGGCCTGGACAGGTCGATGACGTCGCCGATGTCCTCGGTCGACGAATCGATATGGCGCACTACCGCGTGAGAGGAGGTCCGGCGGGGACGAACGAAGGTGCCCGAACCGTGGATGCGTTCGACGACCCCGCGTTCGACGAGTTCTTCGAAGGCGCGCACCACCGTTCCGCGACTGACGCACAGTGCGGCGGCGAGGGTGCGTTCGGCAGGGAGGCGCTGACCGTAGGTCACGGTGCGGGAATCGATGGCTCGTTCGACCGCCGTGACGATTCGTAGGTAGCGAGGAAGGTCGGTGCGTTCGTCCGTCGCGAAGACGACAGTTGTCCACCACGCAGTGTCCTGGTCCACTCGACAAAAATGGCACTGTCCGGGCTGGTGGTGCAAGCACGATGCTGGACCTGCACGACCACCGAGCGGAGGAATGGCGATGGCAGAACCGGCAGCGACACTGGCCCGACGCCTGTGGGAGGCAATCGAACCGCTGCACGCGGCACCGTACTTCTCCCCGCACCACCGCCGGATCTCCCTCGATCTCGGCATGAGCGGCTACTGGATGGGTTACTTCGCCGGCCGCGCCGCACCGCTGGGGGCGATGACCGCAGCACCGGTCGAATCGATGTTCTTCAGCTTCCCCGACCGCCGCGTCGCACGCGCCCTGCCCGAAGCCTGGGCGTGCGCGGATCCTGGCACGGTACTCGAGGCACGAATCACCACCGCGCGCCTCGTCCTAACCGACTACCTCCGCGACGTACCCCGACGCGACCTCGACACACTCGCTTCGTACCTTGAAATGGCAGCGGATGGATGTCATTTCGCCGGGCGACCGCTGGCAGCCGGATGGTCGCGCGTTCCCCGTCCCGACGATATCGCCGCTCAGCTGTGGCTCGCCGCGACAGTCCTGCGTGAACATCGTGGAGACGGTCATGTCATTGCCTGTGTGCACGCGGGATTGCGGGGCATCGATGCGGTCGTCGCGCACGCCGCGACCGGCACAGTCACCCGCGAGATGATGCAACCCAACCGCGGCTGGAGCGATGAGGAATGGGAAGCCTCCGAGCGTCGCCTGCGTGCCCGCGGCCTGATCGATATCGGCGGCCGGCTCACCAAGAGCGGGGGAGCGCTGCGACGCAGCATCGAGGACCGCACCGATTTCCTCGCAGCGGATCCGGTGACCGCCCTCGGTCAGACCGGCGTCGAAACGATCATCGCGATCGCTGCGCCTATCAGTCGCCGCCTGTTCGACACCGGCGTCATCCCGCTACCCAATCCCATCGGGGTTCCCCGCCCCTGACCTGGCCATGGAGGCAGCATGAATAGTTCCCTCATCGACGTGGACACCACCGAGCTCGACGAATATGGCGTCGCCGTCGTGACCCTGAACCGTCCCGATAAGAAGAATGCCTTGTCGCACGCGATGCGACTTGACCTCGCCCACACCTTCGAGGCCCTGACCGACGCCCGCGTGGTGATCCTGACCGGCCGCGGAGACGTCTTCAGTGCAGGATTCGACCTCACCGAATTCGACCGGATCGACGAGGCCGGACTGTGGGAATCCTCCGACCGAATGAATGCCGCCATCGCCACGCACCCCGTGCCGGTGATCGCCGCACTGGACGGACCCGCCATGGCCGGGGGAACGGACCTCGCGGTACTCACCGACATCCGCCTCGGCACCGCGTGCACGAGTTTCTCCCACCCCGAACACCGCCGATTCCCCGTCGTCTACGGCCCCCTTGCCGAACGCGTCGGCCCCACCCGCGCACGCGAACTCGTCCTCACCGGTCGAACCGTCGAGGCCGACGAAGCTCTTACGATCGGGTTGCTGACCGAGATCGTCCGTGACCGCCCCGTTCTCGACCGCGCCCGCGAACTCGTCTACGACATCGCACGCACGCCCTCGCATCTCCTGCACGGCATGCGAGACAAATTCCAGCAGACCCAACGTTACGACCCGGCCTGCCACACCCTGTCCCTGTAACCACCACGCCGCCAGTGCCTCGCGACATTCGATCGAAGGAACCGTATGAGCATCCACGTGCGCCACGCAGAATCGACCGCAGTGATCACCATCGACCGCCCTCACAAACTCAACGCGCTCGACTACACCACGATCGACGAGTTGTCGGCGTGGCTGGACGATGCCACCGCTGATGATGCGATCCGCTCGATCATCCTCACCGGATCCGGTGACCGGGCTTTCAGTGCCGGCGCGGACATCTCCTGCCTGGCGCAGAGCATCGAGGCCGGCACCACCCACGCCCTGCAGGAGATCGTGACCCGCGGACAAGGGCTGACCAAACGCATCGAACAATTCCCGAAACCGATCATCGCCGCCGTCAACGGCCTCGCCTACGGCGGCGGATGCGAAATCGTCGAAGCAGCACATCTCGCCGTCGCTGCCGACCATGCCCTCTTCGCCAAACCGGAAATCACACTGGGATTCCCACCACCGTTCGGGGGATCACAACGACTGCCACGCCATATCGGCCGCAAACGGGCCCTCGAGATGATCCTCACCGGCGACGCCGTCGATGCCCACCGTGCCTACGAGATGGGTTTGATCAACCACGTCGTCCCGGCCACCGAACTGCTGTCCACCGCGTTGGAGTTGGCGGTACGCATCGAACGCCACGCACCGACCGCAGTGCATGCCTGTCTCGCCGCCGTCACCCGCGGCCTCAACGTGCCCATCGACGAAGGACTCGCTGTCGAGGCCGCATGGTTCGCAACTACCGTTCCTACCGCGGGCGTGAGGAGAGGGCTCGACGGATTCCTCGGCCGACGGACAGTAGCCCCGAAGTAAGTACGTGTTTGGGGTAGGAGACGTCGAACACTCGCACACGGGCGCATTCCGTGCGTAACGCGGCGGGCCACCTTCCCCGTGATCGGGAAGGTGGCTCCAACCGGGTGCGGGGCTTCTCCAGTCCTGATCCGTTGAGAGTTCGATGTCCTGCGTGGATCGATCATCACGAACCGAGCTGGTGAAGTGGAAGGTTCGGTATTCAGAGGCACTGATGGAGCATCGCTGCCAACTCGCGTGTTGCGGCCGCTTCGGTCTCCGCGCCCCACGCGCTCAGAGCATCGGCTGAGACCATCAGAGATGCGGACGAATCAGCGGGGATGCCGTCGCCGAGCGGTAGTCCGATTTCCTGGCGGAGTTCATGCATAAGGACAGTGCGCTTCATGAGACTTTCTTTGTTCGGTCGGTTGGAGCGGGGACGCAGTAGGTGTTCACGGCGTCGTTGTCTCGATCCACTCTTCGTAGAACGGCGGCATGGCTGAGGCCTTGTCATGGAACTCGGGTGGGCGTTTGTCGCGGAATGCCTGCACTCCCTCGGCGCCGTCGCCGATGCTGGTGTAGAACATGGCCAGCGAATCGACGCGGTGGGCATCTGCGGGGTGAGCAGCGGCCGCGTTTCGCAGCAGCATCTGGCGCATCAGGGCCACCGAGACCGATGAGCGGTCGCGGGTCCAGGCATTCGCCAACGCGCGCGCTTCGCTGAGCAACATCTCGGGTTCATGGACCGCCTGCGCCAACCCGTCGATGTATGCGACCTCGGCGTTGAGGATCTCTGCCCTATAGACCAGATCCAGCGCAGTGGGCATGCCGACCAGCCGGGGAAGGAACCATGTCGAGCACGCTTCGGGCACTATTCCGAGTTTGCCGAACACCAGGCCGAACCGCGCTCGGGTCGACATCAGCCGCGCGTCCATCGCCAGCGTCATGGTTGCACCGATTCCGACGGCCGCACCGTTGATTGCGGCGATCACCGGTTTACGACAGGCATGGATTGCGAGGGTGACACGACCGCCCGTGTCGCGGATCCGGCGCAATTCGGGGTCGTCGAGATTCTTCATGTCGGCAAGAGTGGGGCGTTTCGACTCGTCGAGTCCGAACACATTCCCTTCACTCGACAGGTCCATGCCGGCGCAGAAAGCGCGCCCTGCTCCGGTGACGATCACGGCCCGGACCGTGTCGTCGTCGTTCACCGACACGAAGGTGTGCTCGAGTTCGTCGGCCATCTCGACGGTGAACGCATTGAGACGGTCGGGACGGTTGAGGACCACGGTGAGGATGCCGTCCTCGACTTCGTGGCGAAGGGTGGTGTATTCCATGACTTCTCCCGTCTGCCTGTCAGGCGAGGTCGGCGGCAATCCTGCGGATGGCGGCTTCGGCATCGCTCACGATGTCCGAAATGATCGTCTTGCAGGGAAGCACGGCATCGATGAGACCTTGGGACTGGCCGGCCCACCACATGCCGCCTTCCATGTTCCCCTTCTCCAGCACTTCCGTTCGGCCGCGTACCCCGGAGGCGAGGTGTGCGACGTCGGAGAACGTGGCGTCAGGGCGGGCGGAGAGGGCTGCGATCGTCTCGGAGACGGAGTTGCGGGCCACACGTGCGGTATTACGGAACTCTCGGAACACGAGGATGGTCTGGCGTTCGTCGTTGGCAACGATCTGGGCCTTGACGTTCGGATGCACAGGAGCTTCGTCGCTGGCCACGAACCTGGTGCCCATGTTGATTGCGCATGCGCCGAGGGCCAGTGCTGCGGCCAATCCGTCGCCGGTGGCGAATCCGCCACTGGCGATGATCGGGATGTCGAGCACGCGCGCTGCGGCGGGGATGAGGATCAGGCCGGGGATGTCCTCGTTGCCGGGATGGCCGGCGCACTCGAACCCGTCGATACTGACGGCGTCGACACCCATGGACTGTGCTTTGATCGCATGCCGGACCGCTACCGCTTTGTGGATGACCTTGATCCCGGCGGCTTTGAACGCCGCTACATGTTCCTGGGGGTTGCTGCCGGCGGTTTCCACGATGGTGATGCCGCTGTCGATGATCGCGGCCCGGTAGTCGTCGTACGGCACGGGAGTGACGGTGGGCAGCAGGGTGAGATTGACACCGAACGGCTTATCGGTCATCTCCCGGCACCGGGCGATCTCAGCGACGAGAGCTTCGGGGGTGGGTTGCGTCAGCGCGGTGAGAAACCCCAAACCCCCGGCATTGGCCACCGCGGAGATCAGCTCCGCGGTGCCGACCCCGGTCATGCCACCGCACACCACCGGGTGCTCGATCCCGAAAGTGTCGGTGAAACGTGTGCGCAGCACGATCACGGCCTCCCTGCGTGCGGAACGTCGACTCTCGTCGAGAGGACCTTGGCTTCACGCGCAGCGCTGCGCTTGGCTTCGTCGAAATCCGGTGCGACCGAGAGGAATAGTGTGCGACCGTCATCGCCACCGAGCGCAACCGCGAACACTCCCAGCGGAGCCGTACTCACCTCGTCCAGGATGGTTCCGCCTTCGGCCAGGCGGACGGCACGTTGGTTGACGCAGTCGGCGATCCAGATGGCACCTTCAGCGTCGAGGGCCTGACCATCAGGTGCAATCGTGCACGCCGCAAGCCTCTTCTCCACGCTCGGCTCGTCGCCGAGATCGCCGAACGAGGCGAAGTCCTGACGGGGGCCGAGTGTGCCGTCCGGTTCGATATCGAATCGGGAGACGCGGTTGCCGAACAGTTCGTTGACGTACAGCGTTCTTCCGTCCGGGGAGATGCACATACCGTTCGGGAAGGACAGTCCTTCGGCAGCTACTCGGGAAGTGCCGTCGGTGTCGACGAGGACCACAACGCCGTGCTCGTGATCGGCACCTCCCATGAGGTCGAATCCGAACTCGCCGACGTATGCCTGACCGTTCGCGGCGACGACCATGTCGTTGGCGTGACCGTGGCAGTGTTCGGAGATGTCGGCGTGCTCGACGAGCGAGCCGTCGGGTTCGCGGCGCAGGACTTTGCGATCCTTCATCGAGACGACGAGCATGCGCCCGTCGGGAAGCCATCCGAGTCCGGACGGCTGGTGTTCGACGGTGCAGACCTGTTCGATGGATCCGTCGGCGTTCACGGCATTGACCGAGTGGGTGTAGAAATCCACGAACCACAGTCGGCCCTCATGCCACCGAGGTCCCTCGGTGTAGGTGAATCCTGTTGCGACTTCCGTCATTGGACGACTTGTCATGGGAGTACCTTTCTTCCGGCGCTCGTTGCCCGCTGGGCTCGGCCGGTCTCGGCCGGGCGCCTATGCGGGTGAGGTGGCTCCAGTCTCGGGATCCTCACGGCGGTCGAGGTGTCCCACAACGCAACAGTGCGGACGAGTTCATCGGGCGCTGTCGCAAATTCGGACGGTTCGGTGCCAGGGTTGGTGTGCAGGCTGGTCGTACCCTCGCTCACCTGATCCGGAGGAATGCGCCATGCTCACCACGATGATGGATCGTCCACTGCTGATCAGCTCGCTGCTGTGGCGTGCTGAGAACGTCTTCGCCGACCGGGTCGGAGTCTCGTGCGACGCAACCCGCGGAGACCGAGAGTTCACCTACCGCGATCTCGGCGCGACCGCACGCCGGTTTGCTGGTTCCTTCGAGAACTTGGGCATCGGGTTCGGAACCAGGGTTGCGACGTTGGCCTGGAACACCTTCGAGCATCTTGTCGCCTACTACGCAGTTCCTGCGTGCGGGGCAGTGCTGCACACGGTCAACCATCGGATGTCACCCGAGCACATCGCCTACACAATGGACAAGGCCGAGGACGAGGTTGTGCTGATCGACGCTGATCTGTTGCCCGTACTCCTCGAGATTCTCCCGCGCCTCCCGCGGATCCGGCATGTGGTGGTCATCGGTGATCTCGAGCAGGCCGAGTATTCGATATCTGCAGAGGTGACCTGGTGGTCGTTCGACGGATTGCTGCTCGATGCCGTGCCGATCGGGGAATTCCCGGAGTTCGACGAGACGACCGCATCGTCGATTTGTTTCACCTCGGGTACCACCGGGCTGCCCAAGGGGGTCGTGTACAGCCATCGAAGTACGGTGCTGCACGCGATGGCGATCAGTGCTTCCGGGGGCGTCGCGATCGACGGTCGGCACTCGTACCTGCTTGCCACGCAGATGTCCCACGTACACAGTTGGGGTGTTCCGTACGCGGGGGTGCTGCAGGGCGCACGTCTCGTCCTCCCCGGGCCGCACCCCTCGCCCGCGGAGCTGCTGCGCATCATCACGGATCAGACACCCGATGTCTTCGTCGGCGCCCCGGCCGTGGCGGCGCTCATGCGTGCACAGTTCGATGCCGATCCCGAGCGTTACGACCTCGGAAGTTTGCAGACCATGTGGTTGGGCGGGCAGGTGCTGCCACCAGTGCTGGTGAGGTGGTGGGCGGAGCGGGGAGTGGCGACCGTCAACGGGTGGGGGATGACCGAAACCTCCCCTATGGGAACTTTCAGCAACTCGGCCGATTGCCAAGGCAGACCCTTGCCGTTGTTCCAGGTGCGTGTCGTCGACGAAGAGGGTCGGAAGCTGCCGTGGAATGGCTTCACCACCGGCGAGCTGGAGGTTCGTTCGCCGTGGGTGACCGGGACGTACCTCGACGACGACCGCGCCGCCGAGGCGTTCGACGCCGGCTGGCTGCGCAGCGGCGACGTCGCGGTGATCCACCCGGACGGCCGGCTGGAGATCCGCGACCGGGTCAAAGACCTCATCAAGAGCGGAGGAGAATGGATCTCTTCCGTCGAGGTCGAGAACCAGCTGCTCCTGCATCCGGCGGTGGTGGAAGCCGCTGTCATCGCGGTACCGCACGAAACCTGGCAGGAGCGCCCCTTGGCGTGGGTTCGGACAACGGAGGAGGTCTCCGATGATCAGCTTCGGGCCCACTTGGCGGTCACCCTGCCGAAGTTCTGGCTCCCCGACACGTTCGTGCGGGTAGACGAGGTCCCCAAGACGTCAGTGGGCAAATTGGACAAGGTGCGCATGCGCCGGATGTGGGCCCAGAAGTCCGTGGTGTAGCGTTCTGGGACACCCATGGTCCATGTGACCTCTATTACATAATGTTCGTACTGACCGTGAGGTGTTCGAGGTGGTGATGACGTGACCGAGCGGCTTGGCATGCACGTAGACGATCGCAATTCCGATAGGTATGACTCCGACAGGTATGACAATGCTTCGCCACGAGTGCGGCCGGAGATCGAGCAGTCCTGGCGCCGCTGCCGTGCCATCGGGGCGGCTTCGGACGGTTCTCGTCTGCGCTACATCGATACCCCCACAGACTCGAAGCTTGTGCGTGCGGCGCGGCCGGTCCTGGATCGGTTGGCCGATCAACTCGCCGATGCACCGGTGACGATCCTGCTCGCCTCGCAGGATGCGACCATCGTCGACCGGCGGGCCGGGCAGCGGTCGCTGCTCGGTCGTCTCGACCGGGCCCAGGTCGCCCCGGGGTTCATCTTCGCCGAAGAATGCGCCGGAACCAACGGGATCGGCACCGCCCTCGAAGAACGCAAAGCGTTCCGGGTCCGCGGGGAAGAGCACCTGCTCGAGTCGCTGCACCCGCTGGCCTGTGTCGGCTCCCCGATCGTCGACCCGGTCTCACGCGCGGTGACCGGCATCGTCGACATCACCTGCCAGGTCGACGATGTCAACGAGCTGATGGCACCGCTGGTGCTCTCGGCGGTACGCGACATCGAAGAACGACTGTTCGCCCTGTCCGCCCGCAGCGAGCAGAACCTGCTGCGCGAATACATGCGCAGCAAACGCCGCGGCCACGCCGCGGTGGTGGCGATGAGCCGGGACACGGTGATCGCGACCCCGACGGTGTCACGGTTGATGGACTCGACCGATCAGATGATGATCTGGGACTGGATCAGCACCCATCTGGCCGCCAAGGACGAATGGGAAGGACCGCTGCGTTTCGCCGAGGGGATCGACGTGCGGGTCCATGCCCGCCGGGTCGGTGAGTCCACCGATCCGCTCAGCGCGATCATCGAACTGCGCCCGCTGGCCTCCCCGGCTCCGCCGCGTCCGCGCGCCCGCCTGGCCCCCGCCGCGCCCGCCGGTGCGGCGCCGGCGACGCGTATCGCCGGCCGCAGCCTGGCCGCGCACCGACTCCAGGACCGGGTCGACGAGATCGCCGCGACCGTCGCGCCGGTGCTGATCATCGGCGAGTCCGGTGTCGGCAAAACCCATCTGGCCCGGCAGATCCAGCACCGCTGGGGACCGAACGCCCCGGTCCCGAGCGTCGACGCGTCGACGTTGACCCCCTCGGCGGTGGCCGAGTTGCGGGCGCGTCTGTCCGGCAGTTTCGCGTGCATCCTCGAGCACCTCGACGAGGTCCCCGACGACGCTGTCGCTCCTACCCGGCGGTTGCTCGACGCCGCCGTCGAGCTCGGTGCACCGGTGATCGCCACCGCCACCTCGAGCACCCCCGACGATCTGCGCCATCAGGTGCAGACCCATGTGCGGCGCAGTGTGTGCATCCCACCGCTGCGCCAGCGCATCGAAGATCTCACCGATCTCGCGCGGGAGTTGCTCGCCGCCGAATTCCCCGACCGTCCGACCCCGCAACTGCAACCGGCCGCGCATCGGGCGTTGATCGACCATCACTGGCCCGGCAACCTGCGCGAACTCGCCTCGGTGCTCAGTACCGCGGCGGCACGGTCGATGGGATTCGACATCAAACTCGAACATCTGCCCGCCGACTACCGCACCCTCGGTGCCGGCCGCCGGTTGACCTCGCTCGAACGCACCGAACGCGAAGCGATCGTCCGCGCCCTCGACGAGTCCGACGGCAACAAATCCCTCGCCGCCCACCGACTCGGTGTGGCCCGCTCGACCCTCTACCGCAAGATCCGCGCACTGGGCCTGGAAAACGAAACGTTCGGTTCCTGACCCCTGAAACACTCTGTCGCATAACGGGACATCTCCAACGGCACGGTGAACGAGACGATGATATGGGGTAGGCAATCACTCCTTGCCTCCTCACATCGTCCGTCTGGACGGTGACGTCCACCCGATCCGAAGGATGACCCATCATGAAGCGAACGGTGTACGGCGATGATCACGAGGCTTACCGACACTCTGTCCGCGAGTTTCTCGCTCGATGGTTCGAGCCCCTGGCCGCCGACGTTCGTGCCAATAGGGCATTGCCGCGAGAGTTCTGGCTTGCCGCGGGTAAGCACGACCTGTTGGGACTCGAAGTACCCGAACGATATTCAGGTGTCGAGGCAGGGGATTATCGCTTCAATGCGGTTCTCATCGAGGAATTGGCCAGGATGAACGCCGCGTTGGCGTCGAGCGTGAGTATTCACTGTGACGTCGTGGCGCCGTATCTGGTGCACCTGACCACCGACGAACAGAAGGCCAGGTGGCTCCCAGGACTGTGTTCCGGGGACGTGCTCACTGCCATCGGAATGACCGAACCCGGTGGGGGATCGGATCTGGCCGCACTGAAGACCACCGCAGTGCGGGACGGCAACGGGTGGTTGCTCTCGGGTGCCAAGACATTCATCACCAACGGTTACTCTGCAGACCTGGTGATCATTCCTGCACGTACCTCTCCATCGAAGAAGGCCAAGGGAATTACCCTCTTCGGCGTGGACACGTCCTTGCCCGGATTCGAGCGTGGCCGCAAACTCGACAAGGTCGGACAGGACGAAGCAGACACCGCTGAACTCTTCCTCGACCGGGTGCGCGTCACCGATGACGACGTGATCGGCGAGCTCGATCGAGGATTCATCCACATGATGTCCTTCCTGCCCCAGGAACGACTCGGATGCGCCATTGCCAATCTCGCGCACGCTGCGCAGATTCTGCTCGAGACGATCGACTACTGCCGAGAACGGAAGGCATTCGGGCAGTCCATCGGAACGTTCCAACACAACAAGTTCTTGCTTGCCGAACTGGTGACACAGCTCGACGTGACACAGGCCTACGTCGACCGCTGCATCGAAGCCCACTCGGAGGGGATGTTGACACCGATCGATGCGGCCAAGGCGAAGTGGTGGACTGCGGAGATCCAGAACCGGATCCTCGATCATTGTGTGCAACTGCACGGGGGATACGGCTACATGAACGAGTACCGAGTGGCACGAGCCTGGCGGGATGCCCGGGTCACGAAGATCTGGGCGGGATCGAACGAAATCATGAAAGAACTGATCGGTCGCGATCTGGGCTTCTGATCTCGGCGTGGAGTACCGATCGTTCTGTCGTGAGTGCAGCGGGTTCGAATGTCGCACGGTAAGCGAATTAGTTTGTGCTGCTTACTAATACGTGTGTCGTATCGGATTGTCTTGACTCGATTTCGGACACTTCACATCACATGTTCGCTTCTACCGTCGTAGATGTCCGGGCGGAAACACCCGTCCCGGGAAATCTCCAGGAGGACCACATGACCGAATCCCAGGTCGCCACAGCGACCCGCAGCGGCTCGCACTCGAACAATGACGTACTCGATGTTCTGATCATCGGGGGAGGATTCTCCGGCCTGTACGCATTGGACCGACTGCGCGATCTCGGTTTCACCGTCAAAGTCTGGGACGCCGCGGGTGGATTGGGCGGAATCTGGTGGTGGAACTGCTATCCCGGAGCCCGTACCGACAGCACCGGACAGATCTACCAGTTCTCGTACAAGGACCTGTGGAAGAAGTACGACTTCACCGAACTGTATCCGGGTCACCAGGGGGTTCGTGAGTACTTCAACTATGTCGACGCACAGCTCGACCTCACCCGCGACGTCGTGTTCGACACTTTCGCCGAAGCATGCACGTGGGACGAGGAAAGCCGCCAGTGGACCGTACGGTCCGCCGACGGCAAGATCCAGAAGGCACGGCAGGTCATTGTTGCCACAGGATTCGGCGCCAAGCCGCTGTATCCGAATCTCGAAGGGCTCGATTCCTTCGCCGGTGAGTGCTACCACACTGCGCGCTGGCCTCAAGAGGGCGTGGATATGAGTGGCCGCAAAGTTGTCGTCATCGGTACCGGCGCCAGTGGTGTACAGGTCGTCCAGGAGGCAGGTCATGTCGCCGAACACGTCACCGTGTTCCAACGCACCCCGAATCTGGCACTTCCGATGCAGCAACGCAAACTCACCCCTGACGACAACGAGCACTTCCGGAAGGGACTGCCCGAGCGGTTTGCTACGCGCTACAAGGCGTTTGCCGGCTTCGACTTCGATTTCATTCCGCAGAACGCCACCGACCTGAGTAAGGAAGAGCGCGACGCGATCTACGAGAAGATGTGGGCAGAAGGTGGTTTCGAGCTGTGGCTCGGAAACTTCCAGGACATCCTTGTAGATGAGGAGGCCAACCGTACGTTCTACGACTTCTGGCGTGGCAAGGTCCTCGAGCGGGTCACCGACCCCAAGAAAGCGGCAATCGTCGCACCGGAGACGCCTCCGCACCCCTACGGCGTCAAGCGTCCCTCCCTCGAACAGGACTACTTCGATGTCATCAATCAGGACAACGTCGATGTCATCGACTCCAACGTCACGCCGATTCGACGGGTGCTGCCCCATGGTGTCGAAACCGACGACGGTGTCATCGAATGCGACCTCCTCGTACTGGCAACAGGGTTCGACAACAACCGTGGTGGGATCATGGCCATCGATATCACCGGCGTCGACGGCCTGACGATTCAGGACAAGTGGAAGTCCGGTGTCGACACGTGTCTGGGCCTGTCAACCCGCGGATTCCCGAACATGATGTTCCTGTACGGACCTCAGAGCCCGTCCGGGTTCTGCAACGGCCCGACATCTGCCGAGTACCAAGGCGAAATCGTCGTCGAATTCCTCGAGCACCTGCGCGAGAAGGGTGCGACACGGTTCGAGAACACCGAAGAGTCCGAGAAGCAGTGGCGCGCACACGTCGACGAGCTTTTCGTGAACTCGATGTTCACGAAGGCACGTTCCTGGTACTGGGGTGCAAACGTGCCCGGTAAGCCGGCACAGATGCTCAACTACTCAGGGGGAGTCCCTCAGTACTTTGCTCGTTGGGAAGAAATCAAGTCCAACGGTTACGACACCTACGAGACCGACTGACGAGACGGACACGCTTGGGCTACTGGGTCCCCCAGTAGCCCAAGCGCATCCGCTCGACGGGGTTCGCTGCCCTGATCCCGATGGGCATCGACTGCGTCGATGGGGCAGTGATGGAACTGAGAGAGCATTGTCTTCGAGCAGGTTTCGCCAGAGGCGAGGCGGGCGCGAGCATCGGTGATGCGGTCGCGATGTACGCGAGACGAATCAAACGACAGCACACGAACACGACGTGGATCGCCCAAGCGAGATCTGCGACTGTCCAGAGTTCTGGTTCGAACCGAACCGATGACGGACCTGGAAGGGTGTAGCCACGACCCTGACGTGCAAGAAGGCGCTGTGACGGAACGACGGGACCGGCCTGATGTGGAGGCAGAAATGAGCCTTCATCTGCTGTCAGAGCATCGTGGGGCACGCGTCCTCACACACACCCGCTACGGAGCCGCTGCCCTCTTCTCGTGCCGGTGCACCGGATGATGGGCGCAGCCTTGCGGTGTTCGGCACGCACTCCGGCGAGGTCGTCAACTTCCTCCGCCGCGAAGCGGGCACCGTCGTCGCGGTATTTCCGGCCGATCCGGTCGATCGTGTCGGCCATCAAACATGGTCGCGGCAACGACCGATGCCACCGGGACTTGCGATTTCCCAGGGCCGAAGACAACCGGCCCACCCGTCGGCGGTGCCCGGCCGGCGCCGGGACATCGAGTGGGCAGTCGTATACATGATCTGCTGCTCGCCGGGTCGGTAACACCGTCAGGGCGGCGGACAGAGCAGAGCCCGCATCATCGGCTTCTATGGCAAATCGCAGCGAGGATGTCCCGTCGATATCGCGGGAAGATCGAAACACCCGTAGCCCTGGCTCACGGGATCCCGGCGCCCGACGATCCGCCACGAACACCACCGCACCCGGTCCTCCGAGCCCCGAGCCGCGAGCCGCGCTGACGTGTCGGGGGATCGAGCGAAGGTCACCGACAAGGCGGCATCGACAAATGGACGGAAGGCCCCGCTTCGACTATCGGTCGATCGCCGAAGCGGGACCCCGGCAGCCCGAACGCAGGGGGGATATCGGGATCTGCCCGTGCCCGGAGATGGAGGCACGCCGCCTCGCCGCCACTGCATGCACACCGCGGGGCGACCATGTTGCCCGTGGTGGATGCTCGTGGGACGAACCGCCGACAAGTGGGCCGCGCCAGCTGGCAACCACAATACTGTCGACGCGAAAATTATACTCAATTCCGTTATACAACACCAGTATTCGTTTATACTCTGCTGAGCTGCATCACCTCCCCTTGGGTGAGCGGCCAATCGTCGCCGATGGGAGTCCTGTCAGCGGCGGCTGACAGGACTCAGCACCGACACACCCGAGGAAAAGCGCGCACGATGCAGATCAGGACTGCCGCAGCGCGTGCCCTCACCATGCGACTCCGGATCGTCGTCCACAAGCGACCCTTACATCACGATGGCAGCCCCATGGGATCCCACCGAGCCGGGGCCGAAACCCCAACAAAGGCCGATCCCTCCGAAGCAGCGCTGGCCGATGACAGGTCGGCGGCGATCAATCCGGACGTTCAGCCAGCAGTTCGCACCCATGCCTCGAGCATGCGCCGTGCGATCGAGACCTTCCCCGGCAGCAACACGGGCGCATCGACCGAACTAGCCCAGTCGCCGGCGGCGAGGGCCTCCTTCACCTCCGCGCGGGAACACCACACAGCCTCGCAGATCTCACCATCACTGAAGATGAGCGGTTCTCGAGGATCGGCGACGGCATGGAAGCCGAGCATGAGGGAACGCGGAAACGGCCATGGTTGACTTCCGACGTAGGCCACGTCGGAGACAACGAGACCGACCTCTTCCGCAATCTCCCGCGCCACACAGCTTTCGAGCGACTCACCGACCTCGACGAATCCCGCCAGCGTCGAGAAGTTCCGCGCCGGCCACGCCGCGTGTCGCGCCAACAGCACGCGGTCCGCCCCGTCATGTACCAGGCAAATGATCGCAGGATCGGTCCGCGGGTACTCCTCCCGACCGCACGCAGTGCACACGAGCGTCCAACCACCCGAGGTGATCGTCATCGGTGCCCCGTCCTTGGCGCAGAAGTGGGACTCGTCCTGCCACATCAGCAGGGCCTGCGCGGTGAGATACCGTTCGGCATCAACAGCATCGAGAAGTGCTCCGTGTGACCGCAGGTCACCGAACTCGATGCCCGCGCTCTCCATGGGGGCCTCCGTGAGAAACTCGTCCCGTACAGCCCACTGATGCACTGTACCAACAACTCCCAACAAGACCGCGTGTGTCGGAGGTTGGGAACAATAGTCGGCAGCCGACTCTAGGAGCAGTTGTCCATCGATGATGCGAACCTGACCGGCACCGTTCACGCGAAGCAGCCGCGCATCCGGCCATGCCCTCGCCTGCGCGGTCGCATCGTCACGTAGCGCCACAGGGCGACTCAAGACATCGCCAGGAAGGGCACCCCCGACACCGTCAGCGTTCACCACTGATCACAACCTTCCGTAACGAGCGACCATGTCGACCGGCACTTCGTTCGTGAGCGTGCGGCCGGCACTGCCGTCAGGCAAACTCGAACTGGATCGACGAGTACGATTCGGACATCACCGAAATGAATTCCTCAACGAGGCGCACATGATCGGGATGGGCCAGATATGCGCGGAAGGCGGGGACGTCTTCGAAAATCGCAGATATTGCATAGTCGCCGATCCCGGGCTTGAGGGCGAGGTCCCTTCCGTAACGAAACTCGACGACCTGGGGAATGCTCGCCGATATCGCGTCAAGAGCCTTGTGGAACGATTCGACCTGCTCGTCGGTGATGTCCTTCTTCCATATGAATGTTACGACGTGATGCAACATGATAATCCCTCTCTGGAAGCATAATTCGAGCTCGACACCCGAAGTGGGCGGCGCGTTTTTCAGAGCCGTTGATGTGTCCTCACCCTGACGTGCGGCGACCGAACAGCTCTCCCCACAGTGCGTGAGCGTACAGGGGAACCCACTTCTCGAGAGCACCTCGAGGGTGAACCCGTTCTCTGGTGGGTCCCTCGCGGTGCCGGACCCATCATCGAACGGTGATGGGGAGATTCTGGCCGTCTGTGGGTCACGTGGGTGACGGTAGAACAGTGATGGACCTTCGGTGTGTCCGATTGTGCAACACACATCTCCGAGAACCGGGACAGACAGACAGGTGTGTTGTTTTCGGACACTCGTCCGCTCGGGCCTCCTCGTAGTGTGACTCCACCGACTCGGCGATTGACCAGTCCGCCTATCACATCAAGGAGATCACCATGGCACTCGATCCTGTAGTCGAGCAGTTGATAGACACGTTGAACGAGCAGGGACTGAAGTCGTTCGAGCAGATGAGTGTCGCTGAAGTCCGTGAGGTCATCGAATCCTTCAGCGGACTGCAGGCGCCGAAGGCGGATCTTGCTCGTGTCGTCGACACGGTCTACCCCGGACCGGATGGCGACCAGGCCGTGCGTCTGTACATTCCGGAGTCCGATGCGCCCCTGCCGGTTGTGGTGTACATCCACGGCGGCGGGTGGGTTGCGGGCAGCCTCGACGTTACCGAGCAGCCTTGTCGCGCGCTGGCCGCGGACGCCCGAGTCATCGTGGCCGCCGTGAGTTACCGGCTCGCTCCCGAACACAAGTTCCCTGCCGCACCCGAAGACGCGTTCGCTGCTTTGAACTGGGTAGTCGACAACGTCGCCGACTTCGGTGGTGATGCGACGCGTGTCGCCATCATGGGCGACAGTGCCGGTGGCAATCTCGCCGCCGTCACCGCACTTCGGGCACGTGATACCGGCTCACCGGCCCTATGTGCTCAGGTGTTGGTCTATCCGGTTATCGACGGCACGGCACGCTTCCCGTCATGGGAGGAGAATGCCGAGGGATACCTGATCACCGCGGCAGCAATCGGCTGGTTCTGGGAGCAGTACCTGGCCACACTGGAAGACGCCGAGAACCCGTACGCCTCGCCGGCCAAGGCGAAGAGTTTGGCGGGGCTTCCTCCCACGCTGATGTTGGTCAACGAGTACGAGGTCACCCGCGACGAATGCCTGAACTACGGGCGGATGCTGACGGAACAGGGTGTCCCGGTCCAGGTCGAACTGTATAGCGGTCTTGTCCATGGCGTGTACTGGATGACCGGTGCAGTTCCGCGCAGCGCTGAATTGCACAGCGCGGTTGTCGAATTCCTCGGCAAACAGTTCGCTCGCTGAGTACGAGTAACCGGTGGCTGTGCCGCAGTCATGTGCTGCGAGTGCAGCCACCCGTTGCTCGCTCAGCGCGTGCCCGCCGGCGTGTTGCACTCAGGTCCTCACGGAGCACATGCCTGGTCCAGCCGCTGGCTCCTCGAAGTGGCGGGCCCGCCGTCACACAATTCTCGAGCGCTGGATGTGCACGAGACACGCACACGGTCGTCCGGTTCCTCTTCGGGCAACTCAGGGAGGTCGAGACGTCCGAACTCGGGCGGGTGAACAACATGTTCCTCGTCCTGCCCCTGGCACTGAGGTAACAGTCAGTAGACCAGTGCTCGATCGAAGAGGACTCGTCGAACTTCACGACATCGTTCCTGTTGATGCGGTTGCCTTGCCGACCGTCCACGTGTCCGCACCGCTGATCGAGGAGCTTGCTACGTGAGGCATCGTCACTCGCCGGTGAATGCGGCAGTTCGCTTCTCCATGAGGGCGTCGACTGCTCTCGTGTGATCGGTGGTCTGCTGAACCAGCGCCTGCAGAGCAGCGGACAGTTCGAGGAGACTGTCGAGGCTCTGGTGCTGCCCTTCGCGCAGGAGTTTCTTGGCCATCCGTACCGAGTGCGGAGGATTGGCGGCCACTCTGTTGGCGAGTGCGCGAGCTTCGTCGAGCAGCTGATCGGGAGGAACGACGTTCGAGACCAATCCCCACTCGAGAGCCTGTGTTGCGTCGACACGGTCGCCCGTGAGAATCATCTCGGCCGCCCGCGCCATACCGACCGCCTTCGGCAACAGCCACGCACCCCCGTCACCCGGGATGATGCCCAGCTTGACGAAGCTCTCAGCAAAGAACGCTTTCTCGCTGGCAATTCGGAGGTCGCACATGAGGGCAAGATCGCACCCGGCACCGATTGCAGGACCGTTCACCGCTGCAATCAAAGGTACGTCGCAGTTGTACATCGCTCGTGGGATCCGTTGTATCCCGGCGCGATAGCCATCGCGTTGTTCGTGAGGTTTCCCGCCGAACAGTCCCTGGCGATTCGCCATGTCCTTGACGTTGCCGCCGGCGGAGAAGGTCGATCCCGCGCCAGTGACAATGACAGCGCGTACCCCGTAATCGGCGTTGACGGCATCCACGCATGCGACCAATGCGTCGACGACATCCATCCCTGAGACTGGGTTGCGTTCAGCCGGCCGATTGATCGTCCACGTTTCGATGAATCCGTCGCGTTCTACGAGAACTGGATTTTCCATGTATGTGTCTTCCCGATCTTCACTGCAATCGATGGTTCGGATAGTGCACTGCTGACTGGCATGCGAACGGACTCGGCGGCGGTCTGGTCGAAGCAGACCGCCGCCGAGACACGTCCTCTTTCGTCGGCGCGCTGTGCTTTCAGTTGCACGCCCTACATGCGGTGTTCAGGCGAGCCCCAACTTCGGCCGTAGCCACTGGGCGATCCGGTTCAGTGCCTGATCCGCCTCGGGTGCTCGTCCCGCGTTGAAGTGGAAGACATGCTGCTGTTCGTCGACCACGTCGAGCACGGCTTCGCTCCCTGCTTTTTCGATCAACTCGACGACCCGGCGCGAGTCGTCGAGCAGAGTCTCATAGCCGCCGACCGATACATAGACGGGAGGGAAGTCTGTGTAGTCCCTGAGCAGGGGGTTAGCCCGCGGGTCCGTCGCTTCCGAGAGATCGGTCAGGAAATTCTCCCGCATCATCTCGAGGACTGCCCTCTTGGCCAGGACGTCGACTGCGTCGTTCGATTCGATCGTCAACCCCTTGATCTCCATATCGAGCCACGGCGAAAGAGCGACAACGGCGGCCGGAATGGGAAGTCCCATGCCCGCAAGTTCGAACACTGTCGAGATGGCGAGATGTGCGCCTGCCGAGTCGCCGACCGTCGCCGTATGTTCTGCCTTGTAGCCCTGCGTACGGAGCCACTTGTGCACGGCAATGCAGTCTTCGAGCTGTGCTGGATGCTTTGCCTCCGGCGCGAGCCGGTAGTCCACCACGAGTGCGTGAACTCCTGCCAGTTTGGCGAGGTGTGCTGCAAGCTTGCGATGGGAAAAGCGTGAACCTGTCACGAATCCGCCGCCGTGCGTGAAGACGATCACTCGGTCTTCGGCGGCGCCCAGCGGCTTGGCCCATGTTGCCGGCACACCGTTGGCTGTTACTTCTTCATACGTGACATCGGTGGGTTCGATGGTGGGAAGATGCCATTCTTCGAACATGTCTCGCTGACCTGCGAGATCCATACCTTCGGACCGTCGAAGCCAGGACGAGTACAGGTCGTTGAGGAACAGCGATTCTTTGCTCACGGACATGTGTTGCTCACTTTCATCACCGGTCGAGAAGGAGATTGACTGATCAGGAAGGCGTGAAGCTCGTGTATCGCGTACGCACGGTGTCATCCCACCCAGTCGGCTGATCAGAAAAGGCCGCTTGGGAAGGTCAACGATTGCCTCGGTTTGTCGAAATGTCGGTACTCATCGATCGCCACATCGGTTCGGCGTCGAGGCTTGCGCCGTCGAGGCGGTGATGTGATGGTTCCGCGATGTCGCTGATCGAACTCTTCGCATCCGTCGCTCACTATGCGAACGTACAGATGCAAGTTGTGCGGGTTGTTTGTGCCGACGCTACTGGAAGAGTGCTGATTGCAACTCAATGAAGAGATGCTGCAACTTCTTTCCATCGAGGTGGAGCAGCCGGGTCGTCCTCAGATCCCTACGAGGGGTCCGATGACGGGCTTCCACTGGTAGATGCTCTGGTCGACGACAACACCCTGCGTGACATAGGGGTCCTTGGCGAGCAGGGCCTGCAGGTCGTCTTCGCTGTCCGCCTTGAACACGAGCAGCGCGCCGGCTCCGTCGGTCCAGGCGCCCGCTTCCTGCAGCACGCCTTTGGCGGCCGCGTCCTTGACGAAGATCAGGTGGTCGGCATGAGCAGCCTCTTTGACGGATGCGTCAGTGGTGTACGACCAGATAACAGCGAACAGGGCCATGGTCACTCCTTGAGTGGGATACGGGATGTGAAACGGTGCGGATATTCAGGAGAATGCGCACTTTAGAACGCTAGAAGCAGGGATGAGATCACCAGTGTCCTATTTTGCAACACCTGTTGGTGAACGACGGCGAATATAGAACGGAGAGAACGCGATCGGCGTTGAACGGCCGGACGACGGTGTGGCTTGCATACGGTCGGTGACCTTGCCGGCAGCTGTGTGTGGAACCAGCTCTGCTGGTAGGCATGGCCAAGATCCGCCGTGCAGGTGAGCTGTTACTCGGGCAGTGCCCCGGCGGCGCGCAGCTGCTCGATATCGTCTTCGAGAAGTCCGAGTTCTGTTAGCACAGTATCGGTATCGGCGCCACGGTCGCGCGGCCCGAACCGCACAGCACCGGGGGACCCAGCGAGTTTGACGGGTACGCCGAGACCCCGGTAGCCGTCACACTCGACCACCATCTCGCGGTGACGGACCTGCGGTAGCGAAAGGGCCTCTCCGACATTGTTCACCGACCCCGACGGTACGCCGGCTCGCCGTAGCAGGGCCGCCAAAGCTTCGCGCTGCCAAGTTTTGACGAGGCCGCCGAGGATGTCGCGCAGTTGAGCTGCGTTTGCCATCCGGTCGGAGTTGGTGACGAATCTCGGGTCGTCGGCCAGGTCTGAAGCGTCGAGCGCCACGACCAGAGCGCGGAATTGCCGGTCGTTGCCGGCACCGATGAAGAAGGGGCCATCGGCGCAGGTGAACGTTTCATAGGGACAGATCGTCGGGTGTGCCACGCCCGTCCGCTCCGGCGCGACGCCGGTGGCAAACCACTTGCCGGCGTGTGGGTGCAGGATCGACACAGCGTTGTCGAGTAGTGCCAGATCCACGAGTTGCCCGCGTCCGGTCTTTTGCCGCACGTGAAGTGCCATGAGGATGCCGTTCACAGCGTTGAGACCCGTGATGATGTCGACCAGAGGGATCCCGATCCGCATGGCATCACCGTGGGGCTCACCGTTGATGCTCATCAGCCCCGACAAGGCTTGGAGAATTGCGTCGTAGCCGGGAGCACCACCGAGCGGCCCGTCGACTCCGTACCCGGTGATTCGACAGTGCACGAGTCGCGGGAATTCGGCGGCGAGCACGTCGTCGTCGAGTCCCCACTTCGCAAGGGTGCCCGCCTTGAAGTTTTCGATGACGACATCGGCTTCGGCAAGCATCGTGCGCAGCAGTTGTTGGCCGGCCTCGGTACGCAAATCCACACTGATGTTCCGCTTGTTGCGGTTCAAGCTATCGAAGTAGGCGCTGTGGTCGTCCTTGACGAAAGGCGGGCCCCAGCTGCGTGTGTCGTCACCAGTAGGTGGCTCCACCTTGATCACGTCGGCACCGTGGTCGGCGAGCACTTGCGCGCACAGTGGGCCGGCCAGCACCCGCGAAAGATCGACGACCCGGATGTCGGTGAGTGCGCCGGTCCGTGGACGCAGAGTCTCGGATGCGGATTCTCGAGTCTCGGCCGGGAGGATGGCAGATGAGGATTCAGGCATGATTGCTCATTCTGTGCGGTTGGAAGTCGCTGGCCTCCGGAGGGAGGGACAAAGCATGAACGGAGTATTCTCAGCCATCGCTGACCTGCATCGACCGCGGGTAGTTGCCCATAGTCAGCGACGCTGAAGACGACGGGCATGCTCCGTGTAGCTACTCGGTCCTTCCATCGGGATGAAGTCTCCGGCTGGGCGCACTATCGAGTGCGATATGGAGGGTCTGCGGGCGTTGCGAATCCTAGATGTATATCGACTTGTACTCGAGGTAGAAGTCCAGGGACTCGGGTCCGAATTCGCGGCCGACTCCGCTGTTTTTCACGCCGCCGAACGGGGAGCCGGTATCGAGGGAGTAGTAGTTGACTCCCACGGTTCCGGATCGAATGCGTGACGCGATGTTCAGGCCGTGTTCGGTGTCTTCGGTGAAGACGACTCCTCCCAAACCGAATGGTGTGTCGTTCGCCATGCTGATGGCGTCCTCTTCGGTCTCATAAGGGATGACGGAGATGACAGGTCCGAAAATTTCGTCCTGTGCCAGCGGACTGCGATTATCGACACCCTCGAAGATGGTGGGAGACACGAACCAGCCGCGGGGACATTGCTGAGGGAAGTCGGTTCCGCCGCGGATCGTTCGGAATCCCTCGGACTGCCCGAGGCGGATGTAACTCCTCACCCGCTCCCGATGCTGCTCGCTTACCATGGGGCCCATGGTTACCGACTCGTCGAGTGGGTCTCCCATGACCAAGCCGTCTACGTAGGACGCAAGGACGTCGATGATCTCGCTGGACCTACCGTGGGGAACCAAGATGCGGGAGTTCGTGGTGCATGTCTGTCCCCCGTTCTTGAGCACGGCGTCTTTGAGGCTTCTGGCAAAGACGCCGAGGTCGGCATCGGGGAGCACAATGGCTGCGGATTTTCCTCCGAGCTCCAGGGAGACTCTCTTGAAACTGCGGCCGGCGACCTCGCCGATCGCTTGTCCTGCTGCAGTGGAACCGGTGAAGGCGATCTTGTCGACATCGGGATGGGCTACAAGGGCTTTGCCTGCATGAACGCCGCCGGCAACGATGTTGAGGACGCCAGGTGGTAGACCGGCTTCCTCGGCTGCCTCTGCGAGTACATAGGCATCGAGCGACGTCTCCGGTGCCGGCTTGAGAACTACAGTGCATCCTGCTGCCAGTGCGGGCCCGATCTTGGCCATGGCCAAGAGCTGTGGATAGTTCCAGGCAGTAATTGCGCCGACGACTCCTACGGGTTCTTCTCGCACGATGGTGGAGCCCATGCTGCTGGGTCGGCGGGTCTCGAATGTTCGTGTCTCGATGAGATCTGCCATGGACCGCAGGATCGCTACCGGAGCCGTTGCGCTTGTGCTCACCGACAAGGAGGAGATCATTCCGGTCTGCCGGCTGACGAGCTCTGCAGTCGATCTTCCTCGACGCTCGAGGCTGTCGGCGAAGCGCCGCATCACTGTAGCTCGCTCGTGGGGGGTGCTGCGCCCCCAGGGTCCTTTCTGGAGTGCGGCCCGTGCGGCGTGCACAGCCGCATCGATCTCCTCGGGCCCGCCCATCGCAGCAACACCCAGAGGGCGCTCGGTTGCTGCCTCGAACACCGGTGCCAGATCGGAGGTGCTCGCTTTGCGCCATTGGCCGTCGATGAAGAAACGTTCACGTTCAATGCTGTTGATGACAGGCATTATTCACTTCTTCCGAGGTTGAATCCGATTGAGCGAAACCTCACGATACCCGCAGTCCGTCGGTGTATCCTGCCGCCTTTTCCTTGTGCCAGAAATCCAGGTACATGGGCAGACCGTTCAGATACTGAAGCATCTGGGGCTTCTTGCCGGGGATGTTGCTGCCGTTGTACCAGGACTTTGCATGCTTGAACAGCGCCATGTCATCGGTACCGTTGATGTGATCGGTCCAGGTCTGGTCGGCTTCGGGAGTCGATTCGAACCGGGTAAGGCCCTCCGAACGAAGAAATTCGAGGAACTCGACCATGACCTCACCTTGAAGCTCCGCGTTCGTGGACCCGTTCGCAAAGGCGGCGGGGCTCTGCGGACCGTACACGAACATGGCGTTGGGAAAGCCGGCGGTGAATGCGCCGAGGTATGCGTCGACGCCCTGGCGCCACTTCTCGCCGAGGGTAACGCCAGCGGAGTTGCGGACCTCCATCGAAGTGAGCGCACCGGTATTATTGTTGAATCCGGTTGCAAGTACGATGATGTCGAACTCTCCGTGCTCGATACCATCGGATGTGCGAATTCCGGTTGCCGTGAACCCGGTGATCGGTGACTCCTGGATGGAGACGAGTTCGACGTTCTCCTGGTTCATCACCTCGTAGTAGTTCTGGTGCAGGGCCGGCCGCTTGGCTCCGAACGGATGAGGCGCTACGTCAGGCACCAGCAGGTCGGCCTTGACAGGGTCGAGGATCTGCGGCTTGATCTTGCTCTTCCAGAACTCGTAGACCATCGAGTTGGTTTCTTCGCTGAAGAGGTAATCGGAGAAGTTCCCGAGCCAGAATGCGAATCCGCCCTGATTCCACAGACGTTCGAACAGTGCGAGACGCTCTTCCTCGGACGTGTCGACGCCATTTCGGGGATCGAACTCGTAGTCGATCGCAGCGAACGTTTCGCGACACTTGACCGCCACATCCGGCATGGTCTCCTTCAGGACCGCCTGCCTCTCCTCGGTGAGGTATTCCTGATGCATGGGCAACGAGAGGTTCGGCGTGCGCTGGAAGACGGTGAGTTTCTCGACGACAGGGCCGGCTTCCTGAACTACTTGGACTGCGCTGGCGCCGGTGCCGATGATGGCAACTCGTTTGCCGGTCATGTCGATGTCGTCTCGCCACCGCGCGGTGTGGACGAGTTCACCTCGATAGGCGTCCATTTCAGGGATGTTCGGGATGTAGGGTTCGGTAGTCGATCCCGTTGCGAACACGACGAAGCGTGCGCGGAAGCTCTCGTCGTTCTGTGAGACGAGGGTCCACATCCGCTCGTCCTCGTCGAACGTCGCGCTGACGACCTTGGTGTTGAAGCGCGAGTCCTTGCTCAGGTCCAGTTTGGAGTCGACGTAGTTGAAGTAACTGCGCATCTCTTCGTGGTCCGGGAACATCTGTGAGAAGTTCCAGTCCTTCCAAAGGTATTCATCGGTGAACTGGTAGACGGGTGCGTGGCTGTCGACGCGTGCGCCTGGGTAGCGGTTGAGGCTCCAGGCCCCACCGAAGCCTCCACTGGCTTCGAGCAGGATTACGGAGAACCCTTTGTCCCGAAGGTGGCGCAGCTGATAGATCCCGCCGAAACCGCCGCCGACCACGATGACGTCGTAATCCTGCGTTTCCGTCGTGGCGTGCTCAGGGAGATGGGTTGATGTCATGGGCCTAGACCTTTCCGAGGCTGACGTGCGGGCAGAGTTCCGGGGCGTTGTGTCTGGCTTTGCTTTCCGAAAGTCAAACGGCCTGTCGGAGTTGCGACCTCGTTGCGTATGGGGTGTGGCATGGGTCACGGAGATGGAATGAATCGACAATAGCGACCCACCAAAAAATCCGCAACTAGAAATAAAAATACGTAAATAAGTAGATAGGCGCTCTGCGGCAAGGTTTGCGCGTCTTCTGAAGGCGAGGGGGGACCATGTCAGGACAAGGGGTGTTTGTTGTCGGCGGGGGAGTTTGACACTCGGGCGCGTGCAGGCCGAGTCGCTTGGTGTCGACGGCACATCGACGAGTGCGGGACCCTCGGTTCCGCCCGATGTCGCGGACGGGTGCTACGGCGACGACGTGGGCGAAGCGAACTCGCTGTTGTGGAGTGCTTGCGCGACGCTCCCCTGCGGCCGGCCGGAGATCAGAAGCAGATCAACGATGTGAATGGTGGCTACAGGGTGCGAGACATGTTCGGGCGCACGTTCCTCCGCTGTGATCGACGGCGTCTGCCGGACCCTGCCGACCGTTACGGTCTGCGGCGTTCGATCCGGAAGTCGCGCCGCGTGGAGGCGCACCCTCCGATATATCCGGTGGTCGAGCGGTGCACCGGGAATCGATCATCTGTTAGGTGAAGGTCGAGAGATCGAGCAGGCGGGTCCGATCGCGATGTGAGGGTCACGCTCGCTCGAGAGGCGGCGGCCTGGCCGTCGCGTGTTGCTCACGGATGCGGTCGCTTACCGCGAGTGACCGCATCAACCCTGGTCCGTTTCTGTGTCAGGCGGGGTGTGGCGTCGGTCGACACGGTCGTCGAGCCGGGTCGAGCGACTCATCGAGGAACCAGTGTCCGTGTTGCAGGCTAGCGAAAGCCCCACTTGGTGGCGTATCGCAGGCAGATCTCGACGAGTTCGTCCTGCCGTTCGACGATGGTCTCCCGTATCCCGACCACGCCGAGGGTGGCGATGGTCCGGCCGCGTTCTCGGAGGGCGACCGATACCCCGTCTGCATGTTCAACGGCCACACCGGGTGCCACGCATACGCCGGTGTTCTCGAGCTCATCGAGTGAGTGCAGGAAGCGCTCTACGAAGTCGGCATCGGAGGATGGTCGAGAGTTGAGGTACGCCCAGATGTCACGTTGATCGCGATCGGCCAGCAAGAGCCATCCTGCAGAGGTACGCAGGAGAGATCGGCGCACCCGGTTTTCTGCCAGGTATGCGTAATGCGGGTCGGAAGAGACGTGATCGACGTAGAACAGGTCGTCGCCGACAGATGTGGACAGTGTGATGGTCAACCCGGTCTCGGCATGGACCTGCTCGAGCTGATCATGGCTGATCGAGGTGACCGGAGGTCGGCCTGCGATGACGTTGAGAAGATAGGGCGCGGTGCCGAGGGTGTAGATCCGGTCGCGCTCGTCGAGGTAGCCGACGGCGACGAGACCGTTGATCAAGCCCTGGACCGAACTGACGGGCGCGGAGAGTGCCCGTGCGATAGCGGTGAGGGTGAGGCCGTTTTCGGACCGGGCTACGAGTTCGAGGATCGACGCCACCCGATCGACCATGCGGTGCCGGGGACGGCCGGGAACCTTCTCGACCGGCACGGCTCCGGGGGACCCAGGAGTGTCAGCCATTTCGTGAGCCTATCAACAGGGAGAACTCCTCCAACCGATACATAATTACGTAAGATAATGCGCTATTGCGTAGATGTCGAGGACTGGATAGTGTCCATCCGAGATGGGGCCGGCGTTCGCCCCCCCGATCCGACCGGCCGCCGCTTACTCGGCGGCGAAATTCACGCGAGCATGTCGGGCCTCGCCCCAGCCGGAACTTCCTATGGAGGCACTATGAACCCCTCCGTCGCGCCGCCGACGACGGTGACCACTGATGAAATGGATGCTCTACGCGCCGAGGTACGCACCTTTCTCGAGAAGGAGACCGCGGCAGGGACACTGACACCGGGCATCGACACCTGGCTCACCCGGTGGGACGAGGACTTCACCCGCCGCCTCGCCGAGCACGGTTGGGTAGGAATGACCATCCCGACCGAGTACGGCGGGCACGGCCGGACCCATCTCGAGCGTTTCGTTGTCACCGAGGAACTGCTCGCGGTAGGCGCTCCGGTTGCAGCGCAGTGGGTGGCAGACCGCCAGATTGCACCATCGCTGCTGAGATACGGCACCGAAGAGCAGAAGCACAAGTACCTTCCCCGAATTGCTGCGGGTGAGTGCTTCTTCGGCATAGGAATGAGTGAGCCCGACTCAGGATCGGACCTGGCCAGTGTCCGGACCCGCGGCACCCGAGTGGAGGGCGGTTGGACCGTCACCGGCACCAAAGTGTGGACCTCGGGCGCCCACCACGCTGAGGCGTTCATCGTGCTGGCCCGCACGGAACCACTCGACACGGCACACCGCCACGCGGGCCTGAGCCAGTTCATCGTCGACCTCCGTTCCCGAGGCGTGACGATCCGGCCGATCATTTCCCTCTCCGGCGACCACCACTTCAACGAGGTCGTTCTGGACGAGGTATTCGTTCCCGACGCCAGGGTCTTCGGCACGTTGGGCAACGGATGGGAACAGGTCAACTCGGAGCTTTCCTTCGAACGCAGTGGACCCGAGCGTTTCCTTTCGACCTTCCGGCTCCTGGCTGCCGAGATCGGCGCGGTCCGAAAGGGACTGCTGCCCGAGCGCACCGACCTGGGACGTTCTGTGGCCCGGATGGTCGGACTGCACGCACTGAGCCAGAACATCGCCGGAGCCCTTCAACGGGGCGAGAAGGCCGACACCGCCGCCGCCCTGGTCAAACTCCTCGGTACCAGCATGGAAGGCGACCTCGTCGAGTACGTCTCTGATCGGCTGGGTGACGAGACCATGGACGGGCAAGCGGAAATCGAGGCTCTGTGCAGGGCCGGACTACACCAGCGTCCGGGGTTCACACTTCGCGGCGGTACCAACGAAATCCTGCGCGGCGTGATCGCGCGGGGGCTGGGGATGCGCTGATGACCACGACCGCGAGCACAATCGATCTTGCCGTAGACGGGGATCTCCAGGACCTCATGGACGATCTTGTCGCTGGGCACTCGGGGCCGGACATCGAGCCGGATCCGGCCGCTGTGTGGGCCACCTTGGGTGCGGTCGGACTGGCCAGGCTGACCGCACCCGAGGAGACCGGGGGCAGCGGCGCGGGTTGGGTCGAGGCCGCTGCTCTGTTACGCACGACCGCCGCTGGCGGCGTGGCCGTGCCCTTCGCCGAGACCGATCTGTTGGCAGGTCCCTTGAGGCGCGCGGCCGGCCTCGACGACTCGTCGTCGGACACAGCGACCGTCGCCGTCCTGAGGGCGGACGGCCTCGCGCAACGTGTGCCGTGGGCTGGCGCCACCGGGTCCGTTGTCTGCGTGCGTCGGGTCGATGCGGGCTACGAGATCGCGGACGTGCCCACCGATCGGCTGACCGTCGAGGCGGTCGAGGGGATCTCCGAGGTGCCCCTCGGGTCGGTCCGGGTCGACGGTGACGTCACCTGGACACCGGTGGACACCCGTGCCGTCGAGGATTACGTCCTGCGCGGCGCTCTCATCCGTGCGATCCAGTGCGTCGGCGCTATGGAGGGCATGCTGGCTTCGGCGGTTGCACACACCACCGACCGCGCTCAGTTCGGGCGCCCTCTGGCGCGGTTCCAGTCCGTGCAGAATCTCGTGGTCGACACTGCAGCCGAGTCCGTCCTTGCCCGTGCCGCCGTCGACACCGCTCTCGCAGACGCTGTTACCGACGACCTTGCCGGCGACTTCTCGGCCTTTCGTGTCGCGGTGGCCCGCAGTGTGGTCTCACCAGCGCTGGCCGTGGCGGTGCGCAACACTCACCAAGTGCACGGCGCAATCGGCACCACCCATGAGCACACCCTCCACCGGCTCACCCTGCCTGCGTTGCAGTGGCGTTCGGAATTCGGGTCCGCTGCGTTCTGGGAGCGTCAGCTCAGCCGTGCCGCCGTCGACGCCGGTATGGACGGGACCTGGCCGATGATCGTCGAGGGTACGCGGATCACGGGTACAGCTTCTGCCTATCTCGATGCTGTATCCGGACGTTCACGTCCTGACTGAGTGCATGAGTTCATGACGACGGTGACATCGTTGCGGAGCGAGCTCCCCGGCGATGGGGGCGGCTGAGCGGCAGGACCGAAAGGGTCCTGCCGCTCGAGCTCTCACCCTGACTCGTCGGACAGCGCGGGGCGCGGATCGCATCCACGCTAGTCGTAGACCTCGACGTACAGTTCGGCGATTTCGTCGACAGTGGGCACAACCGGGTTGTTGCCCGGCGAACCCGAATCGAGCGCCTGTTGCGCCATCAGTGGGATCAGATCGTTCCAGCGAGCTCGGTCGATACCGTGGTCGCGGGGAGTGGGAACAGCCAGGTCATGACATAGTTCGGCCAGGGAGTCGACGAGGGACTGCGCGGCGATACCGTCACCGGTGGCTTCGGTGGCCACACCGAGGACCCTGGCGCAGTCTGCGTATCGTGACTCGGCGCCTTTGACGGAGAATGCGGTGATCGCCGGGAGCAGCATGGCGTTGGACAGCCCGTGCGCGACATGGAAGTGCGCGCCGATGGGTCGGCTCATTCCGTGAACGAGGGCCACGCTCGCGTTCGAGAACGCCATGCCGGCCTGGGTAGCGGCGAGCATCATGGCTTCTCGTGCCTGCTTGTTCTCGCCGTCTTCATACGCGGCGCGCAGATTCTGGCCGATGGTGCGCATGGCTGCGAGTGCGAGGCCGTCGGAGACAGGGTTGGCTTTTCGGCTCACATACGCCTCGATCGCATGGGTAAGTGCATCGACTCCGGTATCGGCAGTCAGGCGAGGGGGCATGGACATTGTCAGTTCGAAGTCCACGATTGCTGCGATGGGCAGGAAGGACAGGCCTGGACAGAGCATCTTCTCGTCCGTGACGCTGTCGCTGATGATGGTGAACTGCGTAGCCTCCGAGCCGCTGCCGGCGGTGGTCGGGATCGCGACGACGGGAAGCGCTGGTCCGGTGTAGACGTGCGGGACCTTGTAGTCCCGCATCCGGCCCCCGCGGACCCCGAGGACGGCCAGCGCCTTCGCAGTATCCATCGGGCTGCCGCCACCGAAGCCGATCACCGAGTCGGCGTTGTGATCGGCGAGCAGGGCGAGCCCTGTTTCGAGGGAGTCGGTGGTGGGGTCGGGAACGGTGTCGTCGAACAGGGCTGGTGTGATGCGTGCTTCGCGCAGGAGAGTCAAGATCCGTTCGGACGTGCCTGTCGAGGTGAGGAACTTGTCGGTCACCACTACCGGGCGCTGCAATCCGAGTTGACGGATCACGTCCCCGATGTCGTCGACGGTGCCCCCGCCGATTCGCAGGAACCGTGGGAAGGCGATCTGGATACTCATGGTGCCGTCCTTAGTCGTTCTGAGGGAAGCCGAGGTTGATGCCGCCGTGGTTGGGGTCGAGCCAGCGGGTGGTGACGACCTTGCCGCGGGTGAAGAAGTGCACACCTTCGGTGCCGTGGGCGTGTGTGTCACCGAAGAGGGAGTTCTTCCAGCCGCCGAAGCTGTAGTACGCGGTGGGGACGGGGATGGGGACGTTGACGCCGACCATACCGACCTCGACTTCGTTCTGGAAGCGGCGGGCTGCGCCGCCGTCGTTGGTGAAGATGGCGGTGCCGTTGCCGTAGGGGTTCGAGTTGATCAATTCGAGGGCTTCGTCATAGGTCTCGACCCGTACGACGGACAGGACGGGGCCGAAGATCTCGTCGGTGTAGACGCTCATATCGGTGGTGACGTGATCCAGAAGGGTCGGTCCGAGCCAGAATCCGTCGCTTCCGCCATCGGCCTGCACGGCCCGGCCGTCGACTACGACGGTGGCGCCGGCAGCTTCGCCGGCGTCGATATAGGAAGACACTTTGTCACGATGTGCTTTGCTCACCAATGGACCCATATCCGAGTCCTTTGTGCCGTCGCCGGTTTTCAGGCTCAGGGTGCGATCCTTGATCTTTGCAACCAGCTCATCGGCGATGTCCCCGACCGCGACCAGTGCGGAGATCGCCATGCAGCGCTCACCGGCGGAGCCGAAGCCCGCGTTCACCATCGCGTCGGCGGCCAGATCGAGGTCGGCGTCCGGCAGAACAACGGCGTGGTTCTTCGCGCCGCCGAGTGCCTGGACGCGCTTGCTGTGGGCGGTTGCGGTTTCGTAGACGTACTTCGCGATGGGGGTCGACCCGACGAAGGAGATGGCCTTGATCGCCGGATTGGTGAGTAGTTCGTCGACGGCTGTCTTGTCACCCTGCAGGACGTTGAACACGCCGGCAGGCAGACCCGCCTCGGACCACAGTTCGGCGATCCACAGCGCTGCCGTGGGAACCTTTTCCGACGGCTTGAGGACCACGGTGTTCCCGGCGGCAATCGCGATGGGGAAGAACCACATCGGAACCATGGCGGGAAAGTTGAACGGGGAGATGATGCCGACCGGCCCGATGGGCTGGCGGATCGACGCCATGTCGACCTTGGTCGACGCGTTCTCGGTCATCCCACCCTTGAGAAGGTGGGCGATGCCGCAGGCAAATTCGACGACCTCCTGGCCGCGGGAGACCTCACCGAGCGCGTCGGAGAGCACCTTGCCGTGCTCGGAGGTGATGATCGCAGCCAATTCCTGCTTGCGGGCGTTGAGCAGTTCACGGAATGCGAACAGAATCTGTGTGCGCTTGGCGATCGAGGTATCTCGCCATGCGGGGAACGCCGCCGCGGCTGCCTCGATCACCGTGCGGGCGTCGTCTGTGCTCGCAAGTGCAACTTCTGCAGTCACTGCGCCGGTGGCGGGGTTGGTGACCGGGGCCGATGTGCCGTTGGTGCCGGTGAAGGGCTTGTTGTCCAACCAGTGTGGGATGACGGTCATGGTTATGTGCTCCTGTGACTCTGTGGTTTTCTCGAGTCTGTCGGTGCATATGTGCCGCGGTCAACGAGTATCTTCGCAGTGAGAACTGCAATTTCGCAGCAGCGAGGGAGTGGGATGTTCACCGCCGATAACATGCGTTTTCTGCTGGAGTTGTCACGGACCGGGCGGATCGTGGACGCGGCCAAACGTCTGGACGTCGATCAGACCACGGTGTCGCGCAGGATCACCAGACTCGAGAAAGACATGGGAGCGCGACTGTTCGACCGGGGATCGTCGGGATGGCAACTGACCGAGGCCGGCCGGCGTCTGGTGCCGTACGCAGAAGCGGTCGAATCGACTCTGTTGGCTGCACTCGACGCGACATCGTCCGCTGGATCCGGCAGTCTTCACGGCACTGTCCGGATTCTCACCCCGGACGGTTTCGGCGCCTATGTGTTGGTTCCGGGACTGGGCATGGTGCGCGACAGACACCCTGACCTGTTCACCGAGTTGCGTACGTCGACCACACACGATCTGGTGACCGGTCGCGACTTCGACCTCGCAGTCACTCTCGAACGGCCGTCACCACGATCGGTGTCTGTCAGCAAGCTGGCCAACTACGACCTGCGTCTTTATGCATCACGTCGCTACCTCGACTCGCACAGTGCCATCGAGGCCCTCGACGACCTCGAGGACCACACGTTGGTGTGGTACGTGAACGCCATCTTGGACGTCGAGCCGTTACGTCGACTCGAGCGTCTCCTGCCCAAAGATCGCGCGCATGTCCAGACGAACAACATCACCGGCCACTATCAGGCTGTCAGGTACGGGGTGGGTATCGCGCCGCTCCCGACCTACATCGGTAATGCCGATCCCGATCTCGTGCCCGTACTCCCGGACAAGTTCGTGGCCGAGAGAACCTATTGGTTGGTTGTTCCGCGAGAACTGGCTCGCCTGGCACGGGTGCAGGCCGTCATCGAGGTTCTTCTCGACATCGTCAGCGAGAATCCGGATCTGAGGGCGCCGGGTCAGGGCGGTGATTCACGCTGATTCGCGTGTCGCTCGGATGGCTGTGGCGGTGGAAGGACGCCTCCGGCATCTTGTCTGTCTCGGGAACGGACAGACCATGACGGTGTGGGAATGCCGAGCAGCTCTTCACTTTTCAGCCTTCGGTCTTCGGACGTCCATTCGGCCGATCCTATCGACCGATAGGATAGTAAGTCAATGGTCCATAACTGTCAGTGGTCGTCACCAGATGGTGGTTTGACCTCTCATCTGAGATAAACAACCTGCATGATATGTGCTTGCGGGTGGTTCATGTCGGGTCGCAGGCGCAAATTAGGTAACCTGAGGTAACAACTTGTCGTGGTCGGTGTGTGGCTGCGAAGTGTCTCCGGAAGATTGGAGGAGGTCTGTGCTCGTTCAACCGGAGCGACGTAGCAGTCTCGCACGACCCGACGGGGGAGCGCCCTGGCTGGGGCGTAGTTGGACCGACATGCTCAACAGCGACGCGACGTGTCTACCGGAGGCGAGGTCCGGAGCTGAGCCCGTCATGAACGGAGAGACCCATGGGGGCTGAAGCCCGAGTTGCACCGACGTCACGTCGGCCGAAGGACCGCAATGTGCAGATTGCGAACAATGCACGTGAGCTGTTCGCACTCAGGGGCTTTCACGCCGTTCGCGTAGACCATATCGCCGAGGCGAGTGGAGTCACCGCGCGTGCGGTGTATCGGCACTACAAGAACAAGCAGGAACTCCTCGCCCGCATCATCGATGAGGATCAACAGCGTTGGATCGACGCTCTGGATTCGATCTCAGAGGTCGAGTCGGATGAGGAGCTGGCCCGGCATCTCGACTACCTGGCGCGTGTCGGTATCGAAAGTCGCCGGCTGTCGGTGCTGTGGCAGCGTGAAGCACGCCATCTCGACGAGGATGATTTCCGAACCGTACGAAGCAGGGCAGTGTGGATCTCGGACAACGTTGCCGGTCGACTGATCCGTCCGTGCCACCCCGGCCTCGGCGCGTTCGCAACCGATGTTCGCAGTTGGGCGGTTGTCAGCGTCTTGACCAGCCCGGCGTTCTACGACAGCGCGCTTTCGCGGTCTCGTCTCGCTACCGTGATGGCAACGGCATGCGAACGGATCATCGCTGCGCCGACAGTCGAGCCTGTGCGTCGCCGGCAGACGCCGACTGTCGAGAACGTGCCGATGGCGCGGCGCGAGCAGTTGCTTGCGGCCGCGGCGGCAGCCTTTCGTCGCAGTGGATATGCCGGCGTCAGCATCGACGATATCGGAGCGGATGTCGGGTTCGCCGGTCCGGCGATCTACCGGTATTTCAAGACCAAGTCGAGCATCCTCGTCGCATTGATGGAGCGATTCGCCGAGTGGCGAGCATTGGAGGTCGTTCGAGCGCTGCGCACCTCCATTGATCCGGCCGAAGTGTTGTCCGCGTTGATTTCCGGGTACGTGCGTCTCGGAATCGAGGCCGTGGATCTCCTCGCCGTGGCACTGACCGAAGGGCATTACCTTCCAGACGAGGATCGTGAGCGCTTCGAGCGGATCAATGACGATTTTGTCTCCGAGCTGCGCCGGTGGTACTCCTCGGTCCGGCCGGATGTCGACCCGGCGGCCGCGCAGTCGCTCGTGAGCATCGCGGTCACCGTGGTGCACGACTTGGTTCGGATTCCCCATTTCCTCCGCTCCCCGGACTTCGAATCCGAGCTCGATCGGGTAGTGCATGCCCTGTGTGCAGACTGATGTCGACCGGCGTGCTGGGACGCGTGGGTCAGGCACGCCTCTGCCTTCCGATCTGTAGGTCGGTTTTCGAACCGGACCCTTCTCCCGCTCTCGACCGGTCGGAGCACCGGAGTTGGAGACGACCGCCTGGTGGGCCGTACGTGACAGATCGGCGTCGACGTCGTCCATATTGGTGCGTTCGGACCTGAGGGCGTAGTCGACGTCGGGCGGATGCCGGCCAGGTCCCGACCGTGTCGTTCGGATCGAAGGACCTGCCGAGGTTCCGAAAACTGCTCGAGCGCAGTGTTCATCGCCGTGAGCGAGTATTCGGTGACCTCGGGCTCGAACGTCGAGCTCACACAGTGGAGCGGCGCATCCATCTACTTCAACAGTGACGGCACGGGTGCTGGGGTTGTCCGACCCCAGCACCCGTGCCGTCACATCACTGTGTTCAGGTGCGGACGAAGCCGGCGTAATCGTTTTCTGCCGACTCCTGGTTCTTCTTCAGGTACTGGGCCAGACCACCGGGGTAGGCCAGCAGTTCACGCTTCTTCCCGGGCACATTGGCATTCATGTACCAGGAGTCCGCGAGCGGGAAGATCGTGGCGGCGGTGACTTCCTCGAAGTGCTGCTGCCACTCCTTCTCGCCCTCCGGCGTCGCTTCGATCCGGGTCAGGCCCCGCTCACGCATACTGACCAGGCAGTCGATCACCCAGTCTCCTTCGAGCTCTGCACAGGTCGGTCCGTTGCAGAAGGCCGACGGGCTCTGCGGTCCGTAGACGAAGAGGATGTTCGGAAAACCCGAGGTGGCACGACCGAGGAGGGTGTGAACACCGTTCGCGTAGGTCTCGCCGAAGGTCTCACCGTTCGTGCCTACGATGTCGATGTCGCAGAGGCCACCGGTGAACGAGTCGAATCCGGTCGCCAGGACGATGACGTCGAATTCGCGCTCGACACCATCAGCGGTGACGATGCCGTTCTCGTAGATGTGATCGATGCGGTTGTCGTTGACGTCCACGAGTTCGACGTTGTCTTGGTTGAAGGCTTCGTAGTAGGTGTATTCCAGCGGGCATCGCTTGGAGCCGAAGGGATACGGAGGCTCGGTCGGAACCAACTTCTCGGCGAGGACGGGATCCTTGATCCGGCCGCGGGTCTTGTCGCGCCAGAAACGGTAGATTCGGTTACTGACCTCGACGTCGAAGAACAGATCGGCGTAACCGCCCAGCCAGATCTGTAGGCCTCCTTCGGCGTACAGCTTCTCGAGTCCTTCGGTGAACTCCTCGTCGGTCATCTCGGCTGTCGGTTTGTAGACCAGGTCGTAGGCGAGACCACCGAACGTCTGGTTGCGGAACTCGAAGAACTTCGGGTAGCTCTTGCGTAGCTCCTCGTTCGCGGCATGATCGAGCTTGGCCGAATACATCGGTAGCGTCATCGACGGCGTGCGTTGGAAGACCGTCATCGACTCCACCTGAGGGGCGATCGATTGGATGACCTGTACACCGCTGGCGCCGGTGCCGATCACCGCGACGCGCTTGCCGCGCATATCGTAGCCCGTGGGCCACTCGGCGGTGTGGAAGATGTCGCCCTCGAAGGTGTCGCGCCCCGCGATGTTCGGGATGAGCTTCTTGGAACCCGTACCGAGCATCGGAAGGAAGAACCGTGCCCGGGTCAGAAAGGTCTCACCGGTATTCTCGTTGCGGGACTCGACAACCCACTGATCGCGACTGGTGTCGAATCGGGCTGCGAGCACGCGAGTGCTGTAGTGGATCTCCGGACCGAGTTCGAGCTTGTCGACCACGAAGCGGAAGTACTCCTGCAGTTCCTCCTGACCGGGGAACATCTCCGACCAGTCCCACTCCTTCCAGATGCGCTCGTCGGAAAACTGGTACGCCGTGGCCTCGGTATCGACCCGGGCGCCGGGGTACTGATTCCAGTGCCAGACACCGCCGGCCTCGGAGCCTGCTTCGTACAGCTTCACCGTGAACCCCAACGCGCGCAGGCGTTCGAGCGCGTAGACGCCGGCGAACCCGCCGCCGACTACCAGCACGTCGAGCTCCTCGGTTACGGGACGAGTGTCCTCGAGTAGGGAGACCATTGTGTATTCCTTTCGCACCTTGGATCTGAAGCCTCGGGCTGTTCGATTCATCTGATCGATCGCAGCTCTGGACAAAGTCGATGTCGGACGCCGCAGCGGGCACCCTTCGATGTCCCGAGTTCACGAATGTCATCGAGCGCTAACGCGCACTCTCCGAATGGGACGATGGTGCCCCCGTCGTCAAAATATGTCAAGAATCACTAATTCGTGTTCGCGATGATCTGGTACCCGCGCCTTCCCGACGCGTCCATGCGACTGTAGTGAATGTAGGTGTTCTGCACGGTCGTTGGTCACGGTGGTCGGGGAGCCGCCGGCCTCGGACTCGAAGTATGGACGGTGCAGCGTTTCGCTAATGGTAACCATCGCTAACTTAATTGAGCTCATAGGCGGCTCGGGGATCTCGAGGTGGCGACCGGTGTCCACCGGGATGGCCCGAGACCCGCATACGGTGTGCCGAGTCGACCCGTAATGGTGCCGGGTGGAATGCGTCGACCGGCCCCGAACTTCTTCGCACCCGCCGCGTATCGCGGATGCGTCAAGGGTTGGTCTCCCACCGACCGGCCTCATCGAGACCTTACATAGCCTCCCAATATCGTTCGGAGCGCATGGAAGCTGATCGGTTCGCAGCGTCCGACAAGTGATTCTTGGTTCACGACGAGGCGCCCGAAATCTCGACGGGTCGAGGACGACGGTCTCGTGGGCGTGCGGAGAACCGGATCGTCCAGGCTGCCGCGTAAAGACCGCCAGCGTCGATCTCAGGACACGCCTCTCCCCGATGCTGACCGTGTGCCGTTGCGTGAGCGGTGAGCGGCCTACTTCTCGGGATCGAGGAGAGGGGTTCGAGTCGGTTTAGGAGATCTTCTTAGCATTTGATGACTTGTTGTCACCGGTGGGGGGAGTTTCTTCGCGAATCATCGTTGCTAGGGGAGAAGTCCTCGACGATTGTTGGGCGCCGCTGGGGCTTTACCGGCCGCTCGGGATGTCTGCGTCGACGTATGTGGATCCATTGCGTGGTACTAGGACAGGGGCCTGAAGTTAGTATCCCTTGACATCGTGCTGTGACGTGCATGACGCTGTGTGGGGAAGTTGTGGTGGTGAAGCGGGTCGGTCGAGCAAGGAGCGGCCGACCCGGCCGGGGGCTGCATGTATTGCCGCGCTGCCTACTGTGCCGCACTGCGGCTTCGTAGTGCGTATTGCGACTTGTCGACGAAAGGTGGTGCACGAGCGGGCATTCCGATCCGGAGCGAGATGCGCGGCTACGCAGACTGCATCTGTGCTCCGCGCGGGGTGAAAAATTAGTAGCCGTTGACAAAATGCGGATAAGGTCCCTAATGTGCTCTCATCTCACGAGACAAGCATCCGACTAGAGATTAGCAGTCATAGACTTAATGTCGGACGCTGCAGGCTTGCTCACGGTGTTCAGAACAGGATGGACCAGCATGGAAACGTTCGAGTTTATCGAGTTCGAGGAGTCCGGAGCGACTGCGACGGTCTGGCTCAACCGCCCGCCGGCCAACGCAGTCAGCCAGGACATGTACGTCGAACTGAAGCAGTTCTTCGACAATGTCGACAAGTACCTTCCCGACGCGCGTGTCGTCGTCGTCGCAGGCCGCGGCAAGCATTTCTGCGGTGGCAACGACCTGGAAGAATTCAAGACCCTGTCGCCGGAGAACTCGCCCGCACGCATGAAACAGGTACGCGAGGCCTTTTTCTCGATCCGGGACAGTGCGAAGCCGACGGTGGCAGCGGTGCAGGGTGCGGCTGTCGGTACGGGCCTGTGCATTGCAGCCTCGTGTGACCTGGTCGTAGCTGCGGAGAACGCGCGATTTTCATTGCCTGAAGTGAACGTGGGGGTTATGGGTGGCGCCAAGCATCTCTCGCGTCTCGTCCCACAAGGCATGGTCCGCTTGATGCATCTGAGCGGTGACATGGTGCCGGCCGCAGACATTTACAAGTTCGGTGGGATCGTCGAGGTCGTCTCGAACGACGAGCTGATGACTCGTGCCCAGGCTCTCGCCGATTCACTTGCCCGGCACAGCCCGGCCGCACTGCGCTTCGCGAAGCTGAGTATGAACACCATCGAGTACATGGACCTCAAGTCCGGCTACGAGTACGAGCAGTCGCTCACCGGTGAACTGTCCGGTTACGAGGACTCCAAGGAAGCAGTCAACGCCTTCCTCGAACGTCGTACTCCCCACTACACGGGCAGGTGACCTAGATGACGACGGATCTGGCCGAGTATCGGTCCGGGGTCCGCGCGTGGCTGGCCGACGCGGACATTCCCACCGTTCCCCTCGATCTCGACGAGCGATTCGATGTTCTGCGCGACTGGCAGCAAGTGCTGTTCGAAGCCGGAGGGTTGGGCATCAGCTGGAGCAAGGAGGCCGGTGGCCAAGGGCTGTCCCATCTGCACCAACTGGCGTTCGCTGAAGAATTGGCCTATGCCCGGGCGCCGATGCCTATCGGTCTGATCGGCCTCGACGTCGTCGGACCATCGATCGACGAGTTCGGCCAGCAGTGGCAGAGAGAAGAACTCCTACCGAAGCTGCTCTCCGGTGAGCACATCTGGTGCCAGGGCTTCTCCGAACCCGGGGCCGGATCGGACCTTGCCTCGCTGCGCACCCGGGCCGTGCTCGACGGTGACGAGTTCGTCATCTCCGGCCAGAAGGTATGGACCAGCTGGGCGCACAAGGCACAATGGTGTGCGCTGCTCGTTCGTACCGACCCTGCGGCACACAAGCACGCCGGAATCAGCTACCTGCTCGTGGATATGTCCACGCCGGGAATCACGCCGAAGCCACTGGAGCAGATGACGGGCGACCGCGAATTCTGTGAGGTCTTCTTCGACGAAGTGCGCGTTCCGCGGCGGAATCTTGTCGGAGAGCTCAACGGCGGTTGGGCTGTTGCGACGCACACTCTCGGCATCGAGCGCGCCGCCTACACGTTGCGCCGGCGAGTCGATTACGAGGTCGCGTTCGAAGACGCCGTCGCTGCGCTTCGAGATCATGGGCTTCCCGCGCCGGAAACCGGGCTCGGACGCCGTGTACGCATAGCGATCGGCAAGGCACACGTTGCATTGAAAGTCCTGGGCGCGCAAACGCAGAAAACGGTCGCGCGACTCGCTGCGGGAGAGGTCCCGACTCCGGAGGATTCCGTCGACAAGCTTCTGCTCAACGAGGTCGAGCAGATAATTTTCGGGGAGATCGCCGAGCTTCTCGGTCCATACCGGGCCGTCGAGGAAAGTCGGCCGTTGGGGCTGGCATCAGATCGGTGGGCACATGACCACCTCTATTCGCGGGCGACCTCCATCTATGGCGGCACCTCTCAGATTCAGCGAAATATCATCTCGGAACGACTGCTAGGACTCCCTCGTGGCTGACGACACCACTACTGCAGAACTGGCCAACAGCCTGGAAGACTTCCTCGCTCGCAGTTACGATTCCGCCACCCGACGCGCAGTGCTCTCGGAGAGGAGGGTCACCGAGCTCGGTGGTGTTCTCGGCGAGATGGGAGTGTTCGCTACCTCTGTACCCGAGGTGTTCGGCGGGCTGGGGCTTCCGATGGCGTCGCTCGGACCGTTGTTCACCCTGTACGGCAGGTATCTGGTACCGGGGCCATTGCTGGAGAACTCGCTACTTCCTGCTGTTCTGGCCGCTGATGCACCGGAGACCGCCCGCGCAGTGTTCAAGGCAGCGATGAGCGGTGACGGACAGTTGGCCCTCGTCGATCCGCACGCCACCGGAGACTGGGACGGCGGATCGATCACCGTCCGCAACGGCAGACTCTTCGGACGCTGTCACCTCGTTCGGTTCGGTGGTGATGCTACGCAGCTGGTCGTCGTTTCGGAAGATCAGCAGTTATGGCTCGTCGATCCCCATGCGGGAGGCCTCGAGATGATCCAGACCGATGCCAACGCAGATCCGCTCTCGTCTTTCGCCTCGGTTGGTCTGGACGGCGTCGCAGGCACGCCGCTCGCTGATGCGTCTGCAGCGCCGAGGCTGATCGAAGAGATCCGTTCGTGGGTCAGAACGCTCGTCGCATGTGAGTTGAGTGGAATCGCCGCCCATTGCGTACGCACCACGATCGATTACGCGAAGGAGCGTGAGCAATTCGGTCGGCCGATCGGATCTTACCAGGCGATCAAGCACATCATCGCCGATATGCATGTACATGCCGCCTCGGTTCGGAATCTCTGCGATTCCGTACTCGCGGACACGGTGAACAGCGGAGCGCCGACAGCGGTCGACGCAGCTGTGCTGAAGGCGCACGCTTCCAAGGTGGCCGTCGAGGTCTGCCAGGACGCGATCCAGGTGCACGGCGGAATCGGATTCACCGCCGAGGTCGATCTGCACTGGTTCTACAAACGAGCGCTCGCCCTACGACCCTGGTACGGCGATACCCGGACATTGGAAGAGATGGTCGGTGCGGCAGCATTGGCGCAGACCACAGAACACGCAAGCACGGCGAAGGCGGTCTGATGATCCCACGAGGTGGAAATGTCGCTCCCACTCGCGACTACGTGGCGTCCGGGGATTGGGACGGCGCCTTCATCGACGACTATCTGGCGACCGCAGCCGCCGCGGTACCGGACCGGATGGCACTGGCCGAGCCGACCCGATCGTTGACCTTCGCCGAGTTCGACGCAGCAGTGAACGCGTTGGCAAGCGCCATGCAAGCGCATGGCATTGCGCCTGGCGATATCGTCTCGTGGCAGTTACCGAACTGGATCGAAGCGTGCGTGGTCCATCTGGCTGCCATACGTATCGGTGCTGTGAGCAACCCGATCATCCCGATCTACCGGCAGACCGAGACCGCGTTCATTCTGCGACAGTCTGCTTCGAAAATCGTCTTTGTCCCGTCGGTCTTCCGGAACTTCGACTATGCGGCGATGGCCTGCGAGATCGCTCGTGAACTGGACGAACCACCCACCGTCGTAGTAGTCGGTGAGGGGAGCCCAGCCAGCGGCATCCGGTACGACGCCTTCGTCGAAGGCGCGGAAAAGCCGAACCGTGTCGACCGCTCACCGGACGATGTGGTGCTACTGCTGTACACCTCGGGAACCACATCCGATCCCAAGGGCGCGATGCACAGCCACAACACTCTCAACTACGAGAACCGCAGCATCGCCGACCTTCTCGAACTGAGCGAATCCGATGTAATCTTCATGCCATCGCCGGTCGGACACATCACCGGAATCCTGTACGGGATCCAGCTACCACCGATGCTGCGCAGCGGCGTGGCGCTGCTCGATGTCTGGAGTCCGCAGGCGGGCATGCGTCTGATCGACGAGCACCGCTGCACCACGACGGTCGCTGCGACTCCGTTCCTGCACGGGATCGTCCACGACCCGTCCGGCTCGTCACATGACCTCTCCTCGATGAGGAACTTCCTTTGTGGTGGCGCCGATGTTCCCCCTGACCTGGTCATCGAGGCCACCGACACCCTTGATGCTCTGGTTGCGCGTGTCTACGGATCGACGGAGTTTCCGACGGCATCGGCCGGCAAGCGCAACGATCCCTTGACCAAACGAGCAACGACAGATGGCCGAGCAATCAAGTCTGCGGAGATCCGAATCGTCGACGACGACATGCAGGACGTGACCCCAGGGGTTCCCGGTGAGATTCTGCTGCGCGGGCCGGAGATGTTCCTCGGATATCTCGACAACCGACTCAACGACAGTGCGTTCACCGCGGACGGTTGGTTCCGCAGCGGTGACCTCGGACGTCTCGACACCGAGGGCTACCTCGAGATCGTCGGCCGCAAGAAGGACATCATCATCCGCGGCGGCGAGAATCTCAGTGCCAAAGAGGTAGAGGACCACCTGTTCGCCCATCCGATGATTGCCGACGTCGCGGTCGTCGGATCGCCGGATCCCGTCCTCGGAGAACGAGTCTGCGCGATCGTTGTACCGGAGCCCGAAGTCGAGATCGAGCTCGAGCATCTCACCGGCTGGTTGATCGAACGCAACATCGCACGGCAGAAGCTCCCGGAAAGCCTGATCGTCGTCGACGAGTTGCCGCGGACGGCAAGCGGGAAGATCCAGAAGTTCAAATTGCGGGAGCTCGCGGCGGACCGCGTCAAAGGCACAGTCCACCGTTGAGTGGACCCGACACACCGGACACAAGCACCCTTCATTCCTCGAGCAATGACCATCGCCGCGAATCCCTCGCGGCGGGATGGAGAACATCATGAGAGAGCACCGCTCGGCCGTTTTCTCGACCGGTCACCAGTTCCTCGAAGGTCTTCGTTGGCACCATGGCAAGCTCTGGGCCAGTGATTTCTTCAGCAAGACGGTGAAGACGTTCAACGCCGACGGTTCGTACACCGACGTCGCCGAGGTCGAAGGCTCGCCATCGGGACTGGGCTTCCTGGATGACGGTTCGGTCCTCGTCGTGTCACAGATGGATCGAACCGTCGTGCGGATCGAACCCGACGGTACACAGTCGGTGCACGCTGACTTCAGCCAGTACGCCGGTGGCATCGGCAACGACATGATCGTCACAGGCAAAGGTGATGCGTACGTCGGAAACTTCGGTTTCGCTCTCGGGGAGGAAGACCCGAAGACAACACGCTTGGTCCATGTGTCCGCAGACGGCTCCATCAACCCCGTCGGTGGTGAAGTTCTGTTCCCGAACGGCATGGCGATCACCCCGGACAGAGTTCTTCTCACCGCCCAGACATGGCGGCACTGCATCACGGCGTTCGACATCCAGGAAGACGGAAGCCTGGCCAACGAGCGAATCTGGGCCCAGCTCGACGATTCCGTTCACCCGGATGGCATCGCACTCGACGCTGACGGCGGTGTGTGGTTCGGCAACGCGTTGACCCTCGAGTCGGACAGTGGCTTCTACCGAGTTGTCGAGGGAGGAGAGATCACCGACAGGGTTGCGATCGATGGGGCCTGGTCGGTCACCTGTGCATTCGGCGGTGACGATCTCCGCACCCTGTACATGGCGTGCAATGTGACCACGCTCGAGGAGTTTCACGACGGCAAGTCGACTTCGGTAGTCGCGACTGCGAACGTCGGTTACAAGGGCAGCCCGGCAATGTGAGTAGGACTGCCGCAGAAGTATCGGGTCCAAGGGCTGATCTCGGCCGAGTCGACCCCGGTGCTTATGCGGGATTCGGGCGCACTGCAGGTGGGATACGCGCGAGGAGGGAAACCAAGTCGGTCTGACAGGCGTACCCGAAATAGGTGTTCAGTATCGTGGAGAACCCGAGTGCATCAGGCACGTCATAGGCTGGAAGTTCGGCCTCGATCGTGGCGACACAGCGATCGTAGGTTTTCCTGATCGCCGGCGAAGAAGTGGCAACCTGAATGTGTTCACGCGCCGGTGATGTCAACAAGTCCCCATTGAAAAGGTCGATACAGATCGGCTCGGTGACTTCGGCATCAGGGTTCATAGGCACACACGTGTATATCCGACCACCCCGGGACCTCACCTCGTGCCACGCTCGGGCTTCGGCACTGTCGACCCGATCGAGCCACTCGAGGTGACGTTCGGCGAACTCGACAAACCCTGCAGCATCGAACTCCGACTCTTGCCGAATATCCGAATTCGACTCAGCTTCTCCTGGATTGATGTTCGATACAACTGTGCGCGGGTCCGCGGCGTCCGTCCTGCTCCGCTGGGACGCCGCCGTATGGACAGGTGCGGTGTCGGAACCGGACTCAGGTTGAGAACGACAAACCGAAGGCATTACCCCGAGGTGCGGACCGGACAAGGTCATCGTGCATCTACTCCTTCACTACGACCCCTGTCATATGATCGTGTGGACGACCTCCTGTCGTTACTGACTCAGCGCCATCTCCGGCGACGGGCCAGCGAGCTCGGATCACTCTGTGTTCGGTCTGCTTGGAATCGGCGCGAATACGTTCTCTCACTGGAGATATGAAGCCGGATCCGGGTAAGCACATCGATACGGAGCCGACGACAGCAACGTACACCTCGATGGGTATCGGTAGGACGACTCTGACCCGCGTCAGCGATTCAGGTCGTGGATGGGCCAGTACGAACACCACAGCGCGCACTGCGGCGATCCGTCGCTACGTCGACATGCTGCGAACAGCTCGCCGGCGAAGGGGGTGTTCTATCGAGGACGGAGAACCCTGCTTCGATCATCGCCTTTGATCACCGAAGCAGGGTCCCGGCAGCCCGAGCGCAGGCAGCAGGTGGGATCTGCCCGTGCCCAGTGGCGGAGGCACGCCGCCTCGCCCATGCCGCATACGCACCATCGGCCGACACGTGGCTCTCGGTGGATGCTCATGAGACGAACCGTCAACAGGTAGTTCGCTGTTTCTGGACCGCATGACTGTCGACGGAAGATACCTGCTCAATCAATATATGTAACAGTATTGTTCACTACTGCGTGACTTTGCCACCCCATCGTTTCTGGATGCTCGTTCAGTGGCCTCGGAGCGTGGAGCACAGTTCTTACCCGAGTCTCGACCATGTGCTCGGTGGCCAAGGCTTCGCCGTGCACCATCCGCGCACATCTACTGAACACGTCCAGTTTCCGTTGGCCAGAGCCTCCCAGATCTCCCGCCCAGGTATCCCGAAGGCTTCGAGGACCCGGCGATCGCTGGGCGCGACATTCTGAAGGGCGGTGGGGGCATAGAAACCGAGTGTGAGGGCGCGGGAACAGCCGTGGCTGACTTCCGGCGTAGCGCCCACGTCAAGGATAGAGAGATCTGTTCCAAGATTGCCGTGTCACACCGGTTTCCGTTGACACGTCGGTTGTGTGAATCTACAGCCGCACCCTGCGCTAATTGTCTCTCGAACCCGTGGATCTGGTTGGACCCGATCAGGCGAGCACTCGATCGGCCGGCTGCATCTCCGTCCGCGCGTTCACTCCACCATGTATCGACGGGCGCCTCAGGACGTCACGTGACGCAATTCCTGGCCCCACATACGATCCGCGCCTTCGTCGAATGCACACACTGTGCGTCCCATCGTCTGGTCAACTGCAAAAATGCTGCATGCTGTGACCAACAGAAGCTAGGCATGCCGCTTCGTCGTCAGATTCCCACGAGGGGTCCGAGGACGGGCTTCCACTGGTAGATGGTCTGGTCGACGACAACACCCTGCGTGACATAGGGGTCCTTGGCGAGCAGGGCCTGCAGGTCGTCTTCGCTGTCCGCCTTAAACACGAGCAGCGCGCCGGCTCCGTCGGCCCAGGCGCCCGCTTCCTGTAGCACGCCTTTGGCGGCCGCGTCCTTGACGAAGACCAGGTGGTCGGCATGGGCGGCCTCTTTGACGGATGCGTCAGTGGTGTACGACCAGATAACAGCGAACAGGGCCATGGTCACTCCTCGGGGGATACGGTCATGAAACGACGCGCGTACTCCTCATGGAATACGTACTCGAGAACGGTAGGGCGTCGGATGCCGCAGCGAGTGTCCTATTTTGCAACACCGTCCGTGCACGACGACGAGGTACAAACGGCATCATTGCTGTCCCGAACAGAGATGGGGAGACGTCCGCTCGGCGTGAGGAAGAGGGTGTCCCCGCAGACTCAGCGGCGAGGATATCCCGTTATACGACAGAGTGTTTCAGGGGTCAGGAACCGAACGTTTCGTTTTCCAGGCCCAGCGCGCGGATCTTGCGGTAGAGGGTCGAGCGGGCCACACCGAGTCGGTGGGCGGCGAGGGATTTGTTGCCGTCGGACTCGTCGAGGGCGCGGACGATCGCTTCGCGTTCGGTGCGTTCGAGCGAGGTCAACCGGCGGCCGGCGCCGAGGGTGCGGTAGTCGGCGGGCAGATGTTCGAGTTTGATGTCGAATCCCATCGACCGCGCCGCCGCGGTACTGAGCACCGAGGCGAGTTCGCGCAGGTTGCCGGGCCAGTGATGGTCGATCAACGCCCGATGCGCGGCCGGTTGCAGTTGCGGGGTCGGACGGTCGGGGAATTCGGCGGCGAGCAACTCCCGCGCGAGATCGGTGAGATCTTCGATGCGCTGGCGCAGCGGTGGGATGCACACACTGCGCCGCACATGGGTCTGCACCTGATGGCGCAGATCGTCGGGGGTGCTCGAGGTGGCGGTGGCGATCACCGGTGCACCGAGCTCGACGGCGGCGTCGAGCAACCGCCGGGTAGAAGCCACAGCGTCGTCGGGGACCTCGTCGAGGTGCTCGAGGATGCACGCGAAACTGCCGGACAGACGCGCCCGCAACTCGGCCACCGCCGAGGGGGTCAACGTCGACGCGTCGACGCTCGGGACCGGGGCGTTCGGTCCCCAGCGGTGCTGGATCTGCCGGGCCAGATGGGTTTTGCCGACACCGGACTCGCCGATGATCAGCACCGGCGCGACGGTCGCGGCGATCTCGTCGACCCGGTCCTGGAGTCGGTGCGCGGCCAGGCTGCGGCCGGCGATACGCGTCGCCGGCGCCGCACCGGCGGGCGCGGCGGGGGCCAGGCGGGCGCGCGGACGCGGCGGAGCCGGGGAGGCCAGCGGGCGCAGTTCGATGATCGCGCTGAGCGGATCGGTGGACTCACCGACCCGGCGGGCATGGACCCGCACGTCGATCCCCTCGGCGAAACGCAGCGGTCCTTCCCATTCGTCCTTGGCGGCCAGATGGGTGCTGATCCAGTCCCAGATCATCATCTGATCGGTCGAGTCCATCAACCGTGACACCGTCGGGGTCGCGATCACCGTGTCCCGGCTCATCGCCACCACCGCGGCGTGGCCGCGGCGTTTGCTGCGCATGTATTCGCGCAGCAGGTTCTGCTCGCTGCGGGCGGACAGGGCGAACAGTCGTTCTTCGATGTCGCGTACCGCCGAGAGCACCAGCGGTGCCATCAGCTCGTTGACATCGTCGACCTGGCAGGTGATGTCGACGATGCCGGTCACCGCGCGTGAGACCGGGTCGACGATCGGGGAGCCGACACAGGCCAGCGGGTGCAGCGACTCGAGCAGGTGCTCTTCCCCGCGGACCCGGAACGCTTTGCGTTCTTCGAGGGCGGTGCCGATCCCGTTGGTTCCGGCGCATTCTTCGGCGAAGATGAACCCCGGGGCGACCTGGGCCCGGTCGAGACGACCGAGCAGCGACCGCTGCCCGGCCCGCCGGTCGACGATGGTCGCATCCTGCGAGGCGAGCAGGATCGTCACCGGTGCATCGGCGAGTTGATCGGCCAACCGATCCAGGACCGGCCGCGCCGCACGCACAAGCTTCGAGTCTGTGGGGGTATCGATGTAGCGCAGACGAGAACCGTCCGAAGCCGCCCCGATGGCACGGCAGCGGCGCCAGGACTGTTCGATCTCCGGCCGCATTTTCGGTATGAGATTCTCACAGCTATCGGAACCGTGTTCTTCTGCTTGCTCACGGAACCGGTCGGTTACCACACATCCACCTCCGAAGACCTCACGGCGAGAACGGACTCTATGCAAACGAGGTGACACCGGTTCGGAGTGTCCCAGAACGCTACACCGGGAACTTCTGGACATGTCTTCGGTGCGTGCGAACCTTGTCCAGTGTGTTCACCGGCGTCTTGAGGGCCTGTCGATCCGCACGGTGGCGGAACACGATGCTATTCATCGTGCAGCGTTCCATCTCCTCTGCAGGACCAGGGCCGTTTCGGCCGATGCCATTCCAGTCGATCGGTCCGGCGGAGTCGGCGGAAGTGAACAGTGGGGAGGTGTGCGTTGGCATTGTCGGCGAGGCCGTGCGTCTGCGCGCGTCCGTTCGCGCCGTGTTCCCCTGGAACGACGCTGGTGCGTCACGAAAGCTGTTGGTTGGCAGTGTGACCCCTACTGTCGACCATCAATGCTCCGTGAACTGTATGTGTATATCACAGGGTTCCTGCGCGTGACCACGAGTTGCGTAGCTACCAGTGGGTTTCGTGGCCGGGCAGGGTTCGGGGACAGTGGGGTCGGCTGTGTGGCATTGATCCGGGCGTTCGGAACTCGTCCGTATCTGTCCGACCGGAACCCACGGTTGTGGGAGTGTGCTCGGCGCCGGACTCAGGGGGGTGGAGTCGTTCGTCGGCGGTGTTGGCAAGAAGATCCGGTCTGTCGGGAGATGGGAAGGGGACAGGATGTCACCGGTGCTCGTGGGCGGGTGCTCCGGTGTTGCGGTATCGGAACGGATGAAAAGCCATGTAATTTGCTGTTACGGCGAGTTTTTCGCTAGTCTTTTGGTGTTGGAGCGAGTCGCCCTATCGGGGAGGACGGGGCCTTGTTTCAACATTCTGTTCTCCGTGCTTGGAACCTCGCCCCTGCTGTTCCGAGTTGCTACGCGACTATGTCCGAGTCGCTGCGCAGTACCGAGAACGAGAACCCCGTTTCGTCGCTCTGCGACGAACCGTCGCCGCCCCCTGTCGGCGACAGGTGCGGGAGCCGTCGGTGTCCGCCTCGACAATCTAAGCGGGCACCGACGGTGCCTCCCGATACGACCTAATCGACTTCAATCAGAAGTACTAGTGCACAAACAATTTCGGAATCGCGTTCGATTCGTGCAATGAGGGAAGACAACGTCACGCGGTGGGCGCCGAGCCCGGACACAGAATACCGGCATCCGCGGACGACAGGTACTCATCACCTTCACCATGGGTGAAGGTGGCGGAAGCCGGCCCGAGCAATCGGTTCCGTGGCCTCCGAGACGACTGTCACCCCGACGTGCCGGCCCAGGGCGCGTCCCTATCTCATCTGGGGCAAGCCGTGAATGGGGTCGAAGGGGCCGATGTCGTACGTGCATTCCTGTGGTCGAGGATCCGGTACGAAGGCCCACAACAGCGCCCCGGCAGTGCCCATCGTGTGATACCGGTCGATCTGGGCACCGACGCGGGTGGCGCGTTCGGTCAGGGGTAGGCAGCTTCCAGCGCGGATCCCGAACTCGGCAACGAGCACAGGTTTCTCGGTTTGCTCGAGTCGCAGTGGGAGGAATGCCGCATCGTCGTAGTCGTGGTACTGAACCACGTCCAGATAGGGCGAGGCAGCGACCAGGGCATAACCACCGTCGGCGAGACCGCACTGCTCGCCCCCGAGTAGACCGAGCGTGAGCAGGTGTCGCTGATCGTGCGCACGAGCCACCGCCCCGGCCGCATCGACCCAGTCGCGCAGCACCTGCGACGAGTCTTCCGGGCACCGACGTTGGTGCAGGTCGCAGTCGGGGGTGGTGCAGACGCCGACCTCGGGTTCACCGAGTAGTTCCCATGCAGCGATCGAAGGTGATCCGGCCCAGCGATCGACGGCGGCAGCAACCCACTCGCTGTAGCTCAGCGGCATGTCGGTGGGTTCTTTCCATCCGCCGAGATACCACTCGCGCGTTTTGTATTGCTCGTCCTCACAGGCGCCGTCCTGGGCGGCGAGCACCGGGATGAGTAACTGTCGGTGCCGTTTGGCGGCCGCGAACACCGCATCGATCGGTTCGAAGTTCAGCTTGCCGTTGCGCTTGTCCACGGCCAGATTCTGAAAGGCGTTGAATCGGGTCACTGTCCCCGGTTGGCGAGACGAGAAGTAGGAGTCCAGATCCACCATCGCTCCGCACCCGGCGTTGACCGTCCAATCCGTAGCCAGTTGATAGGCATTGAAGCCGGTGGGCCACCAGGGTTGACCGTCGAGGTGCAAAATACCGCCGGTGGTGGTCACCCGCAGCGGATGAGCATACGAGACCCACGGGGTGGAGGTCGGCGCACTTGTGTCCTCACCTGGCGATGCTGCACCGGGTCCGGGGATGGTGCACGCGCTCGCAAGGGCGACGACCAGGAGTATCGCCGACATGCAGACGAGTCGCATCCAGGTCATATCGGTGCCTCTCCCAGGTTTCCAGCCTTCCCGACTCGACGGGTGAGCGTGGGGGTAGCGACCGCTGCGTCGGCCGAACGCGCGCGATCGGCAAGCTGCGTCGGCGCGGGTGCACCGGTGACAGTTGTCGACGTGAACTGCCCAGAGGCGTCTTTCGAGAACATGGGTTTCGCTCAAGGTTCCATGATTTGGATGGAGTGCAGAGGTGGCCGTGGTCCGGCGGATCTGCAGCGGTGTGTGTCTGTGTCTGTGTCTGCTCGAGCGTGGCGGATCATCGGATGCGTTCCATAGCAGCCTCGACCGACGACGACAGTGTGATTACCGACTGTAAGCGGGTCCGTTCGATCATCGCCTTCACCCGGGCGCTGGGCGCGGCGAATGTCAGGGAACGACAGTGCGTCCGGGCCGTCTTGGTGGCATGGATCATCACACCGAGACCGGTGGAATCTACACTGGGCACGCTCCCGAGATCGACGACGACATCGGTATTGTCAGCCAGGGCTCGGTCCAGGCGCTGCCGCAGCCGAGCGGACGAGGCGCCGCGCAGCACGCCGATCGGGCGCAGCATCAGGATGCTGTTCTCTACGCGTTCTTCGCAAGATTGCATGCGGAGTCCTTCGTTCGGCAATGGCGCCCTTTCTCGGGAAAGTCCGTCCAGAGCAAGGGCGTACGGTGACCTGGGTGTCCTCACTCCCCGAATGCGCGTCCGGGTCGAGGAGGGAGGTGTCCGACAGTCACCGGTTCCGCCCGACCGTACGAGTTCGCAGCGTGTGGTCTCGTACGGTCGGGCGAATGGGTTATGTCAGGGTGCCGGCTGCAGCCGGCGGGACAGGATAGTTGCCCACTGCATGTTCGTAGAGCTGGGCGACGCGCAGCACTGTCGCGTCGTCGAAATGCTTGCCGATGATCATCATTCCGGTGGGAAGCCCGTGGACCAGGTCAGCGGGGACACTGCAGGCGGGGTGACCGGTGACGTCGAATGGTGCGGTGTTGATGATCATCGACAGTGCGGTGTCCAGATAGTCGGCCAACGGAATGTCCGTGGTCGGGATCTTGGTGGCGGTGTAGGGGAGGGTGGGCATCACCAGCACGTCGTACCGAGCCAAGGCGGCGTCGTAGGCGGCGCGGACTTCGGGGACGAGTTGGCGGGCCATGGCGTAGTACTTGCCGCCGCCTACCTCCAATGTGTAGCGCCCGGACATCCCGACGAGTTTGACTGTCTTCGACAGTTGGTGACCGTGCTCGAGTCGTTGACGGGAGAAGTGGGCGATGAGTTCGGGATCGTAGAAGCCATCAGTGTTCATGCCGTAGGCATTGCCGTCGAGCATCTGGTAGGCCGCTCCCTCGGTGGCGATCACGTTCCAGACGGCCATTGCATCGAGGTGCCAGGGGATCGAGACTTCTTCGACGGTAAGTCCGGCCGAGCGCAGTACGTCGATGGCGGTGCGGACGGCATTGTCGACGGCAGCGTCGGAGACAGGGGTGTCGAAGCCTTCGGTGACCACACCCACGCGCAGACCCGATGCGGGTTCGGCCAGCGCCGTGAGGTAGTCCACCGGTTCGATCCGGTGGGTCTGTCGGGGATCGAGGCCGTCGGTGCCGGCGAGGACGGTGAGCATTGCGGCGGCGTCGCTGACCGTGCGCGTCATCGGACCGAGGTGGTCGATGGTTCGTTCGATGGGAAATGCTCCCGTATAGGGGACCAGTCCGTGGGTGGGTTTGTGTCCGACGATGCCGCAGAACGCGGCGGGGATGCGGATCGAACCGCCCTGGTCGCCGCCGACTGCCATATCCACCTGGCCGCTGGCGACCAGGGCGCCGCTGCCGCTGGACGAGCCGCCGGTGATGCGGCTTTCGTCCCAGGGGTTGCGGACCGGCTGGGGGTGGGAAGTGAAGCTGGCGCCGGAGAAGCAGAGATCTTCGCACACCGCTTTGCCGGTGATGGTTGCGCCGGCGTCGAGCAGTCGGCGTACGACGGTGGCGTCGTAGCGGGGGGTGAAGCCCTCGACGGTTCGGGAGCCGTTCATCATCGGCACGCCGGCGACTGCGACGTTGTCTTTCACGGCGACCGTTCGCCCGGCGAGGGGGCCTTCGTCGGTTTCGCTGATCGAGGTGGTGACGTACCAGGCGCTCAGCGGGTTCTCGTCCGCCGTGGGTGAGGTCCATGACCGCTGAGGCGGCTCGGGCGCGGTGCGCTCGTAGAGGCGTTCGACGGTTTCGGAGGACGCGAGCGTCGCTTCGAGGGCCGGTGCGAACTCTTCGAGTTCCGGCGTCGTCAGTCCGAATCGGAAGTGGTTGTTCAGGGCCGACATTTGGTTGGAATTGGGGGGAGTCAACGAAGACATGAGGTTCCCTTCGAATATGTGAACAGCATCATCGAGTGGGGGAGGGAGGGATCGCTCGGTGCGCTGTGTCGTAAGTGTCCGTCAGCGTTATGGGTATCTCGGTGGCTGATGTGATCGTGGGCGCCTTCAGTTCCGTTGAGGTTTCAGGTGATTGAACAGCAACGCGCCTGTCCAGGTGAGGATGAAGGCGGCTGCGACGGCGTAGCCGAGGAATTCGAAGTTTTCGGAGATGTCACCGATCGGGGACAGCGCAGCGAACATGGGCAGGTGTGCCAGTAGTGCACATACGTAGATGCCGGCTACGAAGAGGCCGATGACCACGGTGGCGCCGGTCGTCGCAATGTTGAAGTTCAGTCGACGCTGGGGGTCCTGGTACGACCACGAGTATGCGCGGGTCATGAACAAGGAGTCCGCTGTGTCGAACGTGCTCATCCCCGCGGCGAAGAGCAACGGGAGGCTGAGCACAGCGGCTATCGACAACGTGCCCCCGGTGGCTGCCGAGGCGGTGAGGGTGAGCAAGGTGACCTCGGAGGCGGTCTCGAGCCCCAGTCCCATCAACAGGCCGACGGGGTACATGTGCCAGGACGATCGAACCAGTCCGCGCCAGCGGTTGCCCAGTAGGCGGGTGAACAGCCCGCGCTCACTGAGTCTGCTCTCGAGGTCGCCGGTGATGTCCGATCCGGCGCGTACCTGTCGGGACAGGCAAAGCAGATTGCGCAGGACCACACTGTTGAGTCCTGCAACGATCAACAGGAAGGTGACGGCGACGACGGTGGCGACCAACCCGCCGATTTCCTGTACTCCTTCGAGTTCGGTCGTGGTTAGGGCGCTCGCGCCCAGTGCCACGACGAGGGCAAGGACAACGACGACGGTCGAGTGTCCCATCGCGAAGAAGAATCCGACTCCGACGGGACGGCGTCCCCGTAGCAGCATCAGGCGTGTCGTGTCGTCGATTGCCGCGATGTGGTCGGCGTCGAATGCGTGACGAACGCCGAGCACGTAGGCGAGCACACCGGATCCGGCGAGGCCCCCGGCCGCTGCCGGGTTGCCCGAGTATCCCAAGTACAGCGCCACGCCCAAGACGTGCAGGATCACGATGGCACCGACAACGGACGCCAACCGTCGACGCTCGGTTCGAGTCCAGGCACCACCTATGTGGTGCGGTGTAATGGTGGTGCTGGTCAAACGCTTGTCCTTCAGATGATTCGCAGCGTTTTTCGGATACGCCTGAGACTGAAATGTTCGGGGTGCCGCGGGTGCGGTGCGGGGATGATCCGGCCCGATTCGAGCCGCGGTACCGGTGACGCTCCGTAGGTCCGCGGTGGAGCCGGGTCTGAAGACCGGGAAGATACTGATGTCGCGGCGTTCGGGGTTCGCACCAACAGTCGTCGTTACACGGGGCGCGCTTCCGGGAGCGACTCGACGTTGGTGAACCCGCTGGGTTCGCGGCGACGAGGTTCCGGCTACCCGTCGGAGTCAGTGGTGGGTGTGCCGATGGCGTGCACGGCGATGGGATCACGCACGGCGTGCTGGTGATGGGCGCCGGCGGGCGTTGCCAGCACCTGCTCGGTACGGTGCGCGAGTTCCTCGCCTGCGACAAATCCCTTGTCGTGCAGCAGCTCTTCGAGTGCGAGCATCCAACGCTCGTAGTAACTCCACTGCTCGGTGGTGGCGTGTTCGGCTTCCCACTGTTTGATCGACTCGATCAGGCGGGACTGGAATTCGTCCCATTCGAATCGGCCCTGGCCATGCAATGCGGTGGCAATGCTGAAGGCGCGGATCTCCCAGGCCTGATCGAAGGCGACCTCGCCGGAGCGGCGGGGGATTCGTTCGTTGAACGGCAGATTCTGTACCAGGTCGCCGAGGTTGGCTTCGAGACCCGGGTGGGGTTGTTCGTTGAGTCGGGGCATGTCAGGCCTTGCTGGGTGTGGTGGGGACGGATACGCCGATGAGCGAGTCGCGGGTGACGAGGTCGGCGAGTTGTTCTTCGGTGAAGTTCTCGGTGCCGGCTGGGCGTTGCGGCAGGACCCAGTAGCGAAGTTCGGCACTCGAGTCCCATATCCGGATCTCGACGTCAGGGTCGGGGGTATATCCGAATTCGGCCAGCACACCTCGGGGGTCGCGGACAGCGCGGGCGCGGTAGGCGGGGTACTTGTACCAGTTGGGTGGCAGGCCGAGAACCGGCCACGGATAGCACGAGCACAAGGTACATACGACCATGTTGTGGACCGTGCCGGTGTTTTCCAGCACGACCATTTCTTCGCCCTGCATGCCGCCGACGCCCATTTCACGGCAGGCGCTGGTGGCGTCGGTGAGCAGGCGCTGCTTGAACTCGGGATCGACCCAGGCGCGGGCGACGATCTTGGCGCCGAGTTGAGGACCGACCTCGTTCTCGTAGACCGAGGACATGTGGTCGATGGCGTCGGTGGAGATCAGGCCCTTGTCGACGAGGATGGCCTCCATGGCCTTCACGCGTGCGGCGATCTCCTCGTTCGATCGTGGCAACGTGCCCTGGACGGGATTGTGGGCGGTCATCGGGGTGGGCTCGTTTCTGTCTGTGGTGAAGGGACGTCTCGCTGGGTGGACCGGATGACCTGGTCAGGCCGGTAGCAGATACGGTTCGAACACGTCGATGTGATTGACGACGTTCGGGGCGGCAGGTTCACCCCACAACTCGGTCGCCGAGAACCGCACGGTGTACAGGTGTTCGGGGCTTTCGCCGGCGCCGAGTGCGTTGGTGTCCGGAAAGACATACGCGCCGTGGGTCGCCACGACTTCGCCGACACGACCGCGGACGTATCCGGCGCGGCGGGTGTGGGTGTTCGGTGAGGCGTCCGACCGCACGATGACTTTGTCGCCTACGGCGAATGCGGCCTCGGTGTCGGTCGGGCGTCGGTAATCGGCTCCGTGGGTGATCAGTTGCGAGATCGTCTCCACCAGTTGCGGATCCTGCCGCGTGGGGGTCGTTTCGTCCGGATGGTCCATGTAGTACTGGGTGCGGCGGTCGAGTTCGTCGGAATCGAAGATGCCCGCCTCGATGCCGTGGTGGATCATCGCGTGCATCCAGTGCTCGTAGTATTGCGAGGTCAGGTAGTCGTGCGGGGGGATCTGCTCCATCGCGCCCCGGAACTGGTCGAGATTGAACGCGCCGGCCAGCGCCATCGCCGGGAACATCGTCAAAACCGACCGCTCCCAATCGGAATGGAAAACAGGTTCATCGGATTCGGGCTTGATCGGACCCAGGACGGCGCGGCCACCGAGGTCGTGGATTCCATCCATGAAATGCTCTCCTTGTGCCGTGAGTCACCAACCCTATGTGCCCTCGTCTAATGCGTCAACACGTCATGACCTGATGACATGTTACTGTTCTGTTACCGACGAACAGGGGTGATCCGCACCGTGGGCTGTCCGAGCGTGGATGCGTCGGCGCGAGTGGCTCCAGGGAGCTCCAGAGAGAAAGTGAACATCCCCACCATCCGTCTGGAGGTACGATCGTGGAGACCTATCCGGTGTGTGGGTTGCCTGCAATAGAGCGCCGCACTCGCCTGTGTCGGCACGAGCGTTCTGGCAGTCATTCTTTATTGCCACGTGTATCGCGCTCACGCGCTGTGGACAGTGGGGCAATGGCCCGATAATCTGAGTTCGATTGCCGCGCATTCACTCTGCGGCTCAACGCGCTGACGGCCACAAATTCGACCACACTGCTGTTTGTTTTGGAGACTGGAAGACGTTCGTCGAGCCCCCGGAACGAATCGTGAACCGTCTGCATTCGGAGCTATCTCAAAAGATGCTGACTGTGGCCGGAAGTGCCGCAGAGAGACGTTCACAAAGGAAGGCGAAGAATGAAGTCAGAACGACCCCCGAGAGGGAAGCAGATCTCGCAGAAAGCCTCGACCTCCGCGACCGGTCCCGATCCCACAGAGGAGGATCTGGCAGCTGTCATTGTCGCCTTGACCGGGATCGACATCGCGTCGAATGGCGGTAACGCGGGACCCGAGCGTAGCCGGAAGCAATCCTGGCGACGCTGATGCACAGACGACCCCGAGTTGCGCTCGGTGGTTGCGCATCCGTCCGGCCGGGAACGAAACTGCAGACGGAGCGAGCACGTCGATATGACCAGACATATGCCCTGGTCTTCGGTACCAGCAAGCGAGGTCTCAACTCATCCGAGGGCAGGATACAGTTCTGTGCCGGTCGCTTTCGTCAAATGGAGCTGCTGCCTGAGTCGGTCCTCGCTCAAGGTGACGGTGCCCCGCGGTAGCTGAAACTCGCCGTGACGCATTGCCGCGGCGATCCGCTCGCTATCCTCGGCTTTCCGGGCCGCTTGCCACCATATGTGAACTGCCTCGAACACCGACTCGCTCAACGTCGACAGCGGCGGTGCCCAAGGACCGAATTGCGCCCGGTACCTCTTCAGGAGCGAGGCGTTACCTTCCGTTTGTAATCCTTGGAAGTACCCCGAGACGGAGTAGAGGCCACGGGCCGCTTCGTCGCCGATGTACGTCAGCGTGGACTCTTCCAAGGCGGGCGCCAGAGTGATGCACTGATCCCGCAATCCCATTGCATAGCATTGCCGTTCGAACGCAACAGCATCAGCTCCGACGAATGTCGACAGTACGATGTCGGCACCCGATTGCTGGATCGATTCGATGATCGGGGCGAAGTCACGAGTTCCCAGAGATGCGAACTTTTCCCCGACGACTCTGGCGCCGTACCGAGGCAACAGTTGGCGTGCCAGGCCGTGTGTCGTACGGGGCCAACAATAGTCGTCGCCGGCCAGAAACCATCGTCGCACCCCCTCCATCCGCATGAGTGGTTTCACGGCTGCTGCCAACTGGTCGCCCGGCCGCTCGCCGAGCTGGAGGCGGAGACGATCGCCGCGCCCTCCTTCGTTCATGACCGGCTGTACCAGCAGCACGGGTGCATCACTGAGCGCCTCGGCAACGGCGGTGTAGGTAGCCGATGTGGCGGCGACCAGAATGGTCCGGCAGCCTGCCTGGACGAGTCGTCGCGCTTCCATGACGCCGGTCTGCGGGTCTGTGGCGTCATCACCCACGATCAACTCGACTGGACTGCCGTGGATGCCGCCCTCGGCATTGATTTCCTCCAGTGCCAGCATGGCGGCGTTGTCAATCGAGGTGGCGAAGAGGCTGCCGGGTCCGGATTTCGACGTCAACAATCCCAGACGGGGATGGGAAGAGGCGTTTCGAGAGGTAGGGAACCCTCGACGCCGCATCAACCATTCCAATCCGGGCTGGTCGAGTTCGGCGATGAGCCGAACTCTCGTACCACCGTTTGCGGCTTCGAAACGGAGTTTGATACGCCCTCGCCAGGGCTGGTCGTGCACGATATCGAGGTACGCATGCGGACGTGCGGCAGCAATACGGCCGAGGATTTCGACCGGTTCTGCGCCGGAACCGCTGAGGTGGACCGCCATACGCACGGCAGCGCCGGGTTCGACCCGATCGCATACCGCGCCGAAGAGCCATCCCGCCTCGTCGCCTGCTCCGAAAAGGCTGTAGGCCACCGAGGGCGGGGATGCGGTCCACTCTTCGGCGTGCAGTACGAGCTGGGTCACCGTGTTTCCTGGAAGCTATGCACGTCGCAAGGTTGTGTCGGTGGCAGCGGTGCGGTCTGCGGCCTCGACGGCATCTGACAGGGCTCCTCGGAACAATTCCTGCAACATTGCAATGACATCGCGTGCGGGACCGGCCGGGTCGATCGAGTAGAAACGGAAGCGTCCGGCCTTACGTTCGGTGACCAGGCCCGCGTGCCGCAGGATCCGGAGGTGGTTCGAGACGCCGGTGCGTCCCACGCTGTCGATCTGGTCGACCAGTTCGTTGACGCTGCACTCGTCACGCTCTGCCAGCACAGTGAGAATGGCTCGCCGTACAGGGTCGGCGAGGGCATCGAAGGCCAGCTGTGCGGACAAGGTCCCGATCTCCTCGAGTCAACAGTCAATTACATATAGAAGAGTACCTCCTCGTAGCTCGTACAGGACGGGCCGACTTCGCACCGCTCCGACGACCGGACCAGCTACATCTGCAGCAGGAGAAGCCGGGTGTTAGGGTCTGTGCCGTCCCCACGGGAGCCCTATTGCAGGGGCTGAGATCGGGCTGAGGCAGCCTGCGACCGTCGAACCTGCCCGGGTAATGCCGGCGAAGGAAGTAGGAACGATTCCGATGAGTGCACCCAATTCGCATGCCCTGAGCTATGTCCACGACGAGGAACACGACCTGCGTGTACCTGTCACAGAGATCCGCTTGAACGACTCTCCCGGCGGGGTGCCGAACCCGCCGCTGCAGGTCTACCGCACTGCAGGTCCCGATAGCGATCCGCTGGTCGGGCTCCCGCCGACGCGCGCCGACTGGATTGCTGCTCGCGGCGACGTCGAGCACTACCCGGGGCGAGAACGGGATCTGCTCGACGATGGCCGCTCGGCGGTGCGGCGTGGAGAGGCGTCCCAGGAGTGGAAGGGGCCCCGACCTGTCCCGGTGCGAGCGAAGACAGGCCGGACGGTCACGCAGATGCACTATGCCCGGGCGGGGATCATCACCCAGGAAATGCGGTTCGTGGCGCTGCGGGAGAACTGCGACGTGGAACTGGTGCGCTCGGAGGTGGCGGCGGGTCGGGCGATCATCCCCGCCAACGTCAACCACCCCGAGTCCGAGCCGATGATCATCGGCAAGTCCTTCCTGGTGAAGATCAATGCCAACATCGGCAACTCAGCGGTGACCAGCTCCATCGTCGACGAAGTCGACAAGATGCGCTGGGCCACCCGTTGGGGCGCGGACACTGTGATGGACCTGTCCACCGGCGAAGATATCCACACCACCCGAGAGTGGATCATTCGCAACTCCCCGGTGCCGATCGGCACGGTGCCGATCTACCAGGCTCTGGAGAAGGTCGCCGGCCAGGCCGATGCGCTGACGTGGGAGATCTTCCGCGACACCGTGATCGAGCAGTGTGAGCAGGGTGTGGACTACATGACCATCCACGCCGGAGTGCTGCTGCGCTACGTACCGCTCACGGCCGAGCGGCTCACCGGCATCGTCTCCCGAGGTGGGTCGATCATGGCCGGTTGGTGCCTTGCCCATCACGAGGAAAATTTTCTCTACACCCACTTCGACGAACTGTGTGAGATCTTCGCCCGCTACGACGTGGCATTTTCCCTCGGGGACGGGCTGCGACCGGGGTCGATCGCCGACGCCAACGACGCCGCGCAGTACGCCGAACTGGACACCCTTGCCGAACTGACCACCCGTGCCTGGGCTCACGACGTTCAGGTGATGGTCGAAGGCCCTGGCCACATCCCGATCCATCGGGTGCGGGAAAATGTGGAGCGTCAGCAGAAGTTATGTCATGGAGCGCCTTTCTACACCCTGGGGCCGCTGGTGACCGACATTGCTCCGGGCTACGACCACATCACCTCCGCGATCGGGGCCACCGAGATCGCCCGCCATGGCACCGCGATGCTGTGTTACGTCACCCCGAAGGAGCATCTGGGACTGCCGAATCGGGACGACGTGAAGACCGGGGTCATCACGTACAAGATCGCCGCTCATGCTGCCGACATCGCCAAGGGCCATCCCGGTGCCGTCGAGCGTGACGACGCGTTGTCGAAGGCGCGTTTCGAGTTTCGGTGGCGGGATCAGTTCGCTCTGTCGCTGGATCCGGATACGGCCGAGCAGTTCCATGACGAGACGCTTCCGGCTGAACCGGCCAAGACGGCGCACTTCTGCTCGATGTGTGGGCCGAAGTTCTGCTCGATGCGTATCTCCCAAGACATCCGGACCAGGTTCGGTGACGCCGCCGACCAGGCCGCCGTCGCCGGGATGCAACATATGTCCGACCAGTTCAGGGCCGCCGGCAGCACGGTGTATTTGGATGCCCCTACTGTCCTGTCCTCCGAAAGTAAGCGTGTGACACAGGACAACTGAGGTCGCAGGGGCGTTGAGTCCAGGTGACGGGAGGACACGGACGCAACGCCCTCAGCGGCGTGACGCACGCCCGCACTTGCTCTGCCGGGTGGCGTTGTGTCGCGATGACGAAGGTGGTCGAGGACGGAGTCGGCATCGATGTGCGGTTTCGCGGTGCCGGCGACCGTCCGGGTTCGAGCACGAGGGGAATGAGATTCAGCGGCGGTATCCACTCGTGCTCAACGAAAGTGCCCATGTGTGAGCGGGGTTCGCTGTAGCAGTGATCGGGTGCCGGCGGGCGAGGCGGTGACGACATCGCCCACCTCGCTGCCGAATCGGGGGTGACCTGCACTTGTGACTCGCTCAGCTTCGAGGCACCGAGGAGTAGTTGCCCGGGTGGTCTCGACGCCGGCCGTGACACGGTGCGGGTTGCCGTTCCCCTCACCGTGTCATGGCAGGCGGCCGTCTCGGGGGAGCGGTCGTGATCGTCGGCCCGGTCGATTCTGCTTCCGGGATCGGCGGTCGCTGCACACGTGCTGGAACGCGTCCGGACCATCCCGCATTCGCTCGGCGTCGACCTCGCGCGGCGGCGTTGTCCACCATCTCCGCGCGGTAATCAGTCTTCTCGATGATGCCTTGCGGGTTCTTGACCCGGGCAGGTACACCGCACCCGAGACCCTTGCAGCGTTGGCGGTGCCGATCAGAGCAGCGTGAACGCGCCGACTACTGGGCAAGAGAGGCGGATTTGGTCGCCTCCAAGCGGCCGAAGTACCGAGATCTGGAGAGCACGGCAGTGGCTGAGATGAAGCGCGGCCGATCGGCTCCCGTCTCGATGTTCTCCCCGCAGGGGCCGAGTTCGGCGATAGTGGCATGCGCTTGTGAGACTGAATGGGCCGACGGGGAGAATTTCTCGTTGATCGTGTCGACGTGACGCGCCCGAACCGACAATTTTCCGGTCATGCCGAACTTTTTGGCTGTGTCGATGTCGGCTGCGACGGTATCCCGATCATCCGCAGCGGTCGGGCCGTCGATAGGCGCTGCGATTTCCGCCGTCTTGCTGGCGATGACGAGGGTCGAGCGGGCATACGCCAGGCCTTCTGGTGTCCCATCGATGTCGAGGTCGCTGCAGAAGTCTCTGATGCCGAAGGCCAAGCGCACGACCGGTGAGCATTCAGCGATACGGTCGGCCTGACGAAGCGAGGAAGCAGTTTCGACCATAGCGACGATCGGGACATGGGGGAGTGCGGCAGACACGATGTCGATGTCTTGCGGACTCTCGGTTTTCGCAAGAACAATTCCGGTAAGGCCCGGGGAATCGCGGAGTATTTCCAGGTCGAGTGCAAGTTCACGGGTCGAAGCGTCGTTGACTCGGACCCAACCGACTCTGTCGCGAAGCCACTGCGCCGCAACTGTCCGTGCAGATGTTTTCTCCCTGTAGGGCACTCCATCCTCGAGATCGAGGACAAGGCAGTCCGGACTGGTAGCGACCGCGGTATGCAACCGAGCGAGATCGGTAGGGGGGACGAGTAGCCATGATCGGGCAAGGCGTGCCAGCTCGGTTCGCGCTTCCCGGGCTGCATCGGGTTCCTCGAAGTCGAATGACATCGTTGTTGTCGATCTCCAGTATTTATTCGAATCAGTGGATGTTGTGGATTATCGATGCTGTGCGGACGAGTCCTGGAATCTCCGATTTCTGCAGGACAGTTGCCATGAACAACTGTCAGGGGGTCAGAGCGATGTACTTGGTGTTGAGGTACTCTTCGATTCCTTCGCTGCCGCCCTCGCTGCCCAACCCGGACTGCTTGATGCCGCCGAAGGGAGCCGCTGGATCGGAGATAATGCCCCGGTTCACGCCGACCATCCCGAATTCGAGGGCGCGAGCGACTCGGGACGCTCGATCGAGGTTCTGCGTGTAGAAGTAGGCAGCCAATCCGTAGTCGGTGTCGTTTGCGCTCGCGACTACTTCGGCCTCGGTGTCGAAGCCTGTGATGACCGCAACCGGACCGAAGATCTCTTCACTGAGGATGCGTGCACCGGCAGGTACATTGTCGATGACGGTCGGTTGGTAGAAGTAGCCGGGACCGTCGATGGGTGTCCCGCCCGTGCGCACGCGTGCTCCGGCAGCAACGGCTTCATCGACCAGTGCTGCAACCGCGTTGCGTTGCTTGGCATTGATCAACGGACCAAGCGTGACGTCGTCTTCGTAACCGGGACCCACTGTTGTCGCGGCGATCCGATCGCACAGAGCACGAGTGAACTCTTCCCGGATCGAATTGTGTACGAGCAGTCGATTGGCGGCAGTACAGGCTTCACCACCGTTACGCATCTTGGCGGCCATCGCACCGTCGACTGCGGCGTCGATGTCGGCGTCATCGAAGACGATGAACGGGGCATTGCCGCCAAGTTCCATGGAGCTCTTCAGTATCTGATCTGCGGATTGTTCGATGATCTTCTTCCCGACGGCGGTGGATCCGGTGAAGGAGACCTTTCGCAGTCGACGGTCCTTCATCAGAGTGCCGACGACGTCTGGGGCATCGAGAGTCGGTAGTACAGACAGAACACCACGAGGAAGACCGGCTTCAGCAAAGACGTGTGCGAGCAGCAACATGGTGAGGGGAGTGTCCTCGGCCGGTTTGACGATGATGGTGCATCCAGCCGCGAGCGCCGGGCCGATCTTGCGTGTCCCCATCGCGAGCGGAAAGTTCCAGGGCGTGATGGCCAGGGCTGGACCCGCAGGTTCCTTGATCACCGCGATGTGGCCGTTTCCAGACGGTGCGGTCGCGGTACGACCGCCGATTCGAACAGCTTCCTCTGCGAACCACCGGAGGAACTCTGCTCCGTACACCACCTCGCCGCGACTCTCCGCCAACGGTTTGCCCATTTCGAGTGTGATCAGCCGGGCGAACTCTTCGGACCGCTCCATGACGAGTTCCCAGGCTCTGCGAAGGATCTCCGACCGTTCGCGAGGGGCGGTCGCAGCCCATGCCGGCTGAACCTCGGCAGCCGATGCGAGCGCGTGTCTTGCGTCGGCGACGCTGCCGTTGGCTACGGTCGTCAAGACGGTGCCCGTCGCAGGATTCACAATGTCGAAACATCTACCGGAACAGGACTCGCGAGTAGTGCCGTCGATCCAGAGGCCGGTCGGGACGGCAGCCAGTAGGGAGCTGAAGCCGGTCATCGAGGTTCCTTTCGGATGGTGCCAACCGTGGCAATAGCGGGTGCGAGCCTGACTCGTGAAAAGTGAAGCTCTGCGAAGAGCCGGATCATCGACTTCCGCTCAGAGGGAACGAGTGACGATGGTCGCGGTTTTGGGCAAGGAACAGCAATGAGAAGGCCATCCGGACCAGTTCTCGTCGAGCTCCACGGAGCGGCCGTTGACGCGTCCCAATCCGGTCAGTTTCACGATGCCCGGTAGATAGGGGAGCAAGATCTCGTGTGTTACTACCCGGACGTCATCGTCCTCGGTAGGGATGAGTTGAATGTCGTGACACCCATTGATCTGGACTATCATGGCGCTTCTTCGATCGATGATCCGTCGATGACCCGACGGCGCATTGTCCGAATCAGTGGTCCGTCTGATTCGGCAGCAGCGAACGCTTGCTGCCATTCAGGATCCGCGAGCATCTGGGACCACTTGTTTTCGAGCTCGGCCAGGTTTGCGAATCGAACGGTGTACACCAATTCGCCGAAGGAGTGTTCTCCGATCAGTGTGTGGCCGGCGCTGATCAGCTCCATGTCGTATCGCTTGAACATGCGGGCCGTGTGGTTGGTGAAGAGGTCGATTATCGCCGACAGTTTGCCCGGTACCGCGACGTACTCCCTGATCTCGTAGATCACAGCTGTCCTTTCTGTCAGTTATCCGGAATGCCGTTGGGCAATTCGTGAAACTTGCTGGCGTAAAATACGAGTGGGTCCTGCTCGGCTTCGAAGTCGTGTCCGATGATGCGGAGAAGCACGAATCGATGATCGCCCGTCGTGGTTTCCGATTCGATTTCGCAGTCGAACCAGGCTGCTGCACCGTGCAGGAAGACTGATCCGTCGGGCCCGCTCTCCCAGCTCACGTTGGCGAACCGGTCGACCTGGCGGGCGGCGAGTTGCCGGCACGGTGTCTGCTGTCCTGCTCCCAGGACCGACAGTCCGATCCGTGGTCGTTCTCGTAGCTTGGGCCAGGTGGTCGAGGACGTCTGAACGAACACGCCCACCAACGGAGGCTCCAATGACACGTTGACGAACGCACTGACGGCCATACCGATCGGCTCACCGGTCACGTCGGTCGCGCACAGCGCGGTGACCCCGCTCGGGAAGCGGCCGAACGTTGCGCGCAACGCCGCTGTGTCGACCGTACCGATGTCGTCGTGGACACCTCTGAGGTTTATGGCCGTCATGATCTGGCCTTCGGCGTGTAGGGCTTTGTCAGAACACATGGTTCTTCCCCCCGAATACCTCGCTGACGGAGTCGTCGGTGAAGATGCACCGGATCGAGTCGGCGAGCATCGGTGCGCACGATACGACGTCGACGGTCGACGGGGCTCCGGGCCCGAGGGGGATGGTGTCTGTCACGACGATGCGCTCGAACGGAGAGTTGGCGAGGTTCTCGTGCGCAGAGCCGCTGAACACTGCGTGGGTAGCGGCGGCGAAGACTCGCGAGCATCCGGCGCGGACGACCGCCTCGCCTGCTGCGCGTAGGGTTCCCGCGGTGTCGATCATGTCGTCGACGATGATCGCGGTTTTACCTCGTACATCTCCAATGACGGTGGTGATCTCCGCGACCTGCTGCTGAGGACGTTCCTTGTCCAGGATGGCCAGGCCGGCACCGATGCGAGTGGCGAATTGCTTATTGAGCTTTACGCGACCGGCGTCCGGCGCGACGACCACCAGGTCGTCGTCCAGCGCGGCGAAGTGGTCCGCGAGTGCCATCAGCGCGGTCATGTGGTCGACCGGAACGCTGAAGAAGCCCTGAAGCTGTCCCGCGTGTAGGTCCATCGTGAGTACCCGGTCGACACCGGCTGCCTCGAGGATTCGTGCCACCATACGAGCCGAGATGGGTTCGCGGGGTGAGGATTTCTTGTCCTGACGGGAGTAGCCGAACCAGGGGGTGACCGCGACTACTCGGCGTGCACTGGCGCCGATGGCTGCATCGATCATCACGAGCAGTTCGACCAGTGCGTCGTTGGCGCTGAGGCCTTCGATGGGGTTTGCGCACATCGGTTGGATCAGGAAGACGTCTGCGCCTCGAATGGATTCGTCGAATCTGCAGTACACCTCTCCGTTGGAGAATGTCTTCAGAGCGACCCGACCCAGATCGACCTGCAGGTTGGAGGCGATCGACGAGGCGAGCGCCGGATTGGCGCGGCCCGAGAACAACATCAATTGTTTCTGGGATCCGAACGGAATGGAGGTCGTCATTGGTGGCCTTCCAGGTAGATGCCGGGGAATCGGGCATGTGCGGGGAGTGTGGCGCGAAAGGACGAGAGCATCGTGGGGATGTAGCGGTGGGTTCGAAGGTGGAGATTCCCGTATCGGCGATAGAAACGTTTCTATGGAGGGTGGGCGGATACGGCGCCCAGCATGATCACACGGTGATCGGTTATACGTGTGCGGCGTTGACCTCGTCGGCGATCGGCATCCCTGTGCGGGCACCGACATGTCTGACCGACAGTGACGCTGCCGTTACTGCAAGCGCACTTGCGGCTCCGAGCGGCATCCCGGAGGAAAGCGACGCTGCGAGCACACCGTTGAACGTGTCGCCCGCACCGGTTGTGTCACGCACGTCCGATACCTGCAGGGCCGGGACGGGTTCGATGGTTCCGTCGGGATAGGCCACGATCGCCCCCTTGTCCCCTCTGGTCACGACGAGGCACGCTCCCGTGGCCCGAGCGACGTTCGCCGAGGCGTCACCGACGTCGGTGAACGGGATGGACAGTGCAGCGCACAGGTCACGAAGCTCTGAACTATTGGGTGTCAGAACCGACGCTGCGTGGGCGCTGGCGATGAACTCGTTGCGCACAGGGGCCGGATTCAGCACACAGCGCAGTCCCATGTCGGAGGCTGTCGACACGGCAGCTTCGACCGCTGCCGGGAGGATTTCGGTGCTGACGAGTACACATCCGGCCCACCCCGATGCACGCTCGACGGCCCGGCGAACGAGTGCCGGCGTAAGGGCAGCGTTGGCCCCGGCGGCAACGGCGATCTGGTTTTCCCCCACCGCGTCGACCACGATCAGGGCAGTGCCGGTGGCGGTGTCGTCGAGGACGGCGACGTCGGTGACGTCGACACCGGAGGCGCGGAGCTCGACCAATGCCTCGCGTCCGAGTTCATCATCGCCGATCGCTCCGCAATAGCGCACCGGCACGTTCATGCGGGCGGCTGCGATAGCCGCGTTCGCGCCCTTGCCGCCGCCGAACTTGTCCAGGTGTGGACCGACGACGGTCTCACCCGGACCGGGTAACCGATCGACGGCCACGACCAGATCGACGTTGAGGGCGCCGACCACTAGAACCCCGTTACTCATTGACGCTCCCGCTGATAGTGCACACCGATGACCGATCCTGGAGTGTCGTCGGTAACGGATCCATGGGTTCCGGTGTGCGGTTCTCAATCAAATCGAAAAGGACTGTCGCTGCGCGGTAGCCCATGTCTCGCGCCGGCTGGCGCACGGTGGTGAGCCGCGGCGTGAGAAGCGACGACAGAGGAAGGTCGTCGAAGCCCACGATGCTGACGTCCTCGGGCATACGGAGCCCTTGTGCGCGGCAATACTCCATCGCGCCCACAGCCATGAGGTCGTTGGCGCAGATCAGGGCAGTGGGCCGAGTCTGCGCCGCCAACGCGCGTTGGGCCAGGTCCCGGCCGGACGATTGCTGGTAGTCGCCGTAGTACACCGGGACCGTGTCCGGGTCGATGCCTGCCCCGGCAAGTGCCTCGCGGTAGCCGGCCAGTCGTTGTTGAGCCGTCCACAGACCCTCCGGACCGCCGATGACCGCAACGTCCCGGTGGCCCTTGTCGAGGACGTGTTGCGCGACCTGGCGAGCTCCCCTGCGGGAGTCGCAGACCACGGCGGGCAGGTCGATGCCCGGGATCTGCTCGTCGACGAGCACCACCGGACCAGAGCGAGCCAGTTCGTAGCAAGCTTCGGGCATGGACCCGGTGCTGGTCAGGTAGATGACTCCGTCCACGCGTTGGCTGCGCAGCAATCTGGTCTGGGCTTCCTCGGATTGTTCCGAGCTGCCCGGGACCACCAGGACCACCAGGACATCACGTGCCGATGCGGCTTGATGGACCCCTTCGGTGATCATGGCGAAGAACTGATTGGTCAGGTCGGGTACGACCATGCCAATACGGGAAGCGCTGCGGCGTTTGAGATTACGCGCAGACTCGTTCGGCGAGTATTCCAGAACTCGCACGGCGTCGAGCACACGGGTACGGCGGTCGGGCGCAACCGGGCCGGAGTCGTTGAGTACGTAGCTCACCGTGCTCATGGAGACTCCAGCGTGTTCCGCGACGTCCTTGATGGTCGTGCGCTTGCGCGTGCGTCTGTGCTCAGATGACGCCACAGCAATCCCTCTCTGCGGAATTAGGATCGTCCACTAGCCCACGACAGTATCGAAGACCACAGCAGCGCGTAGTTCGACCACTCGACGAACTCCGGCGGGGCCCAGTGGGGAGCGAGATCCGAGGTGAACGCGACCACTCGGCCGTCGCCATGATGTCCTGTGACCAGGATGGGGTCGTCTCCGGTGCGGGCGACGACCTCGGCGTCGTCGCGGGCCACCACTCGGTTGTAGCCGAGCAGGGGAGGCCAGTCGCTGGAGGTGTCACCCAGGACGGGATGTTCCGGTCGGCATACCTCGACCTTGCAGCCCTCCGGGACCTCGATGCGGTCATCGTAGGGGAGCATGGTCACAGGCAACACGTCGGCGAGGGGGGTCATGCCGAAGCGGGCCTTGCCGTCGATTCCGGTGAACGACATATAGCCACCGACCTTGACCAATCCGCCGCCCCGGCGGACGTATTCAGCGACTACTCCCAGACGGTTGGGCGATGCTTCCGAACGTAGGAACGTCTCGTCGGGGAGCTGGAAGGAATTCGATCCGATATCGGAGATGACAACTACGTCGTACTCGTCGATTTCCTGTGCCGTCTTGGGGAAACGTGAAGAAATCTCGTGGCCGCGCACGTAGTTGACGTCGTGCCCTTCGCGGGTGAGATTTTCGAGGAATACGCTTGCGCCTTCCTCGTACTCAGTGGTGTGGAACTGATCGAAGCCTTTCATGTGAATAACGTGCTTGATCCAGGATTCGCCGGTGAAGAGGATCTTGAGCGGTTCCATAAGGTCTCCTGTGGTGCCTGGGAATGGGAGGTGGGTGTCGGTAGCGAAGTGTTCGTCGGTGGCCCGGCGCGTGTTCAGGACGGGGTGCTCGCGCTGAGTAACTTCCGTCCCAATGCGTACGCCTGGCGAAGGTCGTTACCTTGGTACTGGACTGCGGCAAGCTCGGACACCAACGGGCTGGCGTTGACAGCGACGGTGTTCGGTAGCCATCCGAACAGATCCACATCGGAGGACGAGTCACCGTAGGCGACGCAGTTGGCTGGTTCGATGTGGTAGCGCTCCAGTGCATCTCGCGTGATGTGGACCTTGGCTTGCGGTGACAGTGTTGCCTCTTCGGAGAGCGTCTGTCCGATCACCACATCGGATCCGTAGGCCTCGTGAGCGCCCCAGTTTCTAAGTCTCTGAACGAAGAACGCCGGCGATTGCGAGATCACGATGGCAATCTCACCGCGCCTGCGGATATCGTCGAAGGTATCGGTGATGCCATCGAGCCAGGCCGCTTGTTCGAACGCGGCGTCGAGGTCGTCCTCCGTCGCGTGCGCACAGACCTCGAGCAGGGTTGACCAGAAGTCGAAGTCGGTGATTTGTCCAGCGTGCCAGAGCTGTTCGATTTCGAGTCCAACGTCGCGGCGGCCGAAGAATGTCGACAGTTCCAGGGCGGCTGCTCCGTTGAGCAGCGTGCCGTCCATATCGAATACGTGCAGTCGGGTGGGCATGTGTTGCTTTCTGTGGAAGTCGTCGGGCCGGGTCTCAGGAGAACTCCGGGAGCACTTCCTTGGCCATGAACTGCATGTTCTTGATGATCGCCTCGATCGGCTGTCCCACGGCGATCAGGCACGCCATGTGATCGACGCCCAATGCCTCGTAGGACTTGAATCGTTCGATCATCTTGTCGGGGGTGGTGAGGATGGGATCGGCGTACTTTTCGAGGAGCCCTTCCTTGGAGAACGACTCCTGGGCGGGCCTCATCGCTCCGCCCTGGACCACCGAGTCGTCCTTCTTTCCCTCGGCGCGTGCTGCCAGACGCTCCTCTTGGGACTGTTGGCCGGAGCTGGAGGCATGCACCAGGGTGAGATAGTAGTTGTACTCACTGAGCACGTCGTCGAAGTACTCGGTCGCCTCTTCTTCGGTGTTGCCGAGCCAGGTGTGGCGAAGGGCCATCACCTGCTTTCGAGGCATCCCGCTCGTCTCGATCTCGTCGTTGTACGCGGCGAGCAACGCTTCGAGATCGCCGTAGGGCTCGAAGTTGCCGTAGTTCGGAGCAGTGATCAGGTTGTTTCCCTGTCGTGCCACGCGGCGTACGCCGTCGATGCTCTGCGAGGCCGCCCATACCTCCGGGTGCGGCTTGGATGCCGGCTTGGGCACAAGAGTCGTCGGCGGGAACGAAAAGTACTTGCCGTCGAACGACACATCGTCCTCGACCCACACCCGCTTGATGATCTCGAGGGATTCTTCGTAGATGTCGCGTGCTTCTTTGGGGTTGATGCCGAGTCGGTCGAGCGGGTAGCGACTGCCACCCCGCGCCACGCCGATGCCGATGCGCCCCGGTGCCATCTGGTCGAGGAAACTCATCTCCGACGCGATGAGCAACGGGTTGTAGTACGGAAGGACCACGATGCCGGGCATGATTCGCAAGCGCTCGGTGCGCGCTGCGGCCAAAGCGCTGAACATCAGCGATGAAGGATTGCTGACGTAGTTCTGAAAGTGATTTTCGTTGACTGTGACGCCCTCGAAGCCGAGGTCCTCTGCGGCATCGACGATGCTGAGCATGTCGTTGAGGAGTTCGGACCACGGACGGCTCATGTCGCGGTAGAAGAATGGAGTGGTGACCCAGATCTTCATGGAAGCTGTCTTTCTACGAGGTTGGGCAGTTCCTGTATTGCTGGAGGCGTGCCGAGTTCCGGCTGCAGAGCGGACGCTCGTGCAGTTCCGGGCCAGACCCGGTGCGTGGGTCCCTGCCGAACTCGGACTGTGGGGCGATGTAGAAACGGTTCTATCGCGTACATCCGGAGCATACAACGGTCCGGCGCCCTGTGCATAGTGCCGAACTCGTTTTCTTTCGAGAAACTCGATAAACGTTGTTCACGCTGGTGAGAGACGTAAGGCCGGGTGTTCCGGTGTTTGGATCAACCTCCAAGATCCGCGAATCACGAAGGCAATGAGCGACGCAGATGTAGAAGCGATTCAACCCGGGTGCTCGGCAGGATTCGTCCGGCAGTCGGTAGAGGCGTGGTCGGCCGCGGTCGGGTGGTGGTGCACAGGGGAGACGTGCCGGCGGGTGTCGGTTGCTGCGTGATTGTGCAGACGGTTCTGTCATCCCTGCTCCGGGAAGTGTTCCTACAACACACTTTCTGTTCGCAACACAGCTCCGAGGGCGCAGAGCACTATCGATCGTTCGGTGACGGGCTGCATCCCGGTTGTGGCGGTCTGTAGACAGACCTGGGTGCTGCCGGAGGTATCGACTGTGTTGCGCGAATATTGCCGGAAGATTTTACGCGTCAACGCTTGACCTGAGGTGTGGGCTCGACCATGATCTCTAGCAACCGCCGACACGGCCGCACGAATTCAAATGCTGCGACTCGCGGTATGTCCCCAGGCTTTCTGGCCCAGTTTTCGTGCAGCAGTAGAAACGTTTCAACAACTGTCTTCGCATCACACGAACGAAGGGAAACGTCCATGCCCACTATCTCGGGATTCGACAATCTGATCCTCAACACCGATACCTACAAGCATTGCCACCACACTCTCTATCCTCAGGGAACCGAGTACGTCTCCAGCTACGTCGAATCGCGTGGTGGCATCTTCCCGGCGACGATGTTCGTCGGACTGCAGGCCTACATCCAGGAGCGCTTGCTCCGGCCGATCACCCTCGCCGACATCGATGAGGCCGAAGCGGTGACCAGGGCGCAGGGGATGCCCTTCTGCAGGGAGAACTGGATGGGCATCCTCAACGACCACGGCGGATTCCTTCCTGTAGAGATCGAGGCAGTCCCCGAGGGGACTGTGCTGCCCACCCGCAATGTCCTTGTGCAGGTTATCAACACCGATCCGAAGTACCACTGGGTGACCAGCTTCTTCGAGACCGCGTTGCTGCGAGCGGTGTGGTACCCGACCACGATCGGAACGGTCAGTTGGATGTGCAAGCAGATCATCAAGGAAGCGTTCGCTCGCACCTCGGACAATCCGGATCTGCTGCGCTTCCAGCTGCACGATTACGGCGCTCGCGGCGTGAGCTCCCAGGAATCTGCTGCATTGGGTGGTCTGGCACACCTGGTCAACTTCAACCAGAGTGACACGGTGCCGGGCATCCTGGCTGCGATGAAATACTACAACGCGGTGTGTCCGGCGAACTCGGGCCCGAACAGCGAGCATGCAGGTTTCACGGCATGGGGTCGGGATCAGGAAGTCGACGCTCTTCGCAACATGATGAACACCTACCGCGATGCCGGTGTGGTGCTGTTGCTGACCGACTCGTACGACCATGAGAACGCTGTGAAGAACATCCTCGGCAAAGAACTGAAGGCCGAGATCGAGAACTTCCCGGGCGTGGTCTGTGCTCGTCCGGACTCGGGCGACCCTGTGCAGGTGACCGCGGATACCGCTGAGTGGCTCATGGATGCCTTCGGCTATGAGGTCAACTCCAAGGGATTCAAGGTTCTGCCCCGGTATCTGCGGGTCGTCCAGGGCGACGGCATCACGCTCGATACCCTGTCGGAGATCTACATGGAACTCGAACGCCGGGGCATGGCGGCAGAGAACGCGATTTTCGGTATGGGCGGCGGTCTGCTCCAGCACTTCAACCGAGACACGTTGAACTTCGGGCAGAAGTGCAACGCTGTGCGAGTAAACGGTGAATGGCGCGATGTGGCCAAGCAGCCGACCGGGGCGAGCTTCAAGGTGTCCAAGGCCGGCCGTCTCGCCCTCGTCAAGCGGGATGGTGAGTACCGCACGGTGCGACGCGACTCGGTTTCTCCCGAGGAGAACCTCCTTCAGCCGGTGTACCGCAACGGCAAGCTCCTGAAGAAGTGGGATTTCTCCGAGCTGATCGAGCGGAGCGAGGCGGAGGTCCCCGAGGAGTACTACTACCCCGTCATCGAACAGATGCGTGCGCAGGACAGCGCCGCGGTGCCTGCCTGACCACAACAACTGTTGAACAGATAACTAGGGATCCATGATGACAAAGTTGCCGAGTGTGCCACTTGCCAATACAGATTGCTTGTACATCGACGGGAAGTGGGTTCCCCCGCACTCGTCTGCTCTGATCGATGTAGTCGACTCGACAAGCGAATTGGTCTACTACTCGGTGCCGGACGCCGATGTCGACGATATCGATCGCGCGATTACAGCGGCCCGGCAGGCATTCGACGAGGGACCCTGGCCGCGGTTGTCGCACGCCGAGCGGGCTCAGGTGCTGCTCGATATCGCTGATGCCGTCGAAGCGCGGATCGATGACATCGTGGAGATCTGGCCGCGAGAGACCGGGATTCTGGCATCGTCGGTCCCCGGTGTCATGCGCGAGGTAATCGACGCGTACCGGTACTACGCAGGTCTGGCGAAGAGCTTCCCGTTCCAGGAAGAAGTCACACCCACCAACGGCGCACGCTTCGGCATGATCGTGAAAGAGCCTGTAGGCGTCGTGGGAGCGATCATTCCATGGAACGCGCCGATGGGACTGATCGCGTTCAAGGTGGCGCCGGCACTGCTGGCGGGATGCACCGTCGTCATCAAGTCGTCCCCGGAAGCTCCGGGGGCTGGATACATCATGGCGGAAATTGCTGATCAGCTCGGCATTCCGGCGGGTGTCCTGAACGTGGTGACCGCTGATCGTGCTGCCTCCGAGCGGTTGGTCTCCGACCCTCGGGTCGACAAGATCTCGTTCACCGGATCAACGGAAGTCGGCAAACGAATCGGGAGCATCCTCGGTGGTCGAATTGCACGGTCTTCGCTGGAGCTCGGCGGCAAGTCTCCTGCCATTGTCCTGGACGACTTCGACATTGCCGAGGCGGCACACACCATCGCTTCTGCGGAGTGCTTCCTCTCGGGTCAGATCTGCGCATCGCTCACCAGGATCATCGTTTCGGAGGAACGTCACGATGAGATGGTCAAGGCGTTGGCAGACGAATTCGACCGGGTGGTAATCGGCGACCCGTACGATCCTCAGGTCACGCTGGGACCTTTGGCCAGCGATCGGCAGCGGGACCGTGTCGAGAACTATATCCAGATCGGGATCAGGGAAGGGGCGACACTGGCTTACGGCGGCGGACGCCCGTCCCACCTCGATCGCGGCTGGTTCGTCGAGCCCACCGTCTTCGGAAATGTGTCGGAGACGTCGCGGATCGCTCAGGAAGAGATATTCGGTCCGGTGCTGGCCGTGACCCCGGCCCGGGATCTCACGGACGCCGTTCGGATTGCGAACGCAACGGAGTTCGGTCTGAATGCTGCAGTGTTCACCCATGACTCGAAGAAGGTTTTCGACATTGCCCGTAGGCTTCACTCCGGCACCGTGGGGCAGAACGGCAATCGTGTGGACTTCGGTATCGGGTTCGGAGGATTCAAGAGATCCGGTATCGGACGCGAAGGCGGGGTAGCAGGACTGCAGGCGTACCTGGAGAACAAGACTGTTGTCCTGGACGCACCTCCCGAGTAGACCCGTGCCCGGAGCGGTGCAGAGACCACGGCCGGGTCAGACGACCGAAGCCGACCGTAAGAGGATCATGTGACTGAGATTGCCATAGAACACGGCTTGGTGTGGGTAGGCCCGGACGAATCCTATTCGGAGGGACTGCTCTACATCGAAGACGGCAGGGTCAGCTATGCGGGCGAATACAAGGCAGAGGTGGTCCGGCCCGGCGTCGCGCGGCTCGATGCATCGGGATGTGTCGTTCTGCCGGGTCTGGTGGATTGTCATGTGCACCTGACAACGAACTCGGATCACGAGCGGATCCTTCCCAGCGATGTGTTCCGGGGTCAAAAAAGCGGTCCGGAAAAGCTGCTTCATGGCTATCGCAACTCGCTCCGTGCCCTACGATCAGGGTTCACCACGCTCCGATGCATGGGGCATCGGGGAGTGGGCGAAGTCGAACTGCGTGACATGGTCGCCGACGACCTGATCGTCGCTCCGAACCTTCTGGTCGCGCCGTGGTGGATAACCATGACGAACGGCCACGGTGACCTGTTCTACCCTCCTTACACGCCACGCCGCGAATGGGATACCGCAGACGGTGTCGATGCCTGCCGGCAAATGGTCCGGTTGCAGGCCCGAAGCGGTGCGGACTTCATCAAGGTCATGGCCAGCGGTGGTATGTCGAAAGGAGAGAAACCGCACTGGCCCAATTACAGTGTCGAGGAACTCACGGCGATCGTCGAAGAGGCGCACGACATGGATCTGCGCGTCGCCGCGCATGCCCTGTCGTTGGAAGGGATTCGACGCAGTATCGAAGCCGGCGTGGACAGCATCGAGCACGGCTCGTTCCTCGACGAAGAATGCGCTTCGGAAATGGCGCAAAAGGGAATATTCTTGGTCCCGACCCTCGCGTTCAACGACTGGTGCCAACGCGAAGGGACGGCCCGAGGCCTGACCGAAGCCGGAGTCGAAAGCCTGCGCGAGGCGCACGATCGGGCTCTGGAATCGTTCGATATCGCCCGTTCGGCTGGAGTCAAGATCGCGATGGGAACGGACTCATCCGGGTCCCTGTGCCCGTTCGGTGCCCATTACCGAGAACTCGAACTGTATGTCGAACACGGGATGTCGGTGAATGAAGCGTTGGCGTCAGCCACCGTCGTGGCTTCGGAACTTCTCGACCGCCCGGACATCGGCTCGCTGCGACCCGGCTCGATCGGAGATGCGCTGGTGGTCGATGGGACCATCCTTTCGGACATAACTCGCCTGCGACAGGGAATCAAAGCGGTCGTCCGATCGGGCCGTGACGTCACCAGCTATCTGGAGGAATCGGCCGCGTTGCTCTCGCTCTGAGAGTCGTCTCCGTCGGGAAGCAGATATCGGTACCGGAAATCTGAAAACCGGGGCCGAACATCAACGACTCCGGCCTCGGCCGATAGTAGTTGCACGAATTGAATTGACGAGAAAGCGAGAAGGAAATGCCGTACATCGAAGCAAGCTTCTTCGAAGAAAGGTTCTCCGAGACGAAGTTCTCCGGCGAGATGGTGGCAGCGCTGACCGAAGCGGTGTCCTCGATCCTGGGAGAAGAGATCGGATCGGAAACAACGGTCGTGCTGCATGGTGTACCGCGTGAGCGGTGGGGACATGGAGGCCGGACCATGGAAAAGAGCAGCTGAGCAGACCCCGCCGGCAAAGGTGCGCATTCGGCAACTCACCGGTACCACCGTGGTTCGGCGAACCACCTCTGCCGCTCCGATACATGCTGGCGGCGCGCAGCTTTCGGCTGCGCGCCGCCAGCATATATTACTGGATGATCAGTAATCCGGATTCTGTACATCACCTCCGAATCGTGGAGACGCCGCCACGCTCGATAGGTTCGGATGCAGTCAGGAAACAACCAACGGAACCTCCGAGAGGGCACGGTTATCAACTGCCGCGACAGGGGGTCTCGTCTTCTCGGCGTCGAAACCGACTTTCTCTCGGTGGGGTGTGCTCGCCGACCGATCGATGGGTACGACACAGCGTATGACCGATATCAGCGATCCGCTCGTTCACGACGAGAACGACATCGAAGTCAGCGAGCGCAAATCCTATGCCGCCGGGGTACCGGCGGTGTTGGTCTCGCTGCGGCACGGATTCGAGCAGATGGGTCCGGTGCGCACCGCCCGCACCTTGACGAAGCTGAACCAACAGCATGGCTTCGACTGCCCGGGCTGCGCGTGGCCGGAAACACCAGGTCACCGGAAACGTGCCGAATTCTGCGAGAACGGCGCCAAGGCTGTCGCCGAGGAAGCCACCACTCGCACCGTCGACCCCGGTTTCTTCGCCCGCCATTCTGTACCGGAACTGCTCGCACGCACCGACTACTGGCTCGGTCGCCAGGGCCGGCTGACGCACCCGATGATCATCCGGCCTGGCAGCCTCCACTACGAGCCGATCGACTGGGACGATGCCTACGCGGTGATCGCCGAGCATCTGCGGGCGCTGCCGGACCCGAATGAGGCGATCTTCTACACCTCGGGGCGGACCTCCAACGAGGCCGCGTTCTTGTACCAGTTGATGATTCGGGCGTTCGGCACCAACAACATGCCGGACTGCTCGAACATGTGCCACGAGTCTTCCGGTACGGCCCTGTCGGAGACCATCGGCATCGGCAAGGGTTCGGTGTCGGTGACCGACCTCGAACACGCCGACCTGATCCTCATCGCCGGCCAGAACCCCGGGACCAACCATCCCCGCATGCTGTCGGTACTCGAGAAAGCCAAGGCCCGCGGCGCGAAAGTCATCGCGATCAACCCGCTGCCCGAAGCCGGGTTGTTGCGTTTCAAAGATCCTCAGAAGGCGCGTGGCGTGCTCGGCGAGGGAGTGGCGATCGCCGACGAGTTCTTGCAGATCCGCCTCGGCGGTGACCAGGCCCTGTTCCAAGGTCTGGCGAAACTGCTGCTCGCCGCCGAGGACCGTGCTCCCGGCACGGTCCTCGACCGCGACTTCCTCGACCGGCATTGTGCCGGTTTCGAGCAGTGGGCCACCCATATCCGCGCCGTGGATCTGGACACCGTGTCGACTGCGACGGGTCTGAGCCGATCTCAGCTCGAGGACACTGCAGCAGCGTTGGTCGCCTCGAGAGCGACGATCATCTGCTGGGCGATGGGGTTGACCCAGCATCCCCACGCCGTGGCCACCATCGAAGACGCGGTAGCGCTGCTGCTGATGCGCGGGATGATCGGCACGCGTGGGGCGGGGGTGTGCCCGGTGCGGGGACACTCCAACGTTCAAGGTGATCGCACCATGGGCATATGGGAGAAAGCCCCCGAGTCGTTCCTGCAGGCCCTCGATACCGAGTTCGGGATTCGCTGTCCCCGCCAGCACGGTTACGACGCGGTCGACGCGATCCGCGCCATGCGCGACGGCAAGGCGTCGGTGTTCATGGCCATGGGCGGTAACTTCCTGTCTGCCACCCCCGACACCGAGGTGACCGCCGCCGCACTGCGCAGTTGCGCGCTGACGGTGCAGGTCTCCACCAAACTCAATCGCAGTCATCTCGCGCACGGAGCGACCGGGATCATCCTGCCCACCCTGGGGCGGACCGACAAGGACATCCGCGGCGGACGCAAACAGATGGTGTCGGTGGAGGATTCGATGTCGGTGGTGCACCTGTCGCGTGGAGGGCTCACACCCGCCAGTTCGCATCTGCGTAGTGAGGTCGCCATCGTGTGCGAGCTCGCCCAGCACCTGTTCGGTTCCGGCCATCGGGTGCCGTGGGCGCGGTTCGCCGACGACTACGACTGCATTCGCGATGCGATTTCGCGGGTGATCCCCGGATTCGAGGACTTCAACACCCGGGTACGGCGGCCGGACGGGTTCGTCCTGCCCCACCCGCCGCGGGACGAACGCCGCTTCACCACCGACACCGGCAAGGCGACCTTCGTCGTCAACGACCTGCACTGGCTTCCTGTCCCCGAGGGTCGGCTGATCCTGCAGACGTTGCGCAGCCACGATCAGTACAACACCACCGTCTACGGCCTCGACGACCGTTATCGCGGCATCAAGGCGGGCCGGCGGGTCCTGTTCATCCATCCCGACGACATCGAAGCGTCCGGATACGCTCCCGGCGACCGGGTGGATCTGGTGTCGGAGTGGACCCGTCCCGACGGCACCGTCGAGGAGCGCCGGGCCGAGGACTTCAGGCTCGTGCCCTATTCGACCCCGATGGGCAATGTTGCGGCCTACTATCCCGAAACGAACCCGCTCGTGCCTCTCGACCATGTGGCACTCAAGTCCAACACTCCTGCTTCGAAGGCGGTCACCGTCCGCCTTGTGCCTCGTCGGGCGCCTGGGAAGCGGCCGGACGGGCCGGGTATCGAGCTCGATCCGAAGTCTGCGTAGGAGAATCTCGATGCCTGTTCTGTTCGCTCATGTGTTCATTGCTGTCGTCCAGCTGCTGCTGCGTTGTGTAGGCATGTCCTCGGCGTTATCTGCGCCCCGGTCGGAACAGCGTGTGCTCGCCGGCCGGTGCGACAGTTTCGACGATGGGTTCGAATCATGGGGCGAGTGACCACCCGTGCCCGCATCACCCGACTGCAGGGAACGCAGCGGGTGGTGCGTCCGGACACGGTCGTTGTCGAAGAACCACTCGAACTGCGCGTCGATGGCACTGCACTGGCGGTGACGATGCGCACTCCCGGTTCCGACATCGAACTTGCCCAGGGGTTCTTGCTCACTGAAGGGATCGTCACCGGCCGCGACGATATTGCTGCAATCCGTTACTGCAACAGCACGGGCGACGACGGGCGCAACACCTACAACGTCCTCGATATCGATCTCGCACCCGGAGTGGCTCTGCCCGAGACCGGCATCGAACGCAACTTCTACACCACCTCCTCGTGCGGGGTGTGCGGGAAGGCCTCCCTCGATGCGATCCGCCAACGCTCCCGCCACTCACCGGCTCACGACCCGGTCGTGGTCGATCCGGAAGTGCTGGCGGTAATGCCCTCCGCGCTGCGACAGGCGCAGGAGACCTTCGACCGCACCGGCGGATTGCATGCTGCCGGATTGTTCACCGCTGCAGGGGAACTCCTCGCACTGCGCGAGGATGTCGGACGCCACAATGCCGTCGACAAGATCATCGGCTGGGCGGTCGAGCACCGACGATTACCGCTGCGCCATACCGTGCTGCTGGTGAGCGGACGTGCCTCCTTCGAGCTGACCCAGAAAGCGGTCATGGCCGGCATTCCTGTTCTGGCGGCCGTTTCCGCGCCGTCGTCGCTGGCCATCGACCTTGCTCATGACGCCGGTTTGACTCTTGTCGGGTTCCTGCGCGGGGACACCATGAACGTCTATACCCGCGCCGAACGGGTTGGTACGGGGAACGCAGGTCTCGACTCTGCGAGCACTTCTACCGGAGCTTTTGATGGATAGGACAGTGGCTATCGAGGTGCGCTACTTCGCCGCAGCGGCAGAGACCGCAGGGACGGAGAAGGAAACGGTGGCATTGCCGCCTACCACCGACCTCGGGACGTTGAAGACGGTGCTGATCGACCGACACGGCCCCGATATGGCTCGTGTGCTGTCGGTGGCGATGTTCTTGGTCGGGGATGAGCTCACCCGTGACCCCGCTCGTGCTGTGGGTCCTGTAGTCGACGTGCTACCACCGTTCGCCGGCGGCTGAAGTGAGACCTCGATGTCGATACGTGTGATTGCTACAACGACGACGGACGAGCAGTCCGACACGTAGGTGAGCACATCGAATTCTTCGAGTTCGGCGAGGGTTGATAAGGCCGTGCCCGCGCCGGCCTGCAGCGTCGCCATCGGAGAGGACTCCTCGGATGAATATTCATCGCTTCGTTGAGGTCTTTTCCGGATACGCGCGGTGAGCGAGAGGTGGGCATGTTTGTGTGGTCAGGTGCGGGCAATGGTGCGGTGCGGTGAGGGTGAACTGCTCGAAGGCGTCGTCGAGTTCGAGGTGGATTGCGTTGTTCGCGATTACGACGCGGTGGGCGTCGAGACCGAGCAGTCGGGCGACGACGAAGGTTGCGCTCAAGGTTGCGACGTTTCTGGTGATCCCGAGTGGGAGGAGGGATCCGGTGTCGGTGAGGGCTTCGTGTTCGCCGGCTCTGAGGACGAGTCTGGCGTCGGGGTGCACTCCGTGGGCTGCCACGGACACGGCGATGTTGTCACGGTCGTCGGAGCCCACGGCGGCAAGGCATCGGGCCCGGTCGAGGCGGGCGCGTTCGAGGAGGGTTCTGTCGGTACCGTGCCCGACGATGGTGGGAATGTTCAGCGCTCGGGCCAGGCGCAGATTGCGGGCTCGATCGTCGCGTTCGATGGCGACGACGGGGATGCCGAGTTTGCGGAGTTCGAGGCACAACCGGAGACCGACCTGTCCCAATCCGACGACGATGACGTGGTTGCGGCGGGGGAGAACCCGTTGACCGATCAAGCCGATGAGGCTGGTTCCGAGCAGACGTTCGATTATCCCGGCGGTGAACATGGCGGTGAACACGATCGCCGCCAACATCGCCAGAGCCGCGAACACGTCATAGGTGTGGTCGCCGTGTGAGGCCGGTGCGGGACCGACGGTGGCGACGACCTGGACTGCTTCTTTGAGGGACTCGACCCAGTGGTGGCCTTTGCCGACAGTGAGCCATATCCAATCGATCAGGAGGATGGCGAGCAGTCCGATAAGGCCGGTGAGCAGCATGCGGGTGCCGGCGTCGTGGGATCGCAGTGTGCCTACGGAGTGGACGAATCGGCGGCGAATTCTGCTGGTGCGGCTGTGGGGTAGCGGCTGCCAGGTCGGTTGGTCACCGTGGGCCGATTGCCGGAGGACGCGTGTGGTGCCATCGGGCGCGGTGTGCGCGGCGTCGATCGTGGCAGCGATGCACGGGCCGGCCAGGGACGGTGTCGCGAGGTCTGCGGGGGAGGTGACCTGACAGTGGGGCATCAATTGGGTGAGTTGGTTGGCGATGGTGCGATCGAAGACGGTCACGACCATCGGTGTGTGGGGACTGATGTGGGCGATGGCGAGGGCATAACGGACGGCGACCGCGTCGTCGTGGGTGACGACGGCGACCCCGGCCGGGTCGTGCTGGGTGATCTGCAGAAGTTCCGGGTCGTCGGGTGCATCGAGGTGGAGAACATCGAAGTGGCGTTGGGTGAGTGACGCGCACACGAGCCGGGCAACATTCGACGCGCCGATGACAACGAAGGGGGACATCGGGCCGACGCCGATCACCGCACAGGTGCAGGGAACGAGGTGTAGGCAGTGAAGATGCCACCGGAGCTGATATCGGATGTTGGGTCGATCAGCTCCGGCAGCACCGCTTCGAGGCGTATCGGGGCAGCAGCGGTGACACTTGTCTCCGGATTCGGGGTGGGTACCAGACGAATATTGTTGATCCGCAAGAGGTTACTGCCGAGTTCACGTCCGGCGGCGAGAGCGAAGGATTCGATTGCGCCGTCCATGGAGTCTCGCGCCGGTCCTCGATCGGTGTCGGTGATTCTGCGGAGCGTGTCCAGGCCGGTTACGGTGACGATCGATCCGATGCCGCCGGTGCGGTGGAGGGATACTGCAGCACGTCTGGTCGTGTGGAACAACAACGCCATGTGGTCGTAGGTGAACCGGCCCCAGTCGGCGGGGCGGATCTTGCTCAGCGAGTGGCATGCGGTTTCCGGGCCGGGTAGCCATGCGGTGTGCACGAGCGCGTCGATGCCGCCATGTCGTCGCTCGAGGTGGGTGAACATGTTGTCGACGTCGGATTCGAGGGTCAGATCGGCCGCGACCGGATGAGCGATCCCGTCGTCATCAGCGACTCGGCCGGCGAGGTGCTCGGCAGCATCGAGGGTGAAGCTGTGCGTGAACACGTGGTGTCCGGCTGCTGCCAACGTTCGGGCCACGTGGGCACCTTCGTTCTGTTCGACGCCGGTGACCAGGACACGCAGTGAGGTGGTGGGTAGAGCCAACGGGTGCAGCGACGGTTCGGCGATGCTCATCTGGACTCGTTTCGAGGGTGCCGGGGGCGCGGGGGGAGGAGTTCCGCGCCCCCGGGAATCGGGGTGGGATGGATGTCTGTCGAGGTCCACGGCCGTGGGATCCTGCGCGGACGAATCGGCGGCTTGCCGAAGGGGGCGGGGCGTCGGCGACCGGGGACCGGGGACCGGTGCGTGAGCGTGCTCAGTGAGAGGTCGGTGACAGCTGTTCCTGTCCGGAGGTTTCGTCGTTGTCGGACAGGTCCTGCCGGTAGGTCTCGCGCATGGCGATCACGCAGACGACGGAGACGGCGCACATTGCGACCATGAACAGCGCCACGGCGACGTACGAGCCGGTGCGATCGAGCAGGTAGGTGGCGACGATCGGTGCGGGAGCGCTCGAGGCGAGGGTACCGATCGTGTAGCCGAAGGAGATTCCGGTGTAGCGGATGCGGGTGTCGAAGGCTTCGGCGAAGAAGGCTGCGAGGGGACCGTAGGAGGTGGCGAAGGCGAGGCAGAACACCACGAACCCGATCATCGCCAGCACGAAGGATCCGGAGTTGACCAGCCAGAACCAGGGGAAGGTGAACAGCAGCATGGCGAGAACCCCGGCGAGGAAGACCGGCTTTCGACCGTAGGCGTCCGACAGCTTGCCGAACAACGGTAGTGCGACGAACGTGACCGCCATGGCGACGAGGACGAGTGTCAGCATCTGGTTTCGGGTGTAGCCGACCTGCGTGACGCCGTAGCTGAGGCCGAATACCGTAGTGCCGTAGAAGGTGACGCCGATGGCGAAGTAGGCGCCGCAGGTCAGGAGGACCTGCTTGGGGTAGTGGCGAAGGACCACCCCGATGGGCAGCTTCTCCAGCTGTGCGTTCTTCTTGACGCGGTCGAAGTTCGGGCTTTCGCCGACATGCAGTCGGACGAACAGGCCGATCGCGACGAATGCGCCGCCGATCAGGAAGGGAATGCGCCATCCCCAGGATTCGAACGCTTCGGGCGACAGTCCGGCCATCAACAGGAAGACCGTGTTACCGAGCATCAATCCTGCCGGCACGCCCATCTGCACCCAGCTGCCGTAGTAGCCGCGTTTGTCGGCGGGAGCGTGTTCGACGGCCATGAGGATCGCCCCGCCGATCTCACCACCGAGTGCGAGACCCTGCACGAAACGCAAGGTGACGAGGATGATCGGTGCGGCGACGCCGATGGTCTCGTAGCTCGGGAGTAGCCCGACTCCGAGAGTGGTCAAGCCCATGATGGTCAAGGTGATCACGAGCATGGACTTGCGTCCGATCCGGTCACCGAAGTGACCGAACACCACTCCGCCGAGCGGGCGCGCCACGAAGGCGGCGGAGAACGTGGCGAAGGCGAGCAGAGTGCCGATCAGAGAGTCGAACTCGGGGAAGAAGATCTTGTTGAAGACGAGTCCGGCTGCGGTGCCGTAGATGAAGAAGTCGTACCATTCGACCGTTGTGCCGACACCGCTGGCAAATCCTACTTTCGATGTTTGGGACATTTTTGGCATGTGGGGCCTCCGTTGCCGCGAGCGCGAGATAATTTCTGCGGCTCGAATATATGGGTGACCCAGAACACACAACATCTCCATGTGGAGAGGTGGAGTGCACTCCGGGGAAAGCGAATTCGATTCAGAGCAAGCGAAGTTCGTGAGCGCGTGCAATGGCTTCGACACGATTGCGCGCGTTCAGTTTCTGCATGGCACTCTGCAGATAGGTCTTCACGGTGTTGCGGGTGAGAGACAGTTCCTGAGCGATTTCGGGATTGCTGTGACCCATGGCCGCAAAACGCAGCACTTCGTACTCGCGCCGAGTCAGGCCGGCCCGGTACAGCGCCTCGGAGGTCACGGCTTTTCGTGGCCCCGTCAACCTCGGGTCGACCACCCGAATTCCGCTGGACACGCGATGAATGGCCGTGGCGAAGTCCTGTCCGCTGATGTCCTTGACGAGGCAGCCGTCGGCGCCTGCTTCCATCAGCAGATCGATGGCACCGTGATCGGCGAACGCGGTGAACAGCAGTATCCGCGCGTGCGGCGCGGCTCGCCGAAGACGCGGAATGAGCTCCGGTGCAGGGATATCGGGGAGCCGAAGATCGAGAAGGATGACGTCGACGGGCAGGGTGCGGGCCAATTCGACCGCGGCCGCGCCGGTCAGTGCCCCTCCCACGACTTCGAGGTCGGTGTCCTCGCGGGCGAGCAGTTCCACGCCGCCACGCACGATCGGATGATCGTCGACGACGAGGATGCGGATGGTCTTCGGTGGCGCGGTCATGTGCTCGGTCCCTCCAGAGCGTCTACCCAGCCGCGCACGGTGGTGCCGCTTTCGTCGTCACTGACGACCGACATGCCACCCCCGAGCCGCTCGAGGCGCCCTGCAGCCAATCCGAGCCCCAGCTGGCTTCCTCGCATCGGATCGTCGGTGCCGTCGACGCCCCGGCCGTCGTCGCTGATGACGACCGTCACTCTGCCTGACCGCACCGACAAGCTGACCACCACGGTGGACGCGTCGGCGTGCTTTTCCACGTTGACCAGCGCCTCGCGAACAAGGCGTTGGAGGGCCTCGACGCGGCTGGCATCGAGGTCGGGAGATTCGGTCAGGGGCACGAAACGAGCCGGGATACCGGTCCGGAGCGTGAATGCCTGGCAGTCCTCCTCGATGCCGACCGGAAGATTTCGTTCGGGAGGCCGCGCGGTGAGGTCGGTCAGCGATCGGCGGATGGAAGCATTGACGGCGTGTACCTGTTCGGTGATCTCCTGCAGGCGATCGTGGATCGCCTGCGCGTCAGCGAGGGCGCGCAGGCTCTGCAGTTCGGCGCCGATCCGGAAAAGGACCGGGCTCACGGAATCGTGTAGGGATTCGGCGAGCCGTTTCCGTTCGGCCTCGAGGGCGAGTTCTGTCTGGGTGGCGGCCCTTTGGGCGCTGAGGAGAGTGACGGCGGCCGTTTCGGCGATCGATTGGATCTCTGCGATGACTCGATCACCGAAGGACGAATATTCGCGGGTGCCGACGTACATGGCGCCGAGAACATGACCTTCATAGGCCATGGGCACGGCGAGCATTCCTCGCAGTGACTCCTGTTCGACGAGCGCGTCGAAGTCGTGGGTGATTCCGGGGTCGGACAGATAGTCCCGTACCCAGACGGGTTGTTGGAGCATGATGCTCTTGCCGCCGAGCCCGATCCCTTCCGGCACCACCAGTCGGTGCAGAGCGTTGCTCTTCGTGCCCTGCCAACTGCGGTGAACCATCACCCCATCGACCTCGACGCGCCCGATGAGCGACATGTCGAAGTCGCCGATCTCCCGGATCCGCTGGCCGGCCGTGGTCATCGCCGACGCTTCGTCGGTCAGAACCAGCAGCTCGGCGCGCGAAAGTGCGAGATTGTCGAGGATCGACGGTTTGAGGTCCGAGTGGGTGAACTCGTGAGCTGCAGTAGGTGTATTTTCCGACACCGGCTTTCCTCGATCTTCTTTCCGGGGTCTCGGGTGACCCGTCATGGTGGCTCGGTCACAACTTCAGCGTATCGGACCGGTTGTTCAGGTTGATCAGGCACTCGAGCAGGAAGTAGTCGCCCCAGATCAGTTCGTTTCGGGTCGCGAAGTCGCGGCGCTTGTCGAAGCAACCGTCCATCAGGATCCCTGCCGGTCTGCTGTCGTGCGGTCCGGTGGGGGTGAGGTGATCGAGGAGTGCCTCGACGTGGGCGACGGCCCGGTCCCGGAAGTCGGTCCGCTCAGGGACGAGCCGGTCGAGCTTGAGCAGCGCGGCAGCGGCGATGGCCGTGGCGGAGGTGTCGATCGGAACGTCCGGACCGGTGCCGGCGTCGAAGTCCCAGGACACGACGGCGCCGGTCGGTGTGCGGTCGAGCCACCACTCGGCCAGGCGCACGGCGGTCGGCAGGAAGGACGGCGATGACCACTGTGCGGCCTGGGCGTATGCCACCATCGCCCACGCCTGTGCCCGGCCCCAGGTGCTGTCGGCGTTCATGCCCTTGTGGGTGTAGCGGTCCAGCAGTGCACCATTGGCTGTGTCGAATCGTGCCGACTGACAGACCGAGCCATCGGTGCGGATGCACAGTTCGATGTGCCGCTGCGCGTGGCGGATCGCGGCGTCGTGGAAGCGTGGGTCGCCGGTATGTGCCGAGGCCCACGAGAGCAGCGCGACGGTGCCCGGGACGGCGTCGATGTTCGCGGCGCCTTCTCCGACCGCTTCTGCTTCTTCTGCTTCTGCTCCGAGTGGGATGATGCCGGCGCGATCGTTGAAGCTGGTGAGCAGTCCGTGGGCACCTGCCAGAGCGGTCTGCGCCGCGTCGTCGCTTCCGGTGACGAGGTGGTTGACTGCCGCCCCGTACCAGAAGAGGAAGCCGCGGAAGGCGGTGTCGGAATTCTGCCGGGGCAGGATCTGCGCGGTGATGTCGTCGGCGAGGTGTGCCAGGCGCTTGTCACCCGAGGCGGCGAAGCCGAGTGCGGCCAGGCCACCCCAGAATCCTCCGGTCCAGTTTCCGTCGGCGGTGGTGGTCCATTCGCCGGATTCGATGTCGCCGTAGTGCGGGAAGGTGCCGTCGGTCTGCTTGGCGGTCGAGTCGATCCGCTCGAGCATCGCCTCGATCGCCGCGGTGTACCGGGAGTTGGTCACGACCGGCCTCCGGTGGTGAGGACCGACTTGAGCGTGCGCCCGTCCCGCATATCGGCCATGGCGTCGTCCGCCTCGGTGAGCGGGTATTCGGTGACCATCGACGCGAGATCGAAGTGGGCGGTCAGCCGGGGGAGGGATTCGACGTATTCGAGGTGGTTCTGCGGCGAGAACGCCCAGCTTCCCAGCACCTGCAACTGCTTCTTGGTGATGTAGTGGGGGTTGATCGGGGTTGTGCCGTGGTCGGTGTACTGCCCGACGACGAGGTACTTGCCGCCGCGGCGGGTGAGGTCGATGCCTTCGGCCACGGCGGTCGGGACTCCGGTGGCCTCGATGACGACGTCGGCGCCGCGCCCGTCCGGTGTGTGCGCGAGGATCCGTTCCAGGCGGGCCTCTTGATCGGTCTCGGTGAAGATGTCGATGTGGATGTCGCCGATGCCGGCGGCCTGCGCGACCTCGAGACGGTTGGCCGGCCCGCCGACGATGATCACTTTCGCCGCGCCGGCGAGTGTGGCGTACATGGCGCAGGCCAGACCGACCGGTCCGCTGCCCTGGACCACGACGACATCACCTGTCTGCGGCTTGGCGATATCGTTCACGGCGTGCACGGCCGTCGGGCCGGCGCAGCCGAGTGCGATTACCTGCTGCGGGGTCACCGAGGACGGGATGCGGATGATCGTCGAGCCGGGCTGGAGGTAGATCTGTTCGGACCACCCACCCGACAGATGGGGCCAGTCGGCCGATGACTGGTTGATGCCGTACACCTTGCGGGTCTCGCACAGCGACGGTTCGTGCTGGTCCTGGCAGTAGTAGCAGTGCCCGCACGGGATGTTGGACGCCCATGAGATCGCGTCCCCGACGTGCAGTTGCTCGCCCCGGGCATCGGTGGTGACTCCCTCCCCGAGGGCGTGTACGCGACCGACCGCCTCGTGTCCGAGGATGAGCGGTACCGGAATGGGCAGGCGACCTTGCTGCAGGTGGATGTCGGTTCCGCAGATTCCCGCGTGCGTGACGTCGACGACGACCGCGCCGGCGTCGGGGGTCACGCGCGGAAACGTCGTCGCGGTCATGGTCTGTCCGAAGCCTTCGAGCACCATCGCGGTGGCGGTGCCGGTGGTCGGGCTCGTCGGGTCCGTCTGCATCGCATTACTCATCGGATCACTCCCTTACTGCGCAAAGTCTGGACATCGGACTCGGAGATCCCGAGTTCGTGGAGGATTTCGTCGGCATGTTCACTGACCGCCGGCACCCCACGGCGCACCTGGGCGGGTGTACGGGACAACGTGACAGGGTTGCCCATCAGCCGGGTGGTGCGCACACCCTCGATCTCGACGTCGACGAGCGTGCCGTTGTGCCGCGTCTGGGGATGATCGAGCGCTTCTTGCAGGGTGAGCAGCGGTGCGCACAGCAGATCGACCCCGTCGAACAACTCTGCCGCCTCGGCGGTGCTCAACTGTGCGACCAGCGGACGCAGAACCGCGTTGGCGGCCTCTTTGTTCTCTGCCTGGAGTTGTGGTGTGGCGAACGTCGGCTGGACGGACAGATCGTCGATGCCGAGAGCTTTGCATGCCAGACCCAGAGCGTTCTCGCGGAACAGGCCGAGTACCAAGAGCAGACCGTCGGTCGTTTCGAAGATGCCGCTGTACCAGTCGCTGACCCAGTTGGTCTCACGCTGGTACGCCAGCAGTGTGGAGCTTTCGAGAGTCTGCAGGGCCAGTGCTGTATCGAAGAGGTTGACGCTGACCTTCTGGCCGCGGCCGGAGCGCTCGCGTTCGAACAGTGCTGCCAAGATTCCCTGGGCGAGGGCCATACCCGAGGCGTAGTCCACGGTCGGTACCGGATGTACGTATGCCGAGATCGACGGGTCGCCGCACGCGCGTGCCATTCCGCTCAGTGCCTGCGCGAGCATGTCCTGGCCTGCTTTGTGGGCGTACGGTCCGGTCTCGCCGAATCCGGTCGCGGTACCGTAGACGAGCCGAGGATAGCGCTCGTGCAGATCGTCGTAGGTCAAGCCCAGTCGTTCGACTGCCGCGGTCCGGTAGCTGTGGATGAGAACATCCGCCTCCGCGAGGAGCTGATGGAGAATGTCCTGCCCCTCAGGGGTTTTCAGGTTCAGTGCGATGCTGCGCTTGTTGCGGTTGACCGCGGCGAAGTAGGCACTGGGGCGACCTTCGTCGAGTGACTCGCGATCGAGGCCTCGCAGCATGTCTCCGTTGACACCGCGCTCGACCTTGATCACTTCGGCGCCGAGGTCGCCGAGAACCTGCGCGGCCACGGGCGCCTGCATGATCTCGCCGAGGTCGAGGACCCGGATGCCGCTCAGCGCTTGTTGTTGCTGGGGGTGGTGCACGGTGCGCCTACTTTCCGTATACCGACTTGGCGATGATGAGTCGCTGGATCTGGTTGGTGCCCTCGTAGATCTGGGTGATCTTGGCGTCGCGCATCATCCGCTCGACCGGATAGTCACGGACATAGCCGTATCCGCCGTGCAGTTGGAGCGCATCGGTGGTCACCGACATGGCGGTGTCGCTGCACAGCAGCTTCGCCATGGCCGCCTTCGTCCGTCCCGCCGGTTCCCCGTCGTCGATGAGACGGGCTGCGTCGTACAGCAGCGTGCGGGCCGACTCGATCTTGACGGCCATATCGGCGACCATGCCGCGCAGAAGCTGGAAGCGGGAGATGGACTGGCCGAACTGCTCGCGGTCGGTCGTGTACGACACGGCGGCATCGAATGCGCCCTGTGCGATGCCGAGGGCCTGCGCGGCGATGAGTGCCCGGCTGACGTTCAGTTCCTCGGAGATGTACGCGAACCCCTGGTAGGGGTCGTTGACGACCCGGACGGCGGGCAGTCGGCACTCGTCGAAGATCACGTCGGTGGTGGGGCTGCCGCGCATACCCATCTTCTTTTCGGGAGCGCCGAAACTGACGCCGGCGTCGTCCTTGTGCACCATGAAGATGCCGAGTGACTTCTCTCCGGTCTTGGCCAGCACGGCGTACCAGTCGGCCCACGGCGCATTGCTGATGAACCGCTTCTGACCGTTGAGGATCCAGTCGGACCCATCCTGGGTTGCGGTCGTTGCGATCGCCGACAGGTCCGAGCCCACGCGCGGCTCGGTCATGCACCATGCGGCGCCGGCGGCGCCCGATGCGACGTTCGGTACCACCAGTTGCTTGAGTTCGTCGGAGCCTTGGCGGAGCACGGTGGAGGTGCCGGCCCAGTTGACAAGCATGACCAGTGCCGTGCTTGCACAGGACGCTGCGACTTCTTCGACAGCGATGACCTGGGCGAGCAGGTCGGCTCCACTGCCGCCGAGGCTCTCGGGGTAGGCGAGTCCGGGCAGGTCGTTGCTGCGCAGGGCTGCCCAGGATTCCGAGGGGAATCGTTCCTTGTCGTCCACATCGGCGGCGTGCGGTGCGATCTTGGTCTGCGCGAGTTTGCGGACGCTCTCGCGGAATTCGCGATATTCGATACTCATGAATTTCTCCTGGTCTGTGCGGGGAAGGTGATGATTCGGAAGTTCGACGGTCACAGTGGGGGCCAGCTCAGACCCGTCACGGACGAGGGGATACCGGCTGCGGCCGCCCGGTGGGCGAGGTCTTCGGCGACACCGGCACGGCGCAGCACTTCCTCGGTCTTGACGTGGGTGTCGGTGGCGCGCCGTGTCGGGCCGTCGGAGAACACCGGGACCACGGGGACCGAATTCAGTGCGAAGTCCGGGTCCCGGGCCACGATCTGATCGAATGTGGCCAGTTCGTGCGGTTCGAGTACCGGTGTCACGCAGGCATCCACGTCGGCGAAGACCGTGGTCCACTCCGCCATCGTTTTCGTCTCGAATGCTGTGGTCAGTGACTTTTCGATGTGGTCCCAGGTGGACTCGTCGAAATGATTCGGAACGGCACCGAGGTCGAGGGTGGTCCACAACCGTTCGAAGAAGGCGGTCTCGAGGGCTCCGACTGCGACGTAGCGATCGTCGGAGCAGCGGTAGCACCGATAGAACGGCATCGATCCGGTCAGTACGCCGTGTCCACGTCCGGGCAGTGTCGGCGTCTGCCAATCGACGAAGTTCATTCCCATCATCGACAGCACGCCGTCGACCATGGCGGCATCGATGTACCGGCCTTTGCCTGTACGCGTGCGGTCGTAGAGGGCGGACATGATGCCGAATGCCGACAGCAATCCGCCGCCTGCGAAGTCGGCGACCAGGTTCAGCGGCAGCGTCGGCGGGTGATCGGAGGGGCCGAAGGTCCCGAGGGCACCGGCGATGGCCAGGTAGTTGATGTCGTGACCGGCGCGCTGCGCCATGGGCCCGTTCTGGCCGTAGCCCGTCACGCTGCAGTAGACGAGTCCGGGATTGAGGGCCGACAGTTCCGCGTAGCCGGCGCCCAGCTTGTCTGCCACCCCGGGGCGGAATCCTTCCATGAAGACGTCGGCTTCCGAAACGAGGGTGTGCAGGGCGTCGAGGCCGTCGGCGGTCTTGAGATCGAGCGAGATGAATTCCTTGCCTCGCGACAGCGCGGGCACCGGGAGTCCGGAACGACCACCACCGATTGCGATCACTTCTGCGCCGAGGTCCGCGAGCAGCATGCTCGCGTACGGTCCGGGCGCCAGACGTGTCATATCCAGTACCCGAACCCCCGCGAGTGGTCCTGTCGTTGCGGTCATCGTCGTCCTCCAAAGTCATCCGGTATCTCGTGTGATGCCCATCCTGGAGGCGGTGACTGCACTCACACCATCTCCATGTGGAGATGTCGCATCACATCGGGTCTCCCGCACACTCAGATCCACATACTCAGCACGGGACGCTCCGAATTCGACAGGACAGCAATGGAAACCACTGCGACAGACACTCTCCCCGACACCACCGCGCAGGATTACGAGCGGATTCTCGACGCCGCCGAGGCCGCCTCGACACCTCTTGCTCGTACGGACCTGCACGAGCGAGCGCACCTTCTGCGGTCGGTGGCCGATGCGCTCGACGCCACAGCGTCGGAGCTGGTGCCGCTGGCGGCCGCCGACAGTTCACTGCCCGAGCCGCGCCTGCGCGGCGAAGTCACGCGGACGACGACGCAGCTGCGGATGTTCGCCGAGGTCGTCGAGGAGGGCTCCTGGCTGGAAGCGATCATCGACACGGCCGATCCGGACGCGCACCCTGCTCCGCGTCCCGATCTGCGCCGGATCCTCGTGCCCACCGGACCTGTCGCAGTGTTCGGTGCGAGCAACTTTCCGTTCGCATTCGGACTCGGCGGTGGAGACACCGCGTCGGCATTGGCTGCCGGCTGCCCGGTTGTGGCCAAAGCTCACCCTGCTCAGCCACGTTTGACCGCCGCCTATGCGCGGGCGATCGACGAGGGACTGCGGGCGGGTGGCGCCCCGGACGGCACCTTCGGGGTTGTGCAGGGCGCCGAGATCGGACGTCAGCTCGTCCAGGATCGGCGTATCACCGCCGTCGGGTTCACCGGCTCGACATCGGGTGGCCGTGCGCTGGCCGATCTGGCAGCCGGCCGACCGGATCCCATCCCGTTCTACGGTGAGCTCGGCAGCACCAACCCGGTGTTCGTGACACCTGCCGCCGCCGAGGACCGGTCGGGCAAGATCGCCGGCGAGTTCCTCGAATCGTTGCTCCTCGGCGCGGGGCAGTTCTGCACCAAGCCGGGGCTGCTGTTCGTTCCCGAGCAGAGTTCGATCGAGTGGCTCGTTCGAACCGCGGTCGCCGATGATTCGTTCCGTCTGCTGCACGCAGGGATCCGGCAGTCGTTCCTCGAGGTGTCCCAGCAGATCCTCGACCATCCCGAGGTCCGGCCGGTGGCAGTGCCCGAGCAGAGTGGTCTGGACGAACTGTCGGTGCGCCCGGTCATCGGCGTGACCGACGCTCGGGCACTGCGTCGAAACCCCCAGGACCTGCTCGAAGAATGCTTCGGTCCGTTCGGGCTGATCGTGACCTACACGTCGATCGAGGAGCTGTACGCGGCGATGGCAGTTCTGCCGGGCACGTTGACAGCGACCGTTCACGGAACCGAGGACGATCCCGATGCTGCGGGACTGCTCGGTGCGCTTGCGCGCCGTGCGGGGCGCGTCATCTGGAATGGATGGCCCACCGGTGTGGCCGTGGGTTGGGCTCAGCACCACGGTGGTCCGTACCCGGCCACAAACTCGGTACACACCTCCGTCGGGGCCACCGCGATTCGACGGTTCCTGCGTCCGGTCGCCTACCAGTCGGTGCCCGAAGCGAACCTGCCGTCCGCTCTCGTCGATGCGAACCCGTGGGGTATCCCCCGCCGGGTGAACGGCCGGCTGTCGTAGGGCCACCGATGCTCGCGACGTCACCTCGATCCGGACAGGGTGCGCAGAGGACTACGTCTGTTGCGCCGCTTCGGGCCGGGTTTGTATGCGGCGTTGTGTCACAAGAACATCCGGGTCAGCACGGGTAGTCACGCCCAGGTGTGCTGCACAATCAACGACACGGCGGTCTCCTGAGGGAGGCCGCCGTGTCGTCGGGAGGTGAGTCTCAGGAGGTGGTGGTGTCGGGAGTGACCGGTTCTGTGTCGGCGACGGTGGTCTTTCCGCCGTTCTCGTCGACGAAGTACAGGATCACTGCGCCGATCAACGGTCCGACGGCGAGGGCCGCGAACGCTGCCAGGAACGAGCCGGTGGCCGAGAAGACCGCGCCGATGGCGAGGGGGACGAGGGTGCTGGCGATCTGCCAGAAGGCGTTGGATGCGCCGGCGGCTGTGCCGGTGACCTCGCTCGAGACCAGGCGGGGAATCATCGCGACGATCAGGGGCAGGTATCCGTAACCGACCAGACCGAGGATGGGTGCTGCGATGAGGAGCGCAGGGACGTTGTCCAGCGTTCCGAAGAAGATCAGAATGACGGAGAACAGCGCGAGAATGACGATCGCGGGCTTTCGGGCGCTGCCTATCCGGTCGCCGAGTATTCCGGTGAGGGGTTTACTGACGACCGCTACACCCGCGAAGATCGCCACGATGAACCCGGCGGTGGTGCCGGAAACGCCGTGTCCCTTGATGAGCAGGGCGTTGGACCAGGTGACGAATCCGTATGTGCCCCAGAACCCGCCGAATCCGGCGAGGGAGAGCAGCATGAGGTCGCGGTTGGTGGTCAGGGTCTTCCAGGCGGAGGGGCGCTTGCCGCCGCCTGCGGTAGCGATCGTGTTGGTGACCGGTCCCGGCCGGATGATCACATAACAGATGACCGCCGTGACGATCGAGATGGCACCGAAAAGGTGGTAGGAGGCGTGCCAGCTGTAGTGGTTGATCATCCACGGGACGGCGGTGTTGGCGATGACGGTGCCGAGCGAGGTCGCGGAGGTGAACAGTCCCATGACCTTGCCGAGTTCCTTGGGCTGGAACCAGCTTGCCAGGAGCTTGACGCCTGCGGCGTAATCCGCGCCGGCGAAGAAGCCGACGACTGCTTGCACGCCGATGCCGATGACCGCAGAGGTGGTCGATCCGAAGATCATCATGAACACGCCGGCGCCGGCGAGTGAGACGGTGACCACCTCGCGGCCACCGAACCGGTCGGAGAGCACCCCGGTGAGGGCGTTGGAACAGACGTAGCCGATGTAGTACGCGGTGGCGAACACGCCGAGGCTGGCCAGTGGTACGCCGAGGTCCTCGCCGACGAAGACCGATGCCGGGCCCCAGGTGGAGCGATCGACGGAGGTCATGGTGAAGGCGAGCCAGCAGAGCACTAGCACGACCCACCGATATCGGTTGCGTGCCTGTTGATCAGGTGATGTGGAAATCGTCTGCACGAGGGGGTTCCTGTCTGGTCTCGGCGCGATAGGGCGGTCTCGGGTTGTGTGCTGCTACCCGGGTTCTCGGGGAGAGGATCGCTGCCGTCAGTTGAATAGCGTTGGTGCAGTCGAGGTGTGGAAGGGACTGTGAACGTCACGAGGGGGTATGTCGCGGAAAGTTCAGGGTGGGTCACCTTCGACCGGTCGAGCGCTGCACCTGTTTTATCAAGGTGATCGCGTTCACACAATGTTTGCGTCCGTTTGTGGAGCAATTGCGCGCTATTCGGACGCATTGCTCGCCGGTCTGGTCCGGGGAGGCCTCCATCGGCCGGAACATGTGATCGCCGCTCGATCCGTCGATCACGCGGCGCGCAGGGCGCTGTCCCGATGACGACCGCGATCACCGGACAGGGCCTCACATCGCTGCGAGCTCCTCGCGGATCTGCTCGGCCGCAGTGCGCAGAGCGGTGAGGATCGATCCCCGCATGTGATCGAGTGATACCCGCGAGGACTGGGCGGAGACGTTGAGAGCAGCGACTGCGTAGCCTTCGGCGTCGCGAACGGGCACGGCGATCGACCGCACTCCCTCGGTGAGTTCCTCGTCCGCCAGCGACCATCCCTCGTTGCGTGCGGCGAGGATCTTCTCGCGTAGTTCGTCGGTGTCGATCGTGGTGGCCGCGGTGTAACTGTGGGTGTCCACGCTAGCCAGATAGGCGTCGAGTTCGGCATCGGTGCGGTCGGCCAGGAGTACACGACCGGTGGCGACGGCGTAGGCCGGCAGACTCGTCCCGACCACGATTTCGACCGTGAGGACCCGGTCGGCCTGGACCCGGTCGACATAGAAGATCCTGTCGTGATGCAGCACGGTGAGCGAGGCCGTCTCCTGCGTCTGCTCGGCCAGGCGTTCGAGGTGGGGCCGGACGATCTCGGGAAGTCCGCTGCTCAGGACGTAGGCGTCGCCGATCTCGAGTATCGCGGGGCGGGCGGTGTAGGCGGTGCCGTCGTAGGACAGATAGCCCATGTACTCAAGTGTCAGCACGAAACGCCGGGCCGCGGTGCGGGTGATACCGGCGAGGGTCGCGACTTCGGGGACCGACAGGGGGCGACGTTCTCGCCCGAACAGTTTGAGTACCTCGAGCCCCCGGCCGAGAGCTTGAACGTGATCGCGGTTCTGCTCCGGGGTCGTCGTGGTTGCTTCGTTCTCGCTCACAGGCTCAACCTATCTACTTCGTGTGATGCTGCCGATCGAGTGGGGGCGTGAGAAGTGCGGATCCCCCAGAGGCCGAGCGCGACGCATACTGCGTACAGCGCTGCCGCCGCAGACCAGCCGGTCGCGAATCCGCCGGTGTGATCGGTCAGCAGGCCCATCAGGGCGGGCCCGCCGGCGAATCCGAGATACATCCCGACTGCGATGGCGCTCGAGGCGCGGCCTACGGTGCTGGTTCGAACCACGCGGAGCGCACCGGCCATCAACACCACATTGGCTGCGAGGGCGGTCGCACCGTGCACGCCGACGCCGATCCACAGGAGGGCAAGCCATCCCCAGAGTTCGGCACCGAGCAGGGAGAGTGCGCCGAGCAGGGAGCCCGATGCGAGGACCAGCAGCAGGGTGAAGGGGCCGGTTCTTCCGGAAAGCGCGCGGCCCCAGCCGATTCGCGCGGTGACACCGATCAGGCCGGCGATCGCGGCGGTCAGCCCGGCCACGGTCAGGTTCAATCCCATTTCGTCGTGCGCGAACAACGGAAGATAGACGTTGGTGGCCTGAAGGGCGGCGCCGGAGAACAAGGCGTAGGCGGCGAACAGCCAGACGACCGGGGGCAGGGTGCGGCGCTCGGTGCGGTCGGAGGAGGGTGCGGCACGCTCGGGGGCGCTCGCCGGCCGTTGGGAACGGTTCCGGGACGGTGCGCAACGCCAGGCCCAGAGGGCCGAGATGCCCGCGATGGCCGCGCCGACCCATAGTGGGCCTCGCCATCCCCAGGCAAGTGCCAGGGTGGGGCATCCGACTCCGGCGGCGAGTTGGCTGACCTGCACCCCGGACTGCTTCACTCCGATCCAGGGAGAGCGTTTGGCCGGTGGGGCATTATCGCTGATCACGCGGTTGGTGACGGGATTCGACAGGGCCTGTGCAGCCCCGGACAAGGCCATGGCCGCCAGTAGCCACAGGTAGTTCGTCGACAGCGCCGCGATGACGAACGAGAGTGCGGCGCCCGCGAAGATCGTGACGAGCAGTGCGCGAGCGGGGAAGCGGTCGCTGAATCGCCCGAAGGTCAGGGACAGGGTAGCCGCCGCCAGGAAGCTGAGCGTGGCGAGCATTCCGAACTGCGCCGCGGTGATGCCGAGCGAGTCGATGACCAGCGCGCTCGTCGCGCTCAGGCCGTAGGTCAGCAGTGGGCCGATCGCCATGGCTGCCGTCAGCAACGGCAGTAATGCTCGGGAATTGCGGTTGTTCACTACAGGCACTCCATCGACAGTCCTATCGCTGTGCGACGGTGCGCACGATCTCAGCGCAAAGCGTCCGCATAGCGTTCAAGAAACCTATCTTCGGACGCAAGTGTCGCACGTCCTAGGGTGTGGCACCTACCTCGCCGCGTCCCCGGCTCTCGTGGGCCATCGAAGCGTGGCGAGATGTGACGGGAGGCCGCGGAGCACGCCGTGGGTGTTCGGCGACGGGCGGACGTGCGCGTCCTCGCGGGATGGGATGCGCTCAGACGTCGATTCCGGCGCGCAGTTCCAGGGAGATTCGACCGGCGGTTTCGAGGAGTGGGGGAAGGTACCGCGGAACCAGGGTGCGCGCGGATTCGTGCGTTTGGTACATCGACACGGTGAGTGCGCCGACGACGCGGCCGGTTCGAGAGCGCAGCGGCACGGCCAACGCTTGCACTCCGACATCGAGAACCTGGTCGGCGAAGGCCCAGCCCTGGCGGCGGATGATGTCCAACTCGCGCTCGAGTCGACTGCGCTCGTCGTGGGCTGGCGCCGGGTGCGGGTCCTGGGGAGCCGAGAAGTCGAGATGCCGGTTCAGTTCGGCTTCGGGAAGTGCGGCCAGCAGCACCCGTCCGGTCGCTGTCCGATGGGCGGGCAATCGGCTACCCGCCTTCAAGGACACCGACATGCCGGACGCAACCTCCACTCTGCTGACGTACCGGATGTCCGGACCGTCGAGCACTGTGACGGACGCGGAGAGCCCCAGGTTTCGCGCAAGTGCCTCGAGGTGCGGCTGGCACACATCGGCGAGGGTAAACCTCGACAGGTTGGCATAGCCCAGCTCGAGTACCTGCGGTGTCAGGGTGAACTTGCGGCCGGAGACCTCGACGAATCCGAGTTCGACGAGGGTGTGCAGGAATCGGCGCGCCGCCGAGCGGGGAAGTCGGCACCGATCTGCCACCTCGGTCAATGTGAGGTGGCGATGCTCGCGGTCGAAGGTGGTCAGCACTGCGATGGCGCGTTCGAGTGACTGGACCGCGTCCTTCGGGCGGGCCGGCCGCACGGGGGTCGACGACGGCATGGCGTCCACCGCGCTTTTGGCTCGCGTCATCTGTTCCTCTCCGGTGCCCTCACTGAGTGGGCTTCTTCGATCCCACGACCGCGAGTGTAGTGGAGTCCGATCTGCGCGCATATGCGCGTTCCTTTCGGACCTTCCACGGCGGAGTGCGGACCTTCGCCGGTGGTGATCCATCGCGTGTCTCGGCGACAGAAACAGCGAGTACCAGGGGCCTTAGGGCGAAAAATAAGGCCGCCCATGGTTGACGGTGCGAAGCGACGTGTGCCACAGTGCTCCCACCGATCAATTTCCGCGCACATGCGCGCTATTCGGACGCAATCAGTCGTTGAAGGTCGAAAGGACTGCCATGCTGACGCAAGACCAGAACACTCTGCTGGTTCAGACGGGCCCCGATACGCCCATGGGCCGGCTTTTCCGCCGGTACTGGATCCCGGCGTTGCTGGCGGAGGAGTTGCCGGAGCCGGACTGCGCCCCGGTCCGCGTCAAGCTGCTCGGCGAGCAACTGATCGCATTCCGCGATACCCAGGGCAGGCTCGGGCTGCTCGACGAGTTCTGCAGTCACCGCACCGCCTCGCTGTACTTCGGCCGCAATGAGGACTGCGGCCTGCGCTGCGCATACCACGGCTGGAAGTACGACGTCGAGGGCAACTGCGTGGACATGCCGTCCGAACCGGAGGACTCGAAGTTCAAGTCCCGGATCAAGCAGAAGGCATACCCGTGTGTCGAGCGCGGCGGCGTGATCTGGACCTACATGGGTCCGCCCGAGCTCAAGCCCGAACTCCCCGAACTCGAATGGGCCATGCTCGGCGACGGCCACCGATTCGTCTCGAAGCGACTGCAGGAGACGAACTACCTGCAGGCAATGGAGGGCGGCATCGACTCGAGCCACGTCTCGTTCGCCCACCGATTCAACCTCGACGACGACCCGATGCACTCGGGGACCGAGGGCAACAAGTACCTCAAGGCCGACACCCGCCCCAAGTTCGAGGTCGCCGAGAGCGACGGCGGTCTGGTCATCGGTGCTCGCCGCAACGCCAACGACGACGAGTACTACTGGCGGATCACCCAGTGGATCATGCCCTGGTACACCATCATTCCCCCGTTCGGCACCCACAATCCGCTCGGCGGGCACGCCTGGGTGCCCATCGACGACGAGACGTGCTGGGCGTGGAGCATCAACTACCACCCCACCCGGGAGCTGCGCGAGGACGAACTCGCGTCGATGCGCAACGGAGACGGAATCCACGCCAAGTACATCCCCGGGACCTACCGGACGCTGGCGAACAAGGACAACGACTATCTGATGGACCGCGAGGCACAGAAGCAGAAGAAGACGTTCTCCGGCATCGAGGGCATCGCCGCCCAGGACTTCTCCCTGCAGGAATCGATGGGCGCAATCTGCGATCGCACCAAGGAACGCCTCGGAACCTCCGACGCCGGCATCATCTTGGCCCGCCGCCGACTGCTCGCCGCCCTCGAGGAACTCGAAGCGGAAACCCTGCCCGGCCTGCAGCCCGAACACCAGCGTGTGCGGTCGACCTCGGTCCTGCTGCCGAAGGCAACGCCCTTCCAGGAGGGTGCAGAGGACGCACTCCGCATGGTCGAAGGCGAAGACTTCGTCTCCATCTGACCACTCCGGCAACAAGAAACAAGGAATCCGTCGTGACCAATAGAGCCGACATCGACACCGCATCGACACCCTCGTTAGCCGGCCCGCCGACGATGGTCCGCGCCGCGGTATCGATGCCCGACACAACGACGACCATCCGCCACCTCGACACCAGCGCAGCCGTCGGTGCCGTGGGCTGGCTCGAAGTCGAATCCTCCGCGGTGTGCGGAACCGATGTCGGTCTCTATCGGGCCGGACTGGACTCGCCCACAGTGCTCGGCCATCACGTCGTCGGGACCGTCGTCTCGGTGGATCGGACCCAGTCCGCCGCATGGGACGTGCGGCCCGGCGACAGGGTCGCGCTGGAGGAGTACCTGCCGTGTATGCAGCAGGACTGCCCGGCGTGCCGCATCGGTGATCACCGCATGTGCCCCCAGACCGATCTGTTCGTAGGAAAGCGGCGAGTAGGTCTGGTCCCGGCGAACGACGGGTCCGGTCTGCACGGCGGCAACGCCGAATACATGCAGCTCAGCGCAAACAGCCTCGTGTACCGCCTACCGGCGGATCTCGATGCGGACCTCGCGGCGTGGACACAGCCTTTCGCCAACGCGCTGGATTGGACGGTCGATGCCGGCGGCGCCGAGGAGGGGTCGACGGTCGTGATCATCGGCCCCGGCTACCACGGTATCTCCGCAGTAGCCGCAGCCCGGGCTGTCGGTGCCGCCCGCATCGTCGTGATCGGGGTACCGGAGTCGGCCGGGCGCCTCGAGATCGCCGAATCTCTCGGTGCGGTGCCGGTGATCAACGACAACGACGACCTTGCCGAACTGATCCTGCGAGCCACCGGCGGTGAGGGAGCCGATGTACTCCTCGACACCGTCGGACTCGGGGGACAGGCCGTGGCCGCCGCCGCCCGTGTGCTGCGCAAGCGGGGCCGGCTGGTCATCGGCGGACTGGGGTCGACCCCGGTCTGCGAACTCGATCTCAAATCTCTGGTGCGCGGCGCCAACACCATCGTCGGTGTCCGAGGCCGCTCTCCTGATGCAGTCACACGCAGCATCGAACTTCTCGCCGGCGGCCGATCCGGATTGGAGATCGTGCCCTCCGTCGACGTCGGCCTCGACGAGGTCGACGACATGTTGGGGCGGATGGCCACCGGACAGGGGCCGGTGAGCCCCCACGTCGTGATCCGTCCACAGTTGCGCCGCCCGAACACTCAGAAACGAGGAACGCTGTCATGAGCGAGACGACACCCCGCCGGCTGTCCTACGTAGCTCGAATACTGCTGGTGCCCCAGGGGAAGTCCGGTGACGACCTGGTCGAGCAGATGGCTCGGGCGGGGTTGACCGATGTCGACGTCGTCACCGCGCACTCGCCCGCCGAGGCGGCCGTACGCGACATCAACGCCGAGGCCACGGTGGTGCGTCGTATCGACGAATTGGTCACCGAATCGGACATGGTCATTCTCATCGGTTCGGTACTGCCCCAGGTCCCCATCGGCTTCGCCACCGCCATGGCCGAAGCAGCCCGCGAATCGGGCAACCTGCTCGCCGGTGTCCTGATCGACCAACAGGACTGGGACAGCCCGCAAGGCGCCGAAGCGATGGCAGTACTGCGGATGGAACTCGACATGCTGGTGTCCCTCACCCAGGTCTCTCTCGCCACCGCCTTCGTCGACGTTCTCAAAGGGGGATACCGCACCCCGGGTGCTTACGCGCCAGTTCTCTCGACCTCAAGGATCTGACAATGACACAAGAGACCAGCCGCCTCGTGGTCCGGCAACAACGACTCGAATCCGACGGCGTGTTGTCGCTGACCCTCGAGCATCCGGAGGGGGCCGCCCTCGACGAATGGGAGCCCGGAGCACATATCGACCTCGTGCTGCCCTCCGGGACCGTTCGGCAGTACAGCCTGTGTGGTGACCCCGAGGACAAGACTGCCTACCGGATCGCCGTTCTCAGAGAAGAGCAAGGACGCGGTGGGTCGAAGGAAATCCACGACAGTGTCCGGGTGGGGGACCTCCTCGCGGTGCGGGGACCCCGCAACCACTTCGTCCTCGAGCCTGCATCCCACTACCTCCTGATCGCCGGAGGAATCGGAATCACTCCCATTCTTTCGATGGCACGGAAACTGTCACGGGAGAACGCCAGCTGGTCCGCACTCTACGGCGGCCGCAGCCGCGCCACGATGGCATTCGTGGAAGAGATTTGCGGACTCGGCGAAGTAGACGTCTGTCCTGCAGACGAATTCGGAAACCTCGACCTGGCAGGCGCCGTGGCCGACGTTCCGGTCGGCACCGCCGTGTACTGCTGTGGCCCCGAAGGTCTACTGCAGGCGGTGAAATCGGTGTGTGGTCCGGCGCTCGGTGACGAAGCAATTCATTTCGAGCGGTTCGGTGCCCCTGTCGTGGAGGTCGATTCCTCCGAGGCTGCCGACGCATCGGACGGGCAGTCGCCCACCGAATTCGAGGTCGAACTGCGCCGGACCGGGTGCACGTTGAAGGTGCCTGCAGACCGCACCCTGCTCGAAGTCGTTCTCGAAGCGAACCCGAACATCCTGTACTCCTGCGAGGACGGATTCTGCGGGTCCTGCGAAACCCGCGTGCTCGACGGAGTTCCCGAACATCACGATTCGATCCTCTCTCAGGCAGACCGAGACAAGGGCCAGACGATGATGATCTGTGTCGGACGTTCTCGCACACCCACGCTGGTCCTCGACGCCTGACGTAGCGGGATGCTGCGAGGAGTCGGGTGTCCGCCTTCCCATGTTTTCAGATCACGGGACGGACCACCCGCACTCGCACTATCCATTGCAGGGCCTGCGGTTGCTGCAACCGGGCATGCTCGTTGCCGAAGAACTTCTCGAACCATGCGTCGACGGTGCCGCATCGGCAAGGGCTATCGCGTCCCTCGATTCCGGTATCGGATCTAACTTCCTGGACGACGCGATCGGTGAGACTTCCAGCGCCTTTCTTCCTGCCGCGAACACACCTCGGCGGCCCTGACGAGCGCTCGTCCATTCTTCGGGCGGGGTGGAAGCTGCGGTGACCGGATGGTCGTTGCAGCGATGATCGATCGAATCGTTCCACCAGCCGATGTGCTGACCCCGCGGGCGTCGACTATCGCGTGCGGAGCGGAATCATCGACCGTGCACTCGGATTCCGTACCACTCACCGCGGCGAGATCGGCTATCCCCGCGAGTGCCTCGTTGCCCTCGCAGGACTGTCAGGCCGGACGTCGATGACGTCCGGCCTGCCGGTCCTGGAGACCGGTCGCCAGCGCCGAAGCGCCGATAGTGCGACCAGCTGTCCGTGCACGTGGGCACTGTTGTTCGCGGGTAGAAGTTCTCATACTTGTCGACCTCGCACCCTTTGAGGGCCCTGCGAACCGCCCTCGCGCATGTCTTCTTGAGGTGTTCAGGACCGCATCAAGACCTGATTCCATGGATCGGTCGTCGCATCCTTGATGTCGGTGTTCTTCCGGAGGCACGCCTGCAGGGTGCAGCGATCGTTTCGCGCACGGATGTCGCGCCCGGGTGCACCCTTCGAGGGATCTCACAGAAGCCGGCCGAGCCTTTGGGCGTACTCGTTCAGTACGGGTACGGCCGCCTCCTGGAGGTCGTGGAGGGTGGTTCTGGCGGTGGATGCACTGACGCTCATGGCCGCCACGGTTTCACCGCGGGCGTTTCGGACCGGTACGGCTATCGACAGCATGCCGAGTTCGATTTCTTCGTCGGTATACGCCATGCCGCTCTCCCTCGCTGCCAGAATCCGTTCCCTGACGGCATCGATTTCGGTCAGCGTCTGGGGTGTGCGTGTCTGGAGGTGGCACTGTCGGAGATAGTCGTCCAGTTGTGTATCGGTCAGTCCTGCCAGCAGTACTCGACCGGTTGCCGAGTTGTGGGCGGGCAGTTTGGCGCCGACCCGGACTCCGGTCGACACGATCCGGGTGGCCTCGGCGCGGGCGACGAACAGGGCCCATCCGTCTTCGAGAACAGCGAGCGATACCGATTCGTCCAACGCATCGCGAGCCTCGGTCAATTGCGGCTGGGCGAGTTGCGGGAGCGGCGCGGTGTCCAGATAGGCGCCGCTGAGACGGAGCATTCTCGGTGTCGGGCGGAAGTTTCCGTTGTCGTGGGTCAGGTAGCCGAGCTCGACGAGGGTGAGCAGGCAGCGCCGTGCCGCGGCGCGAGAGGTGTTGGTCCGCTGTGCGGCATCGGTGACGGTCAGTTGTGGGTGGCGGATGTCGAAGGCTTCGATGACCGCCAGACCCTTCGCCAATCCGGCCATTCCTTCGGGGGCGCGGGAAGAACTCTTGACACTTTCTTGGGCGTCCTGCTTAATTGTTCGAGAATTGCTCATCTGTTCGTTATACGAACAAGCGCGGGGTGTGTCAAGCCCAAGCGAGCGAGTTCTCTGATGTCCCGACTGGTTGTCCAGACTGAGGAGAAATAATGGAAAGCAGCGTTGTCGACACAGGCCGCGATACCCCGGTGGAGTGGACCGACGATCTCACCCGAGTGCCGTATCGGGTGTTCCAGGACCAGGATGTCTACGCCGCCGAGCAGACCAAGCTGTTCCAGGGGCCGTATTGGAGCTACCTGTGCCTCGAGGCAGAGGTAGCCGGCCCGGGAGACTACTGCTCGACCTTCGTCGGCGAGACGCCGGTGATCGTGGCACGTGATCGCGACGGGGAGCTCTACGGATTCGAGAACCGCTGTGCCCACCGCGGTGCCCTCCTGGCACTGGACGACCGCGGAAACACGAAGGACTTCACCTGCGTCTACCACGCCTGGAGCTACAACCTGCAGGGCGATCTGACCGGCGTCGCCTTCAGAGACGGAATCAAAGGCAAAGGGGGAATGCCTGATTCGTTCTGCATGGAGGATCACGGCCCGCGCAAGATGCGCATCGCCGTCCTCCACGGCCTGGTCTTCGGAAGCTTTTCCGATGACGTGCCGGACATCGAAGAGTATCTCGGCGAAGAGATCACGAGCCGGATCGCCCGGGTCCTCAGTGGCCGTACGCCCGAGATCATCGGACGCTTCACGCAGGTGCTTCCCAACAACTGGAAGCTGTACGTAGAGAACGTCAAGGACTCCTACCACGCCAGCATCCTGCACCTGTTCTTCACCACCTTCGAACTCAACCGCCTGTCGCAGCGCGGCGGGATCATCGTCGACGAGAGCGGCGGCCACCACGTCAGTTACTCGGCGATCGACCGAGACGCCGAGAAGGACGTCGCCTACGCCGACCAGAACATCCGATCCGAAAGCGCCTACAAACTGGCCGATCCGTCGCTGCTCGAGGGGTTCAGCGAGGTCGGCGACGATACGACGCTGCAGATCCTCTCCGTCTTCCCGGGTTTCGTGCTGCAACAGATCCAGAACTCCGTGGCCGTGCGCCAGATCCTGCCGACCGGAGTCGAGCAAACCCGCTTGAACTGGACATATCTCGGATTCGAAGAAGACACGCCCGAGCAGCGAGAGATCCGTCTCAAGCAGTCCAACCTGGTGGGCCCCGCAGGTTACATCTCGATGGAGGACGGCTGCGTCGGAGGTTTCGTGCAACGCGGAATCGCAGGTGCAGCAAGCGAGTCTGCAGTGCTCGAAATGGGAGGAAGTCTGGCCGAATCCAGCGAGAGCCGTGTCACCGAAGCATCGGTACGCGGCTTCTGGAAGGCATACCGGACCGCGATGAACCGACAGGAAGAGGCATGAGCATGAACGACTTCCAGCGAATCGGCCGTGTGCAGGCCGACTACTCCCGTTGCATCGACGAGGGCCCGCTCGAGCGTTGGCCGGACTTTTTCGTCGAGGACTGCATGTACCGGATCACCACCGCGCAGAACTACAGCGAGGGCCTGCCCGCAGGACTGGTATGGGCCAACACTCGCCGCATGCTCGTCGACCGCGTATCGGCACTGCGCGAAGCCAACATCTACGAGCGACACACCTACCGTCATATCCTGGGCCAGCCCCTGGTGCTGGACGAGAACGGCGACGGTATCCATGCCGAAACCAGCTTCCTGGTGGTGCGGGTGATGCGTGACGGCCAATCCGACATCTTCACCAGCGGGCGATATGTCGACCGGTACGTGGAGGTCGACGGTCAGTTGAAGATTGCCGAACGGGTCGTGGTGTGCGACAGCACCAACATCGATACCTTGCTGGCGCTCCCACTATGAACGGGTCCCCGCCCCGGGTCCTGCTCACAATCGGCGACCCGAACGGAATCGGCCCCGAAATCGCGGTGAAAGCCGTCGTGGCAGCACAGGAACATCCCGCATTCAATCCGGTCCTGGTGAGCGATCGACATGTCATCGAATCGCTCGCCCACCAGGGCGGCATGACGCTCCGCGAGACGGTCGACGGCCACCGCGCACCCCTCGCCGGTGTGGTCGACATCCTCCCCGTCGACTCGTTGCCCCCCGGAGCGTTCGCCCCGGGCCGGGTGAGCGCAGAAGCCGGGACGGCGACCGTGGCGTACCTCGAACGCGCGGTGCGCTGCCTGCAGGGCGGTGGATCCCGCGGCATCGTCGCGTGCCCGCACTCGGAAACCGCGATCAACGCCGCCGGTATCTCTTTCAACGGATATCCAGGCCTGCTGGCCGAACTCGTCGGCGCGCGACGGGACGAGGTTTTCCTGATGCTCGTCGGTGCCGGCCTGCGCATCGTGCACGCCACCTTGCACGAATCATTGAAAGATGCGCTCGGGCGCCTCACACCGGAGCTGGTGTACAGGGCAGCGCACGCTGTGGTGCAGACCCTTCAGGACCAGGGCATCGCGTCCCCGCGTATCGGCGTGTTCGGTATCAATCCGCATGCCGGAGAAGGCGGCCTGTTCGGCGACGACGATCTGCGGGTGACAGCGCCTGCGGTCGAGCGGCTGCGCGCCGCAGGGATCGACGCCTGCGGACCGGTCGGAGCCGACCTCATGCTCGGCGATACCAGCTTCGACGCGTTCGTCGCCATGTACCACGACCAGGGCCATATTCCCGTCAAACTCCTCGCCGGACGCACCGCAGCCGCGATGACGATCGGCGCCGGCGTGCGGTTCTCCAGTGTCGGGCACGGCGCCGGGTTCGACATCGCCGGCAAGGGAACAGCCGATGCGGACGCCGTTGTCGCGGCGGTGCGGCTGGTCGGCGCCACCGCCGGCGCCTCATCACACGTAACCGCAGGAGTCACGTCATGACCTACCAGGTAACCGTCACGGGATCGGACATCAATTTTCCGTGCGAGCCCGACGAGAGTGTGCTCGACGCGGCGGAACGCGCGGGATACGCGATCCCGTACTCGTGCCGCAAAGGCGTGTGTTCGAGTTGTGAAGGTGCGCTCGATGCCGGCAGCCTCGCGGTGCGCGGCCGGGGAACGGCGCAAGGCCCCGAAAACGGAGTGCTGTTCTGTCAGGCGCAGCCCACCACGGACGTCGACATCACACCGAAGCGGATCACCGAACGAGACAAGGTGGTACGTAAGCAACTCACCGCGAAGGTCCACCGAATCACTCGCCCGACACCCGATGTCGCGGTCGTGCAGCTGCGTCTGCCCACCGGAGTGCGTGCGAAGTTCGCCGCGGGTCAGTACCTCAAGGTTTTTCTCGACGACGGGGACAGCCGCAACTATTCGATGGCGAATCCGCCGCACGAGAACGACGGAGTGCAACTGCACATTCGTCACGTGCAGGGGGGACGATTCTCCGAGGAGGTGCTTCGCACGCTCGAGAAGGGAAGCAAACTGAGAATCGAGCTGCCCTACGGCGAGTTCTCGTTGAACCCCGACTCGGACAGGCCCGTCATCTTCGTCGCCAGCGGCACCGGCTTCGCCCCGGTGAAGTCGATCGTCGAGGACCACCTCAAACGCGGGGGAGAGCGGTCGTTGCATCTCTACTGGGGTGCACGACGGCAAGAGGACATCTACCTGCCCGAGTTGCCCGAGAAGTGGCCCTCGGTTTCGGATCGGGTTTGCTTCACTCCGGTCCTGTCGCATCCCGCCGAGGACTGGACCGGTCGCACCGGTCTCGTTCATCGAGCCGTGCTCGAGGATTATGCAGACCTCAGCGGCCACGAGGTCTATGCATGCGGAAGTCCCGCAATGACCTCGGCGGCACGCGAGGATTTCGTCCACGAGGCCGGTTTGGCACCGGACAACTTCTACTGCGACGCCTTCGTACCGTCGGGCGATCTTGTTGTCACCGCGTGATCCGCTACCACCACCACATCCGGGAATCCCGGTACCAGACACTGTGAGGCACTCATGTCCATCGCACCATCGCGCGTGACACTGCCGGATTTCATCGATTCGCGGCCGGTGAGTCGATACCAGTACATCGTGATCGGCCTGTGTGGGTTGGTCATGTTCATCGACGGCTTCGACACCCAGAGCATCAGCTACATGGCGCCCCACATCGCCGAGGAGTGGGGTCTGTCGAAACAAGTGCTCGGGCCCATCTTCTCTGCCGCTCTCGCCGGTCTGATGGTCGGCTATCTGGCGCTCTCGCCGCTGTCCGAGCGGTTCGGTCACCGCCGGATGATTATTGCGAGCACAGTCCTCTTCGCGCTCGGCACGTTGGCCGCGGCCTGGTCGCAGAACGTCACCGAGCTGATGGCGTTGCGTTTCATCACCGGAATGGGGCTCGGTGCTGCTGCGCCCAGTGCCATCGCGCTAACGGGCGAATACAGCCCCAAGCGTCTTCGAGCGACCTTCGTCCTGGCGATCTACTGCGGTTTCTCCCTCGGTTTCGTCGCGGCAGGGTTGGTCTCCGGTTGGCTGATCCCGATCTTCGGCTGGCGCTCGGTGCTCGTCGTCGGCGCAGTAGCACCGCTTCTGCTGCTCCCGGCATTGCTGCGCTTTCTGCCGGACTCGCTCACCTTGATGATCAACAAAGGTGCCGAACCCAAGCGGGTCAGGTCGATCCTGCGCAGGATCGATCCCGGTCTCGCCGCCGGCTCCGACTTCACCTACGAGGCAGAGAAGCAGCCTGACGAACAGCGCACTGCACTGAGGAACCTGTTCACCCGTGACCGGGTGTTGGGCACGCTGCTGCTGTGGTTGGTCTTCGTCATCAATCTCGGTGAGTTCTACGCACTGCAGAGCTGGCTACCGTCGATCATGACGAGCCTGGACTACGACATGGGTACGGTGGTCACCGCTACGACCCTGACGACTGTCGGCGGCATCGCTGCGGCGTTTGTCACCGGGCCGTGTATGGACCGACTCGGTGCGTATCTCACCCTCGGAACGGTGTACATCGTCGGATTCGCGTTCGTCGCATTGACCGGTCTTGCTTTGAGTGCGCCGTTGTGGGTCCTGCTGACTGCCAACTTCTTTGCGGGTGTGTGTATCAGCGGCGGACAGAAGAGCTTGATCGCCTTGTCTGCGGTGTTCTATCCGACATCGATGCGTTCGACCGGTGTCGGTTGGGCATTGGGTGTGGGCCGCATCGGTGGAATTGTCGGGCCGATCGTGGTCGGAGCGGCTCTCGGGATGGGGTGGTCCGCCAGTGCAGTGTTCTATGCGATGTCGATTCCCATGCTCGTGGCCGGCGTGGCGGTACTGCTCCTGGGTCGATGGGTCCGGAGCGACAAACACCCCGACCGTGCGGTGGCGGAAAGTCAGTCGCTGGCGCACAAGTAGTACGAGTCGGCGACATGCCGAGGAGTCGGAGCCGGGGCTGCTCCGCGAACGGATGTCCGCGTACCCGCTTGCGGGTCGGTCCGGGTAGAGCCGTCTCTGTCGGTGTTCGGTGAGTGCTGCCGTTATGCGTCTCCACGGCATGGGCCGTCCTTCGGTTCGCTTTTCGTCAGGTCGACGAACCGAAGGGCGGCCCGTGCCCAGGGTTGTTGATGGAGATCGCGAATCGCGGAAGCTCGCGAGTTCGTCGGGTGACAGCCGACGTCGCGCTGCACGGCAATGTGCGTGCGACTGCATGGAGTTTGCGGGGGTACCGAGCGGGTACGCGAAGACGGTGTCGGCGAACGAGCATCTGCAAGGATCGCGTTCCGGTGCCGGCGGTGAGCAGGTCTCGGTGTTGTTGATCGCGGATCCGGGCGAGCCGGCGGCACTGGCCGAACGCATTGCGGAGTACCTGCCGGAACGCCTGCGCAGCTCTGCTCGCGTCGAGCGCCGGTGGACGGTGTGTGTGCGCAACGAACCGTATCTTCCCGACGAGCAAGCGGAGTTCGCGGAGGTCATCGACACGGTCGATCCGTCTTCGGAACACGAAGACATCGTCGTCTACCTCACCGATCTGCCGCGCCGCGATGACACCCTGCCTGTGGTGGCCGACGTCAGCGCCGACCACAAATTCGCGCTCGTCTCGGTCGCGGGAGTGGGTGGTTTCGGCATCGAGCGTCGCGTTCGCACGGTCACCGAACTTGCGATCACCCACATACTCGGTGAGCCGGAACTCACGCCCGGGGCCGCGCGGCAGTTTCCGTCTACGCAGATCGAGGACGGCATCCGGTATTTTGCGCCTTCGGGACTGCGGCGACTGCGGTTGTTGTCGGGGATGGTGCGTGCCAACCGGCCGTGGCGGCTGGTGACCGGACTGTCGAAGGTTCTCGTCGGCGCGTTCGCCACGGGGGCGATCGCCTTGGCCACCAATACGATCTGGTTGTTCGCCGACACGATGGGACCGTGGCGTATGAGTGCGGTGACGGTCCTGTCGATCATGGCGATGATTCTCTGGCTGATCCTCGACCATGAACTGTGAGAGCGTCCGAAATCACCGGAGGAGCGTGACCGTTCGGTGCTGTACAATACCGCGACCGTGGTGACCTTGACCGTCGGTGTCGTCGTGCTGCACGTGGCTCTGTTTTGTCTGCTGTTGGCTACTGCGAGTTTGACTCTTCCCCCGGAACTGTTGTCCCGTGTTCTCGGGCACGGGGTGAGCTTCTCCGATTATCTGACGCTCACCTGGTTGCTGACGTCCATTGCGACCATCGGTGGGGCGCTCGGGTCGGGGCTCGAGGACGACGCCGCCGTCCGAGAGGCGGCATACGGGGTCCGGCAACGGCAACGCATGGAGAAGATGAGCGAGGCGTCGAACGAGACGGGGTAGGTGTCCTCGGGGCATCCGGTGGCGGGAACATCAAAGACGGATCAATCGAGATGGTTGTGGTCAGGTTTCGCACCTTGACCGGGGTTCGGTGAGACGGGGCCATCGTGACAAGAACGCAGTCTCGACCTCGTAGGTGAGATCCGGCCTGTGGTGGGGTGATCGGTGACCGAGTTGTCGTGATTCGTCTGAACCAGCCAATGCTTTCGTCGGTTTTCGGGTGGTGTCCGTGCAATGGGGGCCTTATCGGTGACCTGGTCGGCGCTCATTGTGGGCAACTGGGCAAAGAGATGATCTGTGCGTCAGGCTCCCGAAGTGTCTGGGCATTCGGGAGCAGGGCGCTCATGAGAAGGGGGCCGAAATCGGCAGTCGCGGACAAGGCGATGCGGTGCCGCGATGCCGACGTGTCCGGTGATGCGTCCTCGTCGAAGGTCACGAGCGTGCGGCCACGATGCTCTCCGTCGGTTTCTACCGAAATCGTGCACGAGGGGGACTCGTTCAAGCTGACCGAACCGAGGGCAATTGCTGCGGCAAGGGGGTCGTGCAACAGGCATTTGGAGTGGTCGAACTCCGGGTGTCGGTCGAGATAGTAGGCGAGCATCGTTGCAGCGAGTTGGACTGCCGGATCGGTGGATGCGGTCTGCAGCAGGTCCACGTCGGCTCGGGAAAGACTGTGATTGTTCGTGATGTCGAGTGGTACCAGCGTGAGATTCCGCCAGGGGGCAGAGAACACTTGCGATGCGGCGACGGGGTCGGCGAAGATGTTGGCCTCGGCGTGGGGGGAGACATTGCCGGGAACGAGGTGAGCGCCGCCCATGATGGTGATGGCACCGACAGTTTCTGGGAGAGTTTCGTCGATCGCCAGTGCGACCGCGATGTTCGTCAGTGGGCCGAGAGCGATGATGTGAAGCCGGGACCCGATCTCGTGAGCCGTTGCGACCAGCCGTTCTGCGGCGGCCATATGGTCCGTGGGCGTTTGGGACGGAGGTAAGTCCAGGCCGGCGAACCCGTTGGGTCCGTGGATCCATTGAGCACCTCCCCAAAATTCCCCGGTCATCGGTTCCTGTCTTCCTACTGCGACCGGGATATCGGGGCGGCCGGTCAGCGCGAGCCAGCGACGCGCGTTCTCTGCGGCCTGGTCCACAGCGACATTGCCGGCAACTGCTCCGATGCCACGCAGATCGGCGTGGCATTTGATGAGGTATATCAACGCCAGTGCATCATCGATTCCCGGATCACAATCGACGTAGAAGACGGGGTCCCCACTGATTGAGTTTTCTCCCATAGAAACGATTCTATCTTGAAAGCTGTTGTCGTTCTCTGTGACACGGTGACCCTCGGGCCGGGTCGGGTCGTCGAGGACGATGCCGTCCCAGAGGCGGTACGGGGTCCCGGGGCGGCAACGCATGAAAGAACGAGACGAGCCAGGTGTCGAAGGACGCGGGCTCGTTGCCCTCGGCGCCTCCGGCGCAGGAGCATCGAAGGGGAAGACCGGTGAGATAGCGGGGTCAGGTCTCGCACGCTGAGCAATGGGTTCGGTAAGAAGGCACCAGTGATCGGAATGCCGATTCGAGGGGCCAGGAGAAGTCAGCCTGTCGTGCGGTGGGCACTTTCGGTGATCGAGTTGTGAGGCCGGGTGGACCATGCTCCGGGCACGGTGTGGAGCGAGGCCACAGCGCGTGCTGTGTCGATGAAATTCTGTACGGGTTTGGATGCGACATCCGTGCGCCAGGCGATGGACAGCGCCGTGGGCGGGATGTCGGTCACCGGCACGAATGCCAGGCTCGGTCTGCTGTAGAAGCGCTGCGTCGAGGCTTGTGAGAATGCCACGCCGCGCTCGGCGAGGATCGCTTCGAAGCATTCGTCGACGGTGGCGACGTCTGCGCCGACCCGCACCGGTTCGCCTTGGCGCGATTCTGTGGCCAGCCAGTAGTTTCGCCAGTTCTCGGGGGCTTTGCGTGCGACGAAGAACTCGTTGGTGACCTGCTCGACGCTCACCTCGGGCAACTGGGCGAGCGGATGATTCGCAGACACGACCATCACCCTGGGTTCGACGAACAGGGTTTCCATGCCCAGCCAGTCCTGCATCAACAGCGGGGGCCGGACGAAGGCGACATCGGAGGATCCGTCGGCCAACCCGACATACGGGTCGGAGAAGTCGTAGGAGTGCATCTGGACCTGGATGCCCGGATGCAGCGACTGGAACGTGCTGAGAATGTGCGGTGTGAGCTCTGCAGCTGCGTTGCCTTGGAAGCCGATGACCAACTTGCGGGTACTGACGCCGTGGGCGGCTTCGCGGGTGAGGTTGACTGCTCGTTCGGCGTTCGCCAGCAACCGGCGGCTTTCGTCGAGCAGGATCTGGCCGGCAGGGGTCAGTTCGACATGCCTGCTGCTGCGCAGCAGCAGCACTGCGCCGAGGTTCTGCTCGAGTTTGCGGATCTGCACGCTCAGTGAGGGCTGAGCGATGTGCAGACGGGCGGCTGCGCGCCCGAAGTGCAGCTCTTCGGCAACTGCCACGAAATAGGACAGAAGTCGCAGGTCGAGCTGGGGTTGCATGTTTCCGAAGATAGACAACACCACCCCGGGAGACCAGTAGTCATTGCCTATCGATCCGGGCCGGATAGGTATTGGACGCACCCGGCGGACACGAGGTGTGATGGCTGTCATGGCCGGCACGGCATCCGGGAGGCCAGCACTTTCCGGATTCGGGTCGGCATACCGGAGCGAGTGCTCGCACTCGGCCTCGCTGTCTCCCTCATCGAAGGAATCCCACATGACCGTCACTACGCGTGCCCTCGACACGGCCGACTGGGCTGCCTCGTTCACCGAGGCGAACAACACCGACCCCGAGATCCAGGCACACGGCAAGTACTTCACCTGCTCGTACCTGCTCGACATGACCGACCACACGTTCGTCATCCAGATGAGCCGCGGCAACGTGGTGGACATCGCGATCGACCCCGGTCCGCTGGATGTGCCGTACCAGTTCGCGCTGCGTGCCAGCGCCGAGACCTGGCGTAACTTCGGCGTCCCGGTGCCCGCCCCGATGTACCACGGCATCTGGGCCGCGAGCTTCCAGCGCGACATGAAGCTCGAAGGCGACATCCTGGTGCTGATGCAGAACCTGCGGTGCATCACCCGCCAGATCGAACTCCTGCGCACCGTCGGCGTCCCGGTCTGATCCTCCCACCCCCTTTGAGCCGTAAGGAACACTGATGAGCAAGATTTCCCCGGTCACCGGCCACTACGTCGACGTCGACGTCGACGGACTGCTGTACAAGGTCTTCTACCTCGAGAACGGCACCGGCCAGCCGCTGGTGTGCCAGCACACCGCCGGCTGCCACAACCACCAGTGGCGCGGTCTGCTCGAAGACGAGGAGATCACCGCCAACTACCGTGTCATCGCCTACGACCTGCCGCGGCACGGCAAGTCGGATCCGCCGGAGAACACCGAATGGTGGACCGAGGAATACCAGCTTTCCGCGGACCACTTCGCCAATTTCATCGTGGCGCTGTGCGACGCGCTCGAACTCGAGAACCCGATCTTCATGGGCTCCTCGTTCGGCGGGAACATCGCCCTGCAGCTTGCGCTTCGGCACCCTGACCGCTTCGCCGGCGTCATCCCTGTCGAGGGTGCGGACTACTCGCCCGGCTTCTACCTCGACTGGTGGCAGCACCCCCACGCCAACGCGGCACAGGTCTGCGCGAGCGGCGTGTGGGACCTCATGGCCCCGCAGTCGCCCGAGGCGGACCGCTGGAAGACCTGGTTCTACTACAGCCAGGGTTCCGAGTCCTTCCGCGGTGACCTGCACTTCTACTCGGTCGATCACGACCTGCGCGGAAAGCTCGCGGACATCGACGGTGACCGGTGCCCGGTTGTGATGCTGACCGGTGACTACGACTACCTCACCACCCCCGAGGACAGCGCCCGCACTGCGGGGCAGATCCCGAACGCCGAGTTCATCGAAATGAAGGAGATCGGCCACTTCCCGATGAGCGAAAACCACACGGTCTTCCGTGGATACCTCATCCGGGCACTCGAAATCCTCCAGGACAAGGCACGCAAGTCCGTCACCACCAGCTAGTACCCGCTCGCCCGCTCGGGTGTGGCCACCGAACGCGGGTGGCCACACCCGAGCGACCTGCATCGGCCTCGGCACCCCCTTCGGATGCCGACTGGCCGGGCGTGGCGATGAACCTTCACACACTCAGCAGGAGCTATGACCCACACTCTCCCCGCGGGCGTCCCCACCCAACTCTGGATCGGTGGAAAACTCGTCGATTCGTCTACCGGCACCACTTTCCCCGTAGAGGACCCCGCGACCGGTGCCGTGATTGCGCATGTCGCCGACGCCGCGCCCGAGGACGGACGCCGAGCTCTCGAACACGCCACTACCGTGCAAGGGGACTGGGCGCGGACCCCCTCGCGTCGACGTGGCGAAATACTGCGCACCGCATTCGAACTCATCCATCAACGGGCAGACGACCTCGCGCGCACCATCACTCTCGAGATGGGTAAACCGCTCCACGAGGCGTATGCGGAGATCGAATACGGCGCATCATTCCTGCACTGGTTTGCCGAGGAAGCGAACCGAATCAGCGGGCGAATCTCGCCGTCCCCGTCGGGAACCGGCACCATCGTCGTCACCAGAGAACCGGTCGGGCCGGTACTGGCCATCACCCCCTGGAACTTTCCGCTGGCCATGGCCACGCGCAAGATCGGTCCAGCACTGGCGGCCGGATGTTCGATCATCGTCAAACCAGCGGCCGAAACGCCTTTGACGATGCTGCTGGTCGGTCAGATTTTCGCCGATGCGGGTCTGCCCGAGGGTGTGCTGTCGATTCTGCCGACCTCCGATGCTGCAGCGCTGACCGCACCACTGATCGACAGTGCTGATCTGCGTAAGATCACGTTCACCGGATCCACCGGTGTCGGCAAGCTGCTGGTTCGTCAATCAGCGGATCGGCTCCTGCGGATGTCGATGGAACTCGGAGGCAATGCCCCCTTCCTCGTGTTCGATGACGCTGATGTCGATGCAGCGGTCGACGGCGCGATGGCTGCAAAATTCCGCAACGGCGGCCAAGCATGTACAGCAGCCAACCGATTCCACGTCGCACGTAGCGTCGCAGAAGAGTTCAGCGAGAAGTTCACCGCACGCATCGGTGCCTTGCGCACCGGACACGGTCTCGAAGCAGGAACCGATATCGGACCGCTGATCACCGCGAAGCAGTGCGCCACCGTCGATGCTCTGGTCGAAGACGCCGTCGCGAAGGGTGCACGTATCCGCATCGGCGGTGGCCGTCCTGACGGGCCGGGAACGTTCTATTCCCCGACCGTTCTCGACGGTGTGAGTCCCGACGCGCGTCTGCTGCGTGAGGAGATTTTCGGCCCGGTAGCCGCGATCACCACCTTCGATACGGAGGACGAAGCGATCGCGGCGGCGAACAACACCGAATACGGCCTCGCTGCGTACTTCTACACCCAGAATCTCGACCGAGCGTCCCGAGTCGCCAACGCACTCGAGACCGGCATGGTCGGAATCAACCGAGGCATCATCGCCGACGCGGCCGCACCCTTCGGAGGGGTGAAGGAGTCCGGCTTCGGCCGCGAAGGATCGGTCGAAGGTATCGACGAGTATCTCGCCACCAAGTACATCGCACACTGATCACCGGTGGCAGCATCCAGACCGGCGAATGCCCCTGCCCTCAACAAACACTCGTGCGCCGGGGGCTGGTGAAGGACCCGCCGAACGGTGGGTCCTTCACCAGAGAGGTGGTTACCGCACTCGTTTGTGTGGCACTACCTGCACATCACCCTTGCGAAGGGGATCGGCAGGTCGACGCGGAACGTCCCGACGAGTGTCGAGTTCAGCTGTGGCCTCCTGCCCCCGGTCACCGGGGTAGGGGACAGCATCATTGATCTCCGCGCTCCACGTGGCGATCGCTTCGTCGACCTCGGTGTCGGCACTCTGGCGAGCGAGCACCAATGCGACGAGCGGCGTGGCCAGTATGATCGTGCCGAAAATGTATGCCGGAAGCATCAAATCGAGGAGCGTCGCGCCCTCCGGCATGGTGGCCGTCGGGTCCAAGGACGCGTGAACTCCAGCCATGCCGGTGTAGTGCAATGCCGCCACTGCACAACCCATCACCAGGGCGCCGAGCAGACGGGTGGCTCGGATGAATGCCGTTCGTACCAACCACAACGCGGCGATGGATGCCCCGATCCCGATAGCCACCGAGGCGGCGGTGAGTACCGGGTCGTGGGACAGTTCGCCGCGAATGCGGATAGCGGCCATGCCGCAGTAGTGCATCAGGCTCACCGCGACGCCCATCACGGCGCCGCCGATCAGTAACGCCGACCTGTCCAGGATCGGACGCCCGGCCAAGGCCCGTAGATCGACCAGCCACAGCCCGAACAGGGTCGCGCTGATAGCGATGACCGCCGAGAGGATCGTCAGCATCGGGTCGTAGCGGATGATGGTGCCGGGCACCGCGAAGCCCATCATGGCGATGAAGTGGGTCATCCAGATCCCGACACCGCCGATGGACAGGGCTGCCATCACCAACCAGCGCCAGCGCGTCGGACCGAGTGGGGTGGTAGCGGCTCGGCGAGCGCAGGACAGGCCGACGAAGGACCCGGCGATCGAGGTGCCGTAGGCGAGAAAGAGCACCCACAGTCCCAGATCGAAATGGTGCATTTCGTGTGACATCAGTGTTCCTTACCAAGGCACGCTCGAGCACCTGCGCCGGCGGTCGCGTGCCGAACCGTCCGGGCAGGACTGCGATCTCGGCCCCCCGAGCAGCGACAGCAGCGTACCTAACGCGACTTATGTTTCAAACCAGACCAACGCAACGGGGCGACCCGGACAGCCTCGCCTCCTCGGTCGCGGCGGTTCCTTCGCTGAATGGTTGCCGACTCGACGTGGTGCACCGTGAAGGGCTGTATGCCCGATCTCCCTCAGGCAGTCAAAGGTCGAGTTCGTCGGCTGCACGATGTATGGACGAGTCTGCGTCCATGTACGGATTAAGGCTGAGGCCGTAGCAAAAACGATTGGCCTCTCCTTCGGCGGACGCCGGCCGTGGCGGTGGCGGACGCCACGCTGTCCGTCGGTGTCGGATTCCCGCTCGTTTCCTTCCGTCATCGCGTTGAGTTCGATCGCGACCGGTGGCGCGGCCGGTCGCCTGACCGCCGACGGGGCAGTCGACGACTCCGGCCCCCTGCGCCGGAAGTGTCGTGCCCCGTCGGCTCTCCTCGTCAGCAGAAGATCGCCGGCGAGAAGATCAGGCGGTGCTCGTGCAGATTATTCGTTTTCTGCAAGATCATGCGTATTTTGAACAGGCCCGGTCGGTCTGGTGTCCATGTTTCGTCGAATGTCCCCTTCGTTCGGGTCGTCGGGGAGGCTGTGATTCGTCCCGTCTTCGTGGCGGATCCCGGCCGCAAGGGATCAGTCGATGTCAATTCGAATTGCAGCTACCGGAACACGGTTCGGATTCTGTGGCATCCAACGGTCGCGGTTGGAAGGCCGGAATGTGTCGGATCGCCGACTGTGTGCTCATATCGGTGCGGCAGCGACCCGAATCGAGATCGCGATCGCGGCGGTGTCGAGCATGTGGCAAGATGGGCCCGGAACTGGACTGGTCGTAGGAATCATTGCACGACAGCATATTTCGTATGTACTACAGGACTCTGTGCCGAAGGTTGTCCACCGCGTCGTCGAAAACATCCCCGAGTCGTAGATCGGTTCTGCTGGGGTGCTGGCGATGCGAGAGGCGCCGGACTCGGTGATATCCGCATCTGCGAAGCCGGGAAGTGTCCGAAGATGGGACAGCTGTGTGAGGCGCACATCACGATGATGGCTTCCACGTGACCTGAACTACAGAAAGGCTAGGACATGTCGCCTCACTCTTCCTCTGCGGTCGGACTTGCTGATACCGAGGTGTCACTCGAGTTGGATGCGTTGATCATCGGTGCGGGGGTCGCCGGCCTGTATCAGCTGCATCAGCTTCGCGAGCTGGGGCTGCGGGTGCGCGCCTTCGATACCGCCTCCGACGTCGGTGGCACCTGGTACTGGAATCGCTATCCGGGTGCCCGATTCGATTCGGAGGCCTACATCTACCAGTACCTGTTCTCCGATGAGCTGTACAAGAACTGGAGCTGGAGTCAGCGTTTCCCCGGCCAACCCGAAATCGAGCAGTGGTTGCATTATGTGACCGACAGTCTCGACCTGCGCCGCGACATCCAATTCTCGACGACGATCACCAGCGCGCACTACGTCGAGGACTCGAAGCGATGGATCGTACGCACCGATCGCGGGGACACGATTGCCACCCAGTTCCTGATCACCTGCGCCGGCATGCTGTCGGCACCGATGTCGTCGGTGTTCGAGGGCCAGGGAAGCTTCGCCGGCCCGATCTTCCACACCTCTCGGTGGCCGAAGGAAGGCGCCGATGTTGCGGGCAAGAGGGTCGCAGTGATCGGTGTCGGCGCCACCGGGATCCAGGTCATCCAGACCATCGCCGACAAAGTCGAACATCTGAAGGTGTTCATCCGCACACCGCAGTACGCCCTGCCGATGAAGAATCCGTCCTACGACGACCGGGATGTTGCCGCGTACAAGGAGCGCTTCGAGGAACTTCGCGCGACGTTGCCGCATACGTTCAGTGGCTTCGAGTACGACTTCGAGCATGCATGGGTCGACCTGACTCCCGAGCAACGGCGGGAAAGGCTCGAAGAGATCTATGACAACGGTTCACTCAAGCTCTGGCTCGCTTCTTTCGCGGAGGTGTTCTCCGATGACGAGGTCAGTGAGCAGGTGTCCGAGTTCGTGCGAGAGAAGATGCGTGCGCGACTGAAGGATCCGAAGCTGTGTGAACTGTTGATTCCGACCGACTACGGCTTCGGTACACACCGGGTACCGCTGGAAACCAACTATCTCGAGGTCTACCACCGTCCGAATGTCGAAGCAGTGGGGGTGCGCAGCAATCCGATCAGCCGCATCGTCCCGGAAGGGATCCTGTTGGAGGACGGCACGCTGCACGAAGTCGACGTCATCATCCTGGCCACGGGATTCGATGCGGGATCCGGCGCGCTGACACGAATCGATATCCGTGGACGTGAGGATCGATCGCTCGCGAGCGACTGGGCGCGTGACATCCGCACGACGATGGGCCTGATGGTGCACGGCTATCCCAACATGCTGACCACCGGCGCCCCGCTCGCCCCCTCTGCAGCACTGTGCAACATGACCACCTGTCTGCAGCAACAGACGGAATGGATCACCGAGTGCATCCGGCACATGCGTGAGCACGGGTACACCGTCATCGAACCGACCGTCGAGGGTGAGGACGAATGGGTCGCCCACCACGACGAAACCGCGAATGCCACGCTGATCTCGAAGACCGATTCCTGGTACAACGGCGCGAACGTTCCCGGAAAACCTCGCCGCGTGCTGTCCTACACCGGTGGGGTCGGCACCTACCGAGAACTCACTCTTGCGGCCGCCGCGGCCGGCTACAAGGGATTCCAGCTGAGCTGACCTTCTCGGATATCCGGCCCCTGCGGTCGACCACTGCTCGTCTCACGGCGGCGTAGGTGCATGTCATCGGGTGAGCACGCGCTGCTACCGCTTTCTCATAGCTCAGGAGGACGATCTCGATGATCGACAACCCGTACTACACGCACGACTTCCACGGTGATTACGACCTGATCGGCATCGGAGCCCTCGACCTCGAGGAGGGTGGCTCGATCCCGGACTGCCGGCTCGCGGTGGCAACGTTCGGAACGTTGAACGAAGCCAAGGACAACGCAATCCTCATCCCCACCTGGTACTCGGGGACCCATCAGATCTGGCGTGACGCATACATCGGTCCTGACCATGCTCTCGACCCGAACAAGTATTTCATCGTCTGCGTGGATCAGATCGGCAACGGTCTGTCGACGTCTCCGCACAACGCCACCGGCGTCAACGAAGAGATCGCCATGTCGAAGTTCCCTCGTGTTCGGATCGGGGACAATGTCGTGGCCCAGGAGCGGCTGCTCCGGGAGCATTTCGGGATCGAACGCCTCGCGTTGGTGACGGGAGGCTCCATGGGAGCTCAGCAGACCTACGAATGGGCGGTGAGGTTCCCCGACAAGGTTCTGCGCGCAGCACCGATTGCCGGTACGGCACGCAACACTCCCGGTGATTTCCTGATCGCGGAGATCATGCGCGAAGCGATCCTGTCGGATCCGGGCTGGAACGGCGGCGAATACACCTCGCATACGCAGGTCGTCGACGGCCTCACCAGGCAGGCTCACATCTGGGGAGTGCTCGGATTCTCGACCGAGTTCTGGAAGCAAGAAGTATGGCGATCAATGGAGTTCGATTCCTTGGACGCGTTCCTGACCGGATTCCTCGAGCCCTACTTCACGGCGATGGATCCCAACGCACTCCTCACTCAATCCTGGGCCTGGCAACGTGGTGACGTCTCCCGGCATACCGGGGGAGACCTGGCCGCTGCACTCGGACGGATCACCGCCAAGACCTTCGTGATTCCCATCGACGAAGACCAGTTGTTCCCGGTTCGCGACTGTGCTGCCGAGCAGGAACTGATCAAGGGCAGTGAACTGCGCGTGGTCGAAGATGTGCTCGGGCATCTGGGTCTGTTCGCTGTCGCTCCGACCTACATGCCGCAGATCGACCGCCACCTTGCGGATCTTCTCGCGATCGAGGTCTGAAGCGGTGCCGCCACGACAACGGTCCACGTGGGCGGGACGGTAGTGAGTGTGCCCGCCGGCGGTCGTGGCGGCAGAGAACATCGAGATTTTCGCGCGGTGGCCGGCGATGTCGACCTCTATGCGTAGGGCGGGGCAGGTGATGGAACGGGCTCGGCTTCCCCTGGGGGTGAAGCCGAGCCCGGTGATCCGGTCGCCGTCGACGACCTGACGTCAGTCTCCTGATGGTGGTGTGCACCCCGGATCCCGGCAGTCGGTGGTCCGGGGAGTAGGCGCGGTGCGGACCGCGAGTGCCGACCTCCGGCCGGCGGGGTGGTCGTACCCGCCCCCGTTACTGCCGTTGGAGACGGCAGGTTGATGTCCTATTCTGGGACATCCATAGAATGTGATGTGCGGCACATTGAGGGGGATGGCAGTACTGCGACCTGCAAGGAAATGTGATGGACAGTGACAACCGCCGACGCCGTGTGACCACCACCCGGCACCTCCATGACCTCGCCGGTTCCCCCTCCGAGGACGTCTCGCCCCTCATCGCACAGTCATGGCGACGCTCACGTCAGGCGGGTGTCATCCCGGACGGCTCGCACCTTCCACAGCTGCAGTACGTCGAAGACCTCGATCTTCGCCGACGACTGGTGCAATGCGCCCTGCCGATCCTCGATCGGCTCCATGACGACCTGTCCGACATGTCCCTCAGTGTCGCGTTGAGTGACGAGCATGCGCGTGTGCTGGTCCGGCGGGACAATGATCCCGTCCTCGCCGCGAAGCTGGACAAGGTGTACTTCGCTCCCGGGTTCACCTACGCCGAAGAGCTCGTCGGTACCAATGGAGTGGGCACAGCCCTCGAGACCGGGATGGCCGTCTACGTCGACGGCGCTCAGCACTATCACGAATCGATCCAGTACTTCACCTGTGCCGGCGCGCCCATTCACAACCCCACCACCGGTCGTGTCGAAGGACTGATCGACATCACAGGCTTGACCCACACATCGAACCCGTTGATGCGCCAGCTCGCCCTTGGAGCGGCTCGTGATATCGAGTCGGCTCTTCGCGCCACGGGATCGATCAAGCAACAGCTCGTGCTCGGCGAGTTCCTCGTAGCCTGTCGGCGCCGGCAGACGGCGGTGTACTCACTCAGTTGCGGTGTTTTCATGTCGAACGAGATCGGCTCGCGCCTTCTCGACCCGATCGACGAGGCTTTTCTCCGCGAGGAAGCACAGTCGATGCTCGATCCGTCACGAGTTGCCCAGTTCGACCTGCGCCTTCCGTCCGGAGGTAGCATCACCGTCAAGCGCACCCTCGTCGAACATGGCGGCGACATCGCCGGCATCGTCCTCGAAGTCGAGGCGACATCGTGTCCCACGAAGACCGTGCAACCCCGGCGCACGGTTCCCGTGTTTCCGGGGGTGGCGGGGTCTTCGCTCCAATGGAACCGGTGTCGAGGGGAGTTGACGTCCCTCGCCGCGACAGATGCCAACGTGATCCTCAAAGGTGAACCCGGAAGCGGCAAACTCACTCTCGTTCGGGGCATGCACCTGTACAAGAATCCGCAAGCCCCGATTGTCGTCGTGGAGTGCTCTGCTGGAAAGTCCGCTCACGAGGAATTGCGAACTGCGCTCGATTCCGCGGCGACCACGATCGTCCTTCGTCGCATCGACCAACTCGATGCGAGCACCGACGAGCTCTTCGCCGACCTCATGTCCGCCGATCAACACCGATATCCGGCTCGGTGGATCGTCGCGACCATATCCACTGATGGGGACGCACTTCAGAATTCTGCTCTTGCCGAGCATTTCATCGCCACCGTCGAGGTCCCCGCATTGCGTCATCACCCCGATGACATCCCGGACATCATCCGAATGCACCTTGCACCTCACCGCGAAAGCGCTTTGAGCGACGACGCGATGCGAACCCTGAAGAAGTACCACTGGCCCGGCAACGTCCGTGAACTCGTCGACACTCTCAAGCAAATACTTCGTGCCAAGCCGGCGGGAACGATCGCGGCAGCCGATCTGCCTTCTGCGCTCAGCTCCGCACCTCGGCGGACGATGTCGGCAATGGAAAGAGCCGAGCGTGACGCCATAGTGGCTGCGCTACGGGACAGCGGTGGCAATCGCGTGGCCGCCGCGAAGTTACTGGGGATTGCGCGGTCATCTCTTTACCGCAAGATCGACACGTTCGGCATCCACGTGTGATCGCGCAGAATGCGGTGATCCGAGAGTCGTCCTATGGCCTTGCGTCCGGTAGCGGTGACTGTCGGAAGGTGCAGTTGATTTCATGCCGGAGAGCAGGTTTCCGGCGCACCAGGTCTGATCGCAGGTGCTCGGGTAGTTCAGTCTGCCCGGGGAGGTGTGACTGAATGTGTAGTCCTGACCATCGAATTCACGCACGATCGCGTGGTGGTCGATCATGCCGGAGGCCGACCGCGGTGCCGGGGCACAGTTGAACACACACGATGTCGTTGTTGTATCTGTTTGTGGTGTCGAGCTGCCTACGCCCTGGGCAAGCGTGGCGGTGGCGCGCGCTTCCAGGGCAGGTGGGCTGCTCTCTCGCAATCGGTATGCAGCACAGCCCGACCGGACTCATGGCCGAGTATCAGGGTGCAGGATGGTTCGTCTCCGGGCGACCTCGGGAAATCGATCGCCCTCGCGGCAAGCCCGTGGGAGATGGTGTTCGCGCTCGACCTGTTGCACCCAGACCTCGAACGGCGTGGCAACACCACACCGCTGCGGGTGTTTCGACACCCGCAGCGGTGTGGTTTCCGTGCGTCGGGTGGGGGATTTCACCCGATCTCGTTGATGTCGTCGTGTGGCTGTTCGGCGAGCGCGCCGGTTACGCGAGCGGTCAACGGATCGAGGTCGATGTCCGGTGCCGCGGCTTGGGATGGAACCGGGTCAGGAAAGGGCTCGATAGACGGCGGTCTCCATGTCGAGGTAACCACCGAGTGAGCCGGGGTCGGCGAACGGGAAGATCTGCGTCGCCCAGTAGCCTCCGATCTTGTTGTGCCGGTCGATCCAGTAGTAGAGGTTGGCCAGGCCTGCCCAGGCGAGAGAGCCTGCGGGACGGCCCGTGGGTGCTTCGGTTTCGTTGGTCATGAACGTGTAGCACCAGCCCTTGCGCTGGCCAGGGAAGAACTCGGCGTCGTTCGACAGCGACCCGATGACACCCGGAAGCATCTTCACGGTCAGGTCGCCGAGGTCGTTTCTGGTCGCCCACTCGACGGTGTCGGGGCGGAGGATGACGGTGCCGTCGTCTGCCTTGCCGTCGTTGAGCCACATCCGGATGAAGGCGAGGTAGTCACCGACGGTGGAGAACAGTCCGTGCCCACCCATGTCGACCTCGGGCGAGGTGGGGATGACGAAATCGGTGGCCTGGAGCCCGTCGTCGGTGCGCTGGTGCATGGTCGCCAGACGCGCACGCATGTCGTCGGACGGAGTGAAGGACGTCGATGTCATGCCGAGTGGGTCGAGGACTCGTGTCTTCAGCGCCTCGCCGAGGCGGGTGCCGACGATGCCTTCGATCACCTGGCCTGCCCAGTCGATATTCGAGCCGTACTCCCACTGGGTGCCGGGATCGAACAGCAGCGGTGTCTTGAGCGCGTCCTTGGTGGCGGTGACGATGCTGGGCTGACCATGGTTCTCGGCGAGGCGGTTGTACGTCTCGTTGAAGAAGTCGTATCCGAAGCCGGCGGTGTGCAGCAGTAGTTGGCGGGTCGTGATGTCGGTCTTCGGTGCTCGCAGCAGCGGCTCGCCGTTCGAGTCGAAGCCCTCGATGACCTGGAGTTCGCCGATCGCGGGCGCGTACTCCTCGGCCGGGGAATCAAGGTCGAGATCACCGGACTCCACGAGTTGCAGCGCCACGGTGCCGGTGAGCGCCTTGGTGGTCGAGAAGATGCTGAAGACGGTGTCATCGGTCATCGGCTGGTCGTTGTCGACAGACCGCACCCCGGCGGACTCGATGAACATAGTTTCTTGGCCGTTCGTCATGCCCGCCACTACTCCGGGCACGGCACCGCTGTTCACCGTGGCGTGGATGGCTTCGCGGGCTGCGTCGACGACGCGCTGGGTATCGGACATGCGAGGTTGTTCCTCTCGTTCGGTCGACAGTGACGCTGCTCCAAGTTTTACGAACGTGTGATGGACGTCTCAACCGCCGTGGCGGCGCAGTTTCGCTCTGTTTCCCCGCCGAATGGCGGGTCCCTCAGTCGAAGGGCCGCCGTATTCTCGATCCGAGTCTTCGAGGAGGTGACGTGACGATGGCCCGAGCCGTGCCCCATCCACCATTCGATGCCGAACTCAAGGCGGGATTGGCTGTTGTAGGCGGCATGTTCCCTCCGACCGTCACTGCGGACCTGATCGAGTTCATGCGTACGTCCTATGCGTCCCCTCCGATGGACGAGGAATTCGACCGCCGCCGGATCGCGGTGAACGAAGTGACCTTCTCAGGGGGCGATGGCGCTGCCGTCACCGCTGCGGTGCTTCGTTCCCGGGACGTCAGCGGGCCCCGTCCTGCGGTGCTGTACGCGCACTCCGGAGGATTGATGTTCGGAGACATGTTCAGCGGCCTGGACCTGGTGCTGGACTGGGTGACCGAACTGGGGGCGGTTCTTGTCACGGTCGATTATCGTTTGGCCCCTGAGTATCCCGACCCCTATCCGCGTGAGGACATGTATGCCGCCCTGGAGTGGTTGGCTGCGCATCTCACCGATCTGGACGTGCGGGCGGACCGGATCCTGGTCGCCGGTGCCAGCTCCGGTGGCGGACTGGCAGCCGGTCTCGCGCTGGCTGCGCGGGACCGCGGTGGTCCCCGGTTGTGTGGGCAGGTGCTCGACTATCCGATGCTCGACGACCGGTGCATGACCGCTTCGATCGAGCAGTTCGACGGTATCGGTGTGTGGGACCGGATCAGCAACGAAACCGGCTGGACCGCCCTGCTGGGTGAGCAGCGGGGCACCGACCTTGTCTCGCCGTATGCAGCCCCGGCCCGCGCGCAGAATCTGCGCGGATTGCCGCCGGCCTTCATCGACGTCGGTGCGGCCGAGATCTTCCGGGACGAGGCGATCGACTATGCCAACAGGATCTGGCAAGCCGGTGGCGATGCCGAGTTGCACGTATGGTCCGGCGCCTTTCACGCGTGCGACATTTTCGCCCCGCACACCAGCGTGGGCCGGTCCATGATCCGGACCCGCAACACCTGGGTCGAGAAAATCCTTGCGGACTGAGGGCAGGAACGAACATGCAAGAGCTACTCGGACGGATCGCCCGCCTCGATCCCAGCGCCAGTTTGGGTCTGCGTGTCATCGCGTGCTTCGACGAGTTGATCGTCGGCAACGTCAACACCCGTGCCCTGCTGGCGACCGCTGCCGCGCTGGCCGGTTGTACTGCAGGGTTCCGGCAGAGCGTCCCGCCGCGGACTCTACGAGTCACTCCGAAAGGAGAAGCAGTGCAGGGTGAATCGCCGACAGATCCTTCGAATCTGCACGTGGCGTCGGAGGACGGCATCGACGTCTGGCTCGAACGCGACGGTGCTGCTGGGCCGAACGACGCACTCATCCTCGAGCGCTTGGCACTGGCCGTGCGGATCCGGAACGGGCGTGGAGCCCGGGAGATCGACAATCGCCGCCACCTCGGCATACTCACCGGTCGCGAGAGCACGCCCGACGAGCGGTTGACCGCGGCGAGCGCGCTCGGCTTGTCGGCAACGGGCATGTATCGCCTCGTGGTGGCCCCGCTGTTCGCGGTGTGGCGCAATCATCCCGCCGGTCCGGAGGACGTGATTGCCACCCCGTTCGGTCCGGTCCACGCCATCGTTGTGCCGGAGCGGTACCCGCCGTTCGGCGCTTCGCCGTGCGGTATCGGAACAGCCACGCCGCCGGACTCGTTGGATCGGTCGTTCCGGACCGCGATGGTCGCTCTGCGCCTGTGCCGAGCCCCGAAGGAACCCCAGGTCGTTGCCGACTCCTACGGGGGTCTGATCGAACTGCTTGCCGACGCCGATGAGCACGCTCCGCACAGCGACGCCGACCGTGTCGAGGCCATCGCACACTACGCCTGGGGGATGGAGACGATCGATGCCGTCGTCGCTGCGCAGTCCGTTCGGGAAGCGGCGCGACTGCTCAGCATCCACCACAGCACGCTTCAGAGCAGGATCGATACCATCACTGCGACACTCGGTTTCAACCCGTTCGAGGGATTCGGGCGCAGCCGGCTCGGGGCAGCGTTCCTGCTGCATCGCTTGCGTACGTCGACGGTCCTCGACCTGCCGGCGGCTGCGGCACCCGGCAATGTCGCCGTGCTCGGTCCTGCTCGCCGCGCGACGGTATGAGGCCGTCAACGCTTCACGATGTGGTCTCGGTCATCTCTGTGCCGGTTCGGTGCGTTGGCGTGTCGGTGATCGCCGGAAGTGGCACATCGTTGTGTGGGTGATGTCCTTGCGACGTCAGCTCCGGGCGGCGGAGCCGTCTTCATCCCAGTCGGGTAGGGCCGGCACTCGGGTGGCGAGGGCGGTATCGGCGACGATCAGCACGACTGCGACTGCGCGAGCCAGAGGCTGGATTACGAGGCTGGAAATCATCAGAAAACGGTCTTCCTTGGTCGTGTGTCGTCCGGTGGAGCCGGGGCGTCCCGTCGGGAGAACGGGTCTGCCGATCGCGATCGGACCTGCCATCTACGTGCCGGAGTTGATCGTCCGGGCGGATCGGCTCGGACGACAGCAGCGGTAGTCGATTGTTCAACTATAATTATGCTACTCGGTTCCGAAAATCAAGTCGATCATGCCGCGGAGTCGAACGAGCAGCCGACATCGATGGTGCACCCTCCGATCGGATGTCCGGATCTTTTCTGCATGAGCGGTACCGTCCATGTTCGCAGGTGAACGTCAAGAGATTCCGATAAGGGGGCGGGATTGGACGGTGAGAGCGATCGGCATACCGACTGTCCCGCAGGTAAATACCGGCGAACGGCACCGGCGGGACATGGCGAGCTCATCGACCGAACGGATGGCACACAACCCCGCCCTGCGTTGCTCGGTATGGAGGGCCCGGATGCCCTGCCCGTTGGAGGAGGGGGGACAGGCAGGGCATCCGGGACGGGGTCGGTTCACCGACCGGGATCCACGGTCCGCCGACAGGGGGTGACGGGTCGTGGTGGGTGTCGCAAGATCATGTTGTCGGTCGCTTCGCGCGTCGCCTATCTTTACGGTACCGGGTACCCAAAATCAAGTCTCGGGTCGGAAAAAGGGGGAACGCGATGGCTACCGGCAGACGTGGACGTCCACAGGTGTCGTCTCGTGCGCAGGTCGAGGCCGCCGCGTTCGAGTTGTTTCTCGAACGGGGCTATGCGGAGACATCGATCATGGACATCGTTGCGGCCGCAGGGATCAGCAAGACCACCTTCTTCCGGTACTTCTCCAGCAAAGCGGCGCTCGTGTGGTTTCCTTTCGAGGAAAGCACCCGCGATCTGCAGAGCGCCTTCGACACGGTCGACGATGAGGTGCCGGTCATGGAAGCGATCCGGGCCGGGGTGATCGATACGGTAGCGGCCCGACTCGACGACGAGGGCGTCTGGACCGCCCAGATTCGGATCCTCGACGCCTCACCGGAACTCCAGGCCGAGGGTGCGCAACGGTGGTTGGTGTGGTCCGAGGTCGTCTCGACGTTCGTCGCGTCCCGTGTCGGTACGCGTCCGGCGGCGGTGGTGCCGGCTGCTGTCGGGGGTGCGGTGCAGTCCGTGGTGCTCGCCGTCCTGCGCGAGGGAGTGAGGTCTCCCGCATCCCCCAGTGAGGTGTTGACCATACTCGATAGGTCGTTGGCTTCGCTGGGGCACAGCCTGCAGAAGTGGATCGACGAACAACCTTGCAAGTAAGGCGCATCGGCCTCCTGCGCAGTGGCGGAACCTACGTGCGAGGTGTGCCCGAGGGCCAGTGACGTGCGCACCGTCGATGTACCGGATCGATGCACCGCCGGTGGTGGTGGTTTGCCCGCGGACGGGACTCACCGTTTCCCGGCCCGTTGCCGTCCGGAATGCCGGCCGTCGATCGTGAGGCGCTGCATCGTGCCGAACCGCCGGCCCGGGCAGAGTTCGTCGCCGCTCGGCCCGATGGGGAACTGGTGAAGTATCTGGCCGGTGAAGCGCGTGGCGCCACTGGGTTCGGTATTCGCGACACTTCGAGCGATCGGAGTGGGTGCGCAGGTGCGAGTCGCACTTGTTCGGATGTCGAACTGCATCGCAGGCCGTGCCGGTGATGCACATCTCGAAAATTCCTCGTACACGATTCGTTCGCGCACGATCGATTCCGGTACGCTCGTCCTGTGACCACAGGTGACCTCGCTTCGATCGGGCTGGGGAACGACGACCTCTTGGCGTTGGACCGACAGGTCTGCTTCGCGCTTGCCGTTGCCAACCGGGCCGTCCTGGCTGTCTACCGGCCCATCCTCGAGCCGCTGGGGCTCACTCACCCGCAATACCTGGTGATGTTGGCGCTGTGGGAGAAAGCTCCGATGTCGGTCAAGGCGATCGGCGAAGCGTTGGCGCTGGACTCGCCCACGCTCTCACCTTTGTTGAAGCGCCTCGAAGCCTCGCAGCTGATCACTCGTTCGCGCAGTCGTGTAGACGAACGTCAACTGGTCGTCGATCTCACTGCCCGAGGTCGCGCCCTGCGGAACGAAGCTGAGAAAGTCCCGGTCGCCGTAGTCGAGAAGCTCGGTGTCTCGCCCGCGGAGCTCCAGGAGCTGCATCGGGCACTGACCCGTCTCAATGATGCTGCAGCACATGCAACAACCAGTTCGGATCGACGTCCGTCCCGAGATCCATCCGAGCCACCGGATACAACGAAGGGAACGCTGTGACGACCCCACTTCGCACACGACCTACCGTGATTCAGCGCCTGGCCTATGTGGTTGGCCGCCCCTTGCCTCCGCAGATGCAGGACTGGGTCCGTAACGACATCCTGGGGCCGGGTGGCGTGCGCCGATATCTTCTTCGGTGGAATGTGCCGGTCATCCCGCTGCTGCTGTTGTTCCTGCTGATCCCGGGACCGGTATGGATTCCCGTCTCGATGATGATGTTGCTGCTCTTGCCCTGGATGTACTTTTCTGTGGCGTTGATGAGCATCTGGCAACGTCATCGACTCCAGCAACACGGTCTCGATCCGGATCTGCTCAGTGCGAAGGCACAGGCGCGCGCCTCGCGTGAACGCGAGGATTACGAACGCCGGTTCGGTCGCGCAGCCTAGCCAGTATGGGCAGCTCTGAACGCGGAGTCAGGGTTGCGGACCGGCGCCTGTCTCACCCACGTCGGCGGATTCGGGCGGCCGGGCCCCCTGCCCGGCGTTTGCGGCGGTGGTGGGATGCCCCGGCATCGACGCACGACCGCACGGTCTACGGCCGATTTCGGTACCGCACACGGTGCACGAGGGGCGTCCTCGTGTAACCGGTGAGTGAGTGGTGCACATGGCGGCGACAGTCGTCGTTCGGCGTAGCGGTGCTGCGCAGACCGGGAAAGGAAGGTCAGCCCGCCGGCATCGCGGCAGGGCTATCAGGCAACGCGAGGGTCTGTCGCGGAGTTGCTCGGTGGCCGAGGAACACCGGCCGATTCGCGTGACCGAACAACAGGGGAAGCAGGTCGCGGGCAGCGACGGTTCCGTACCAGCCGCGGTGCGCGAACGATTCCCCGAATCGAGTGACTGCGTCAGGCCGCACGGTGGGTCCGACGACGAGGAGCGGGGTGGGGTCGGCGGTGTGCAGGACGCCGTCGACCGAGGGAGTGGCGTGATCGCCGGTGACCGCGATAACGGCGCGATCCGACAAGGACTCGAAGCGTTCGAACGCCGGGTCGAGCGCTTCGAGGACATCCAGCTTGGCGCGTGGCTGTTTGGTGTGCCCGGCCTCGTCGGTGGCCTTGGTGTGGATGTGGACGAAGCGTGCACCCTCGTCGATCAACTGCTCGGCCGCCTCGATACGTGTGGTCATATCCACACCGTGATCGGTGGCGGGAGGCAGGTGATGGTGCCGCATCCCGAGGAGCCCAGCGATGCCTCGATAGAGGCGGGTGCTGGTGACGGCAGCTCCTGCCACGCCGGCGTGGGTGAGGAAATCCGGCACGGGTCGCCGGCTGCCCGACCATTTGGTGGTCATGACGTCGAGAGCGGGGCGTCCGTCGGCGGCACGTACTGCGTTGACCGGACTCGTGAGGAGATGACGCCGGGCGGTCAGCAGCAGTTCGTTGAGGTGTTCGGCCAGATCTGTCGCCTCCGGACCGGCCGATGTGACCTGCAACCAAGGGTGGAAGTCTTCGAAGAAGGGGTCCGAGTCGGTGACGTCGCCGCGGGTGTGGTGCGGGAGGACGAGCACCGCTTCCCCTCGACCGACCGGATGAAGCTGCGCGTCGGCCTTGTCGAACAGCGGTGCCAGTTCCTCGAATAATCGATCGGCGTCGGCAGCGTCGTCCTTACCTACGCGCCCGGTGATCCATACCTGTCCGTTCTGGACGCAGGACGTGCGTAGTGCGGCAAAAGTGGTCGCGGCGTCGAGCGGTAGGTCGATGCCCGCGCCGACTCCTTCGAGGACGGCACGTCCGGGAAACGGTATGTCGGAGTATCCGAACATGGCCCAATGGGCCAGTTCGGAGGCGGGGGCGCGTCCCCATCCGAACGGTATGTGCCACCCGCTGCTCCCGCGGGCGGTCAATCGGTCGAGGACGGGGGTGCATGCCGCCTCAGCGGGGGTCCGGCCCGACAACTCCGGGACGGGTCGGTCCCCGAGCCCGTCGAGAGTGACCAGGATGACGGGCATCCGATCGTCGTCGAGGCGGGGCTGGGTTTCGCCGTAGCCGGGCATCCTCATGGCTGTTCCTCCAGCACGCTCGTGGCGATGAGCTCGCTGAGCAACGCCACGGTGGCTGTGGGCACGTGGTGTCGCCAGCTGTCGTCACCGGCCAGCATCGCCTGGCGGATGTCGGTCGCGTTCAGCTTGGTTACCGGGTCGCCGTCGACGACGGTTACCGCGTAGCCGGCCTGCGCGAGCCATCTGGCTTTGTCGTGTTCCCAGTCGCTGAAAACCCGCACGAAATGCCGTGCCGAGTGGGGTACATACTGCGGCCAGAGCTGCGGTTGGGTCAGGTCGAACGGCACGATGGTCACTCGTCCGGCCCGGACGTGGTCGGTCAGGGCAGCGTCGAGCAGGCGGGCCCGCTCGAAGTAGGTGAACGGATTGGCCGCCCGGGTGTGTCGGTGCGCCGAACTTGCTTCTTCGTGGTGTGCGCTCGGATCCGGGTTGGTGATCGCCACCACCAGGTGATCGCACTCGTTCAGGGCGATCTCGAACAGTTCCATGTGCTGATTGTGCACAGGCTGGAATCGGCCGGTGACACAACCGAATTCGGTCATCGTGTGCTCGTTTCAGCAGTGACGACGCCGGGACGGCCGTCGTCGACGAATTCACCGATCACGCAGGCATGGGCATCACCGCCGGCGCGCAGAGCGGCAACGACCGAGGCGGCATCGTGGGGTGGAACGGCCAGAAGCAGCCCCCCGGAGGTTTGGGCGTCGGCCAATAGGAGCTGCTGCTCCTGCGGGAGCGAAGAAGGCTCGAACCACCCTTTCCGCAGTGCATTGACCAATGTCCTGCGGCTTCCGTCGGGAGAACAGCCGTCGGCGATCAGAGCCGTCACTCCGGGCAGAAGAGGAACTCGGTCGATGTCGATGCGAGCTCCGAGGCCGGCCGCGGCCGCCATCTCGTGCAGGTGGCCGATCAATCCGTAGCCGGTGATGTCGGTCGCTCCTTTCAGCCCGGCCTCACTGGCGATCCGGCTGGCCGAGGAGTTCAACCTGGTCATGCTCGCGACTGCAGCGGTACGTGAGTTCTGCGGGGCTTGACCACGTTTGATTGCGGTACTGATGATGCCGACCCCGATGGGTTTGGTCAGCACCAGTAGATCGCCGGGGCGAGCGCCACCTTTGGTGAGGATCTTGTCGCGCTCGACCTCACCGATCGCGACGAGGCCGTATTTGGGGATGGGGTCGGTGATGCTGTGGCCGCCGACGACCAGAGCGCCGGCGGCGGAGACAGCATCCGCGCCGCCGTGGAGAACCTTGTTCAACATGTCCGCGCCGAGGTCGGTGGGCCAGGCAAGGATGTTGAGGGCGATCAGGGGGCGGCCGCCCATCGCGTACACATCGGACAGGGCATTGGTGGCGGCGATCCGGCCCCAGTCGCGGGGGTCATCGACGAGGGGAGTGAGGAAGTCGGTGGTGACGATCCATGCCTTCGTGTCGTCGATGGCGTAGACGGCAGCGTCGTCAGGGGTGTCGAGTCCGATCAGCAATCCGGACTCGTCCGACTGGGGAACTCCGGCCTGTCGCATCATGGTGACTACGTCGTCGAGCATCGACTGTGGGAGTTTGCAGGCGCATCCTCCGCCATGGGAATACTCGGTCAGGCGGCGCATCGTGGTGGTCATGACACTGCTGCTTCGCGGAGTAGGCCACGGGCGATGGCGTTGAGCTGCACTTCGGAGGTGCCAGCGGGGATCCGCAGGTTGCGGGCCACTCGGAAGAGTTTTTCTTCCGGGGAGCCACGCAGCAAACCGTTGGCGCCGTGGACCTGGATTGCACTGTCGGCCAGGCGGTAGAACGCCTCGTCATTGATGATCTTGAGGAGGCTGATCAGGCGCGGCGCTTCCTTGTGCAGTGGGATCTCGAACGCGCCCCACTGGTCGAGTTCGGCTTGTGCGACCAGGGAGGTCGAGCGTGCTTGGTAGAACTCGAGAGCCATGCGGGCGATCAGGTGCTGGATCGATTGCAGATCACCGATGGGGCGGCCACCGGATTTGCGTTCCTGCGATCGGGAGATCGCTCGTGTGATGAGCCATTGGCCCCATCCGGAACACATGCCACCGCGGCACAATCGCCGCCAGTTGATCCAGGACATGGCCAGGGCGAAGCCGTCGCCCACCTCACGGACGATGTTCTCCGCAGGCACCCGCACATCACGGAATTCGAGTTCGCCGGTGAGTCCGTCGTCCATCATGGTCGGCAGGTCGGGGCCGCGCTCGAGACCGGGGGTGTCGGCATCGACGAGGAACATCGTCAACGACCGGGTTCCGGCGCCGGGTTCGGTGACGGCGACGACCTGGTATACGTCGGCGAAATGGGAACTGGTGATCCATGCTTTGCGGCCGTTGATGATCCAGTCGCTGCCGTCTTGTTTCGCCCAGGTCTCCATACCCAGGACATCAGTGCCGACATTGGGTTCGGTGTTGGCGAACGCAGCAGTAATCTGACCTTTGATCAACGGCGTGAGATACCGCTCCCGCAGCGCTTCCGACATGTGCTCGCTCGCGGGGTTCGGGCCCTCTGTCCATGCAAGGGCGGCCAAACCGAGCCCGAGACCGGAATGGCGGTAGACGAATTCCTCGACGTGGTGCATCTCCACGCGGTTGAATCCACCGCCGCCGAGTTCGGCACTGATGTGTGGGGCGTACAGGTTCAGGGCGCCGGCGCGCCGTTGCACCTCACGGCGAGCCTCCCACACGATCGGGTGCATTCGGCCTTCACTGTCGAGCTTCGGTTGTCCGGCAGTGCCGACGTTGTGCTTCGCGAGTTCCTCTTCGAGTGGACGGACGTCCTCGTCGAGGAACCGGCGAAAACGGTCGGTGTACTCCTGCACCCGGGCGGTAGGAGCGATCGACATGGAGTGTTCGGTCATCGTCCCTCGATTCTGTTTCAGGTCATAGCCTTTGGTGCGTAGCCACCATCTTCAGGTAGCTGTCGAGCATGGCTTCGGCGTCGTCGCGGACCGATTTCACGCGACCGGTTTTTGTCATCAGGAGCAATCCGAAGACCCAGGTGGCATGGACCACCGCGAGGTGGTGTGCAGTCTGCTCGGTTGCCAGTCCGTCGGTGATCAGACCATTCGCAATCAACGTCATCACTTGGTCGAACAGGGTGTTCAGTTCCTCGTCGAGCTTCTTGTTGAGGCCTGCAGGGCGGACTCCGCCGTACAGGTAGAAGCCGAGTTCGAAGTCGGCGGGATGGGTGTCGTAGAAGGACCACAAGCCGTGCAGTGCCGCGGCCGATGCCGGCCTGTCGGGTGAGGTTTCGACGGTGGTGGCCACTTCGGACTGCAGGGCGTGCAGGGAGTCTCGCAGCACTTCGGCGTAGAGCTCTTCCTTGGTGTCGAAGTAGGTGTAGATGGCTCCCGTTGTGTAGCCCGCGGCCTGGGCGATCTCGCGCATCGAGGCGGCGTCGATGCCGCGTTCGGCGAAGATGCGCTTCGCGGCATCGCGTATCAGTCCTTTCTTGAACTCCCGCACGGCACCGCGCCGTGACCCGGATTCGCGGACCGTGTTCTGAGCATTGATCGACATGTCATTTTCCATAACAGCGTTCAGTTTCCTTAACTGTAGTTCTCTTCTATGAGGGGCGTCAACGGTTCCAGCTTGCCGGACCCACTGTCGGGGTTGTTCTGAGTGGTACCGGCATCAGGCCTGCGTCCCAGCCGTCGCCGATACCGAGCGACCGAGCGCGTGGATCCGGCGTCTGAACGAGACCCGGTGTACTCGGTCGGCCGAGGTGAGAACGGCCCCACAGTCGACAAGCTCGTGCACCGTCGACCACTCGCGCTCTGCGTCCACACGGATGCACCCACCATCGATGGTTCACATGATGCTCATGGCAACCTCAGCGATGCCCGACGGCATGCTGAACAGGCGATTTTCTCGCTGCCCGCCGCAGTAGCAGGACATGCTGCAGGCGCTGGTGACCGACGGCGTCATGGCACGGCCCGACGCTGCGGGCTGCACACTCCGATCCGGTCGTCGGAGATGCACCAGCGCCTGCTCGCGGCTTCCGGATCCGAGTCCACCTGCTCGGCGCCAAGCCCCGGTGTGTAGGCGGCTCGAACTTTCCCGTTGATGTGACCCTCAGCTGGGTGCACGGTGCGGTCCGGTCGGCAATGGGGTGGCTCGGCAGCCGTCCGTGCCGTCTCCTTCCGGGCGATCCTCGGTCGTTCTGTGTCGTCACTCTGTTCGACCTGAGGGAGGGAAGGGTGGTGTGGTCGAAGGGGTGGTCCGGTTCGGTCAGCTGGTGACCGAACCGGGTGATCGATTCCGGTAGGACTCCGACGTCGGTGACAGCCGGCACCACGTTCTGGCGGTGGACGAGATCGCCGTCGAGCCACTGACTACAGTGCGCTGCACTGCTGCTCGCAGCGCCTGTCCACCGAACGCCCGCAGCGACATCTGCGGATATATGCCGGCAGCTGTCAGCATCGGTACGCAGCGGAGACGACGCGAGGTCGGCTCCATAGCCGTTCGATACCACCGAGACCACGGCTGCGATCACAGCGGCGACGGTGGCCCCGGTCCCCGTGCTCGACGCACGTGCGATGTTCCCGCTCGGCTCGAGTACCGCGGCGACCCCGCGCTGACACCTGTCGGAACGGGTGCTACTCATCCGGTGGTCAGCACTTCACCGATCGGATCGGCTTCACCGATGGAGGGCCGGCTCGGCGAATCGCAAGGCTCTTGACCCAGCCGGGGGACTGGTTACGCACCGGCACGCGAACACTCGGTGTGGCTGATGTACGGACAGGACGATGGACACCTAGCGTGCTCGTCCGCCGATCCGGTCACCGGCTGGGAGCGTTGCGGCGGCACACCGGGTCCCGACTCTCGGTCGGCAGGCGCGAATTCGACCGACCGGTCCAGGGGTCACGCTGGCCGTCGTCGCCGGTGGGTCCTGCCGAGCACTGGCATCGCGGCCCGGATGCATCTGGGCAGGTGCATACCGCTCGCGGACACCAGGCCGGAATGGTCCTGGAGGTCACCAGCGGTGCCCCCGGACAATCCCCGAGCGATCGAATTGCGGAAGGAAGCCAACCTGCCGGCTCCGGCTTCATCGGAAGTGACGGACCGAACGGTGTGCAAGCGAACAAGGGCAGGCCGGATACCGGGCTCTTTCTACGAAGCCTCCGTCGGTGGTGCTGATGCAGAAGCCGCCCACTCTCGGGCAGTGATGCCGTAGGCGTCTTTGAACGCGCGTGAAAACGTTGAGGGATCGAGGAACCCCCATTTTCTCGCCAACGCGCTGATCGTATATCGCCGACTCGTTGGGTCTGCCAGCTCAGTCTTGATGCGCTCGAGTCGGAGGGTACGGATGTGTTCGGCCACGCCCTGTCCCGTGGCCGAGAACAGTCGGTGGAGGGTCCGCACAGAGACGTTGTGCTCCGCCGCGATCTGTGAGGCACACAGGTTCGGGTCGGCCAGGTTCTGTCGGATATACGCAAGCACGCACTCGAGTAGGCCGTCGGAGGCGGCGGCTTGATCGGCAAGCTCGGTCCGTATCGCCGCTGACAAAAGATCGACAGCACTGTTGTGGAGTGAAGCTACCTCCGCCAAGTCTCCTGCATCGGTCGCATCGTTGATGCTTGTCATGAAGGATGAAACCACTCGTCCGATACCGCGATCGCCCCCGACATTCACCGCGGTCATCCTGCCGATGAAATCTTCGGTGAAGCCGAAAGAGTATCGCGGGAACTGGAATACGCTCATTCTCCAGTCTGTCGGGAACAGGATGTCGTAGGGATGGCGAGTGTCCCAGAAAACCAGTCCACCGCGACCGACTCGTGCAGTTCTGCCGTGCTGCTGCACGAGTGCATGGCCGGCGGACTGCACCCCAACCATGAGGTACTCACGCTCGTCCTGGCTGATCAAGCGACGAGTGCGGGTGATCTGCTGGGGCAGTGACGAGGACGTCGCGATACGTACCGTGCCCAAGTTGCCCGTCGAGACCGTACCGATGAAGGGTTGCTCGCTCGTGAGGGTGATGTTGAGCGGGACATAGCTGCGGCAGATGACATCGTGCCAGAGCGCGACGCGATCGGGTGCCGAGACCTGGTCAGAGGAGAAGAAAGTGTTCATCGACCTACCTGGTGCTAACCCCGTTCATTGTTCTTTTCAGGGTAGCCGTAATCGCGATGCCGGGCTCGGTCTCGATGTCGGCTCTCTGCGGTGCGGCGAGAAGGTCATCGCGACATAGGGTGGTGGGCGCCTTCAGCTCAGGGACTCTGGATGTCGATACAGGCCACGACGACCTCGATTACCCCATGTCGAGAAGGCGTGACCGGCGGGGATACGTGGGGTGGACCTATCGGGGGTTACGGGCGGGCTGACTCGCTGCGATCGACGATGCGTTGTACTCGGTGATCCTCCGATTCCCCTGTCTCGCCCCTTCACGCACCCGTGGCGCTTCGGAGGCGCCACGGGTGCGCCCGAGTCAGAGGGTGGCTGTCGCCCGGTCCGTCTCGTCGGAATGTGTGGAGGGCAATGCGCGCTGTTCGTGCGCTCCGTTGAGCTCACGGACGCCGTCGAGTGCCCCGAACTGCGGCACGAACGTGTGCGTGGCATGGATGGTGGAAAGTGGGGTGTTGACGGGCGTGGTGCGGCGCTGGTTGAAGTTCAGCGACAGCACATCCGGCCGTGAGTAGTGGCCCACGGGGTCAGCGGCCTGCTTCGCCAAGGTGATCGCAGACAGATCGATGTCGGCGTAGAGGATCCCCTCCTCATCTTCGGCGAGAGGAGTTGCGAGATCGCGGCCGTCGGGCCCGATGATGCGCGCGAAACCTCCGCCTCGGCCGATCAACTTTCGCTGTTCCTCGTTCTCGCAGAAGAACTCGTGGGCCTCCGGTGTGACCACCTGGGTGGTGCAGACCACGAAGGTTTGTCCCTCGAGTGCGTACATACGCGTGGCCGTGAGCTGGGCATCGACACCGAAGGCGGGGACCTCCGGCTGGTACAGCGACATGCCAGGCCAGCTCGCGACGTGCACCTGCTCGTGCATCGAGTACATTGCGTACTTGGTGAGCGTCTGGAAATGCTCCCAGCAGTTGAGCGCGCCAAGCCGTGCGAAAGGCATGTCGTACACGGAGATATCCGAGCCGTTTCCTTCTCCGTATACCGAACGCTCGACGTGGGTGGGCTTGAGCTTGCGGCGTCGGGCGACCAGTTGCCCATCGGCGTCGATGATGAGCTGGGTCATGTACAAGCTGCCGCCATCCCGCTCGCTGATTCCCACCACTACGGCGATGTTGTGGTCGCGGGCGCATCGAGCAACCGCTGTACGTGCGGGCTGTCCATCGTCAGGGAATTCTCGTGGTAGCGCACGGCGAACTTCGCCATTCCGGCGAGCGGGCTGTCGACCCAGATGTGGTACGGGTACCCCGGGATGAATACCTCGGGAAACGCAACGAGCTCGCACCCGTTCCGGGCTGCTTCCGCGATGATGGACACGGTCTTGTCGACCGTTTTGGCCGCGTCGAACCACACAGGCTGTGCCTGCACCGCAGCAACTTTGAATGTGTTTGTGTATTCGACCATGTCCGTACCTCCGTTGCTTGTGTTTGGCAGGACAGTACGAGGTGAAAAGGCGCATGAATTGACGTGGAATGACACGGGTCCTGGCATTCTGCGCCACCCGTGTAGGGGAGTTCATCGAGCGGTTCGGCCGGGGGTCCGAGGCGGCTCTTCGCCGTTTCGATTCGTCGAAGGACTGGCCGGGCACGTTGAAAGATGTTGAAGTGGTGGTGGTCGGTGTCCTTCTGCGGAACGGCGGATAGGTCGAGGTCTACGTCGGCTGTGCGTCCCCGTTGCTGGTTCGATCGTCGAGTAGCGGGGGATCGATGGGTTTGTGGTAGTCGTTCGGCAGGAATGTGTCCACGCCGCAATTACGTGCTCTCTGTGAGAGTAAGGGCGTGATTGCACTCCGCGAAGTCGGTGGTAGCATGCTGTCGATGCACCACATTACTTGTTGGACAGCGACTTCCGAGACGGTCAGGTCATGTGGTCGACTGTAGGCGATGTAGGTGCTTTGCAAAAGTAATAATTCGATTCGGGGTGGAAGTTCGGGTTCCGCTGCTCCCGCGTGTCTGAGGGTGTGGATAAGCCTTCGGCGCTGGGGTTCTCGGCCAACGGGATCTCGGTAGCTAGCGGTGCGGCCTTGGGTGCACCCGTGAATTCTGATCGTGGCAATGCGTCCCTGCCGACGGTTCGAGGTGATCTCTGGTTTACCGCGGTAAACCGCAGTGGGGTTCATGGCGGTCCTCAGTAGCGCGGTGGGTTGCCGAGTCGTGTGACTTGGTCGCCGGTTCGCTGTCACAGTGACGAAAGTGATGGGCGGTTCAAAGTAGCGCGATCAGCGCTCGACCGTCAGGGCTTGCCCGCATCATCTCGTCAATCTGCATTCTTGAACCCTGGCACGCCACCGATCGGGCCGAGTTCGGCGCGGTATAGGGAACCCGTATGTTTGCGGAGCCGTGTGGGACCGTTTCCGCATCGACAGTGTCAGGGAGATAGCAGGATTGAGATAGTTACCATGTATTCACTTGGTGCAGAATGTCTTTGAAGAGAAGGTGTTCGGTGGCGCTGGAGGTGGCGTCGACTCGGTCGGCGCTCTCACGTGAGGGTGAGAACGCAAGGCATCTGAGATGATTCGGCGAAAGCTTGTTCGGTAGACCTGTAAGGGTCTATCGTACGTGTTGCGCGTCTCGCGGAGATTACCGTGGTGCAGGCGCAATCATCATCTCCGTCAAGAGATGACGACGCGAGTCCGAAGTAGCCCCACCCTGGGGTGAAGCATACGGAGGTAACCTGTGGCTGTTCATGTCATGCTCAACCAAAAAGGTGGTGTCGGAAAATCGACGCTCACTATGAACCTTGCCGCTGTCAAAGCGGATGTCCTCACCGCCGTGACCGCCGGCGCCGATGACGATGTTCAGTCCCCGGTCGCCGCGATCTCCGTCGACCCGCAGGGCTCCGCAGTCTGGTGGGCCTCACGCGTCGAGGAGTTGCCGTTTCTGATCGACCAGGTCCACGACAACCTCGACGTGCTACGTAATCTCGACAAGTTGCCCGGCATCAAGCACGTCTACGTCGACACCCCCGGCTGGATCGACCTGTCCGGCGCCGACGACGGCACCGATGTTCTCGGCACCGGCAGTTCCGCCGACGCCCTGCGCGCGGTGCTCGAAGTCGCCGATCTGGTCATCGTTCCGATCGAACCTGAACCGTTGTGCTTCGATCCCACCGCGCGCACCATCAAGCAGGTGATCGAACCTCTCGGCAAGAAATTCATTGTCGTGGTGAACAATTGGGATCCCCGCGACGGCAAGGTGGACCTCGAGCAGACCCGCGAGTTCGTCCAGGCCAACGGCTGGCCGCTGGCCCGAACCGTGGTGCGGCACTACAAGGTCCACACCCGTGCCGCCGCCGAAGGCCGCGTGGTCACCGAGTACGAAGCCAACCGCGTCTCGTTGCAGGCACGGGAGGATTTCTACAAGCTCAGCCTCGAGCTCGCGGACGGTGGTCGCTGATGCCGCCCAAGGGTGGGCGCGCGAACTTCGCCTCCCTCGTCGGAGCAGTCGGCGACAATTCTCCGGTCGACCGCAAGCGCACCCCCACACCCACGAAGACGAAGACGACGATCGAGCCGCTCGAAGGTCAACTGCTCGCCGATGTTCCGGTCGATCAGCTCATCGCCAACCCCCGCAACCCGCGTGACGAACTCGGGGACCTGTCGGATCTGGCCACGATCGCCGACCGGCAGCTGCAACCGGGCACCGTGGTCAGCCGCACCGCGTGGCTGAAACTGTGGCCCGAAGACGAAGACGACCTCGGTGCAGCGCAGTACATCGTCGTCAACGGCAACCGCCGGCTCGCCGCTGCCCAGAAGTACGGCCGCCCCGGCCTCGATGTGGTGCTGCGCGACAGCATCGCCGTCGACAAGGGCGAAATCCTGTGGGCGGCAACGAGTGAGAACATCGACCGCCGCGACTTCGATGTGCTCGAAGAAGCCAAGGCTGTGGAGTTGATGGTCTCCGAGTTCGGGAGCGCAGATGCGGCGGCGAAGAAACTCGGCCGCTCCAAGGGCTGGGTGTCGCAGCGTCGTGCTCTGCTCAAACTCGCCCCCGAGTTGCAAGCAGCGCTGCGGGCAGGTGATCTCGCTGTGCGCCAGGCTCGCTCGCTGGCCCGGGTTCCGCTCGAGGAACAGGTCGCGGCGTGGGAAGCAGCCCAGAACCCCGATCCGGAACCCGCAAAGGAAGAGGCTGCCGAGCCCGACGCGCCGCAGCCGAAAGAGCCTGCGAGCAAGCTCGAGCCGGTGGACAAGGTGGCTCAGGCACTCAAGCGCCTGGGAGCGAATCCGGATGTGCTGGCCGCGGCGGTGCGGAAGCACTTCACTGACGACGAGCGCCGCAAGCTCATCGATGCACTCGAGCTCCGGTAACCGCGATCCAAATCCGATAGCGTTGCTTCACAGTGGTTTCCACTGCTCAACCTTGCGTAGTGATGTACTTGGAATATGGGCCCGGCTTGGAAGAGTGACTAGTGGGCCTGTAGTAGTGCACTGCTTGATAACCGCGGCGGTGCGGTTATGGTCGCGCTCAGTTGGACTTGTCGAAGACGACAGACCTTTTCTGGGGGTGCAGCTGCCGGTCACTTCACGTGGTTCGAGGATCGAGTGAGGGCTGTCGTGATTCCGAATCCTGCTATCCACTCAGGTATTTCGCGGTAGAAGCTCGACGTGACCTGGTAGGGGCCGTTTGCGTGGAGCGCGGCGTAGGCGGCGATCCAGGTGCGCACCTCATGGGACGAGTGGCCGGCCTGCTCGACGAACCAGTCATTGGTCCACGTGTCGATTTGTTCAAGTTCGCCGGATGCCAGAATTTCGAGAAGATGCTGGTCCCAGTGGGGGTTCAACGGCTGAATGGTGGCGGTACCGGCAGCGAAATCTCGCCCGGCGGCGATGACGCGTCGTTCGCGGACTTCGCGTTCGGCGTCGCTCGGATTGCGGCCGTCGATCAACCGTTCGCGCACCTGCTCAGGCGAGGTGGTGAACTGCGGAATCGGTGGGTCGTGGGAGAGTCCTCCGGATCCGACGAACAGGACGCGTCTGCCCAGTTTGTTGGCTGCTCGTCCGACAGCTTCGCCGAGCAGCCGAACTCGGCTGATGGGGCCGAGGGGTTCTGCGACGGAGTTGATGAAGATCGGCACAGTCGGTACTGCGGTGATAGATCCGACGAGTAGTTGTAGTGCCTGGGCGAAACCGTGGTCGACGTGCATGCGTTCGGAGAACGCCGCGTCGATGCCGCTGTCGAGTACTTCGCGCGTAATAGTGTGAGCGGCGTCGCGGTCGACGTCGAGGGGGCCAGCTTCGGTGCCGTAGTCGCCGACGGACTGCGCAGCGGCTCCGATGCAGAACGGTGGCAACAGGTCGTAGAAGACCCCGTTGTAGTGGTCGGGGGCGAAGATGACGATCAGATCTGGGGCGAAATCGGCGATGAACCGGCGCGCGTGGTCGAAGGCGGCGTCGACGGCGTCGATGACTTCTTGATCGGGGTCGTTGCGTCCCATCAGGGGGGAGTGCGACATCGCGCACAGCGCCACAGGCATCGCGGAGTCTCCTTGCTGGTACTTCACGGCCTCTGCCCGGATGGTTCGAGCGAGAGCGGATGAGGTTCGTCGGATGGGTGGGTCCTGCCGGTGCCGCCAGGGGGTTCAGGGGAGGGCGGCACCGACTGCATCTGTCAACTGCGATCGAGGAGAAAATCTAGGTGCAGTTTGTTGAAGGTGTCGGGGTCTTCGTACTGGGGCCAGTGTCCGCAGTTCTCCATGACCGCCAGCTTGGCGCCAGGGATGTGGGAGGCGATGCGCTCTGCTTCGTCGACCGGACCGGAGGGATCTTTGGTAGTCCACAGAACCATCGTTGGCACGGTGATGCCGTGGAGGGTGGCATCGGTGATCATGTTCCGTTTGCGGGTTTCGAGGTCCTGCAAGGCCATGTTCATTTCGCATGCCTTGAGCCAGTCCGGTTGTTGGAAGATGGCCTGGCGGGTGCGGATGAGGTCGTCGGTGACCATGTTCGGGTCGGCCATGAGCCATTCGAGGCGTGCTTTGACGCGTTCCCAGCTCGGGTCTTTGGCGGCTTCCATCGACAGGGTGTAGAGCCGTTCCATTACCTGTGGGTTGGCCATGGTGCCGCCCATGGTGTTGAGCACGATCCTCTCGACTTTGTCCGGGTGGTCGTGAGCGAACTGGGCGGTGACCCATCCGCCCAGCGACTCGCCTGAGAAGGATGCCTTCTCGACGCCGATGGCATCCATGAGGTGCAGCACGTGGTCGATGTAGTGCTTGATCTCGAGCGGGTGATCGGGTTTGGCGGAATAGCCGTGGCCGATGAAGTCGATGGCCCACACATTGAAATGCTCGGCGTGTGAACGCAGATTGCGGACATATGCTTCGGCGTGGCCGGTGATGCCATGTAGGAGAATGAGTGTGGGCTTGGAGTCGTCCCCGGCGTGCAGATAGCGGGTGCGGTATGGGCCGGCCTGGATGAACCCCTGGCTGAACTCGACCTGGTTCAGATCGTCCCAGACGCTGGTGTACGGGCGGGTCATGCGTGTGCTCCCTCGATTGGTGTGATGCTGGCTGTGGAGGCTGGTGTTGCGTCGTCGGCGGTGACGTGCGGGACGACGATCGGTACGGCGTGGGTGCTGTACTGGGGCGTACCGCCGTTCCCGGCGGTTGGGGTCTCATGCGGGGCACGGTCGAGGACGATGCTGAGCGCGTTCTCGAGGTGGGTGAGTGCTTCGCTGTCGTCCCATACCGCAGCGCTGTACCGCCAGGCGACGTAGCCGTCGGGGCGCACGAGAAGAGCCCCGGCCTCATGGATTTCACGGATCTGCCGCCAGTACCCGTACGAGTCGTTGATGCCCGCTTCACCGATGACTACGGTGCGCAGGAACGGTAGGTCCAATGTGGCAGAGGCACGTTTCCATGCCTGGCCGCCGATGCCGGTGAGCAGGGTCATCTGTCCCTTGCCGGTGACATCGAGGGTCGAGACCCGGGTACCGTCCGGGCCGACCAACCAGGCGTGTGGCAGCTTCGCGCCAGGACGAGTGGTGGCCTGCAGGTACAGTTCCCGGTCGCGTCCCCATACCTCCTCACCGGCTTCAAGGTCGGGGACCACCGCAGACGAGGTGTAACGCTGGTTGAGTTCGACGCCGTGGGCATTGAACTCGGTGTTCTTGACCTCGAGTGCCTCGTATAGGCGCTCACGCAGTGCCGCGCCTTCGGAGGAGGGAGCTTTGAGTTTCGCCAGGCCGGCGATGACCGGGTCGTCGCTGGTGGGATCGAACCACTCGCGCAGACCGGCGTAATCCTTGCGGGACTGGTTGGCGCGCGCGACGATCTGCCTGCCGACCGGGACCCGCTCGGGGGAGTAGGACTCGAGCAGTCCCGGTCCCGCGTATCCCTTGACGGCGTAGGCGATCTTCCAGGCAAGGTTGAATGCGTCCTGCATGGAGGTGTTCGAGCCCAGGCCGCTGCTCGGCGGATGCCGGTGTACGGCGTCGCCGCCACAGAACACCCGGCCGGATTGATAATGCTCGGCCCACTGCTGATTGACGTACCAGAACGAGCGCGACACGATGTCGATGGTCAGCTCAGGGTCGCCGACAAGGGTACGGATCTGTTCGAGCACAACGTCATCGGATATGTCGGGTTCACCTTGGGACATGTCGAAGCCCCATCCGGCGATCCACTGGCCCCAAGGTCTGATCGCCCGCAGCAGACCCATGCCGATCTCACCGAAACCGGCCTTGGAGTTGAAGATCCAATGCAGAATGCTCGGCCGGTGAGCGACGTACTTGCTCAGATCCGCGTTGAACAGGATGTAGGCGGTGCCGGCACGGGCGAGCTCGCCTTCGAAGGGCAGTCCGATCTGTTCGGCGATCTTCGAGCGGGCACCGTCGAAGCCGAGCAGGAAGCGCGCTCGCTGGGTGAACTCGGTGCCCGAGCGCACATCCCGGAATCTCACCGTGACACCGTCCTCGTCCTGGCTGTGATCGAGGTATTCGGTGTTGAAACTGATCAACGCACCGCGTTCGGCCGCGTTCTTGATCAGTACCGGTTCCATCAGGGGCTGAGGGATGTCGAGCATCGCGCACGGGCTGCCGGCGAGATAGTCGCCGTACCGGGCGCCGGTGCCCCATGTTTGCATCCGGACGATTTCTTCACCGGCCAGACTGGTGGTGAACAGGGTGTCGCCCATCTGGTCCCACGGAGTGGCGTATGTGCGGGCTTCGTCTTCGACGCCCAGGTCGCGGAGCACTTCTACGGCGCGTTGGTTGGTGATGTGCGCGCGGGGTGAGTTCGCCACCCAGGGGAACATCGAGACGGCGTGGACGCGCACACCGTAGGTGGCCAGGGCGAGAGCGGCTGTGCCTCCGGCGGGACCGAGTCCGACGATGATGATGTCGGTGTCGTAGGTGGGGTCGTGGTCGTTCATGGTGGTCACTTCACTTGTCCGGGGTCCGCAGGGACTGTGCGGCGTCGGTGGTGGGCGGAGTCGAAAAAGCTGCGGTGGCAGTTGCGTTCGGTGTCGAGGTGCGCTGGTCGGCATCCAGTTGGCGTGTCGCGCCCTTGCGTCCCCAGCCGCCGGGCAGCAGGACCACCGAGACCACCGAGATGGCCGAGACGATGAACAGGTAGAGCACGATCGAGTTGCTGGTGTTGGTGGAGGCGTACAGGGCGGTCGCAATGGTCGGGGCGAACGCCGAGCCCGCGACCTGGGAGATCGTGTAGCCGATCGAGACGCCGCTGTAGCGCACATCCGCATCGAAGATCATGGTGAACAGCGATCCGGTTACTCCGGCGGCGGGAGCCATGGCGATACCGAAGACCAGTACCTGCGCGGTCATGAACAGCCAGGGGTTTCCGGTGTTGATCAGTGCGAAGGCCGGGCCGATCGCCACCCCCATGGTGACGGCGCCGAGCAGGTACATGGTCTTGCGGCCGAAGGTGTCCGACAGGGCGCCGAAGATGGGGTAGAGGAGGACGGCGACGAGGCCGGCGACGAACACGCCGGCCAGGGCGAAGGTGCGGCTGATCCCGGCGACGGTGGTGCCGTAGGAGACGAGATACGCGATGCAGATGTAGGCGAACACTCCCTGGGAGAGGTAGGTGCCGGCAACGAGGAAGATCTCTTTCCAGTGCTTGCGGAATGCGACGGCGATCGGCATCCGCACTACAGCACTGTTGGCTTTGACCTCGGCGAATTCGGGGCTTTCGGCCAGAGACAGGCGGATGAACAGGCCGATCACGATCAGGAGCGCGCTGAACAGGAACGGTAGCCGCCAGCCCCAACTGAGGAACTGCTCGTCCGGGAGCTGGGAAGCGGCGAAGAACGCCAGGGTTGCAATGCTCGTCCCGGCGGGAGCACCCATCTGTGAGAAGGAGCCGAAGAATCCTTTCTTCGCGGTGGGGGCATGCTCGACTGCCATCAAGGTGGCGCCACCCCATTCGCCGCCTACGGCGAAGCCTTGAACCAGGCGCAGCAAGGTGAGCAGGATCGGAGCGGCGATGCCGATCTGGGCGTAACCGGGTAGCAGTCCCATCAGTACTGTGGCGGCACCCATACCGACGAGAGAGATAACGAGCATCTGTTTGCGGCCGACCCGGTCACCGAAGTGGCCGAAGACGATGCCTCCGAGGGGTCGGGCGAGGAATCCGACGCCGAAAGTAGCGAAGGACAACAGGATTCCGATAGCAGGTGAGACATCGGGGAAGAACAAGGTGGGGAAGACCAGTGCGGCCGCGGTGCCGTAGATGAAGAAGTCGTAGTACTCGACGGTGGTCCCTACGAAGCTGGCCAGGGCCACCCGCATCGGGGAGGTCTTCGTTGCGGAAATCGGCGCGGTGGTCACGGTGTGGTTCCCCCGCTGCGAGGGGCGGGGCAGGCTGGCACTGCGAACAATGCTGGGTGCGAGGCGGTCATGGCCGCGCCTTTCGTCTGAGATTCGTCGGGATGTCGAAGAGGGCCGCTGCAGAAACGGGCCGCGCAACTGGAATGCTAGACGTCTAGTTTCGAAGCTACTCCAGCGCGAATGGTGACGCAAGTCTCTGTCGGAGGAGGCTGGATCGCTCTGTGGCGATCAATGTGATGCTGCGCTGCCTGAAGATACAGCGCCGCAGGCGGGGCGGAAGCCTGTAGGCCTGTCCGGTCGCACAGAACCCGTTACAGCGAGCGGCTCACCCATCAGCGCGATGGCTGAGCACTCGATTCGTCGCGAATGACCGCGATCGTGCCGACGATATGGCGCTCCATCGCCTCACGCGCCGCAGCGGCATCGCGATTTCGGATCGCCTCAGCGATCTCGTGATGGTCGTGCTGGCGGTCGGGTAACGCACTCGCGAGCGGGTTGGTGATGCCGGCGGTGTTGATCAGGAAATCCGACAGATCCCACATCCGCTGACTGGTCTCCTCCATGATCCGTGAATGCGCCATCGCATGGATGGCGGCATGGAATTCCCTGTTGTGAACTCGGTATCCGTGGGCGCGGACCTCGGGGTCGTCGGAAGCGATCAAGGCATCGACGCGTGCAGAGATCAGATCTAGTTCCCGCACCTGCGCCTCGGTTCGCCGCGTGGCCGCCACCGCAGCAATGGCTCCTTCGAAACCACCGAACAGGGTGAAGAAGTCCTCGACCTCACGCGGGGTGTAGGAAACGACCTCGCATCCGACCTGAGGGACGATGTAGACCAGTTTGTCGCTCGAGAGGCGACGCAGGGCATCCATGACCGGCTGTTTGCTCACCCCGAATTCCTGCCGAATCGACTCGACGACGATCTTCTCGCCAGCTGTATAGCGGCCTTCGAGCAATCGGGTCTTCAAGATGTCGTAGAGCGCGGAGGACAGGCGTGCCCCGGACGTGCGGACGTGCGTAAGGAGGGCGGCAGCCTCGGTGCTAGCCGTAGGGCCGGGATCGGTCGAGGTCATCGGCTCAGGCTTTCCGTCGGTTATCGGGTGGTGCTGGGAGTTGAAGGCAGCGACTTGCATTCTAGTACTTGTGGTGTGAGTCACTGTGAGCTACGTTCGTCTGGAACGCTAGCATTCCAGTTCGCGATCAGCAGGCAGCATCCCCGATCGCGGAATCCACTCCGGAGGCATGCACACCCGCAGTGAGGCCGTCGGACACATCCCCGCTACGACGGGTAGGACGAGCCGAGTGCACACCACCGGGCCCCGTGCAAGGAGAAAACTTATGGAATTCTGTATCGGCACCTGCGCCAAGATCGACCAGGTCGCGATGGTGAAGCAGGCCGAGGACCTCGGGGTCACTCACTTCGGTGTCGGCGAAGGCCCGTTGCTGTTCTCCGATCCGTACCAGTTCCTCGCACTGGCTTCGCAGCAGACCACCGGCATCCACCTGGGCACCATGGTCACCAACCCATTGACCCGCATCGCCCCCGTCACCGCGAACTCCATGGCCACTCTCAATGCCCTGGCGCCAGGCCGAACCTTCCTCGGTATCGGTACCGCCAACAACGCGCTGCGTTCCATGGGCAACCGCACCGCGAAGATCTCCGAACTGTCCCACGCCATCGAGGTCTCCCGTGAACTGATGGCAGGCCGCCGGGTCAACCACACCTGGCTCGGACAGTCCCGGGACGTGGAGTTTCTCGACAAGGAAAGTGGCTTCTACAACGTCACCGACCACATCCCGATCTGGGTTGCTGCCGGCGGGCCCCGCGGTCTTGCCGAAGCAGCCAAATACGCCGACGCCGTCGTCTACTGCCTCGGACCGAACATCGACATGATCCAGATGATTCGTAGGCTCTTGGACAAAGCCGTCGCCGATGCCGGACGAGCCCCAGGCTCTGTCAAGCTCGTCTCGTTGTCCTGGTTCTACCAACTCGGCAACGGAGAAACCTGGGAAGACGGCGTCACCAACGGCTTCGGATCCGGACCGATCAGCTCATGCATCACCAACGCCGGACTGATGGACCAACACCGCGACGAACTCGGCGACTCGATCGTCGACGCCTCACTCACCGCCGCCCAGCAATACCTCGGCGACCCGAAATCCGCGGACCAACCGCACTACCTCGACGTCTGGGCGAAGTACCTGCGCGGCCTCGACCCCCGGCACCGTCCGATCATCACCAAGGAACTCGTCGACTACTGGTGCCTGTACGGCTCTCCTGCCGAGCTACGAGAAAAAACAGCCCTGATGCGCGAGGCCGGCGTCGACATCCTTCAAGTCTTCCTGTCCAACCCACGCACAGCCGCCCGCGACATCGACAACATCGGGCATTCGATCCTCGCCCACGCCTGATCCTTCCCCGTTCTTCCCAGGAGATACTGATGGAACTCGACCCGCGTACCACTGCGCTCGTGGCTGTCCACTGTCAAGGCGACGTCGTCGAACCTACCGGCGCCTTCGCCGACTTCTTCTACCAGCAGGTGACCGAGCGCAAGGTCATCGACCGCATAGCCACGCTCATCACCGCCGCCCGTACCGCCCACACCACGATCGTCTACACCCGGGTCGCATGGAAGCCGGACTTGTCCGATCTCGACGCCAACTCGCCCCTACTCGGCATCGTCGCCCAATCCGGTTGCCTCAAGGAAGGCAGCGAACTCGCCGAGATCATCGAACCTCTCACGCCGCATGATGAGGACATCGTGCTCACTCACCAGCGCATCGGAGCCTTCGCCCGTACCGACCTCGACACCATCTTACGCAGCAAGGGCATCACCACCCTCCTCTTCGCCGGTGTGGCCACAAACGCCTCCGTCGAGGGAACAGCCAGGGTCGCAGGCGATCTCGGATACCGAGTGGTGATTGTCGAGGATGCATGCTCTGCGGCCACTCTCGCAGCGCATCAAGCCAGCATCGACTCCCTCGCGCTACTGGCCGAGATCAGCACAGTCGACGAAGTCCGCGCTGCTTTGGCTACGACGACCACCGGCACCCCGGTCTGACCGCCGACACCCAGTTCTCGGGCACAGCGCGTCGATGCCTATCCGCCCTCACATTGCTGATCTCAGACCAAAAAACCGTCTACATCAGCAGTTCGTATGTGAAGGCCACCATTTGCGACGCCCGCCTCGCCCGGCACATGCCCGAAGGAACTTCGACGGTATGTGCTTGTGCGGTCCCGGTGAGCGGCTCCGTGGGGTGTTCTGTGAGGTATGCACTCGCGCCAAATAGAGCTGACACCGCGATACCGTCGGGCTGGCAGGAGTGCGCCGATCACTTTCCGTGCCGCCTGCACATCACCGGAAAGCATCGACGTTCTCCTCGGTCATTGCGCGAAGGTCTTGGCAGCTGCACGCGAAACGGCGGCAGCAGGCGTCTGCACCGTCGCGGTCGCTGGTCGGAGATGCCGATAGCCCTACACGGAGATCGGTCGCCCGTTGAGCAGTGTCCGTCGTAGGGCGCCATGTGCAATGCCATTGGTCTCGACGATCCCAGCTGTGGCATCTGCATGCGGTCCGGCGCGTTGGCCTGTCGGTGTTGTCTATGGATTGTCGGGGTCGAGTGTGAGGTGGTGGGTGATGATGTCGTGGGCGATGAGGGTGATCCTGCGGTGTTGGGTGTATGCCATTGCTTGTAATCGGGCGAGGGCGTCGCCGGCGGAGATCTGGAGTTGGACAGCGAGCATTCCTGCGGCGATGTGGACGTTGCCGCGGGGGAACAGTGCGGGGTCCAGCATCGGAGAGGAGGTGCGGGTGGGGTCGAGTTCATCGACAAGGGTGGGGCCGAGGTCGGCGGCGTAATCGGTGGCGATGCGGTAGTGCTGGGTCTCGAGGGGGCCGGGTCTGGTTCGATAGAGCTCGAGGACGCCGATATTGGCAGCATTGCCTACCGCGAGGGGGAAGGCGAAGAGGGCGCGGACGCCGAGGTCGAGTACTTCGGAGGTGAACATCGGCCAGCGGGTGGCGGTGGGGTCTGCGAGGTCGGGGTGTATCTCGGGGACGGATGTGCGGTAGGCGGTCAGACAGGGGCCTTCACGCAGGGTGAATTGGAGTTCGTCGACCTGCTCAGCGATGGTATCGGTGGCGTAGACCAGGTCTCGGGTGGTGTCACTGGCGAAGATCGCCACGGCTGCGCCGTCGACACCGGTCAGATCAGCGCATCGGTCACAGTGAGAACGAGTGCGGGGCAGGAAAGGCCCTGCATGTCTGTCGGACCGGGCCGGGTCCTGAGGGTCGCTCATGATCTCGATTTCCCCGAAGGTTGAGGGATAAACATGTCAGTCGAGACTGACATAACTGGCTGCATCCTGTCTACGACCTGCACCGACTCTCCGAGCGAGCATGGGCATCGGACTTGACGGCATATCATCACCGCCGCGCGCAGCGCCGACCGGATCGACGCGGTCGAATCCCACCTGAGGTCGTGTGTGTCCCGGCGGCCGGGCGGTCCGACCGCCGAGGCCGCTATCCGAAGCAAATTCACACGCGCAGGGGTCCGCTCGCGATTCGACGGTGGCGCGTCGATGCTGTTCACCATCGGATGGATCTGCTCGATCAAGGCTTGCCGGACGGAGATGGATCGCCGCGGCCTCGGATGACGCTGGGGAGGGTGGCGAACCGTGCATGTCGCCGGCCGCACTCGTTCCTGCAGGGGCGAGGAGCGGGAGCGCCGGGTGTGGCCCGGCAAGAGCGGGTCATCGGGTCACGGCTCGGGTCGGTCGCGAGATAGAGGTTGCATGCGAGCGGGTGATTTCACGGGTGAATTGCCTACTCGTCGGTAACAAATGGGCCGCAGAGATCGGTGTCCGGTATGTGAACTGGGGTTTCTGGCTGATTGTCGCGTGGCTTGCCGTATCGGTGACCTTCGCTGCAGTCTTCGGTCGTGTCATCCGCGCCCGCGACCAACGTGAGATACCGCCACTTGACCAGGACAACGACGGCGAACGGTCGCGACACACGCGAGCCGAGGCATGTAAATGCAAGCGGAGGATGCCGTTATAAGGTGCCCCACCTCGGGCGCCGCCCACCGAAATCGCCGACCAGCGTTATGCCCATCTCGACGATCCCCATGTTCTGGCGACCGAGGACCATACCGCGCGCCGAGGCTGTGTGCCGTCATGTATGAGGAGATTCGATCCGCACGTAGCTAACAAGCACCAGGTCCGCCCTGGCGCACGCAGTGTCGTCTCCCTGCTGATGAACCCGCAGGTGCAGTGGCGAACCTGTCGACGGCGTTCGCCTCTACGACCACACCCAGTATCTCCCCCTGGGGGTGGCTACGCGTAGTCTGCCGGGACGCTCGTCGGCGGTCGCTCACAAGGTCATCCAGATATCGACTAGTTCACCCAGGTCGAGACCGGTGTCCATGGTGGGGTGGATGTGGAGTTCGGTATCGCGCAGTGCTCTGCACGATGCCACGCTGTGGTGGGGTCATGGCGCACGAGACCCGCGCATTCGCTCTGGTCGCACCAACTGTTCACGTGTTCAGTCGGGTTGGTGCAAGCGGTGCCGTCACGGTGGAAGCAGGTGAAGCGCTCTATGGGAAGGCGTACCCGGTTGCGGATCCGATCGGTGGCATCGGCCGTTCGGAAAGGTCGCGGTGGGGCGGCCGTGCCTGAGCGGAGTTGACGTCCATCGTGGGGTGAGTCCGGGTCCCTTCGGAGGTCGCGGCGTGCAGGTGACGTCGTCGTTCCGCTTCTCGACGGCCTGCAGGATTCTAAATTTTCACTGTCAGAAAAAAATAAGTGCTGAGAAACCATTGATCTCGACGGTCGATCGCTATAAATTCACCGACAGTGAAGATCTGGTCGTCATCACAGCCGAGGTGTCCCAGACTTGACGCCCTGACTTCCCGCCGCTCGGATCGCCGAGGGGCGGAAAACATCCGACGGTCTTTCCGGCCGATCGATCAGCACTATGTGAGGAGATATTGATGCATGCAGAAATCGCTGGGGCAGGTCTATCCGGCCTTGTCCTCGCCTCCGCTCTGGCGCGAACCGGTTGGACGGTACGCGTCCACGAGAAAAGCAGTGAACTGCGTGAAATCGGTGCTGGTATCTATCTGTGGGAAAACGGATTACGTGCCCTCGAGGCGATCGGGGCTTACGAAGCCGTGACTGCCCGGGCCGAGCGCCTCGATGAGCCGACCCTGCGTGATCACAACGGCAGCACACTGCAGACCGAGTGGCTGCGCAGCAAGCGGCTGTATACGGTCGGTCGCCGGCATCTTCATCGGAGCCTGGTCGATACGGCGACCGACCTGGGTGTGGAGATTCGTACCGAGTCGCCGATTGTCGGAGCTGAGCCCGGCGGTGTTCTCATCGGATCGGACGGAAACCGATACCCGGCCGATCTCGTCGTCGGTGCCGATGGCGTCTACTCGCGTGTGCGCGAATCTCTCGGGCTGCGGACGAAGATGGTCGACCTCCATGACGGGGGTGGGCGCCACCTCATCCCGCGGACCAGCGAAGACCCGGTCCGGCGTGCAATCGAACAGTGGAACGGCGGTCGCCGCATCGGTGTAGTCCCTTGCTCTCCGGACGAAACCTATATCTTCTTGTGCTGTCCCGCAGACGATCTCGAAGGGCGGCAGCAGCAGCCGTTCGACCCGGAAACGTGGATCGAGAGTTTCCCCGACTTCCGCTCACAGCTCGAGCGGATCCCTACCAACGGAGAAGGACGGTGGGCGCCGTTCTACGACGTGCACGTTTCGAGCTGGTTCTCCGGTCGCGCTGCGCTCCTTGGGGACGCTGCCCACGCCATGTCGCCGAATCTTGGACAAGCTGCCTGTGTCGCTATGACCAATGCTGTCGCGCTGGCTCTGGCGTTGCGCCAGAGCCATTCGATCGACCGCGCATTGCGCATCTGGGAAAGTGAGCAGCGTGAGATGAGCGATGGGGTGCAGAAGTACTCGCGCATCTACGGCCAGGTCGGAACGCAGTGGCCGAACCCGCTGCTCGGCGTGCGATCCTCGGTGGTTCGACGTTTCCTCCGTACGAAGTCGGCTCAAACCGCCATCAACTTCGCTTCGGAAATCTTCCCTGAGGGCGAACTCGTCAAAGCTCCCTGAATTGCCGCCTGCGACCAGCGACTCTACGGGTGTTGATCCTCGACCTGAGCATGCTGGCGTCAACACAAGGAAGTAGGTGCGCACATGCACGCCTCAGTGCCGCGATATGCAGGAGTTTCTGCTCTACTCTTCGCCTCGGCCCTCGTCTTGTCTGCCTGCGCCCACGACACGGGCGCGACAGACCGCATTCCCAGTGCCGACACATCGGGCCGGCCTTGGTCGGTCGACGCGCTTCTGACCGACTGCAGCGCAGCAGATGTGGAGTCGTCCGGATGCATCGGCCCCAACACGGAAGGCACGTACACCTCTCTTTCGAGAGACGACGTCAGCCGGCCGTGGCGCCTGTGTTCGGTATTGCCGCACATGAAGGATTCGACCTGGATCGGCGTCAACTACGGCCAGGTGAGTCAGGCCAGGTCGCTGGGAGTGGCACTGTCGACCAGCGACGCGGGTGGGTACGCCAATTTGTCCCAACAGATCTCCCAGATCGAAGACTGCGTGTCATCCGGCGCGGACGCGATTCTGCTGAGCGCCGTGAGCTTCGATTCCCTTAACAATGCCGTCCATGATGCAACCCTGGCCGGAATCCCTGTGATCGACGTCGGCAACGGTGTCTCCAGCCCGGAAGTCGCCGGTCATGTGCTCCAGGACTATATCGACATGGGCCGGATGATCGGCGAGCATCTGGCCGACCTGGACAGGCCTCTACGCGTAGCGCTGCTGCCCGGCCCGGCAGGAGCCGGGTGGGCCGAACGGTCGGTCACCGGTTTCACGGACGCGATCGAGGGGTCACAGGTCAACATCGCCGACGTCAAGTACGGAGATACGGGCAAGGAAGTCCAGCTGAGGCTGATAGAAGATGTACTGGCGTCCAATCCAGACCTCGATGCCCTGGTGGGCAATGCGGTCATGGCGGAGGCCGCGACACGAGTTGCCGCAGAGCGTGGTCTCATCGGCAAGCTCGGTATCTACAGCACGTATGTGACACCCGAACTTGTCGACCTCATCGGCGCCGGGCGCGCCAATTGCGGTCCTTCCGAACAGTCGACACTGATCGGGCAGATGGCGGTCGACTACGCAATTCGGATTCTCGAAGACGTTCCCGCTGCCGGTGATGTCGAACGCTACGCTCCCGTCCCCATGGTGGCCTGCGGGCCGACCGAAGGGGACTTCGACAACATCGACAGCTTCGATCTGGCGGGCAGCTTCGCGCCGAGCGAATTCCGTCCCACTTTCTCTGTAGAGGGCACACAGTGACCACAGATTCCTACCTCGATCTGGTTCTGCACGGCCAGGTCCTGACCATGTCCAACCGCTCCGACGTGACTACTGTCGTGGTCCGAGACGGTCGGATCAGTGATCTCGGAGACGATAGTTTGCTCCATCATCATGTCGGTCTCGGTGCCGACATCACCGAGATAGAGGGCATACTCCTTCCGGGTTTTGTCGATCCTCATACGCACTTCTCCCAATACGCTGCGGCTCGGGCCACTGCCATCGACTGCCGTGTGCCGCTGGTCCGTACGATCTCCGACGTTCTCGATGCTCTGCGTGACGGACTCCGAGCGCAACGGTTCTGCGGGCCGTGGCTCGTGGGGTACGGGAACTTGTTCTTCGATCAGAAACTGGCGGAAAGGCGGCTTCCGACGCGTGAAGAGCTCGATCGGGTTTCCACTCGTCATCCGATCGTGGTTCATTGTGGTGGCCATGTTTCGGTGCTGAACACCGCAGCCCTGGAACGCGTGCGTGTCGAACGATTCATCGGCAGCACCGAAGGGCTGTGGGGACGCCCGGTCATCGATGTCGACAAATCGGGACGTCCAACCGGCCTCGTTGCCGAAATCGATCGCCATCTGGGAATTCCTGAACCCGATCACGATGAACTGGTCGAGGCCTTCACCACTACCTACCGCACCGAGTTCCTGAAATACGGAGTGACAACGATCGGGGAAATGCTCGAGTCCGAGCACTATCTCGATGCCCTCAGCGCCGCATCAACGGATGGCAGCGTCCCCGCGCGGTTCGGGCTCTATGCGATGGCACCCTCCTTCGCCCCTCACGAGCGGGCGCTGACCTGGGTACGCGAAGCCATCCTCCCGGGTCGTTTGACCGCTTGTGGCACCAAGGTATTCGCCGATGGCGGATATTCAGCGCGCAATGCAGCCAGCAACGCTCCGTACTCGGCCGATCACGCACCGTACGCAGGTTATCGAGGCAAGCTGAACCTCGAGCGTCCTGCCCTGGTTGCGGCCGTCGAGGACACGCAAGCTGCGGGCGTGCAGCTGGCCATTCACACCAACGGCACACGTGCGCAGCAGGAAGCACTCGATGCAGTGGCGATGGTCGGTGGCGTCCGTCGTGGTGGCGTACGTATCGAGCATCTCGGCAACGTGCTGGACGACCCCAGCACCATTCGTCGATGGCGCGACACCGGGGTCCTGCCGGTGATGCAGCCCGGGTTCCTGCGCAACTTCATTGCGGACTTCGTGCCGATGCTGTTCCCCGCGACCGGGACCCGGGGACGCATGCCGCTGCGCACAATCCTCGATGAAGGTATCTGGCCCGCCTTCAGTTCCGATGTGGCCGTCGGAGGCGAGATCGGGGCAAGCAACCCCCTGTCCACCATCGCGGCTTCGGTCGACAGGCTCGGTTACTGGGACCGCCCGGTAGAACCCCACGAAGCGATCTCCGTCGGTGAGGCGCTGCGCTGCCACAGCCTGGCCGCTGCCGAAGCACTCGGGATGACAGGCGAGGTCGGCACCATCGATATCGGAGCACGGGCGGACATGGTCGTTCTCGACCGCGACCCGCGCACGGTGGACATCGAGACGATCCGTGACGTGGGTGTACGACAGGTCTGGATCGACGGTGTGCTCGAGTACGAGGCGGCGTCGGTATGAACTCTGTGATCACACTGCACTCGGTGGGCAAGAAGTTCGGCCCCGTCACGGCGCTCGCCGATGCGTCGCTCGATATCCGAGCGGGCGAGGTTCATGCGCTGATGGGGGAGAACGGTGCCGGCAAGTCGACATTGATCAAGGTTCTTGCCGGTATCCACCAGCACACGTCGGGCACTGTCCGGGTCGACGGTCGGGAGGTCCGTTTCACCAGTCCACAGGATGCTCGCGCCGCAGGTATCCGGACCGTCTTCCAAGAGCTCACCATCGTCCCGTCCCTGACTGTCGCGGAAAACGTCGTCCTCGGGGAAGCGCCCGGTTCACGGATGTTCGTCCGGCCGGCACAGATACGCCGGGAAGCCTCTCGAGCGTTGGCGCAGTTGGGTGTCGATCTCGACGTCGATCGTCCGGCGAGGTCGTTGACGCGCTCCGAGCAGCAGCTCGTCGAGATCGCACGCTCGCTCCGACACGAGCCTCGTGTTCTGATCCTGGACGAGCCGACGGCATCGTTGGGGCACGAGGAAAGCCGGCAGTTGCTCACAATCGTCGACGGACTTCGTGGACGCGGTGTGGCAGTGCTCTACGTCAGCCACCGAATGGCCGAGATCGTGGAGATCGCTGACCGAGTAACCGTGCTGCGTGACGGCAGATACGTCGACACCTCCTGCCGGCCGGTCGTAGAAAGCGATCTCGTCGAGCGTATGACCGGACGGTCCGCTCAGTCGCTCTACCAGCACACCTCCCGTACCCCGAGTGAGGAGGTCCTCCGGGTGGAGAAGCTCAACACCGCCTTGCTGCAGGAGGTGAGTGTGACGGTGCGCCGTGGAGAGGTCGTCGGCATCGCAGGTCTCATCGGGTGCGGGAAGTCGGACATCGGCAGGGCCCTGTTCGGCCTGGAACCGTCTACCTCGCAGGGCGTGACCCTGGCCGGTTCTCCCGTGCACCCGAAACGACCATCGCAGATGCTTCGTCACGGACTGGTCTACTATCCCGCGGACCGTCGACGTGAGGGCATCGTTCCGATGCGCGCCGCGCGCGAAACCATGACGATGGGAGCCCACAGAGCCGGAGGACTCACCGGATTCGGTGTGGTTCGCGGCAAGCAGGAACACGCGTTGTGCGAGAAGGTGGCGGCGAGTCTCGACATGCGTCCCCGCGATCTCGAACGGCCGATCCGCTCCTATTCCGGAGGCAACCAGCAGAAGGCAGTTCTGGCCCGCGGCATGCTGCACAACGCTGATGTCCATGTCTTCGACGAGCCCACGGTCGGAATCGACGTCGGCGCCAAGGCCGATGTCTATCGGCTCCTCGGCGACTACACCGACAGTGGCTGTGGAGTAATCGTGATCTCTTCCGACCTGACCGAATTGGTAGGGGTGAGCGACCGAATCTATGTCATCGCCGAGGGGCGTGTCACCGCCCACCTCAGCGGTCGAGAGATAACCGCCGACAGCGTCGGACGTGCGATGTTCGGCTTGCCGGCACACACCACATCGACGTGCGATTCCCATTCCCGGACAAAGGAAACGGTCTCATGACCACTGCAGCCGTAGGGCACGATGCCCGTACCGAACCGCAACTGGTGCTACGCCGACTCAACGATTACCTACTGCCCGCGATGTTGATCGTGATGGTGGTGGTCTTCGCGGCACTCGAACCCCAGTTCATGGACGGTTCCAATCTGGTGAATGTTGCTCGGCAGTCCGTGTTTTTGTTGTTCATCACTCTGGGGCAGATGATCGTGCTGATCCACGCGCAACTCGATCTGTCCGTCGGTGCGACTGTGGCGGCCACCAGCGTGCTGGTAGCAACTGCGACTCGTGAGGTCGTGCCCGCCGCCAGCGTCCCCGTCGGGCTCCTCGTCGGGCTGGGAGCAGGAGTGGTGATCGGGCTCGTCAATGGTGCCATCGTTGCCTTCGGTAGGGTTCCGTCTTTCATGGCTACGCTCGGCACCACGTCGGTACTGACCGGACTCGCCTTGATCATCTCGAACGGCGCGCCGGTCACCGGGATTCCGCTCACTTTCTCCGACATCCTCGGCACCTCACGGATCCTGGGCATCCCCGTTTCCGTGCTCCTGGGTTTGGCGACGATAGCTGTGATCGGACTGCTGCTCGGACGCTTCAGAATCGGCCGCGATATGTATGCCATCGGTGGTAATGCCGAGGCGGCCCGTGCAGCAGGTATCGATGTGCGTCGCACGATGTTGATCGGATTCGTCTTGTGCTCGGTACTTGCAGCGTTGGCGGGGGTTCTTCTCACCGCGCGCGTCGGCTCCGGTGAAGCGTCCCTCGGAGGAAGCTATGTCATGTTGTCGATCGCTGCAGCTGTGCTGGGTGGAACCTCTCTGTTCGGAGGCGAAGGGAAGGTCTGGCGGGTTGTCGTAGGGGTGCTGTTTCTGGGGGTGCTCAGTAACGGCATGAACCTCCTTCACGTTTCCAGCTATGTCCAACAGCTTGTGATCGGTGCCGTGTTGATCTGCGCGGTGGGGCTCGAGCGGTTGAGGGAGGCCACGTGAGGTACATGGCTCACCGCTTACGGCGCCGATGCATGGGTAAAGTGCGGGTGGACATGTCAACCGATCACCGACTTCTGAGGAACTAGTGAGCGAGCTCGACGGCCCCGAACAGATCGGCGCCGAGGTGCGAAGTGCGCGCAAGAAGCGCGGAATGACCCTTCAGCAGTTGTCCGAGCAGACCGGATTGTCGATCGGATATCTGTCCATGCTCGAACGAGGCCGATCGAACCCCTCCTTGGCATCGTTGCTCCGGATCGCCGGGGCCCTCAACCTCCCGATGTCGGCGCTGATGGCCGACTCGACAGTCCCTGAAGCCGGCCCGTCGGATGAAAAGCCTGGTAACGGTCCTCATCGGCATGCTGTGCACCCTTCCGGAATGTACCGGGATCGCTTCATCACCCCTGCCGACGCGAAGACGATCCAGGTCCTCGAGGCGATCCTCGAGCCCGGGGACCAGTCCCGCGTCGCCCCGTACAAGCACGATGAGGAAGAAGAACTGATCCTCGTCCTCGACGGAGAGCTCGAGTTCAGGTCGGGGGAGATGACGCGCCTTCTGAAACAGGGCGAGTCATTGCTCGTCGATCCTCGCATCCCGCATTCTTATCGCAACCCAGGCTCGATTGCTGTTCGCTGGCTGTGGATTTCAGCCAAAGTCTGAACAAGCCGGCTCATTCTTCTCGTCGCCACTCTGTCACGAGTGTTCTGCATGTTCCGAGGAGGAACCTGTGCTCGACCACACCTTCATCGTCGAGGATCCAGCCTCGCTGGAAACCCTCGCACAGATCCCGGACATGGGCCCGGACGATGCTCGACATGCTGTCGAGCGTGCCCATCTCGCACTCGTCCCGTGGGCGCGCCGTGCGCCCCGGGAGCGCGCGGACATCCTGATGCGGACCTACGAGCTGATGCTCGAACAGTCCGAGACACTCGCCGAACTCATCACCCGTGAGAACGGCAAATCGCTCACCGACGCTGCCGCCGAGGTTCGCTACGCAGCCGAATTTTTCCGGTGGTATGCCGAAGAGGCTGTCCGGCCCGAAGGCAGCTACGGCACGGCTCCCGGTGGAACCAGTAGAACGATCGTCACCCACAGACCGGTAGGGGTAGCAGCCCTCGTGACGCCATGGAACTTTCCGGCTGCGATGGTGACGCGCAAGGTGGCACCTGCACTCGCTGCGGGCTGTTCAGCAGTTCTCAAGCCTGCCGCCGAAACCCCACTGACCGCTCTGGCTATCGCGGATCTGCTGTCGGATGCGGGCGCCCCGGACGACCTGCTGACGGTGGTCACGACGTCTGATCCGGGCCCGGTCGTCGATGCATGGCTCGGTGATGAGCGTGTCCGCAAACTGTCGTTCACCGGGTCGACCCGGGTCGGCCGCCTCCTGTTGCGGAGCGCCGCGGATCGTGTCGTGAACTGCTCGATGGAACTGGGCGGCAACGCGCCTGTCATTGTGGCGGCAGATGCCGACCTCGACCGAGCGGTCGCCGGCACGATGGTGGCCAAGTTCCGCAACGGGGGCCAAGCGTGCACCGCAGCGAACCGCATCTTGGTGCACGAAGACATCGTCGAGCGCTTCACGGAGAAGCTGAGCGAGCAGGTCTGTCGGCTCGAGGTCGGGGCCGCACATTCCGGTGCCGACATCGGCCCGATGATCAACGAACGCGAGCGTGACCGCTTGAACAAGCTCATCGCCTCGGCGGTGGCCGACGGTGCTCGTGTGACCTGCCAGGCGCAGCTGCCCGATCTTCCTGGCCACTTTGTCGCCCCGACCGTCCTGGTTGATGTCGACTCCGGCGCCGCTCTTCTCCAGGAGGAACTGTTCGGTCCGGTGGCGCCGATCGTGGTCTGGAGGAATGAGGAAGAAGTCGTCGAGCTGGCGAATGCTACCGAGCACGGGCTGGCCGCCTACGTCTTCGCCGGTGACCTGGCGTACTCGATCAGGCTCGCGGAACAGCTCGAGGCCGGGATGGTCGGGATCAACCGAGGTGTCGTGTCCGATCCATCGGCGCCGTTCGGTGGCGTCAAGCAGAGCGGGTTGGGACGCGAAGGGGCGCGCGACGGAATTCGAGCTTTCCAGGAGACCCAGTACCTGAGCGTCGACTGGCCACAGTGACAACGAGAGCTTCGGACGTCGCCTCATCACGCTGTCCTCGTCCTTCGGCCGTGCGGGTCATGTCCGCAATCTCGTGAGCATGTTGATCGCCTAGGCCAGGTCGCCGTGCACCTTTGGCACTGCAAGTGCACGGTGACCTTGCCCTAGCCCTTTGGTTCACGGGTATCAGTTGCAGGTGATCTCGTTGCCACCTCGTCGAGCTCTCGGTGGCAGTGATGGGTGATCTGCTCACGGTCCATGCTGGCCGGTCCGCCTGGATTTCGTTTTCACCGTCAGAGTCGTTCATAGCCCGGGGATGCGGCCACCGCATGAAAGTGGAGGCGTTGTCGATGATGGCTCTGCGATGTGTTTCGGACCTGATCGGTCCCGACTCGTCGTATCAGCCACGTCGAAGGTGAGCACAGATCGGCCCGTCTCGGTCGGCGCCCCAGACCGGTCGGCGACGGGACCGATCGTCACCAGTAGGTGCTGCGCACACCCCTGCGCGAGACCGTGACAACTCCGGCCGACGTCCGTTTCGGCTCGTCGGGTCGTGGGAACTCGATCGGATCAACGTGTTGTCGTTCTGGTGGGGCGGCAGCCCTGTGAAGGAGGACCATGAAGGCTCTGACATGGCAGGGAAAACGCACGGTGAGCGTGGAGAATGTCCCGGACCCAAAGATCCAGGAGCCTACGGACGCGATCGTGCGGATCACCTCCAGCGCCATTTGCGGCTCGGATCTGCACCTGTACGAAGTGCTCACTCCCTTCATGGACAAGGGCGACATCATCGGTCACGAGCCGATGGGCATCGTGGAGGAGGTCGGTTCGGCCGTCACCCACATCAAGGCCGGGGACCGGGTGGTGATCCCCTTCAACGTGTCCTGCGGCCACTGTTTGATGTGCACCCAGGGTCTGCAGTCCCAGTGCGAGATCACCCAGGTGCGCGAGTACAACAACAATGCCCAGTTCCTCGGGTACTCCCGCCTGTACGGTTCGGTGCCTGGCGGACAGGCCGAGTACCTGCGTGTGCCGCACGCGGACTACGGGCCGATCAAGGTGCCGCAGATCGGGGAGGACGAACGCTACCTGTACCTTTCGGATGTGCTGCCGACCGCCTGGCAGGCGGTGCAGTATGCCGCGCCGCCGCAGGGCGGATCGCTGGCGGTGCTGGGTCTGGGACCGGTCGGGCAGATGTCTGCCCGGATCGGCCGCCATCTGGGCTACGAGGTGTTCGCGGTGGACCCGGTTCCCGAGCGTCGGACGATGGCCGAACGCCATGGCATCCATACGGTGGACTCGACGGGCGAGGTCGCCGAGAAGTTGAAGGATCTCACCGGTGGCCGGGGCCCGAATGCTGTGATCGATGCGGTCGGGATGGAAGCCCACAGTTCCCCCATCGCGTGGGCGACCCACCAGGTGGTGGGTGCGCTGCCGTCCCCGCTGGGGCGTAAGGCGATGGAGATGGCCGGGGTGGATCGGCTCGATGCGCTGTATACCGCGATCGACGCCGTGCGGCGCGGTGGGACGATCTCGATCAGTGGGGTCTACGGCGGCATGAAGGATCCGCTGCCGATGATGACGATGTTCGACAAGCAGCTGCAGCTGCGTATGGGTCAGTGCAATGTGCGGCGGTGGACCGAGGATTTGCTGCCGCTGGTCGACGATCCCTCGGATCCGCTGGGCGTGCTCGATCTCAAGACGCACACTGCGCCGCTGGATGAGGCGCCGGCGATGTACGAGAAGTTCCAGAAGAAGGAAGACGGCTGCATCAAGGTGGTCCTCAAGCCGTAGCGAGCCGTAGCCCCGGCCGGGCGGCGCGACTTCGATCCCGTGGGATCGGGCTCGGACGGTCATGCCTCGACCGTGGTCCGGTGGTCATGGGCGCAGTGCGCTATCCAGTGGTGTGCTTGTGGTGACATGCGGACCGAACGGGCGGTACCGACGGTTCGCGAAGCGCGACAGTGAATCCCTGGCTCTGCCGTCGAATGTCGGTGCCGCGGGCTAGCGTCGAGTGTATCCACCCGGCGGAGGAGCAGCGATGAGCGCGGTCACCACGAATCAACCTCTCGGCACCCCCACCTGGATCGACCTGGGCATCCCGGATCTCGACCGGGCGATGGCCTTCTACGGGTCGGTCTTGGGTTGGGAGTTCGACATCGGTCCGGAGGAGTACGGCAGGTACACGATGTGTCTGCTCGGCGGCAAAAGGTCGCCGCGCTGATGCCGAATCTGGACGAGAACGCGACGGAGTTCTGGTGGAACGTCTACCTGGCGACTGACGACGTCGATGCGACGGTCGCTCGGTCCGTCGCTGCGGGCGGCGCGCTGCTGACGGAGCCGATGGACATCGCCGACCAAGGTCGGATGGCGATAGTGCGGGATCCGTCCGGTGCGCAGTTCGGCCTGTGGCAGGGCCGGGCACATGTCGGTTGCGAGCTCGTGAACGAGCCGAACACATTGTTACGCAACGACTTGGTGACCCCGAATCCCGGTCCGGCGCGGGAGTTCTACGCGGCGGTGTTCGACTTCACCCTGGACGGGAACGACGATTTGCCCGGCGTGGACTTCACCTTTCTGCGTAGGCCGGATGGGCACGAGATCGGCGGTATCGTGGGCGACCCGTCCGCCGCGGTGTCCTCCTGGGGCACGCTCTTCCAGGTCGTCGATGCCGACGTGGTCGTTGCCGCGGCCCGGGCAGGCGGGGGTACCGCGGACGATCCGATGGATATGCCGTACGGGCGGACCGCGGAGGTCACTGATCCGTTCGGTGCAAAGTTCACGGTGGGTTCCCCGCTGCGGGGTGTACAGGGGTAGACGCTCCTATCGGGCTATCTGCCCGCAGTTGGTGCGTGCTCGGTGGCGCCGACGGTGATCGCGGGGCCGTCGGCCTGGGTGCTTTGAAGAGGCGGTAGCGCCGTTCCTTGCGAGGGTCGCTTCCTTTCGGCTTTTGCGTGGAGCGTATCCGCCATCGGGTTGTTGGTCAGCGTGGAAGCAAGGTGTGCGGGGAGTCGAGGGGTTATAGCCTCCACAACCGCAGCAATGCTGCGCGCAGGCTCGGGGAGATGACACGGTGATCGGTGTGCAGGCGCGGGTTCGGGTGGCCGTGCTCGGCGAGACTGCGCGCGGCGTCCGCTATTGAGATGGGGTCGAGGTCGGTGCGGACGCGTAGCCGGTAGGCCCCCGCAGAGCGGGTGTGGGGGATGCGGTGCGGGCCGGTGTCGACGACGGCCGGCGGATGCAGCCGGGTGTCGTCGTCGCTGATCCGGAGGATGACGTCGCCGGGTTGCAGGCGGGTGCGGCGGTCGGGACCGGGGGTGTTCTGGCGGATCCATGTGGTGCGGTAGCGCGGGTCCGGCCGGTTCCAACTGGCGGCGGTTGCGGCCCATAATGTTTCGTCTTCATCGGTGGGGTTGTAGTCACCGAGGTGCCGTAGGAACATCCGGCGCACGGGGGTAGGAAGAAAATCGTGGCCGGTGCGGGTGTGGCTGCCGATCCCTGTTAGGGGCACCACTCGTCCGATCTGCCAGATCGCGGTGGCACTGTCGAGGAACACCTCGTCGACCACGACAGTGTCTTCGAGATCGTCGAGGAAGGCGTGGGCGGCAGCGATGGCGTCGGGGTCGTCGGTGATCAGCGCGGTTTCGTCGGCCACGGTGGAGCTGATCGAGGCGCTGGCAGGGCCGACGATCACCGTCTCGCTGGTGAGGATCAGGCCGGTGTGCAGGTTCGGAGTCGACAGCACGCGCACGCCGGCGTTGAGGAAGTGGGCGAGGGCGGTGGGGGAGGTGGCGTGCGCGCGCACGGCGGGTCGTGCGGCGTTGACGATGAGTTGGTCCCCGGCACGCAGTGGTAGCAGGTCGAGGGCGGTGTGGTCGAGGTAGGCGATGGCGACACGGTGGGGACCGGGTCCGCGGAGGGCAGCGGTGATGTGCGGCCAGGGGTGGGGTGCGTGCAGGGTCGTACCCATGGTCGGCACGGTACCGAAGGATGATGCGGTGCACGGGCTAGATGATGAGCGCCATGTGTCCTGTCGATGTGGGGTGGGGTTCTGCGGGGGCGACATTACTGCCGGATCGGGTGCTTTACTTCGGGTGCGAAGGGTTGCGTCGGAGGATTCGTTCGTGCGGATGACAAGTCTTCTATGACGGTGGTGGCGGTTGCGACACTGAGGCGCCGCAGTGCCCTGATAGGGAGCAGGGGGCTCGTACAGGGCACTGCGGCACCTCGTTTTGCCTACGGCGTCGGCGTAGCGGGAATGGCTCCGTCCGCAACCAGGGGCATCCTCGCCGCCGCCGACCTCGCTCCGGTCGGGTCAGGCGACGAGTTTGAGCGCTGTGTATCCAGGCACGGTCGGGATTCGGATGGCGCCGGCGGTAGGCACTGCTGCGCGAGATCTAGCAGATCCGTGAGGCGATCCGCCGTCCAGAGGATGCCCAGGAGCATGCTGAGGCGATGTAGGGCCGCGAATTGGGGGACTTCGGGGGCTGTATGGGAAAGTATGGGAAATTTTCCATATCTATCTATACTGTTCCATATGGATCTGGAACTGAACCCCTTCAAGCCCGGGTCAGGGTTGCGGCCTCCCGCGCTGGAAGGTCGGGACCAGCAGATCGAGGCGTTCGACTTGCTCGTCGCGCGAAGCAAACGACACAACTACGACCGGGGTATGGTCCTGTCCGGCCTGCGTGGAGTCGGTAAGACGACCTTGTTGAACACTCTCGCCGAACACGCCGACCGGGAGGGTTGGCTGACCATCGGTATCGAAGCACGACCCAACGCTGCCGGTACCGCCGCTGTGCGCGCCAAACTGGGCCAGGAACTGACTGTCGGCCTGCGCCGATACAGCCGCAAGCACAAAATCCAGAAGCTCATCGACCCCCTGATCGAGCTGGCCCGCGGATTCTCCGTCGAAATCGGCCTCGGACCGGCCACCGTCAACGTTGGCACCTCTCAACCCGCCGCCTCGAGCGGCGACATCGACCTTGACATCGAGGAACTCGTCGAAGCGATCACCGCCGCACTCAAACCGCGGGGCAGCGCCTTCGGCCTGTTCATCGACGAAATGCAGGACCTCGACGCTGACCTGCTCTCGGCGCTGTTGACCGTCCAGCACCGGGCCAGTCAACGCGAATGGCCGTTTTTCCTCATCGGCGCCGGTCTTCCCAACCTGCCTGCCATCCTGGCCGAGAACCGCTCCTACGCCGAACGTCAGTTCCTTTACAGCACAGTCGGTCCCCTCGACAGAGACGCCGCCGCCGACGCGCTGAGGATCCCCGTTCGTCAACACGGAGGTGACTTCACCGACGACGCGCTCGAAGTGCTCGTCACCGCCAGCGGCGGCTACCCGTACTTCCTGCAGGAGTATGGCAAGGCCATCTGGAATCTCGCCCCGGAGGCGCCGTTCCAAACGGAAGACGCAGAACTTGCCGTCGAGGTCGGGCGGCGCCACCTCGATGAAGGTTTCTTTCCTTCCCGGTGGAATCGGGCGACGGACAGGGAACGTCGCTATCTGACGGCCCTCGCCGCCACCGGTGAAGATGCACCTCGGTCGGGCAAGGTGGCCGAACTGATGGGGGTGACCACCAGCGGTGTCAGCGACGTCCGCGAATCCGCGATCAAGAAGGGCCTGATCTGGGCGCCCGAGCACGGTCGGATCGCATTCACCGTGCCCGGCATGGCGGATTTCATTCGGCGCCAACCTACTGTCTGACCCGTGCGCCCGGCTGCAGAACTGGGACACCCACCGTCTTTTGTTGTGAAAGTTGTGCCATCACAACAGCACAGCGAACGGCAGGAGCAACCATCAAGCGCACGACCGCCGGTGGAGACGAACGAGACGCCGTCACCCGCGTGAGCCGCCGGTCACCGACTGCAAGCCTGGAGAAGTCTCACGGATCAAGGAACGCGCCCACCGCCGGGAACGTCGAGCAGCACATCGGCGACTTGAAGATCGACTCGTGGTACGAGAGCACCATGGTCATCCACGCGCAGAACTTGTTGCGGAAGATCGCCTGCGATCGCGGTGTGGCACTCATCCACGCCGCCGGCGAGATCAAGAAGTTCGTCGACACGGCTTCGGCCGACGGGCGCCGCAAGCCCGAGCATGCCCTGCTGGCCATCGCATTGCGAACACGCAAGGGTGAGGTCATCACGTGCACCGTGGGCCATGTCCATCCGCGAGCGGTGCCGTCGTGGTTCAGAGCTTGGGCGCCGTCGATACCGACGATCGTGCACAGTACGCGGACGCGTTCGATGAGTTGTGCGGATGCTCGCTCGAGAGGCGGATCATGGTCGATGTCGAGTTCTGTTCGCCTGCACGTGTGCGCGCTCGGTGATCTCTCCTGATTGGGGTACGGAACTCGGTGAGCGGCGTGGGGTTGGTGAATCAGCACGGGTACCAGCGGTTCCGGTGATTGGGAAGAAGAGTGGTCGGCGTCGCGGTCGACGACGTGATTCTTGCCTGGTTTATTCGATGCGGGCACGGTCTCGACGGCCCACGCGGGTGCGCGGATGGCGCCCCACACGCTGGCAGCGCCGATCTGTAGTCGACTTGGGGGCTGCGCCTGGGTGTGAATGTAGGGGCCGGCGGTTCGGCGCTCGGTGGCGTTGAGTTCCCTACGTCAACGGCAGACAAGCTCGGCAGGCCGCTCATCCTGCCGCCCAAGGGGTGTGAGCGGCAGTTTCGGTGGGCATACTGAACCCATGCGAATGCCAGATTGCGCAGCTCCCCACGCTCGTCGAGGACTCCGACCCACCGCCGCCTTGTCGCCGGCGGTGCGTCGCTACCACAAGCATGCGAACAACACCGACCTGGATTCACATGTTTTGGCCGAGGACGGATTTCACCTCGGACGCTGGGCGGACCGGCACCGCATCGCCCGTGCCCTCGGCATCCTTCCCGCAGATCGCGAGGCCGAGCTCGACGCGATCGGATTCGACTGGAAAGCCCCTCGTCCCGCGGGTTTCGACAGCAAGCATCGCCGGATGTTGCTCGAGATCGCTGCCTACCGCGAAAAGCACGGTACCGGAGAGATTCCGAGCACCTACCTCTCCGACGAGGGTGAGCCCGTGGGGGAGTGGCTCTACCGCAAGGTCCGCAAGTGGCGCGACGGTCAGCTCCCGGCTGACGAGCAGGCTGTCCTCGAACTTCTCGGCATCTCACCGACTCCTCGGCCGCGCGGACCACGCACCGCCAGGCGAGGGACTTCTACCCGGCGGTCTGCAGCCTTGGCGCACTGAACACCCCGATCCGGCATCGGTGCGGTCGGGGCGGATTCAGTGGGGGCGTCGTTCCATATGAATCCGACCAACGGCACCAGCGTTCCAAATAGTGTGCATTTCGTAGGCTACAAACCTACGAAGTGCACACGCGAGATGTACATGCTCTCCTGTGGGTGGTTGATGGTCGAGGTTGTCGCCTTGAACGATGCGCACTGCCTTGTCGAGGAGATCATCGGCAACCTGCGCCGCTTCGCTGCCCTCGTGATCACACCAGGCAATCGAGTTGAGCATGCCGATCGTGCCCAGCTCGGCTGTCCGCGCATCGGCGGTACGAAACGTTCCGAGGGTGATGCCGGCATCAACCATCTCGATGGGTTCTGTGCGGACGCGTCGGGTGGCGAAGTGTGTACGGTATCGAATGTCATAGCGAAGTGACTGCGCGGGAGCTCATCTCGAGACGCTGAGGCTGGGTCGGGTGGGTGCACGCGATGCTCTAATGACTTCCTTCCGGAGTGGTCTGGCCGAAAGACAGATACTCTTCGAGATCGGCCAGGAGATTGGGGATATCGGCACTGGTCAATTCTGTTCCCGAGGCCGCTTCGGAGACTGTCTTTCCGCATACGGCCACAGCCATGTGTACGATTTTCAAACCCTCTGGCATGTGGTTGAGATGCTGTGCAAGCTGTTCCCAGCTGGGCAGATGGCAGGGGGCGGAGTTGTCGTAGGAAGCGGTGAACAGCTCGGTCAGGGCCGATACTCGCCGGTCGTATTCCTTCCCTCGATGCCGAAAAATGGCAGGACGTGAAACCATGTGCTGGATGACCTGAATCGCTACGCGTTCTGCACGCAGTGCATCCCCGGATTCTTGCGCCACCGATTCCCGTATCGAATAGTGGGTAGCACGTACCCTCCGTATCCATTGTGAGAACATCGTCGACCAGTGCGCGTGAGAATCCGTAACCACCGATTCGTCGTTTCTTGCGCCTGGTGCGTCGAGACGGAGTACTGCTGTGGCAGTAGCGACTCCGTCTCGACGCATGTTCATACACGATGGCTGTGATCTGACGGTCAGGTCACGGCGTCGGCACGACGGTGGGAACGACCTCAGCCATCACCTCACGAGTGTGGTCGACGGCCGTGCGGGGCACATCCTTACCGTAGAACGACAACGCTGTTATGCGCGTGTTCCAGCCGGGGGCACCGGGCAGGGCCTGACCCATCATTCCCTCGAACTGTTCGGACGGTTCCGACAGTACGATTCCCAGCTCCAGAAGCGAGGAACTCAACGCGACCCGGTTGGACTCCGGGGTCGTGTCGTACAGCTTCTTCGCCTCATCGAACGCGGTCAGGTCGGTCTTTGCCACTCCGGGGATGATGACGTTGGTGTACAGGGTCAGCGCGTCGAAGAACTCGCTCTCGGTCGTATAGAGGTAGCCGTCCTCGCCGGGTAGCAGGTAGTGGGACAGCACGTCTTCCAGCTGCTTCTGGAGTGTGCCATTCCACTTGCCGCGGGCGGAATACGTGTGGGCCTCGATGTGATCGGTCTTGAAGCCGTCCTTCAGGCCCATCCACTTCGGCAGGTAGCCCACCCAGTCGCTGATGGCACTGCGCCACTTGCTCATCGGTTCGCCGGGCACGACTTCGACGCCGGGATGCATGAGCTTGGCTACGTTGAAGATGGTGAAGTTGCGGGCCCCGAAGCTCACCGTCTCGTGCGGGGCGCCGGTGAAGCCGGCGGGACGCAGGACGCGGAAGATCTCTCGGCCGTAGTCGTGGACGACATAGCGGGCGAACGAGTCGTCGACGAACTTGTTGGTGACATGCAGCGCCTGCTGTCGGCGGATTTCGGGCCGCACACCCTTTTTGATGGTGGTGTAACGGAACAGCCGCTCCCAGGACTGCTCCTGCGGCAGCGCCAAGAACCCACCGGTGAACGGGTTCTTGTACATGTCACCCCAGATCGCGGTGATCTTGTCATTCTTCGACTCGTCGAGCATGCAGTCGATCTCGTTGAGCGTGGTGTACACCGACGCGCCGCGCCGGTACTCCGGATCCCCGGAGCACGGCAGGAAACCGACGCCGATGACAGGCACCCGACGGCCCAGTGCCCCGGTGGTCAGATGTCGGGCGAGGTCGACGACAATGCCGCTTCCGGTGCCACCACCGACGCCGAAGGCCACGAAGACCAGGCACGGCAGCCCTGTGTCGTCGATGCTCGAGGCGAATTCGCGCAGTGCCTGATACGCAGGCCGGTCGCCTTCGTAGTAGGCGCGGTTGTAGATCGCCTTGGCCACCGAGCGGGATACGTGTTCGTCGGTCGAGGGCACCTCGAGCTGAGCTTCGTAGTGCTTGTCCGGGTTCGGCATGGCCGTGTCGGGCGCGATCCAGTTGACGGTGGGCGAGGAGTCGGCACCGCTCCACTCGAAGCGGGGGAACTCCCGTCCGAGGTATTCGGGGATCCGCGAGACCGAGGACATCAGATCCTCGGCGGTGGGGACCTCCAAGTTCAACGTCTTGATCTGCGCCCTGTCCGCGGGAATGCCGCGGCTTTCCAGGCGCTCGCGGAAGGAGGCGGCGTACTGCTGCATCTGGCGCATGTCGCCGTCACCGATGTCGACGGCCAACGCCGTGAACCGAGCGCGAGGGTCTTCGAGGAGATCTTCGATCTCGCCCGTGCGGAGGAATGCGTCGATCAGCTGGGCACCTGCTTTGCCGAGACCGACGACGTTGATGCAGTGAGGCGCCTGCTTACCGGTGGCGCTGTGGTACAGCGATAGTGCCATTGAGGTGTCTTCCTAGTCGAGGTATCCGAGGTCCTTCAGGACCGTGGCTGCCACAGTGGGACGTTCGTCGGCGACGAGGGTCCGGTACTTGTCGATGAACTGATTGGCGTTGCGCGAGATCAAGCCCTCGTTGACGAGGGCGACTCCTCGCTGGAGGTTGGCTCGATTGAGCTCGGCGGTCCACAGGCGGTGCTTGACGTAGATCTTGTCGGCGTCGGCGCCGCTGACCGTGATGGCTGCGCCGCCGGGCAGTGTCTCGACTGCGGCGCCGTCGCGGTACTTCTCGACGACGTGGTCCCAGTCGAGTTCCTGGACAGAAGACGAGGTCATGACGCCACCATCGCTTCCTCGGGTACTTCACCGCGGATGGCGGCGTGGGGCACCACGACCCAGCACGCGCACCCGAGCAGGCACTCGCCGCCGACGCCTTCGAAACGCGTGGACGGCTCGCACAGCAGGACACCGAGGTCGAGCAGCCACGCGTGCCGCATCAGTTTCTCTTCCCAGCCGAGCTTGTCGTAACGGTCGCGGGACGGGACGAACGAGGCCAGGTCGAGTTTGCTCAGCCGCGGTACGAATGCAACCACAGCGTCATCGCCGGTGGCGTCGAAGGCGAGCTGCGAGGGGCCGACCTGTGGGGCGAGTGTCTCGGTCAGTGCCTTGGCCGAGACCTCGACTGCCGAGGGGTCGGCCCCGAAGGAGCGGATTTCGGCGAATTCCGGTGTCGCGCCGGAGCGCAGCTCCCCGGTGATCAGTGGGTTGCCGGCCTCGACACCGACTGCCAGCAGGTTGATCCATTTGTCGGTCTGATCACCGCGGGTGGCCGGGTGCCACGCGTCGGCGGGAACGTTCATCCAGTTCAGAGCTTTGATCGACTCGTAGAGATGCGTGCCGCCGTCCCGGAGGACGAACTCGGCGACACCGGTGTCGATCTTACGGTGTGCCTCGTCGAGACTGTTGGAGGTGGCTATCACCGCGTTCTGGGGGATGGCGAAGAAGCCCGCTGTGAACGGGTTCTTGTACAGATCGCCCCAGACGGTCATGACGCCGTTGTTTTTGACGGCATCGACCATGCAGTCCAGTTCGTTGATGGCCACGAATGCGCGGCCGTCCTTGAGCTCGTCCGGGTCGGCGTCGGCCGGCAGTACGCCGAGGCCGAGCACCAGGGCGCGGCGACCGAGGCGGATGTTGGACAGGTGTCGGGCCAGTTCCACGACGATGCCGCTTCCGGTGCCGCCGACCATGGAGAAGGCGACGATCACCAGCGGGGTTTCCGAGCTGTTCAGCACTCCTTCGGCGAACTCGTCGAGCGCGTCGGCGACTTCGCCGCCGGTGTAGTACTCGACACCGTAGATGCCCTTGGATACTGCGCGGGGGAAGTGCTCACCGGCGCCCGGGACCTCCAGGTCGCTCGGCAGCCAGGGCTCGTAGTTCGGGTTCCAGTAGTAGCGCGGATACTCGTTCTTGAGGAATTCGCGGTACCGGCGAAGGCCGGCGAACAGGTTGCTGTTGTCGAGTGCCGGCAGGTCGACCGTGCGTACTGTGACGCGCGCGTCGGTGGTGTCGGCCGCGGCTCGAACTCCGGCCAGTTCGGTATCTCCGATGTCGATCGCCAGGCCGGTGAAGTTCGTGGTCCCGGCGGTGGCGACGCCGCCTTCGGAGTACTGCTTCACCAGTGCTTCGACGATGTTCGCCCCGGTCTTTCCGATGCCGACGGTGTGGATCGAGAACGGGCCTTCGTGCTCACCGATGCGGTGGACGTTGTCGGTGATGAGTGCTTCGAGTCGAACCTTGTCTGTGGCGTAGCCTGCCGATTCGCTATCACATGCGGTGTGGCTGTGCCCGTGGTCGTGTGAATGTAGCCCTGACATTCGTGATTCCTTTCAAACGGTCCATATACCAGGCTCAGAGCGTGGTTGTCCCGTGATGCGCTTCGATGAGCGACGGCATATGCACTGGTCAGATACGTATTGCTGATCTGCAGCACGCAAGTGTAGAGACTACGACAGATACTGTCATTGTAAAGTAATTCTGTGAAAAATCCGTGTAACGATCTTGGTAGGGGTGATTTTCGGCGGGTGCGGTTGTCCCGCAGGGGGTATGGGTTACCCTGCAGAGGGGTAGGTTTTCCAGTTCTTTCCCGTTCCCCAGATCGGTACGACCAGAGAGGATCGGCCTTGCCTGACGCGGACGTGTCACACGGAAGTGCTCGGATCTCGGGGGACGCGCGTTCCCTGGTCGGGGGCTCGCTCGCAGCGGTCTCGCGTGCACTGAGCCGACAGGTCGATCATGCGCTGAACGATCTCGACTTGACGGCCGACACGTGCTATCTGCTCGATCTGATCGTGCAGCACGACGGTATTGCCATGAACGATCTTGCACGCAGGCTTGCCATCCCGGCTCCGACGCTGACCAAGCTGGTCGATCGCCTGGCGTCGAAAGCGTTGGTGTTCAGGCTCGTCGATCACACCGATCGTCGTCGGACGTTGGTTCACGCCTCGCTTCGCGGCAGTGAGGTCCACGCAACCGCGTCGCAGCGGGCGCGCGAGATCGAAGCCCGGTTCATGGCCGAACTGGGATGGTCGGATGCACAGCTGAACGCGCTGCAGGCGTTGAACGCACCGGAGGACCACTAACGTACGCCTCGTACGACTGCTGTCCTGGGTTCCGTTCTGGCTGGCGTACTTCCGAGCGCAGTGCCGATCGCCGTGGTGTGTTTCGCCTTGCCGTGCGGGCGTGACCGCCAGTCAGACTACCTCAGCGACACGAGCGTCGATATCGAAGTCCAATCCGTCTGCGTGTGCGATGTAGACATCCTGAGCCAAGTGATTGTCGACGAAACGCACCATCCCACGAGGACTTTCATAGTCGATCCGGGTGGTGTCCGCGGTGTGGACGAGTGCACCGACGTCGAATGCTTTGGCCTGGTGTGCCAGTTTGTCGAACAAAGATATGCCCTCGTAACAGGATTCGCCCGGTGATGCCAACGGGGGCGCCGACATCCCGTGCATGCCGAAGTAACTGTTCGCGAAGTCCATACTGTGGCCGGTTGCAAGAGATTCGAAATACCCTGAGGCAGAGTACAACTCGAGAGCGTTCTCGGCTCCGGTGGCGAGAAGCATGTTCTCGTCCATGAGCGGACTCAACCGCACGATGTCCCGGTGCAGTCCCCGCTCACCGAATGCCCGGTTGAACCGGACCGCGTCCTGTCCTAGAAGCAGTACCAGGACCCCGTCGACGGAGGAGACCTCGATTGCGTCGAGCACGTCATCGAAGTTCGATGCGCCGAGAGGCAGGAACCGCGCGCCGGTCAGGACGATCTCGGCGCTCGTGGTGGAGTGGGTCCCGTCGACGCATCGATCGATGATCTGCGACAGGGTCTCATGGGGCCAGACGTAGTCGCTGCCGACGACGTACCAGCGGCGGACGTTGTGGTGGGTTGCCATCCATTTCAGGGCGGGAACGACTTGTTCGTCGGGTATCTCGCCAGTGAGGAACACCCCGGGTGTGGACTCTCCGCCTTCGTAGAGGGCGGTGTATATGTAGGGGATCTGTCCCCCTATCGCAGCTGCCACCCGGAGTCGGACCGCCGAGGTGTGCCAGCCGACCACCGCGTCGATCGCCTGCTGGTGGCACAGAGTCCGGACACAGTTGGCCACCGTGACCGGCTCTGTGCCACCGTCGATGGTCGACACCACAACCTCGCGTCCCAGGATTCCGCCCCGGGAGTTGATCTCTTCGACCGCCAGCTGGGCGCTTGCTGCGCACGAGGGACCGAAGATTCCCGAGGGACCACTTTCGGGAATCACCAAGCCGATCTTGATCTGATCCGCGCGGGACATGCGCGTTCCTCCACCGGTGAGAAGCGGCGTTCTGGGCCGAAGGCTGCAGTTGTACGGTCACCTGCAGAGCGACGTTGCCCTATCCGTACGCAGCGCGACCTTCACCAGAACGATTCGCTAGGCATTCATCGTTCGCTCGGTGGGGAGATCGTACACCGGACAGTCGGCGACGCCAATGGTCTCCCGGGTGATCGATTCGACCTGACGCTGGGTGGCTTCGGCGTCGTTGACCCAGTTCCGGTAGAACTCGAATGGGCACTCCGCCACACCCTTGTCGCCGTCGCCGGCAGCATGGACGCCCGTGTAGCCACGGTGCAGCAGCTTGAACAGGTGGTTCTGGGACTGATCGTTGGCGCGGGCGTCGCGGATGGTGGACAGGGACAGCTGCGCGTACTGGATGCCGTACTCTTCCTCGCCGCACTCACCCAGTGCGCGACCGTCGAAGCCGATGATGGCGCTGTGGCCGAAGTAGGAGTAGACGCCGTCGAAACCTGTAGCGTTCGCCACGGCCACATAGCAGTTGTTCGCCCACGCCATCGCCTTGGCCATGAGAACCTGCTGGTCCTTGGCCGGATACATATAGCCCTGAGGGCGGACGATCAGTTCGGCACCCTTCATCGCACAATCGCGCCAGATCTCGGGGTAGTTGCCGTCATCGCAGATGATCAGCGAGATCTTCATGCCCTTCGGGCCTTCGGTGACATAGGTCTGATCTCCGGGGTACCAGCCTTCGATCGGCGTCCACGGCAGAATCTTTCGGTACTTCTGGACGATATCGCCTTCGTCGTTGATGAGTACCAAGGTGTTGTACGGGGGCTTGTGCGGATGATCCTCGTGCTGTTCGCCGGTGATCGAGAAGACTCCCCAGGTCTTCGCCTCGCGGCAGGCCTGGGAGAAAATCGCTGTCTCGTCGCCGGGGATCGTTGCCGCCGTCGCGTACATCTCGTCCTGGTCGTACATGATTCCCATGGTGGAGTACTCGGGGAAGACCACCAGGTCCATGCCGGGAAGTCCTGCCTTCATTCCTACGACCATGTCCGCGATTGCTTGTGCGTTCTTCAGGACGTCGGCCTTGGTGTGCAGGCGCGGCATCTTGTAGTTGACGACCGCGACGCCGACGGTATCCGGGCTCGATGAAATGTCTCCGTGTCGCACTTGAGTGGGACCTCTCTCGTTGAGCGGGTACTGTGCCCCATCCGCGGGGCGAGATTACTTCCATCTGAAAGTAACTCCACACTAGAGCAATGGCTGTTTCCAGACTGTTAAATCTGGCCGATCGGTCGAATGTTGGCGAAAAATTGCAGGTTGTCTGGTTGTCACCGCTATGGAGATACTGGTATCAGTAGCATATGCTTCCGATTGGAAGAGTTCATGTGCTCGGCCGTGAATGCCTCGGTGCACGTCCCGTCGCGGTCTGTGCGGCGAGTGATTCGGGTGCCTGAATGACATCTGGTTGGAGACGGCATCGATGCGTACCTCCGAGATCGTCCATCCGGCAGCAGCGACCCAGACCGGCACGCGGATCGCCTGAGGTGAATACCGATACACGTGTGGATGCGCGCCGCGCCGGGGCTGATCACAAGGAGGAGGAATCTCGATGTCCGGCTACCTGTCTCAAAAAGTCGACGACCTGAACTCGGGGCACGTCGCACGACCGGCCCCCCGGCAGTTCGCCATGGGCCGGTGCACGTCCCCTCAACAGCTGTCCCAGAACCTGCAGCAAGCAATCCTGGGCCAGCACGAGGCAATCGCCTCGGTGGTGCGTGCCCTCACGATTGCCGCCGCCGGTATTCGCGACCCGCACCGCCCGATCGCGTCGCTGCTCTTCGTCGGCCCGACGGGTGTGGGAAAGACTGAACTGGCTCGACGGATAGCGGCCGAAGTGGCCGGAGATCCGGACAAGCTCTGTCGGATCGACATGAACTCACTTGCACAGGAGCACTACGCAGCGTCGTTGTCCGGCGCTCCCCCGGGGTACTCCGGTTCGAAGGAGCAGTTCACTCTTTTCGACCGGGAACTGGTCGAAGGCAACATCTCCAGACCCGGAATCGTCCTGTTCGACGAGGTGGAGAAGGCCCACAAGACCGTCTTGCGGTCACTGCTGCAAATTCTCGACACCGGTGTCCTCACCCTCGCCTCGGGAACGTCGAGCATTTCGTTCCGAAACTCGATCATCCTCCTCACCTCGAATCTCGGATCCCATGAGCTGGCCCGACAAGCACGCGCCGACTCCACGACCATGCGCAATGTATGGAATACGGTGAAAAGCGCAGCCGGCATCGGTCTCGCTACGGACCACGACCCTGTCATGGACGCGGTGGAAAACTTCTTCGACCCCGAGTTGTTCAACCGCTTCGACGAGATCGTCAAGTTCCGTCCGCTGGGCCGAGACGAGTCCCGGATGATCGTCGACCACGAGCTTGTGCGTCTGCGGACACAATTGCTCAAGAACGGTATCGAATGGGAACCCGACGACACCATCTGCGGGTTCTTGACGGACAAAGGATTCGACCCCGTCTACGGTGCGCGTAATCTCAAGAGGGTTGTGCGCACGCAGCTGCATGCACCCATCGCCGACCTCGTCGTCAACTCGGACCTGCAGGACCGACCCTTCCGGATCGCAACCTCGGTCCACCGCGAAACAATCATCGCCGTCAAGTGCAGGAACGACGCGTTCTGACCTCGGAGCGGGGCCATACCACCCTGATCGGCTCCTCTCGACACCGCAGGGCCTGTCACCTCACCGCCCGGCGCGATCCCTCGGTTCCACAGTTCGAGCAGCGACTGCACATAGACGGTCCATGACCGAGCCGATCTGGTAGTAGCGAGGATCAGATCCCTGATCGGCATACCCCGGCCCGCCCAGATATCGGCAACTCGGGCGCGAGTACTCATATTCTTCCGAAAGGAGCCTGTAGACATGCACATCGCGGAAGGATTTCTACCGCCTCTACAAGCGGCAGCATGGACGGCAGCAGCCGCACCCTTCGTTGTTCACGGTGCCACAGCGGTGGTGCGCCAAGTACGGGAGAAACCCGAAACGCGCCTACTCCTCGGTGCAGCCGGAGCCTTCACCTTTGTTCTTTCGGCCGTCAAACTACCGTCGGTGACAGGAAGCTCGAGCCATCCCACCGGCACGGGCCTCGGGGCCGTGCTCTTCCGGCCCCCGGTGATGGCATTGATGGGCACCGTAGTGCTGCTCTTCCAAGCACTCCTGCTCGCTCACGGTGGTCTCACCACCCTCGGCGCCAACGTCTTCTCCATGGCGATCATCGGCCCCTGGGTGGGATACGGCGCATGGCGCGGGCTCCGCACCCTCAATGCTCCTGTCAGCGTCGGCATCTTCGCCGCGATGTTCTGCGCCGACCTCGCCACCTATTGCACGACCTCACTGCAGCTGGCCATCGCATTTCCCGACGCAACCAGCGGAATCGGAGGTTCGTTGGTGAAGTTCCTCTCGGTATTCGCGCTCACACAGATCCCGCTCGCAGTTATCGAAGGACTGCTCGGCGTCCTGGTCTTCCGCACACTGCGCAGGATCGCCGGCCCGGAACTCGCAGGCCTGAGCGTACTGACGCGCCGCAACCGGGCAGAAGCCCAGCCCCAGACGAAGGATAGTTATGTTGCGTCATAAGTCCGCCCTCACGACCGCATCACTGGTGATCGCGATCGCCCTCATCTTCGTCGCCTCGATCTGGCTCAACCGTGATCTGGACGAGGACGCGAGTTTCGTCGGTACCGACACCGCCGCGACCGAATACATCGAAGACGCCAACCCCGAGTACCAACCCTGGTTCTCCCCGGTGTTCACCCCCGGATCGGGGGAGATCGAGTCGGGCCTGTTCGCCGTGCAGGCCGCCGTCGGGGCTGCGGTGTTCGGCTTCGCTGTCGGCGCACTATGGCAACGCCGGCGCACCGAATCGGGGCCGTCTGCGACATCTCCGGCGCCGACGGCCGCCACAGCAGAGGATTGATCATCACACCAGCGATGCCCCCACCGAAGGGAACGCAATGTCCTCGAGCGCAGCACGAATCGACACAGTCGCCTGGCGAAGCCCGTGGCGGCAGAAAACCGTCGCCGAAAAAGCGGTGCTGTACGGCGGGGTCGCCACACTTGCAGTGGTGCTACCGCCCTGGCCGACCATTCCACTGCTGCTGGCACTGTGCCTGGCAACGACCCGGCCGGCCGGCATCCGAACAGGACACGTGCTGCGCTGCGCCCGCGGACCCGCGGCGTTCATCGTCATTGCGGCCGCGTCGACGATGCTCACGGTGGACTTGAACAACTGGGACCTGTCTGTGTCCGAAGAAGGAATCGTGCAGGCAGCCGCACTGAGTGCCCGGGCAATGACCGCATCCATCGCGATGCTGATGTTCGCTTCGACGACGCCACTGACCACGGTGATGGCATCGCTCCGACGACTCGGAGTGCCGGGACCCTGCATCGACGTGGTCACCGTTATGTACCGACTCGTATTCGTTCTCCTCGAATCGATCTCGGTGATCCGACAAGCCCAGACCTCGCGCCTCGGATACTCGACTCCCAGACGCACCCTCACTTCGGCGGGCCTGCTCACCGCAGCCGTGCTCACACGAGCCTGGACACAGGCACGCCGATTGGAGATGGGGCTTGCAGGACGTGACTTCGGTATTTCGATGCCGACGCTGGATACACCGGCGGTGAACTGGCGTTTCATCGGCGCCTGTGTGGTGACGTTCAGCGCGATTGCCGGAGCGTCCCTCCTGGAAGGAACATTGCTGTGAGCCATCTATCGTTGTGCGCCAAGGGAATATCCTATTCCTATCCCTCCGGCACCGAACCTCTCGCCGGCGCCACGATCGACATCCCACCCGCGTCTCGGGTGGCGATCCTGGGTGCCAACGGTTCAGGGAAGACGACACTCCTGAAGATTCTCGCCGGCTCGCTCGAACCTACCAGCGGCACCGTCGAAGTCGACGGTATACCGCTTCGGCACACCCGACACGGACTACGCCGGCACAGGCAGGACGTTCAACTCGTGCTGCAAGATCCCGACGACCAACTGTTCTCGGCTGATGTTGTCCATGACGTGGCGTTCGGACCGGCCAATCTCGGCTTGAACGGGTCAGAAATAAGCGAACGGGTCGCCGAGGCGCTTGATCTGCTGTCTATCGAACCGCTCGCCAGCCGACCGACGCACGAACTGTCCTACGGAGAGCGCAAACGCGTGACCATTGCAGGCGCGATGGCTATGCGCCCCTGCGTGCTGCTGCTCGATGAGCCAACAGCCGGTCTTGACCCAGCAGGAGTCGAGGAAATGTTCCAAGCACTCGACAAGCTCGAAAAAAACCACACCACAGTCGTTTTGTCGACTCATGACACCGCCCTGGCCTACGAATGGGCCGACTCCGTAGCCGTGGTACACGGAGGCGCCGTTCGGCAAGGACCCCCCGATGAGATACTGCGCGATGGCAACGTCATGACCGCGGCACGGCTGCGGCCCCCCTGGCTGATCGAGCTATGGGACCGTCTACACGCACGCGAGGTGGAACTACCCCGCTCCGTGCCACGAAACACCGACGAATGCGCACAGCACATCGCCGAACTACTACAGTCGCGCAACACCGCCTGGCAGCTGCAGTTCACACCGGAGGGGGCAGGGCCTGTCAGTTCTCCGGTGGATCCGGTTCTGGCGCATAGGTTTAGTTCTCACTCGGGGTGATCCGGCCCTCCAACGTGATAGCGAAAGCGTTCAGTGCCGGCTTCCACCTCGTTGCCCATCGTGCTCTTCCCTTCCCTGTCGGGTCCAGCGCTCGGGTCGCCAACTCTCGGGTCGCCAAATACAGACACTTCAACGCGGCCTGTTCGTAGGGGAAATGCCCGCGGGCCCGGATCGCCCGGCGGTATCGCGCGTTGATGCTCTCGATCGCGTTGGTACTGCAGATCACGCGTCTGATCTCCGGGTCGTAATCGAGGAACGGCACGAATTCGCTCCAGGCGTTGCGCCACAACCGGGTGATCGCCGGATAGCGCGGACCCCATTTGACGGTGAACTCGTCGAACCGCTCGCTGGCCTCGCCTCGGTAGCTGCCGTGGGGGCACCTCCCTGCACGTAGTGCTCGGGGGAGAGATCGGCCGCAGATCCCGGCTCATCTCGTCCCAGTACCTGCGTGACGCGTAACGGAAGGTGTTGCGCAGCAGATGGATCACACACGTCTGGACGATCGCATGCTCCCACACGGTGGTGATGGCCTCGGGTAGGCCCTTGAGTCCGTCACACACCACGATGCACACGTCGCCGGTGCCGCGGTTCTTGATCTCGGTCAGGACGGCGAGCCGGAACTTCGCGCCCTCACCGCCGTCGCCGGCCTACAGTCCGATGATGTCGCGATGCCCGTCGACGGTCACGCCGATCGCCACATAGACCGGCCGGTTGGTGACCTGTCCGTCGCGAACCTTGATGGGGATCGCATCGATGAACTTCCGCCGGATACACCGGATCGAGCGGCCGGACGGACCACTCCGTCATTTCGGCAAGAACCTTGTCGGTGGGGGTACCTCCCTGCACGCAGTGCTCGGGGGAATCTTGCTGATCGTCTCCTTCGACACCGTCGCGCCGTAGACGTCGTCGAAGTGGGCGGCGATCTCGCCGGTAGTCAACCGAGTAGGACCGTTCCCGGCCCGCGCATCCCGTGCGTGTTGGAAGCGGGCATCGAGCGTATCTATGCGGGGCGGTGAAGTTGCGGCACACCCCCGGGGTGATCCCTCCTTCTGTATGTCGTTACAGATCCAGTTCACGAAGCGGCGCAATGTAGGCCGAAGACGAAGCGGCAACGAGAGGTGTTCCGCCCGGATGAACGTGGCGATGTACCCGCATGCTTTGACGACAACGACCGCAGGAGGGAAGACCGATACGTGAATGTTGATCGTCCTCATCTACGAGATGTCGTTTGTGAGTAGCGGTGCATTCCGCCTTTGCATCTTGGCCAGATCACATCGTCCTCGATGTGTCTGGCACGTTTGTCCGCCATCAGTGCCCGGTCGCTGGCTGGGTTCAGAGCAGTTGATGGAAGATGTCGAAGGTGACGTTCCATTCGGCGGTCCCGGGTTTTTGCGGTCCGGCTGGACAGTGACGAAAGTGCGCGCCAGCGCCACGCTCAAGCCTCCGGCAATCAGCGGCAACCTCTGCTCGGTTTTCTCGGAGAGGGCTACGTCCAAGGGCGGTTGGGCCGCCAGTTGGTCGAGCAGAGGTTGTAGTTCGATCTCCTCGTCCAGCTTCTCGAATCGGTCGATGCTCTCCTGCAGCCCCTTGGTGATCGGCAGGTCCCACGGTTCGATCACGTCCCGAAGGTTTGCCTTTGCCGAGGCCTTACCGATGAGGATCACGTCGTAGATCTTGTCGTCGATGAAATCTGTATAGCGTTTGAGATCGTTCCGGTCGACGTGCAGTCCAGCCGCTGCCCGGAAGAACCGCTGGAATTTTGCAGTGCCCATCACTGGCATGTCGTCAGCTCCTCTCGAAGTATTCATGGATTTGTCGTACCGCCATCGCTCCTTCACCGACAGCGGATGCGACCCGTTTTACCGAGCCGCTGCGGACGTCACCCGCTGCGAACAGGCCGGCCCGGCTTGTTTCGAGTGTTCTCGACGGCGGGGCGCCGAGTCTCTGGTTGCCGTCCTCACGGGCGGGGACGGCGTCCACGCCCGTGAGGACGAAGCCGTGGTCGTCGAGCGCGATCGCGTCGGTCAGCCACCCGGTATGCGGCGTCGCCCCGATGAAGACGAACAGAGCGTGCACCCGGATCCTGGCCTTGTCGCCCGTGCAATTGTCCTCGATTGCAATCTCTTCGAGGTACTTGTCGCCGTGGACCTCACGAATCTCGGCATTTCGGTGCACGGTCACGCGCGGATGGCGTTCGATCTGGTCGACGAGATACCGGGACATACTTTTTCCGAGGTCGTGGCCGCGGATGAGGAGGTGAACGTGGGAAACATGGTCTGCGAGGAAGACGGTGGCCTGGCCGGCGGAGTTTCCGCCGCCGACGATGGCTACAGGGTCGGTGCCGCACAGACGCGCTTCCTGATTGGTTGCGGCGTAATACACGCTTCTCCCCTCCAGCGCCTCGATTCCCGGAACCTCCAACTTGCGATATCGCGCCCCGGTGGCGAGCACGACCGCCCGGGCGCGGATCTCGCCGCCGTCCGCCAGCTGGAGCACATGGTGCCCGCCGTCGGATCCCAAACCGGTCACCTCCGCCGATACTAGAAGGCGGGTACCGAACTTCCCGGCCTGAATCACGGCCCGCTCCGCCAATTCGGCACCGGAGATCCCCGCCGGAAAACCCAGGTAGTTCTCGATCCGGGAGGAGGTGCTAGCCTGCCCACCTGCGGCGATCGACTCCAGTGTCACCGTGTTCAACCCGTCGGATGAGCCGTACACGGACGCGGCCAGACCCGCCGGTCCGGCACCTACGACGACGAGGTCGCACACGTCGTGCGCTGCGTCCGGGACCGGAAGCCCGACGATGCGGGCGAGTTCGGCGTTCGTCGGATTGCGCAGCACCTTCTCGCCGTGCCAGATCACGACGGGAGTGTCCTCTGGGGTGACACCCAGGCTTTGCAGCAGTTGCTCCGCCCGTTCGTCTTGCTCCAGATCGATCCATTTGTGGGGCAGCCGGTTGCGCATCGCGAACTCGCGAAGCCGCAACGTGTCCGGGGAATAGCAGGAGCCGATGATTCGGAACCCCGAACCGAGCCCGATCAGTAGGTGACGGCGCACCAGGTAGGCCCGCAGGATCAGATCGCTGAGCACGAGGTCGTGGGCGACGAGCTCGCGCACCCGCTCGGCTGGGACGACGAGCACCTCGCCGTCTTCGATCGCCTCGGCGGTGAAGAACGCCACCTGGTCTTCCAGCAGTCCGAGCTCGCCCAGGAATCGGCCCGGACCGTGCAGGCGCAATATCCGACGCTCACCGTCCTCGGCGCCCTCGTCGATGATCGCGACCTTGCCGGAAAGGATGACGAAGAAGTCGCTGCTGCGGGTGCCCGCTCGGATCAGCACCTCGCCGGCGTGAACCGATCGACGTGTGCCTCCGGTCTCGAGCGTCGCTACCTGGGCGTCCGTCAACCGCGGGAATGCCCCGACTGCATCCGGAGTCTCGTCGTCGACGGGCTGACCGTCGCCGAGGCGTGTGGCGTCCTCAGACGAAATTCTGGTCGACATAACACCAGCGCCAATCTTCACCGGGTTCCATCGACTGGACGATCGGATGGCCAAGGGCGTGAGCGTGTGCGCTCGCGTGCTTGCCCGGCGAGGAGTCGCAGCAACCGACGTGTCCGCACGTCAGGCACAGCCTCAGATGTACCCACGGGGTGCCGAGGCGAAGACATTCCTCGCAACCTTGTGGAGTGCGGGGCGCCACGGCCCGGATCGCGATCACATGTGGGTCCGCGTGGGCAAAAGTCATGAGTTCGCCTCCTTACCTGCCTTTTCCGAGAGCGCCTGATCGAGCCATGTGCGCAACACCGGTACCGGAGCGGCGCCCGCCTGACGAGCGAGTACCTCACCGCGGTCCATCACCAGCAGCGTCGGAACGGCACGGACGGTGAAACGTTCGGCCGTTTGGGGTGCAGCATCCACGTCAACCTTGACGAGCTTGATCTGGCCTGCGCGTTCTGTGGCGAGCTGCTCGAGCGCAGGGCTGACCATTCGGCACGGAGCGCACCACGTCGCCCAGAGGTCAACGAGTACAGGCACCGAGGATTTCTCGGCGACCTCCGCGAAGTCGCCGTCCCCTGCCGAGGCGATCCAGGGCAGCGGCTCGTGGCAATTTCCGCAGCGGGGTCTCCCGTTCCCGGCCGCTGGCACCCTGTTGACCTTGCCGCAGTGTGGGCACTTCACTTTGTCGGATCCCATGACGACACCTCTTCTCAGGCCGCCGCGATGGCGGGTTCCGCATATGCGACGGAGAGTTCGCCGTCATCGACCGTGACATCGATGGTGCCGCCCGGTTCGATTTCGCCGCGCAACAGCGCACGTCCGATCCTGGTTTCGACCTCATGGGCGATATACCTGCGCAGGGGTCGTGCACCGTAGACCGGGTCGAAGCCGTGTTCGGCAATGAGCCGGCGTGCTTCCGGTGTGATGTTCAAGTGTATCTGTCTCTCTGACAATCTATTCCGCAGATCGGTGAGTTGTAGCTCGACGATATGCTCGATCTGGGGCAGCGTGAGCGGGGTGAACAACACGATGTCGTCGATCCGGTTGAGGAACTCGGGACGGAAGTGCCCGCGCAGTTCCGCCAGCACCCGCGCCCGGGCGTCCGGCTTGATCTCGCCGTCCGCTGTGACTCCGTCGAGGAGATGCTGGGATCCGATGTTCGAGGTCATGATGATCACCGTGTTCCGGAAATCGACCTGCCTGCCTTGAGAATCGGTGATCCGGCCGTCGTCGAGCACCTGTAGAAGGGTGTTGAAGACGTCGGCGTGGGCCTTCTCGATCTCGTCGAAGAGCACCACGGAGTACGGCTTGCGACGTACCGCCTCAGTGAGCTGGCCCCCCTCGTCATACCCGACGTACCCGGGGGGTGCACCGATGAGTCTGCTCACCGTGTGCCGTTCCTGGTACTCGCTCATATCCAGGCGCACCATGTTGTCTTCGCTGTCGAAGAGGGCACTGGCCAGCGTCTTTGCGAGTTCGGTCTTCCCCACACCTGTTGGACCCAGGAAGATGAACGAACCGATCGGCCGGCGTGGATCGCGGATACCCGACCTTGCTCTGATTACCGCGTCTGCGACTAGTTGTACCGCCTCGTCCTGACCGATGACTCTCTCGTGCAGGATCTCGTCGAGCTTCAACAGTTTCTCCCGCTCACCTTCTTGCAGTCGAGCGACCGGGATACCCGTCCATGCGGCCACGATTTCTGCGATCTCGTCTTCGGTGACCACCTCGCGCAGCAACGGATTGCGGCCTTGCCTGGTGGCCAGTTGCTCCTCCGCCGCCTTGAGTTTGCGTTCGAGTTCGGTGATCTCGCCGTATCGCAGCTCGGCGGCCCGATTGAGGTCGTAATTGCGTTCGGCCTCCTCGGCTTCGTGGCGCAAGCGTTCCAGCTCTCCCCGTAGCTCCTGCACCCGCCGGATCGCTTGGCGCTCTGCCTCCCACTGAGCGTGCCGGGCGTCGGTCTCGGCCCGCAGATCGGCCAGTTCCTTACACAATTCCTCGAGGCGTGTCTTGCTGGCCGCGTCCGTTTCCTTGGCCAGGGCGGCCTCTTCGATCTCCAGCCGGGTCACTTTTCGGGTGAGTTCGTCGAGTTCGGCTGGCATCGAGTCGATTTCGGTGCGTAGCCGGGCGCACGCTTCGTCTACCAGGTCGATCGCTTTGTCCGGAAGGAAACGGTCGGTGATGTACCGGTGCGAGAGGGTTACGGCGGCCACCAGTGCGCCGTCCTGGATCTTCACGCCGTGAAACACCTCGAGGCGTTCTCGAAGTCCGCGCAGAATCGAGATTGCGTCCTCGGCACTGGGTTCGTCGACGAGAACGGTCTGGAATCGACGTTCCAATGCTGCATCGGATTCGATGTGTTTGCGATACTCGTCGAGAGTGGTGGCACCGATCATGTGCAGTTCGCCGCGGGCGAGCATCGGTTTGAGCATGTTGCCGGCGTCGAGAGATCCCTCGCCGCCGACCGATCCTGCGCCGACGACGGTGTGTAACTCGTCGACGAACAACAGGATGCGCCCCTCGGCCGCTTTCACCTCGGACAGCACCGCCTGCAGCCGTTCCTCGAACTCGCCGCGGTACTTCGCGCCGGCCACCAGGGAACCCATGTCGAGCGAGAAGATCGTCTTGTCGCGTAGGCCCTCGGGCACGTCGCCGCGGACGATCCGCTGGGCGAGTCCCTCGACGATCGCGGTCTTGCCGACGCCGGGGTCGCCGATCAGCACCGGATTGTTCTTCGTTTTCCGGCTCAGGATCTGCGTTACCCTGCGGATTTCGGCGTCTCGCCCGATGACCGGATCGAGTTTGCCTGCTCGGCCCTCGGAGACGAGGTCGCGTCCGTACTTCTCGAGCGCCTCGTACGCCCCCTCCGGGGTGGCCGAGGTGACGCGCTGGTTGCCGCGCACTGTGGTCAAGGCGGCGAGGAAGGTCTCTCGTGTGACCCCATGGCTGGTGAGAACCCGTCCGGCCGCACTGGTCGACCCCTCCTCGGAGAGGGCCATCACGAGATGCTCCACCGACACGTAGGAATCCTTGAGTCGCTTTGCCTCTCGTTCGGCGGCGTCGAGCAGTTTGGCCAGGCGCTGGGTGATCATCACCTGACCGGGCGTCGCGCCGGGGCCGCTGACCTTCGGCCTACGCATGAGTGCCCGTTCCAGATCGGAGCGTAGGGCGTCGACGTTCGCACCGGCCTGCTCGAGCAGTCGCGGTACGAGCCCTTCCTGCTGATCGACCAACGCGAGCAGCAGGTGCTCTCCGTCGACCTCGGTGTGGCCCATTCTGGTCGCGATGTTCTGGGCCTCCTGCAGGGCTTCTCGTGACCTTTCAGTCAGACTGCCGGTGTCCATGGGGGTGTCTTCCTTCCGTGGGACGCTGCTTCGAGTTTCTCGATTCGATCCAGCAGATCGAGCACGAGCCCGATTGCCGAGTAGTTCAGGCCTAGACCGGTCCGCAGCCGTTGGATGCGGGCAGCGTGGGCCACTGCTGACGGTTCGAACAATATTTCGCCGCCGGGGTCGCGGCGTGCGTCGAGCAGGCCGAGAGCCACGAGTTTTCGTGCCAGGTCGGGGTGCAGCCCGGTACGTTCGGCGAAGACATCTAGCGACATTCCGGTACGGCGAACCAATATGTACTGGGTGCCCGCGGTCGGGGTGCTCATGGCTGTTTCCTCGGGTCGAAGTTCGATTCGGCGGCCAACTGTTCGAACAGCTCGCGTTCACGTGCTGTCGGTTTCGGTGGCACCATCACCTTGATTTCGGCGTAGAGGTTGCCGTTGGGGCCTCGCGGGTTGGGCATGCCTTCTCCGCGCAGGCGCAGCTTCCTACCTGTGGACGAGCCCGGTACGACTTTGACTTTCGCCTCGCCGCCGGGGGTGGGAACGGCGACCGTCGCGCCGAGGGCTGCTTCCCAGGGGGAGACGGGCAGGTCGACGTAGATGTCCCGGCCCTGTACGCGGAACCGGGAATGCGGTTTGATCCGGACCACGAGGTACAGATCCCCAGGCGGTGCGCCGCCGTTGCCTCGGCCGCCTTGCCCGGCCAGCCGGATTCTTTGGCCGTCGAGGACACCGACCGGAATGTTGACGTCGTATCGCCGTCCGTCCAGACGGAGAGTGCGTTTGCCGCCCCGGTACGCCTCTTCCAGGGTCAGTTCCAGTTCCGCTTCCTGATCGGCGCCGGGAATCGGGCCGTACGCGCCACCGCCGCCGAACATCTGTCCGAAGAGGTCCTCGAAGTCGACGCTCCCCTCGCCGCCTGCGCCGTGTCCGAAGTGCACCCTCCGGCCCCCGCCGCTGTACCTTCCGCCGCCGTACCCGCCGGCGCTTGCCCGGACCCGTTCGTCGTAGTCCTCGGGCACCCGACGGAAGTCGTCCCCGAATCGGTCGTAGCGTTTCCGGGTGTCTGGGTCGGACAACACCTGGTAGGCCTCATTGATCTCTTTGAACTTGTCTTCCGCAGTGGGGTCTTTGTTGATGTCGGGGTGATATTTGCGGGCAAGTCGGCGGTAGGCCTGCTGGATTTCGTCGGTGTCGGCGCTGCGCGGGACCCCGAGCGCTTCGTAGTAGTCACGCGCCATGGCGCTCACTCCTCAGGTCGGCTGACGACCACGGTGGCGGGACGCAACTGCTGTCCGTTCTCTCCGTAACCTGGCCGCAAGACCTCGATCACGGTTCCGGAGGGAAGGTCGGGTTGGGTCACCACACTGACTACTTCGTGGAGTTCCGGGGAGAACGGCACACCGACCTCGTCGTGGCGCTCGAAGCCGAGCCGTGACAGTATCTGCACCGCTTGGTCCCGGATTGCCTTCACACCCTCGACGACGGCCTGAGGATCGCTATCCGCATGGGCCAGCGCGAGCTCCAAGTTGTCCAGGACAGGCAGCCACGCCGCCGATACTCTCGCTGTCTCCGCGGCGCGTTCACGGTCGAGATCTTTGGCATACCGCTTGCGCAGGTTGTCCAGATCTGCGAGGGCTCTGCGCCAGCGGTCCTCGAGTTGAGCCAGCTTGGCTTCAGTATCGGTGTGATCAGGCCTCGTCTCGGTCTGGTCGGTGTCAGTACGGTCGGTAGCCTGCTCGGTCGTCGAATGATCAGCAGATCTGTCCATCGGGTGCCTCAGCTCCGATCGAATTCGGCGTCGATCACGTCGTCGTCATCCGACGACGCAGCGTCTCTTCCGCCGGCCTGGTATCCGTCGCCGCCGTTTTGAACCGCTGCAAGCCCGTAGAGCAACTGCTGCAGCTCCGAGGTCAGTGGCTCTACCTCCGAGGGTGGAGCACCGTCTTTTACAGCCTTCCTCGCGTCGGCGATCAACATCTCGGCACGCGCTTTTTCGTGCGGTGGCGCACTGTCACCCAATTCGGCGAGTCGCCGTTCCACCTGGTAGGCAACCGAATCAAGGGCGTTACGTGCGTCGACCGCCTTGCGCAGCTCCTCGTCCTCACGCCGGTTCCGTTCGGCCTCGGCGAGCATGCGCTCGACCTCGCTCTGGTCGAGGTTGCCCTGTTCGCTGATCGTGATGCTCTGCTCCTTGCCGGTGTCTTTGTCACGGGCGGTGACGTTGAGAATGCCATTGGCATCGATATCGAATGTGACTTCGACCTGCGCCTCGCCGCGTGGCGCAGGTCGGATGTCTTCCAGCCGGAACCGGCCCAGCACCCGGTTATCGGCGGCGCGTTCGCGTTCGCCCTGCAGGACTACGACGTCCACAGCGGACTGATTGTCTTCCGCTGTGGAGAACACTTCACTGCGCCGGGCGGGGATCGTCGTGTTGCGCTCGATGATCTTGGTCATTACCCCGCCCTGCGTCTCGACGCCGAGGGACAGTGGGGTGACGTCGAGCAACAGCACGTCGGAGACCTCACCTTTGAGCACGCCTGCCTGGACTGCGGCACCGAGCGCCACGACCTCGTCCGGGTTGACGCCCATGTGGGGGTCCTTACCGCCGGTGAGCCGGCGAACGAGTGCCTGTACCGCCGGAATGCGTGTCGAACCACCGACCAGGATCACCTCGTGGATGTCGTTGGCGGTGATCTTGGCGTCACTCATTGCCTGCTTTACCGGACCGAGGCAGCGTTCCACCAGATCTGCCGTCAGATCCTCGAACTTCGATCGCATGATCGTGGTGGTGAGGTGTTTGGGGCCGTTCGCGTCTGCGGTGACGAAGGGCAGGTTGACCTGGGCTTGAGTTACCGAGGACAACTCGACCTTGGCCTTTTCTGCCGCCTCGAAGAGTCGTTGCAGCGCTTGTGGATCCTTGCGCAGATCGATGTTCTCCGCGCTCTGGAATTCGTCGGCGAGGTAATCCACCAGGCGCCGGTCGAAGTCGTCTCCGCCGAGGTGGGAGTCGCCGGCCGTCGAGCGAACCTCGACTACTCCCTCGCCGACATCGAGCAGGCTCACATCGAAGGTGCCGCCGCCGAGGTCGAAGACCAGTACGGTCTCGTGGGTCTGTTTGTCCATGCCGTACGCCAATGCCGCCGCGGTCGGCTCATTGATGATCCGCAGGACCTCGAGGCCGGCGATCCGGCCGGCGTCCTTGGTGGCGTTGCGCTGCGCGTCGTTGAAGTAGGCCGGAACGGTGATGACCGCTTCCTTGACCTTCTCGCCGAGGAACTTGCTGGCGTCGTCGACGAGTTTGCGCAGCACCAGGGCACTGATCTCCTCTGGTGCGTACTTCTTACCTCGCACGTCGAATCGTGCCTCACCGTTGTCGCCCGGTACGACGTCGAAGCTGACCGCTTTGGCCTCCTCGGAGATCTCGTCGTAATGACGTCCGATGAAGCGTTTCGCCGAGTAGATCGTGCCCTTCGGGTTCAGGATCGCCTGTCGTCGGGCCAGCTGACCCACCAGGCGCTCGCCGCTATCGGTGAATGCCACCACCGACGGCGTCGTCCGCGCACCCTCGACATTGGAGATCACCACTGGTTCGCCGCCTTGCCAGCTTGCGATGACCGAGTTGGTGGTGCCTAAGTCGATGCCTACCGCAGTTGCCATGATTCATTCCTTTCGATTGGTCCGGCCGGTGAGTCGGCGGACGGCTTGGTCCGCGACTTCGACGTCGGCGAGGACTTCGGAGTGCCGTGGTTGTGTAGGGACATGGTTGTAAGGACTGGGAACGGGGTGAAGTCGCGCTGGCTGCCCTGCCCTGTGATGCGTGCATGAGCAGGCCGAACAGAGCGCCGACAACGGCATCGAAGATCGGCGCGTAGAAGGTGAGATCGAGGCCTGTGCGCGGCGGCCGGCCTCGGTGGAGTAATCCGAAGATCCAGCCTATTGGTGTAGCTGTCGACGCGCCCGCGGCGCCGCGCGACGCGGCCCAGCGGTGATTCAGTGTGCCGATGACCTATTCGACCGGCTCGATGTCCCGGCGCACGATGGCTAGTTTGCCTACTGCGAAATGTTGGCCGGAGAGGTCGTCGAAGGCGTTTTCAGTTTCGGCGAAGTTGGCGAACGTTACTATTTTTGAGGGGCAGATCGGTGCGGACGTACCGTGGTAGTCCCGCCGCTGGACTCTGGCATCACCTCCCTGCCTGATGGGTGGCCGGCCAGAATATCCCCGTGTGGTGCCGCTGCCGCGGATGCCTGGGGGTTGTGCGTATGGGCAGTCCCAGTGTCATCCGATGCGGTTCGGCGGCAGGGAGGATTGCCGCGTCAGGGTTGCGTGAGTCCTGCACGTACCTGGCCTCTACCTCGGTCCGGGGCACTTTCTCAGTATCCGCCCAGAACGGTGCCTGCCGTCATGGAATGTGGAAACCGGCGCAGCGGGTTCAAGTATTGGTCGTAACCCTGCTGATTGGAGAGGAGTGTGCGAATGGGACGAAGAGAACAAAACGTGAGTCGAGTGTGAGATTCGGTAATGGGTGCTGCTGGACGGTGTTTGGGTCGATTGGCATCAGCGGGCGGTTGTGAACTGTAGCGCAACATCTTTCAGTATGACCGCGGTGGCTATGATGCGATTCGGCGCTCGCACGCGCCATGAGGCGCTTACTTTCGGTCACGCCGGGGATGTGTGTCGCGCGAAATCATCTATTAGGCGCTGTGCAACGGTGGCCGATAAGTGGTTGTGCCGCAAGTTGATTGCCAAGATTCGCATCTGACGTCCGCTGCGGCGTCGCCGACAGAGAGCCGAGGAGCGCCGGATTCGGTCCGGATCATCACCCCGTCTCAGGCTGTCGATGCGCGTCTCGCTGTGGTCGAGTCCGCTGTAGGGCAGGCGTTTGAGGGGAATGTGATCGTCGGATGGTCGGCAATCCCTTGATCGACATGTTCGTCGAGGGGTGCAGCCGTTGTGTCCCGCTGCTGCTTCTGCCGGGCGGGCGCTGCGTCGAAGGTTTGTCGAGGCGGTCGGTTCGTTCTTCGAAGCACATTCTCGGCCGTGCGCGCTGGGCTGTGACGTGGGCCAGGGCACGGAGATGGCGTGCCATGATCTGTTCGGCCATCTTTCGCCGAAGACGTCTACTTCGCGTATCCGGGCTTGCCGTGGTTGCGTGGCAGGAACGAGAACGCAAACGGATTGGTCCGGGAGTATTTCCCACGGGTACCGATCTGTCCGCTCGCGACGGCTATCGCGGAGTCGGCGTGGTCGGCGATGGCCGAATCGGCTCCGCCGATTACGTGCCATCCTTTGTCGCGGTTCGCTGTTGCACGATTTCGGGCGTTTGTTCGTCGAGTCTGTTGGGAGCGAATTGTTCCAGGATTTTACGTCCGAGCTTGTCGGTGGTGCCGTCGGTTCTGCGCGGTGGTCTTCGACGTCATCCGGGACAGGAATGACGACCTGCCCGGTGTGGACTTTACCTTTCTGTGCAGGCCGGATGGGCAGGAGATCGACGGCAGCGTCGGCGGCCCGTCCGCCTCGGCGTCGTCCTGGGGCACGATCCTCCAGGTCGTCGGTGCCGACGCGGTTGTCGCCGCGGGCCCGGGCGGCGGGGGTAGCGCGGACGATCCGATGGATATGCCGTACGGGCGGGCCGCGGAGGTCAGCGATCCGTTCGGTGCGAAGTTCATGGCGGGCTCTCCTTTGCTGGGGGTAGAGGGTCGATGCTCCCGTCGCGTTATCCGTCCGCCGTTGATGTGTGCTCGGTGGCGCGGAGGGTGATCGTGTGCCGCCGGCCGGGGTGCTTGGAGGCGGCGGCAGCGCCTCTCCTTGACGGCCCGATCTACCAGGTCGTGCGATGAACGCCCGATCGAGTTGCGCGCGCTGCTCCTGTCACGACCGACCATCGGCGTCCTGTCGAAGTGATGAGTGTCCCTGAGCGGGGCCTGCCAGGGGCAATCCGGCCCCTTTCGCGAGAGATTCTCGCCCGTGGCGGGTTTGCCTGGGTGTGTGTTAGGCGTCCGTGCGGTGAGTTTTCGCTGCATGAGGACTGGTTCGACATGCTGGGGCATGTGCGCATCGTGGTGGGGCCGATTGCGATGCTGACGGTGGTTTCCGGCTCTTGGTGCCTGTTCATACTGAAGTATGATTAGAGTATGACGACGAGGTTCACCATCAGTTTGCCGGACGAAGACGCTCGCGTCCTCGACGCGTACGTTCGCGACCACGGTTTGGGCGGCCGGTCGGCTGGGATTCGCGCCGCGCTTCGGATGCTCCGGGAGGTGGGACTCGAGCGCGATTATGCGACTGCTTTCGTCGAAGGTGGTGCCGAGGATGACGACTGGGACGTCACTTCGGCTGATAGCGAATGATCCGCCGGGGCCATGTGCACTGGGTCGATCTTGATCCGGCGCAGGGGAGTGAAGCGGCCAAGCGTCGACCCGCCGTTGTGGTGAGTAATGATCGCGCCAATGCGACGGCTGAGCGACTCGGCCGGGGGGTGGTCACCGTGGTGCCGTTGACGAGTAACACGGCGCATGCGTTCGCGTTTCAGGTTCTCGTCGAACCTGACGAATCGGGCATGCCGCGTGAGTCGAAGGCTCAAGCGGAGCAGGTTCGTTCGGTCTCGGTGCGTCGTCTCGACTCAGACCCGGTCGGGAAGCTCTCGACGAGAACGCTTGCCGCGCTTGATGAAGCTCTGCGGTTGCATCTCGATCTGCGCTGAATCGCGTCCCTGCTGTCGGTCTGAGGGTTTCACCAGATCGCGCACCCGTTGCACCTTCGCGGCATCGTGGTCAGGTCGTCGAAGGTGTCCAGAAGTTCGTCGCGGGACATCGCTCCGATGTGGCAACTGTCAAATGGTGATCAGCAGAGCGGCCTGTTCGATCATGCGCGGTCACGCCTGCCTCCACGGGTGGCTACGAACGACCTTTGTATTAGCATCATTGACATCATGATCAGCCCGTTGCCGCAAGGCGCGGGCTGATTTTCCGTTATAGGAACCTCACGGTGGAGTGCACGAAGCCCTGGCTATCTCTCGAGCAGCAGGTCGAGCAGTTGGCGAGCGGCGGAGTCGAGGTGGGCGATCGAGACCGTGCGGCTGCACTTCTGCAGGCGGTGGGCTGCTACCGGCTCACCGGCTACCTCTACCCGTTTCGGAAGTCCGAGTCGTACCTGAGCGGCGATGGTCGTACACGTATGCGTGTGTTCAGCGGTTACAGACCAGGCGCCGCCCTGCACCATGCGCAGTCGATCATCGACTTGGACCGGCACTGCGCATGCTCGTGATGGACGGCCTCGAATGCATCGAGGTCGCGGTACGGATGCAGATCGGTTACGTGCTCGGCCGCACTTCACCCTTCGCGCATGCAGACCCGGGCAGCTTCACAGAATCGTTCACGAGCGAAGATACCGATCCTGCCTCCGGAGAGCCGACACCCAGCTCTTATGCGACATGGCTGCAACGAGTCGATGAGCGGCGAGCACACTCCGACGAGTGATTCGTTGTTCATTTTCGGGAGGAATATGACGACCGGATGCCGGTCGGGGCGCTTACCGAGATTCTCGAGCGGGGCCAGCTCTCAGTCCTGTACAGAGGATTGCTCCAGCAGGACGCCGAAGAGATCGCTCTGGCGTTCGGAGTACCGACAAAGAAACTCATGGTCAGTCGGCTCGCCAGCTCGAACGTTTTGGTCATGAGTCCTCGTTGGGCGGATCGGCGGAAGACCGGAGCGGGTCGGCTCGACCGATTCGGTGGAGTCTTCCCCCTTTGCCTGCGCTCAGGGGCGAGTGCGGTGGTCATGAAATTCCTCGGGGCAAGTGGTTGACTGAGCAACGATTGGACCGTAGCGCCGAAATTGTTGACTGCCATCTAAGTGGAAGGGGTCAATGTGCGCGCGTCGCCACCCAGGGCTGAATCGCTTGCGTGTCTGCGAGTTCCGGGCTCCCGGTTTCTGCGCAGCTTCCTGCCGGGCGCCCGGGGTGCGCGGGCGCTTGCTGCCGTAGGGCCGGAATTCACTCCCCGGGGGGCGTGAGACTCTCCGGCACGCCCGATCTCGGTGTGGACAGCCCTGCAACTAGATAGTTGCGTAGTCAATTACTTCTGTTAGAGTGAGTCGCATACGTTCTCTCCAGGAAGGGCACGAGATGAGCACCGACGCTCCCGACCCCCGCCTTGCGAACATCACCGTCGCCCACGCCCCCGACCGGCACCGCTACGAACTCCGCGACGGCGACACCGTCATCGGCTTCACCCAATACCGCACCCGCAGCGGCAGCGACTCCCGGCGAGTGTTCGTCCATACCGAGGTCGACCCTGCCTACGGCGGACTCGGTCTTGCCGGCCGACTCGTGGAATTCGCGCTCGACGACGTCGCTGCCGCCGGCGATCGCATCGTCCCGGTATGCCCCTACGTTGCGAAATACCTGCGTACACACCACAACTACGACCATCTCGTCGACTGGCCGGAGGCCCGGCAATGACCACAGCCACACCCACCCGCGTCTCGATCGATAAGCAGACCCGCCCCGTCTACCGCGCGCAGGTCGCCGTCGCGGTCGCCGTCCGCGACGCAGTCGCCCATGCGGGACTCGACCGCACACTCGTCGAATTGGTCAACATCCGCATCTCCCAGATCAACGGCTGCGCCTACTGCCTCGACGTGCACACTCGCGACGCCCTCGCCGGTGGGGAATCACCGCAGCGCCTCGCTGTCCTGCCCGCCTGGCGGGAGACCGAGCTGTTCACCGACCGCGAGCGCGCCGCGCTGACCCTCGCCGAAATGGTGACGACTCTGCCGACACCCGACCTCCAGGATCGCGACTACGCCGACGCCCGCGCCCACCTCACCGACGACCAGCTCTCGGCGATCGTGTGGGTGGCCATCGCGATGAACGCGTTCAACCGCATCTCGATCCTCAGCCGGCACCGTGTCCGTCGCTGCACCTCGGACACCTAGCTGACACCCGGAATTTCATTCGACATCCAAGCGCATAAATATCCCGATACCGGCACGGCACCACCGGATGCCACGGCAGTGGTGATCAGCAACGGCAGCGACCTCGCATTTCCGGTCGAGCAGGCCCGGCTGCGGGTGCCGCGCGGGATGATCAATCCGACGAAGATCTATTTCTCGGGCCGCAGTCAGTCCTCAATGAGTCCGTACAGATCGAGAGTGCGTCGCCCCTCATCGGTGCGAATGCGTCCGCGCACACCGAAGACGGCGTCGAGTAGTTCGGGGGTCAGGACGTGCTCGGGTACGCCGGCATCGATCACTTGGCCGGCGTCGAGTACCGCTATGCGGTCGCAGTATTCGGCCGCGAGGCGTAGGTCGTGCAGGGTGACGAGCACCGCGAGGCCGTCGGCAGCAAGTGCGCGTAGGAGTTCGAGTACGCCGAGTTGATGACGTAGGTCGAGGTGGTTGGTCGGTTCATCGAGGAGCAGTACCTGCGGGTCCTGTGCGAGAGCACGGGCGATCGACACGCGCTGACGCTCGCCGCCGGACAGCTCTGTGACGTCACGGTCGGCATTCGAGGACAGAGAGACCTGATCGAGTACACGCGCGACCACGTCCTCGTCTTCTATGCGGAAGGGCTCGAGCCAGCCGCGCCGGGCGGAGCGACCGAGCCGCACGGATTCACGAACGGTGACACCACCGAAGGCCACGGGTTCCTGTGTACTGACCCCAATGGTGCGTGCCACCTGACGTCGGCGCAGGTCGCGGATGTTCTCGTCGTCGAGCAGGATCGCTCCGTCCGTCACTGACAGGGCGCGATAGCAGGTGCGCAGCAGGGTGGTCTTACCGCTGCCGTTCGGTCCGACCAGCGCGAGGACTTCGCCCGGTACGACCTCGAGATCGGCGCCATGAAGAACGGTGCGCTCTCCGAGCCGCGCCTGCACCCCGCAGGCGCGGAGCCGGGTCATCGGCCGCCCTGACGGTAACGTCGCCACAGCATGGCGATGAAGATCGGTCCTCCAATGAGTCCGGTGATGACCCCGATCGGTAGTTCGGTGGTGTTGCTCAAAGATCGAGCGAGGATGTCGGCGAGTACGAGCGCGACCGCCCCGAGTAGAGCGGCGGTGGGGACGAGGCGCGCCGCGTTGCGGCCGACGAGAAAAGCGGCCAGATGGGGGACGAGCAGACCTACGAATCCGATCGTGCCCGATACTGCGACGGCTGCGGCGGCGAGTAGGGACACGGCGAGCAGGATCAAGACCCGGAATCGCGGAACGTTCATGCCGAGCGCGGTGGCTCCGTCGTCGCCGGTGAGTAGCAGATTGAGTTGGCGACTGCACAGTACGACAGCGGTTCCGACAACAAGGAGAACCAGGGTGGGCGCGATCAGGGACGTCCATCGGGCGTCGCCGAAGCCGCCTGCGAGCCATTGCATCACGGTGCCGAGCTGATGCACGTCGCCGAGGACGAGCAGGACGAAGGTGACGAGGGAGGAGAACACCATCGACAATGCGACCCCGACGAGAACGATCGCGGTCACCGAATTCGCCCGCATGCTCACCACGATGGTGACGGCAAGCGGTATGAGGGCTCCGAGGAAGGCGGCGACCGGCAGAGTGACGATTCCGACGGTGCCGGCACCGAATCCGAGGACGGTGACGGTGGCGACTCCGAAACCGGCACCCGAGGACACTCCGAGAAGGTAGGGGTCGGCAAGGGGATTGCGGGTCACTGCCTGCGCGACAACCCCCGCGACGGCCAACGCGGCGCCCACGATTGCGGCGGTCAGAGCGCGAGGTAGTCGGGACTCGAAGACGATCGCTTCCCGGGTGGCGCTCCACCACGGACGACCCCACACCGCCTCGAGGGAGACGGGGGAGATGCGGTGGGCGACGATGGCCCACACGTCGCCGGGCGGAATGGTGATCGTGCCCAGCGAGACCGCCACGACGATCACGAGAACGAGGGTTGTGGCGAGCAGCGTCAGTACCGCTCCCAGTGACCGGTGGTGATTGCTCTTCTGCGCGTTGTCGTCCGAGGTCGGCGATACACGAAGAGACGCTTCGGCGACCGTGCTCATTCGACGAAGGCTTCTGGATGGAATGCTTGCGCGATGGTTTCGACGGAGTTGACCATGCGGGAGCTTTCGAAGAAGTTGTCGAGTGGGACGACGACGAAGCGGTTGTCTCGGACGGCGGGGGTGGTCGCCATGACGGGATGATTCTGCAGGAACGCGATCTTGTCGGTGGCGCTGGTGGATCCGTAGTCGAGTACCACGATTGCTTCGGGTCGGCGTTCGCCGACGACTTCCCAACTGGTCGCGAAGTAGGGCTTGGGTCCGTCGGCCGTGATGTTCTCGAGGCCCGCGTACTCACCGATGAGATTTCCGATGCCGACCCCGCCGACGGAGAGGGGTTCTGCTTCGCCGGAGTCGTAGAAGAAGGCTCGGATCGGTTGCACCCCGGCGGCTTCGAGGCGGGCTCGATTGTCTTCGAGGCCGGAGGTGATCCGCCCGGTCAGTTCCGCTGCCGCCTCCTCGACGCCGAGGATCGTTCCGAGCTGCGTGAAGTCGTTCTCGAGCAGCTTGAGGTCCGAAAACCCTTGGCCGCAGTACTCGGAGAACAGGAAGGTCGCTATTCCGGCAGCCTTGAGGGTGTCGCGGTCGCGGCCCTGCTTGTCGTCGAATGCGCTTCGCATACCGCCGACGACGAGGTCGGGTTCGAGGTCGAGGATCTGTTCGGAGGTGGGATACTCCTGTGCGAGCGACGGGATGGTGCGGTACTGCTCTACGGTCTCGGGTAAAGGATCGAGTTGTTCGCCGTAACCCATACCGACAATGCGGTCACCGACGCCCATCTGGATCAGTGTTTCGGTGACGTGGTCGTTCATCGAAATGATGCGCTGCGGCGGGGTATCGAAGGTGGCAGTGCGCTCGCAGTTCGTGACGGTCACCGGTTCGGCGAACGATTCGGCGGCTTCGACCTCCGTCATGCCCGTTCCACGGGAACAACCGACCAGCACCAGAGCTGCGGTCGCCATCGATGTGAACGCGATCATGTGGCGTCGGAACGGGCGGTGGTGGACGAACATGACACCTCGTGCTCTGCTCGGGGTGGTCTGCCAACCGGGACCCACCACGACAGCAGGCACCGAAGGGTGCACGAACTGCCCTGCTGGACTCCGTCTCGCAGACCACGGCGATGTATCGGAGTCGCAGACCCCCAGGCAGGTATTCGGGCTCACCGCCGAGATCGACGGTCTACCGTTGCGGGTCAGCGCCGGACTTCGACCGGACTTCCCCTGCGTTGGGTGTCAGCAACGTTCGCGTCATTATGCACATGGCCGGTTCGAGAATGTGAGACCACCCTTGTTCGGGGTCAAAATAGACGCGGTGGCACGTGTCTCAGGCTGAGGTCGGTCTCCCTGATCGGAGAAACACTGGGGCGGGTACCACCGGCCGTTCGCCGATGCGCCGAGGCGGACCTGCACCAAATCCATCGATAGGCGGTTATCGATGGATTCGTAAGGGCACGTTGCCGCTGCGGGGCAAGCAGGTGGGCCGGACATTCGTGTGCACCGTAATGAGGTAGCGATGATGGACGGCAAGGGGTACTGCATGCGGTTGCCTCTCCCGTCTGTCGCTTCGCTACCGCTGTTGGCCTTCACGCCAATGCCCGAGGGGTGCAATCAGCTGGCCTTGACCGGGGGTCCCGAGGCTTTCTCCTCGGTAGGTGTGTACACCACCGACGACAAGATCTGTCAGGTCGACATCGCACTGGTGTGACTCACCACTATGGGCGCGGTGATCTCGTCGTCATCGTCGTCGGCGTGCACCCGAATATGGCCGGAGCGACGAATCTTATCTACGTTCACCGCATCGGCACCGATGACTGCACCTCCTACTGACCTTCGGTACCAGGCTGTACACCACTGCTAACAGAGGGTGCCGCGACGAGAGTCCTCGTACCAGGTTCGATGGAGCCGCTGTTCTGGCAGAAGGCTTCGAGCACTCGGATGCCGCCACATCACCCGTGCGTAATGTGGCGGGCCACCTTCCCTGCGATAGGGAAGGTGGCCCGGTGAGGGTGCGGTACATCCGCTGCCCTAGTCCGTTGACAGTTCGATGTTCTGCACGTAGTACATGTCGTCCATCCTCGGTTCGAAGGCAATCGAGTCGTTTGCTCCGTAGACGGCGACGTCCTGGTAGAGGTAGATGTAGGGCATCTCCTCCGCGACGATCTTCTGGACTTGCTGATACTGCGTTGCTCGTTCTTCTTCGTTGAGGTTGATTGCTGCTGCGTCGAGGAGTCGGTCCACCTCAGGGTTGTTGTACCCGAAGCTGTTGGGCGCGTAAGTGGATCGGAAGTGAGAGAGGGGGAGCGAGGCGTCGAACAGGGTGTTGTTCCAGCCGGTGAAGAGCAGTTCCTTGTTCTTGCCGGTTGTCCTCGTGTCGACGTACGTACTGGCTTCGAGGAGCTCGATGTTCACCTTGATGCCAACGGCTTCGAGCATTCCCTGGATAGTTTGTGCGGTGTCGGCATCGCCGGCGGTGCGGCCCTGCGAGGACGTGAGGGTGATTTCGAGTTCACCGTCTCCGTAGCCAGCCTCCTGCAGGAGCTCTCGTGCCTTGGCCGGGTCATAGCGGTAGGTGTCGTACAGCGACGGTTCGTGGCCGAAGGCGCCAGGGACGACTCGGCTTCGCACCGGCGTCGCCATCCCGCCGGTGAAGATCTCGGAGAGCTGCTCGTTGTCGATGGCGTAGTCGATCGCCTGTACGACGCGAGGATCAGAGGTCTTGAACTGATCGTTCTGGTTGACGTAGAGCATCCGGACGGTCGTGCTGTCGGAGCTGACGAGGTGGGTTCCGTCGTTGCTCTCCACTCGATCCCGGTCCACGACGGGGATCTGGTCGGCGATGTCAACCGAGCCTGCCAGGAGCTCGCCGATGCGGGTCGAGGGTTCGGATACGGTGCGGAACTCCACGGTCTCCCAGTCGGAATCTGCGCCCTCGAAGTAGTCCTCGTACCTCTGGAGTGTGAAGTGGTCTCCCTTCACCCACTCCACGAACTCGTACGGTCCACTACCGATGGGGTGTTGCTCGTACGCGTCCCATCCCTGTTCGGTGATGTAGTCCTGGGGGAAGATACCTGCGCCTTCCCGGGCGAGTCGGTAGGGCAAGGCGGGGTCGGGGACGTTGGTGATGATGTCGAAGGTGGTGTCGTCGATGACCCGCACCTCCTGGATGGTCTTGTAGTTGGTGTGTTGGATCAGGGTGTTGTCGAGGGCGACGCGTTCGAGGGTGAACTTCACGTCGTCGGCTGTGAGCGGTTCGCCGTTGTGGAAGGTGACGCCGTCGCGGAGTTCGAAGCGCCAGGTGAAGTCGTCGGTGCTTTCGAACGACGTAGCAAGGTGGGGTTGTGGTGTGCCTTGTTCGTCGCGCTTGAGCAGATAGCTCTGCAGGTTCACCATCACTGCTTCGGTCGAGATGGCAGTGGTGTTGTGAGTGTCGGCGGTGTCGATGTCCTGGGCCATCGCGATCACGAGGGAGTTGTCCTCGGAGGCGTCGGCTCCGGCGCCGGGCGCCGAGCAGGCGGCTGTTGCGAGCCCCGTGACCAGCAACGTTGCCGCAGCGAGATGTGTCCGGCGGGGACGTCGACGTGAGAGTGGGGTCATTGCGCGAGTCTCGCTTTCGGTGGGGGTACGTGGGCAGCTGGCACTGCGTTGTGCCGTCGAGGAATCGGTATTGCTGGCTCGTCGGACGAGTCGGGTGTCGGTCGGCGGGTTTTGCGCATCTCGGGTGAGGAGATGGGAACGGCCGCTAGGAGGGTTTGGGTGTAGGGGTGTTCGGGTGCGGTGATCACTTGGTCGGCGTCGCCGATCTCGACGATTCGGCCGCGGTGCATCACAGCTATTCGGTCGCTGATGTGACGGACCGCGGGCAGGCCGTGCCCGATGAACAGGTAGGTCAGATCGAACTCGCGTTGAAGTTGTTTGAGAAGGTTGAGGATCTGCGCCTGGATCGAGACGTCGAGCGCGGATACCGCTTCGTCGCACACGATGAGGCGTGGACGGGACGCAAGTGCTCGGGCAATGGCAATTCGTTGTCGTTGGCCACCGGAGAATTCGTGCGGGTATCGGTGCAGGTGGTCACCGTGGAGGCCCACGATCTCGAGTAGTTCTCGGACGCGTGGTTCGAGGGCGTCCTTCGGTAGTAGCTTGTGGGTGCGAATCGGTTCGGAGATGATGTCGGCTACGCGCATGCGGGGGTTGAGTGAGCCGAAGGGGTCCTGGAAGACGACCTGAATGTCTTTGCGTAGGTGCCGCATCCGTCGGGGTGTTGCTCGGCGGATATCTTCCCCGTTGAAGATGATCTCGCCTGAGGTGGGTTCGAGCAGTCTGAGGATGAGGTTGGCGGTGGTGGACTTTCCCGATCCGGATTCGCCTACCAGACCGAGTGTTTCGCCGGGCCATACGTCGAATGAGACATTGTCGACAGCAGGTGTGTCGGGTTCTGTGTTCGGATCGCGTTGGCGGCGGGATTTCTGGAGGCCGAAGCTTTTTGTCAGCCCGCTGACTCGCAGTAGGGGCCTGCCTGAATGGGGTGTCTTCGAAGATGTGGGAGATGGGTTAAGTGTCGGTGTGGGGTCAGACATGGGCGGCCACCTCGACCGGTGCGAGTTGTGGGGTGGGCAGCCAGCATCGTGCCCACCCTGCGGTGTGGGTGACGATCGTGGGCGGTTCGTCGTGGCACTTCTGTATCGCCTGGTTGCATCGGGGTGCGAAACGACAGCCGGCAGGCATGTTGCCGGAGCTGGGAACGTTGCCCGGGATGACTTGCAGGTCGTCACGTGGGCCGGTGAGGTTCGGCAGGGCGTGCAGGAGTGCGCGGGTGTAGGGATGCTGAGGTTGACGAAACAGAGTGAACACGTCGGTTTCTTCGACGACCTGCCCGGCGTACATGACCGCCACACGGTCCGCCATCTCGGCCACGACACCGAGATCATGGGTGATCAGGAGGACGGCCATGCCGTTCTGGGATTGGAGGTTTCGGATCAGGTCGAGAATCTGTGCCTGGATGGAAACGTCGAGTGCTGTGGTCGGTTCGTCGGCGATCAGCACTTTGGGGTGACAGGAGACGGCCATGGCGATCATGACTCGTTGGCGCATGCCTCCGCTGAGTTCGTGGGGGTAGGAGGTGTAGACCTGCGCTGCGTTTCGGATGCCGACGGTGTCGAGCAGCGAAATGCTGGCTTCTTTGGCTTCCGCGCGACTAATTCCGCGGTGCGTTCGGATGGCCTCGGCGACCTGGCTGCCGACCGACATCATCGGATTGAGAGAGGTCATGGGTTCTTGGAAGATCATGGCGATCTCACCGCCTTGGATCTTGCGCAGTTCCTTGTTGCCGAGAGTGGTCAGATCGCCATGACCTGACAGTTCGACTCGGCCGCTGACTATTTCGCCGTTATCGGGGAGAAGTCCCATGGTCGCAAACGAGGTGACGCTCTTGCCGCAACCGGATTCGCCGACGACGGCAAGCACGTGTCCGGGCATCAAGGTCAAGGTGACGTCTTCGACGGTCGGCGGATTGCCGTTGAACGCGACGCTGAGATTGTCAATGTGGAGCGCCGGGGTCTCGGTGGTGGCCGGCGGTAGTGCGCTGCGTTCGGTGCGGTCCATGGTCAGGCCTCCTTTCGGCCGGTGCGTCGGGTGCTGCCGCGTGGGTCGAGGACGTCGCGGAGCCAGTCGCCGGTGAAGAGCACACCGAGGACGGTCAGGGTGATGGCGATGCCCGGGAACGTCGAGATCCACCAGGCGGTGGCGAGGTAATCGCGTCCTTCGTTGAGCATGTAGCCCCAGGTGACCTGCGGGGGTTGGATGCCGAGACCGAGGAAACTCAACGATGCTTCCAGGACGATGTTTCCGCCGAATGCGAGGGTGGCGAGCACGATGATCGTCGCGGCGACGTTGGGCAGGATGTGTTTGAACACGATCGTGGTGTCTCGGAGGCCGATGGCATGGGCTGCCCGGACGTAGTCACGTTCGCGCAGGCTCAGCACCTCGGATCGGATCATCCGGGTGAACGGGATCCAGCCGGTGATGCCCAGGATGAGGGTGAGTGTTGTTGCGCTTGTTCCCAGGGCGCCGACGACGACGAGAACCAGCAGGATGTTGGGGATCGCCATGCTTGCATCGACGATGCGCATGACGATCGCGTCGATCCAGCTGCCGGCGCGGTAGCCGCACAATAGCCCCAGTGCGGTGCCGAGCACGGCGGCGATGATCGTCGCGATGCCGCTGACGAGGAGGGTCAGCTGGGTTCCGTAGATGAGACGCGAGAGGATGTCGCGGCCGAGGTTGTCGGTGCCCAGGAGATAGGTGCTCGAGCCACCGTCACTCCACACCGGGGGCAGGAGCCGGTCGCCGGCGGACATAACGGTGGGGTCGTACGGTGCCAAAATCGGTGCCAGTACGGCGGTGAGGACGACGAGGCCTAGGAGTCCGGCGCCGAGCCACCCGACGCGGCGAGTTGTTGTTGGGCCGCGGCGTCGTGTTCGGCGGGACTGCGGCGCGGTCGAGGGAGGCTCGCTGGTGGGTGCGGGGGGCTGTTGCAGTGTGGGAGGGGACGGGGTGAGGGTCATCGGGTCCTCGCTGAGAACGCAACGCGGCGGTCAAGGGCTCGGACAGCGATGTCCGTGATGAGGGTGAGGAGCACGACTGCGAGTGCTGTGAGCAGAACAATTGCCTGTACGACGGTCATGTCGAGTTTGGTTACCGAGTTCACCAGTAGTTGTCCGATGCCGGGCCAGGCGAAGACGGTTTCGGTGATGACTGCGCCGCCGATCAGAACGGGTGCTTGCAGGGCCGTCATGGTGACGATGGCCGGTAGGCAGTTGCGGAATCCGTGGCGGAAGACCACCGCCCACTCGGGAAGTCCCTTTGCGCGGGCGGTGCGCATGTAGTCCTGGCTGAGGACCTCGATCATCTGTGAGCGGATGAGTCGTGTCAGCTCGGCACAGATGGCGCTTCCGAGTGTGATCGCTGGGAGAACGACGTGACTCCAGGTGCCGGCGCCGGAGACGGGGAGCACCTTGAGGGTGACGCCGAAGACGAGGATCAGCATGATGCCGAGCCAGAAGTTCGGTACAGCTTTGGCGAAGACCGAGAAGGTGGACGCGCCGAGGTCGAGGGCAGAGTTCTGGCGGCGTGCGGACTTGATGCCGAGCGGAATGGCGACGAGGATTGCCAGCAGCATGGCGCAGGCGCCGAGCATGAGGGTGTTGGGCAATCTATCGAGGACGACGTCGAGGGCGCTTTCGCGGTAGACCCTCGACTGGCCGAAATCGCCTTGGGCCACGGTGACCAAGTAGTCGAAGTACTGGACGAAGAAGGGTCGGTTCAGTCCCAGTGATTCGCGGAGATCGGCGATCTGCTGAGGGGTGGCGTTGTCCGAGATCATCATCGAGACCGGGTCGCCGGCTATGTAGACCAGGAAGAAGACTACGAACGAGACGATCAGCAGAACCGGCACGATCTGGAGGAGCTGCCGCAGGAGGTAGTTGGCCATGGCCCTGTACGCGCTTTCCGGTTCGGGTCGGGACGTCGGGCTCGACGTCACCGAGGAGGGCGGATGCTCAGTTGCCGAAGCGGTTGATCGGTTCGTCGAGACCGAGGTGTGAGCGCAGTGTTGTTCCGCTGTAGTCGGTTCGGAAGAGGCCGCGGCGTTGAAGCTCGGGAAGGACGAGGTCGATGAAGGTGGTGAAGTCATCCGGTAGCAGTGGCATGAGGAGGTTGAATCCGTCGCATGCGCCGGAGGTGAACCACATTTCCATATGGTCGGCGATCTCGGTCGGTGTGCCGGCGAAGGTGCCGTGTCCGCGGGCGAAGGCGATGCGGTCGATCAGTTGGCGAATGGTCAGTTGTTCCCGTTCAGCCAGGGCTGCGAAAACTTCTGCCCGGCTCTTGCCGCCGTTGAGGGTCTCACGTGGGGGCAGGGGCGGGACCGGTCCGTCCAGGTCGTATTGGAACAGGTCCGTGTTCCACGATTGGGAGAGCTGGTGGAGACTGTATTCGGGGATGATGTGCTCGTTGAGTTCTCGTTGCCTGTCGATGGCTTCATCTTTGGTTCGCCCGACGATGGGGGCAAGGCCCGGCAGGATCGCGACCTGGTGAGGTTGACGGCCGTACTGCTGCATGCGGGTTTTGACGTCCGAGTAGAACTCTTGTGCGTCGGCGAGGTTGTTCTGGGCGGTGTAGATGGCTTCGGCGAACTTGGCCGCGAATTCGCGTCCCTCTTCCGAGGACCCGGCTTGGACCCGTACGGGTTGTCCTTGCATCGAGCGGGGGATGTCGATGGGGCCGCGGACCGAGAACTGGGGGCTGTGGTGGTTGACGGCGTGGATCTTGCTTCGGTCGACGAAGCGACCGGCGTTGCGGTCGGCGATCAGGGCGTCGGGTTCCCAGGAATCCCATAGGGCGGTGACGGCTTCGAGGAATTCGTCGGCGCGTTCGTATCGTTTGGTGTGTTCGAGGTGGGTTTCGCGACCGAAGTTGAACGCGGCGTCCTGGTTGGCGGAGGTGACGATGTTCCATCCGGCTCGGCCTTTGCTGACCAGGTCGAGTGATGCGACCTTGCGGGCGACTTCGTAGGGCTCGCCGTAGGTGGTGGAGGCGGTGCCGATCACGCCGATGCGTTCGGTCACCGCCGCTACGGCCGCAAGCATCGTGAAGGGTTCGAAGAAGTTGTTGAACGGCCCGAATTCGATGTTGGGATTGATGGCAAGGGCGTCAGCGATGAAAACCGAATCCAGCTTTGCGCGTTCCGCTTGCTGAGCGAGTCGCTGGTAGTACCCGATGTCGAGCATGTTGTAGGGGTCGGTGGCAGGATGCCGCCAAGCTGCTTCGTGGTGACCGATGCCTTGGATGAACAGGTTCAGATGCATCTGTCGCGGACTGGTCATGTAGGCCTCTCTGAGGTGGATAGAACCCGCGAAACCGTTTTGTCGGTATGTATTCCAGACAAAGTGTCCCTGAGATCGGGGACAATAAGGTTTCTGATTGTTACAGAACGGCTAAGTCTGAGCCAACCACGCGGCGTAACGAGCGATCCCCTCTGTCAAAGGAACCTGGGGAACGAACTTTAGGTCTTGCTCGATGGCACTGACGTCGAAGCGTGCCTGGATGACGTCGAGCGGAGCCGTACCAGGCTGCAGTGAGATATCTGCTTCCGGAACGATGTTCGAGACAATCGCTGCAACCTCGTCGAGCGTGGAGTAGTCGTCTCCGGTGGCGTTGTATACGGTGCGCGGCGGTCGGCCCGGCGCGTCCAGTGCGGCGATCATGGCGGCGGCGGCGTCATCGACGTACATGAACTGTCTGGGAAATCCGTCGCCATAGGGAAGCTCGGTTCGTCGGTTCGACTGTGCGTCGAGGATCATGTCCCGGATGACACAGTCGGTTGTCCGGCGGGGGCCGTAGACCCACGCCAGTCGTAGGCTCACGGCACCGTCGGTGAAGTGCTCGGAGTAGGACGTAACGAGATGCTCGCATCCTGCTTTGCTCGCCGCGTACAGGTTTGCGGGGTGTGGGGTGTTCTCCTCGTCGACGAGATCGCCGGTGGTGGAGCCCATGACTGTTCCGCTCGAGGCGAATACGAATCGGCGGATGCCGTGCCGGCGCCCGAGCTCGAGGAGATTGATGGTTCCGCCGACGTTGACCTCGAGGAGCCGGAACGGTGTGGAGGTGCCCACCATGGGCCCGGAGAAGCCCCCGCAGTGGATAATGGCGTCGAGACCCTGGCTCGTGAGGCGCTCCACGGCATCGAGGTCGGCGAGATCGCACATTTCGATGTCGAAGTCGGCATGGTTCGGTTGGTGGAGATCTGTTGCGATGACGCGGGTTCCGCGCTCGATCAGCATCTGGCAGATGCGATGTCCGATCAGGCCGGCTGCGCCGGTCACCATCACTGGCTTTGTACTCATCTTGGCTCCCACATCAATTGGCGCGGCAATATGAGACCCTAGTTGTGAACAATCGCAAGTCCGATATAGAACATTAGTCCTTAATAATTGTTTACACCTGCGAGACCTAGTTGGGACGATCGGTGAGCATGCTTCACGGCATGACACCTTCTGCTTCGGTTCCCTTGTCTGCCAATACTTCGACAGCTGTCGTCACCGGAGGAAACTCCGGAATCGGTCGCGCGACCGTGGAGTTACTGCTGACACAAGGGTGGAAGGTTGTGGTGATCGACCGAGACATCTCCAACCTGGACGCCGTCCGACCCGAACTCACTGCATATCAGGCAGATGCACGGGACCCTGCGGCTGTCGAGAACATCTTCACCGAGCTCGCGGGTTCGGTCGACCGTGTCGATGCACTGGTGAACGCGGTGGGAATCGAGTATGTCGGAACGCTGGAAGAGACCAGCCCCGATGAGTGGCATCGCGTTGTCGATACGAATCTGACCTCCTACTACCTGCTGTGCAGGGCCGCTCTTCCCTTGCTTCGACAGCGCGGTGGTGCAGTGGTCAACGTGGCGTCACAGCTATCCCTGGTTGGCACTGCACGCTTTTCGGCATACACCGCGAGCAAGGCGGGAATCATCGGCTTGTCACGCAGTCTCGCGCTCGAGCTCGCACCGCACGGCATCAGGGTCAATGTGGTGTGCCCCGGCGCTGTGGACACACCGCTGTTGCAGCGTCAGTTCGCCGACGGCCCCGGCCCGCAAGGCAGCCTCGACGATCTGGCCGCGATGCATGCCCTCCGGCGCTTGGGAGAGCCGGCCGAGATCGCTGCACCGATCGGATTTCTCTGTGGTCCGGGTTCGTCGTTCATGACCGGCAGTGTGGTCGTGGTCGACGGCGGTTACACCTCCTGGTAGAGGAGAACATTGTCGCCGCATGCCCGGACTCCTCTGCCCTGGAGGGGTTCGGGCTGTATAGATGCGTCTACACGTTTCCGGTACGGCGCCGGGATCAGCTGTCGGTGCACTTTCAACCGCATGGCTCCTGGTGGATCGATCGGTCATCGGCTCGAGACGTGCCAGGTAGGAAGGGGCATGACTTCACGTGCATCCACGGCACTGAAAATCTCGTCGATCGTGTTGTAGCCCGCCAGCGCGGACAGGGCAACGCCGTCGGCGACCTGAGCAGAGTAGATGTCGTCGAGAAGGCCCCTCAGTCCTGCCGGGGTACCGATGTAACGAAGCCCCATCTGGCCGAACGAATCGTCGTCCGCTCGTTCTCGCCACGCGCGGCGTGCCTCTCTTGCACAGTCGGAGATCAGCACCGCGACGTCCACGATGAACGAGACGTCGTCGGGTTCGTGCCCTTCCCTCCGAAGTGCTGCACGATGGCGCAGATACAACTGTTGCGTATACCCGAGGTCTGGTGCTTGGACACAGATCGCGGGCTTGTCACCAGCAGTGATCTCGTGCCAATCATCGCTGGCTCCGGGTGTCCGAGTGGGGAGGAACAAGCGCAGATGATCGCGGGGTCGTGTGCACGCGGAGGTCTTCATCGTGTCTCCGTCATCGGGGAGGCGGGCAGGGTGAGCGGTGTACGAGGACACCGGTGTCGCTGAGCGTGACAGCGAGGTCCAGTAGTTCCCGATCTGTGCCCTGCGGCCCGACAAGCGCTACGCCGCACGGAAGATCGTCCGCGGTCGACAGCGGCAGGCTTACCACAGGCAGTCCGGCCAAACCCGCGACGCAGGTCAATGAGAGCGTGGCATCGCGCACCGCGCTGACATCCTCGCCGAGCAAGGGCGCCACGGTCGGAGCGGACGGCATGACGACGATGTTGTCGCCGACCAGGTCGCGGATGAGGCCGCCCAGGCGGTCGGCCTCGTAGTGCGCCGCGTGTGCTTGGGCTTCGGTGACTTGTGAGGCGAGGTCGAAGCGTGCACGGATGTCCGGTCCGAGGGTGTCCATTCGGTTCGTCAGGTGTTGTCGGTTCGATTCCCATGCCTGTGCTGCCTGCGCGGTGATGAATGCCTGTTTCCAGGCGTGCGGATCCGCGGACGGCCATTGTTCGCGGGTGACGTCGCCCCAGGCCGTGGTGAATTTTTCGATCGCATCGGCTACTTCGGGGGAGGCGAGGGTGAGGAGGTCGGTGATCATCACGACTTCGCGCGCTCGTGCGCTCTGCGGTGTGTCGGGGAGGAGGACATGGCCGACGTCGCGGAGAAGGTGGGGGGTGCGTGTCATCCATCCGACGGTGTCGAAGCGCGGCGCGAGCGGTAGTAGTCCGTCGGTCGAGATTGCGGCATGGGTGGTTCGGATGCCGAACAGACCCTGGTAGGAGGCGGGTATGCGAATGGATCCGCCGGTGTCGGTGCCGAGTCCTATCGAGGCGTGTCCGAGTGCGACGGCGGTGGCGGATCCCGAGGAGGAGCCGCCGCTGATGCGGCCTGGAGCGTTCGGGTTCGGTGGGGTTCCGTAATGGGTGTTGGAACCGGCGAGGCTGTAGGCGTATTCGTCGGTCTGAGCGATGCCCCGAATGCAGGCGCCGGCCTCGAGGAGGCGGGCAACTGCCCAGGCATTCGTCGTTTCGACGGGAGCATTGGCGGTCCGGTGGGGGTTGCCGGCGCCGATGCTGAATCCTTCGACGGCGTAGAGATCTTTGACCGCGATCGAGTGTCCGTCGAGGGGGCCGCTGGAGGCCGGGGCTGTGAGTGGGTTGCCGACGATTCGCCAGATTCTCGTGTCGAGTGCAGGGGCGGGGACGCTCACGTGTGCTGCGGTGACGACCCAGGAGTTGTCCGGTCGTCGGCGCCAGAGTTGGGTCTGCTGGCCGCGACCGCCGCCGGCGAGTTCGGTGACGGCGATGATCAGTGCGTGGTTGTCGCCGGCGTGTTGGACGTGGGTGTCGAGGATGCGGCGCTGGGGTGCGCTCGGTCGGATGAGGCGGAAGCGGCGGATTTCGTCGATTCCTACCAGCAGTCCTGTGGCGTCGCCGCGCAGCGTGTCGGGGGAGTCGTCGAACAGGGTGTCCATCGTCTCCAGGTCGTTGGTGCCCAAAGCCTTTTCGTAGGCCCAGAATGCGTCCATCAGAGCTTCGGTGTGCGCGCTCATGTGAAGTCGGTCTTTCGGATTCGGGCGTGCACGCCTTTGACGAGGTCGACGACTTGGGAGATGTCGAAGTCGGTGGCGGCCGAGAGGTAGGCGTAGGCGTAGGACGGGTCCATGCCGTAGCGGGCCTGCAGGAGAGCGATGGCTGCCCGGACGCAGTTCTGGGTGGCGATGTCGAGGTCTTCGTCCATGCCGGTGGGAACGAGGAAGTCGCGGGTTTCCGCGAGGGGGCCGACGAGGTTCCCGAAGGTTGTGAGCGCGTCTTCGCGGGTGATGACGTCGAATCGCACCGTGGCGCGCAGGGATGCTTCCAGTGCGGTGAGGGCGACTTCGCCGTCGCCTTGCGCGAAGTGGGGGTCTCCGATGTAGGCGAGTGCTCCGGGTACCTGGACGGGGAGGTAGAGGGTGGCACCGGTGGTGAGCAGGTTGATGTCGATGTTGCCGCCGTGTGGGCCCGGTGGCACCGAGTGAGCTCGCTGGTCGGTGTCGGTCGCTACGCCCATGATGCCGAGGAACGGGGCGATGGGGAAGTTGACGGTGCGCGTGTCGTCTGGGCCGTAGGCCATGGTTGCGCGGGTGGGGTCGAGGGGATCGAGGTGGGCGAAGACGCTGAGAAGCTCACCGTGGCGTGGGTATTCGCCGGGCAGTGCGCCGCGGCCGTGACGGTTGGAGATGATGCCGTAGGGCACGCGGGGGAGAGTGTCGACGACGGTGATGGCCAGTACGTCGCCGGCGCGAGCGCCGCGGATGTCGATCGGGCCTGTGACGACATGGGGGCCGTCGACGCCGAAGGTGCGTGGCGTGTCGCTGGCGGCCAGCGCTGCGGCATCGGTGAGCACGTGCTCGACCCCGTGGGCGGCGAAGAAGGCTTCCGGGTTGCGGCCTTGGTCTTCGAGGATGCCTTCGTGGCTGATCGTGTCGATGGTGACCTCGGTGCCGGGGTCGACGGTCAGGACTGGCGTGTCATCACGCGCTGGGAGCCGGCCCCAGATCACGTTCTCGGGTGTGGAAGGCAGGTAGGTCGCCGACCGGATCGGTCCGGTGTGGGGATCGAGACACGCCTGAGTGAGGGGCGAGGGTGGGATCGGTGCGGTGGTGTGGCTCATGGTGGTCACCGTCTTTCGTGATGTCGTTCGCGATGGGGGCGGTGGGTGCTGTTCGAGGTGGGCGCATCTGGAGCAGCGCGATGGCGCCGAGGATGACGATGGTGGTGGTGGCGAGGGCGTACAGCAGCGCGTTGCCTCCGAACCCCAAAGCGCCGGCGAGCACGATGGGCATGATCAGGGCGCCGATGCTCGGTCCGATCTGCGATGCGGTGATGCGCAGTGCGGCGCCGGCGGTGGGTACGCCGGAGGAGTACACCGCGAGGAGGTTCGTTGATCCGATGAGCAGGCAGATGCTGGTGCCCTGCAGTACGGCGGCTGCCACGATGCCGATGATGGTGGAGCCGGAGACAGCGAGGATCAGCATGCTTGTTGCTGCGCATCCCACTGCGATGGTGACGGTCCCCGACAGGCCGACCTTGTTGACGACCTGTTTGAAGGTCAGGCCGATCACCACCGACGACAGGTCCCGGGTGACCAGAAGAATGGCCACGAACGCGGCGAGATCGCCAGTGTCGACGGTCATGGTCAAGGCGAAGAACGAGTTGCCGACCAGCATCACGGTCATGCAGCACATCGCTGCCAGGCCCGAGGCGCGAATCGCGCGGTCGCGTCGCACTATCGACACTGCCACGCCGTACGAGGCGCGGGGGGTGACCAGCGGCCCGCTTCGCGTCGCCGTGCGGGGAAGGACGGCGAGGGCGAGGGGCACCATGAGGACGAACGCGGCGCCGATGACGAAGTACGCCCCTTCCCATCCTTGACTGGCGATCACTGCCGCTGAGATCAACGCAGCGGCGGCGGCAGCGAGTCGTTGGCTGGCTCCGTTGAGTCCTTGCATGGTCAATCGGTCCCCGGTGGTGCTGACCGTGGCAAGAATGGAGATCCACACGGTCAGTCTCATCAGGCCGAACAGCAGCAGGGGTGCGATCCACCAGAGCATTGAGCGTCCTGATGCGGCGACGGCGAGCAGACCGGCGGCCACGGCTGCGATGGTGGCGTGCAGCGCGACGACCCGGGCGCGACCGTGTGCGTCCCCGAAGGCGGTGCCGGGCAGGGCGGTGATGAACCCGATGCCCTGGGGGATGGCGATCATGATCCCGATGACGGCTACCGAGGCCGCGCCGGTTTCGGTCATGCTGACCGGCAGGACCGTCTGCAGGACCGAGTCTGCCGCAACGAACAGGAACACGAGTGTGAGAAGTCCGAGGGTTCGGGCCTGCCCGCGTCGTGGTAGCCGGGTCCTCACGCTCGGAAGTCGAAGTCGAGTAGCGGGAGCACCTGTTCACCGAATCGGTCGAGGCCGCCGCGGAAGTCGTCGAAGCTGAGCATGACTGCCTCGAGGCCACCGATCTCGGCGAGTTCGTTGAACTTCGCTGCGATGGTGGTTGGGGAGCCCGCGAACACGGAGGGTGAGTCGGGGTCGATCGCCTGGTAGGTCTGGATGGTCGCTGCCGCCGCCGAGGAACTCGTTCCGGTGGAGTCGACGGCGTAGTGGCCCTTCTGGTTGGCGAGGGCTTGGTGGTCGGCGCCGTCGTTGTAGTAGTCGATCTTCTGCAGGGCGAGTTCGTCGGTGTCGTCGAGGATGACGGTTCGGGTGGACAGGACTTTGACGTCACGTCCGCTGGCAGCGGCGGCGGCATGGAGTTCGGCGTTGGCGGCGGCGATGCTGTCGCGGTCGTAGGCGGTGGTGAAGTTGTAGTCGGCGAACTCGGCGGCGAAGCGTCGTCCGCGCGGGGAGGCGCCGGCTGCGGCGATTTCGATTTTGTGTGCCGGGGTGGGGCCGAGTTGGCAGTGATCGAGATCGAAGTACTTGCCGGTGAAGTTCGATTCGCCGGTCTCCCAGAGTTGTTTGAGGATGGTGGCGTATTCGGTGGCGTAGTCGTAGCGGTATCCGAAGTACTCGTCTCCGGGCCACATGCCCATCTGGGCGTACTCGGCGCGGTGCCAGCCGGTGGTGATGTTGATGCCGAAGCGGCCGGGTGCGACGTCGTCGATGGTCGAGGCCATGCGCGCGACCATTGCCGGGTGCAGGGCCAGCACGCCGATGGAGGCGAACAGTTTCATGCGTTCGGTGGTGGCGAGGATCGCCGAGGTGAGTGAGATGGTGTCGGCGGTGTAGTTCCAGTGCTCGGTCTTGCCGCCGTAGCCACGGAAGGTGACCATGGACAGGCCGTATTCGAATCCGAGGTCCTCGGCGCGTTTGACGATGCTGCGGTTGAGTTCATAGGTGGGCATGTACTGCGGCGAGTTCTCGGAAATGATCCAGCCGTTGTTGCCGGTGGGAAGAAACATCCCGAACTTCATGACAGGAACCTCCTGTGGGTGTGCGCCTTGGGGCGCTGGGTGGGGAGTGGGAGGTTCACTGCGGTGAACCTCCCACTCTCCGGGGAGTCATTCGGCGGGCTGCAGGGTCCAGTACCGCAATCCGAACTCCGGCGCGAAGGATGCGCCGGTCATGCCGTCGGCCAGGGCGACGCTGCGTCCGACGCGGGCAATGGGGAGCAGCGGCGCGGCGTCGGCGACGATCTCCTGGGCTTCGATGTAGGTGGCGGCGCGTTCGTCGGTCAGGTCGGCGAACTGGTTGGCGGCGGCGATCTCGTCGACGCGGGGATCGGACCACATGGAGTAGTTGTTCACGCCGCCGGTGGTGGTCGCGTAGCTGACCGGGGTCTTGGGATCGTCGATCCAGGAGCTCCATTTGACCAGCAGCGCATCGGGGGCGCCTTCGCCGCTGGTGGCGCGCTGGGTGATCAGTTGCTGGAACGCTGCGGGGGTTTCCGGACGGATGGTGACGTCGACACCGATCTGCGCGAGGCTGTCCTGGATGAGGATGGCGGTGTCTTCGAGTTCGGGGTCGGAGTTGTTGAAGTGCAGCGGGAAGCTCACCGACGGGTTGCCGGCTTCGTCCATCAGCTTGCGGGCGGTGTCCAGATCGGTGGTGTACTGCGCGAAGGTCTCGGCGTAGCCGGGGGCTGCTTCGTTGACGTACGAGGTGGCTCGGCTGGCGCGGTCGAAGTAGACCGAGTCGATGATCTGCTCGTAGGGCAGCGCGTATCCGATTGCCTGGCGGACGGTCGGGTCGGCGAGGGGGCCGGTTTCGGTGGCCATCTGCAGGTAGGTGAACTCGGGGGTCTTCTCGTGATCGATGACCAGGCCTGCGGATTCGAGATCGTTGAGGTCACGCTGGGTGAGTCCGTAGACACCGACGTTGATTTCGCCGCCGCGCAGCAGTGAGGCGATGTTGCCGTTGTTGATCACGCGGACGGTGACGGAGTCGTAGCCAGGGTCGATGATGCCGTCGGGGACGGCGGCGAGGATGAGTTGCTGGCCGGGGGTGCGGTCGGCGACGTAGTAGGGGCCGGTGCCGGCGACGTTGTTCTTCAACCATTCCGTTGCGGTCGGATCGGTGTCGGTGGCGTGCTCGAGCGCTTCGACCGAGTCGATGATGCCGTAGTTGGGCATGCGGAAGGTCTGCATCAGGGTTGCGGTGGCAGCGACCGGGTTTCCTTGCCGGTCTTCGAAGGACACGCGAATGGTGTGGTCGTCGAGCACTTCGAACTGGTCGATGCCGTAGAGCCCACCGTTGTTGAGGTCGCCGGTGCGGCCGAGTTCGAAGATGCGGCCGAAGGAGAAGATGACGTCCTCGGCGGTGAGGGGATTACCGGAGGGGTAGAACTTCACGTCGTCGCGCAAGTGCAGTGTCGCGGTGGAGCCTTCCATCTCGAACGATGACGCCAGACCCGGCGCCAGGTCGAGTCCGCTCCACAGCAGTGAGCCGTCGTCGGTGGTGGTCCATTCGGGCATCAGCAGGCCTTGATAGACGTTGGTGGCGACCTCCCAGTCCTGTGCTGATGAGGCGGTGGCCGGGTCGAGCGTGGTCAGGTCGGCGGACCAGGCGGTGACAATGCCACCGGCGAGCGCATTGCCACTTTGGGAGGCAGCGGCACCGCCACAGGCGGTCAAGGTGAGCAGGGCGGCGCTTGCCGCCGCGACGGACATGGCGATCCGGCGTCTTTTGCGGGAAGAGAGGGGTTTCACTGGTCGGCCTTTCGTGTGCGAGGGGCGTGAGTGGAACCGCGTCATTGGTGTTCCGGGGATGAGGCGGCGGTGACGGGGCAGGCCACCGTGTGGGTGGTGGACAGCGGCAACAGGGTGGGTTGCTGCTCGCGGCAGGAGGGCTGTACGTAGGGGCAGCGGCCGGCGAGTCGGCATCCTGCGCCGACGTCGAACGGGCTGGGGATCTCGCCTTGGAGGCGGAAGCGGTCCGTTTTCTGGCCCGGCACGGTCACCGGTGCGGCGGACAGCAGCGCGCGGGTGTAGGGGTGGGCGGGACTGGTGAAGATGTCTTCGGTGCGGCCGGACTCGACGATCGAGCCGAGGTACATCACCAGCACGCGGTCGGCGATGCGTCGCACGACGTCGAGATCGTGGCTGATGAACAGGTACGCGAGGGCGTGCTCATCCTGCAGGCGGGCGAGCAGATCGAGGATCTGCCCGCGGACCGAGACGTCGAGGGAGGCGGTGGGCTCGTCGAGCAACAGCAGTTTCGGAGAGACCGCCAACGCTCGTGCGATGCCCACTCGTTGGCGTTGGCCGCCACTGAGTTGCGAGGGGTAGCGGTCCAGGTGCGCGGGAGTGAGACCGACGGAGACCAGCAGTTCCTCAGCGCGGGCGTCGCGGGCGGCTCGATCGAGGTCGGTGTGCAGGCGGAGTGGTTCGTGCAGCACCGCTCGGATGGTCATACGGGGATTGAGGGACGAGTTGGGGTCCTGGAAGACCATCTGCACATCGCGGTAGGTGCGGGCGAGGGCTCTGCGAGGCAGGGTCTGCACGTCGTGTCCGTTGAGGACGACCGATCCTCGGGTGGGTTCGATCAGCCGGGCGATGCAGCGTGCTGCAGTGGATTTTCCGGATCCGCTTTCGCCGACGAGGGCGACGGTTTCGCCGGGGTGGATGTCGACGGTGACCGAATCGACGGCGGTGAGGGTGCGCATTCGGCCGCGTCGGCGGACGCGGAATTCCTTGTGCAGGTCGACGACGTTGAGTATTGGTCCGGTCATCAGGCGGCCTCCTCGAACCGACTGGCCCGAAGCAGGCCCCGGGTGTATTGGTCCGTGGGGTCGGTGAGGACCTGGTAGCAGGTGCCGACTTCGCGGATGCGGCCGTTGAACAGGACGACCACGTCGTCACAGGTTTCGGCGACGACGCCGAGATCGTGGGTGATCAAGCACGCGGTGAGACCATGGCTGCGGGTCATCTCGACGATCAGTTCCATGATGTCGGCCTGGATGGTGACATCGAGTCCGGTGGTGGGTTCGTCGAGGACGAGCAGTCGCGGCCGGCAGATCAGGGCGAGGGCGAGCATCACGCGCTGTGCCATGCCGCCGGAGAATTCGTGCGGGTACTGGCGCATTCGCTGTTCCGGTTCGGGGACTCGGACGTCGCGAAGTGCTTCGGTTGCGATGGTGCGTGCTTCGCGTGCGGAGACACCGCGGTTGGCGCGGCAGGCATCGATGAGTTGGCGGCCGACGGACAATACGGGGTTGAGAGCAGCTCGGGCGTCCTGGAAGACCATCGCGATCTGGGAGCCTCGGACCTGGCGCCACTGCGGTTCGGTCATGCTGCCCAGGTCTTGTCCGTCGAAGAGGATGGAACCGGTGGTGCGGCGGAAGGTCCCGGGAGTCAGGCCGAGCATGGACAGCGCAATCAGGGATTTGCCGCTTCCGGTCTCTCCGACGATCGCGGTGAGGTTGCCTTGCCGCAGGCTGAAGGTGACGTCGTGCAGGATCGGTGTGAGTTCGCCGGTGTCGGTGAGAAATCCCCCGGAATAGTTCTCGACTGTCAGCAGGTCACCGGATTGCTTTGTGGAGGTGGTCATCGCTTTTCTCCTCGGTTGGAGCTGGACAGGCCATCACCGATCAGATGAAAGGCGATGGACAGCAGCAGAATTGCTGCGCCGGGGAAGAACGAGATCCACCATGCGCCGCTGACGATGGCGTTCTGTCCGCGCGAGATCATCGATCCCCATTCGGTGGATCCGGGTTCGATACCGAGGCCGACGTACCCCAGGGCGGCGATACTGCCGGTCACCCAGGAGGCGTTGATCGAGGCGAAGGCCAGTAGCGGTCGCATGCTGTTGGGGACCAGGTGCCGGAACAGGACGACCAGGGGAGAGTTGCCGACCATGCGGGCGGCTTCGGCGAATTGCCAGTTCTTCTTGGTCAGCACTTCGGCGCGGGCGAGGCGGACGTAGTCGGGTAGGGGCAGCACTGCGACCACGAGGATGACGTTGAAGACGCCGGGTCCGGCGACGGCGACGGCGAGCATCGCGAGCAGCAGGGAAGGGAAGGACTGGATCATTTCCAGGCAACGCAGTGTCGTGGCGTCGAACCAGCCGCCGAAGAAGCCGGCGAGGGCTCCCCAGGTCGTGCCGATGGTAAGGGCGAGGACGACGACGGCGACCGTGATGAACACGTCGACGGGAGCGGCGGCCATGGTGCGGGAGAGCACGTCGGCGCCGACGCGGTCGGTGCCGAACCAGTGCTCGGCGCTCGGGGCGGAGAACGGGGCTCCGACTCCGGTGGCGGTCGGCGGATATGGGGTCCAGAACAGGGAGACCACGGCCACGAGGAGAAATGCGGTGAGGATGCCGCAGCCGGCCTTCAGGGCGCCCGGGGATCCTTTCAGGGACTGGAAGAGTTTCGTTTTCGGCAGGATGTTCTGGTAGGTCGCGGGGGCTTTGTCAACAACAGTCATGGCCGAATCCTCGGGTCAATGGCGGAGTAGGCGAGGTCCAGAAGTTGGTAGATGACGACGTAGAGAATCGCGGCGAAGAGGACGAAGCCCTGCACGGCGGGAAAGTCCGAGGACTGCATGGCATTGAGGGCGTATTGGCCGATCCCGGGCCAGCCGAAGACACCTTCGACCAGGACCGCGCCGGAGAAGGCCCATCCGACGACACCGGCGAGCATGGTGACCACCGGAAGCAGGGCGTTCTTGAGGGCGTAGACGAACCAGGCGCGTCCGCGAGCGATGCCGAGGGAATGGGCGGTGCGCATGTAGTCGGCGTTCAATGCACCGATCATCGCGGAGCGGGCGCCTCGGGCGATCGGTGCGAAGACTCCGTAGCCGAGGGTGAGGACCGGAAGAACCAACTGGGCGATGGCGGTGCTGACCAGTGCCCACTGGCCGGCGAGGAGACCGTCGATCACGAACAAGCCCGTGACGTGTGGGGGTGGGAGGACGCCGACGGGCAGCCGGCCGGTGGGACCCGGGGCGATCCCGAGAACGACGAAGAAGATCCACAGCAACATCAGGCCGAGCCAGAACTGGGGGAGGGCGAGTCCGGCGACGGTGACGGTGCGCACGAGGTGGTCGAACCAGGAGTTTTCTTTGACCGCGGCGATCACGCCGGCGATCACACCGAGCGATGTTCCGAAAAGCAGCGCGTACAGCGCTAATTCGGCGGTAGCGGGCAGACGGCTGAGCAGGTCCTGGGCGACGGGTTGTCCGGTCATGAATGAGGTGCCGAGGTCTCCTGTCAGCAGGTTGCCGATGAAGGTGACGAACTGCACCGGAATCGGGTCGCTCAAGCCCAGGGCTTGGCGAACGTTTTCTCGTTCTGCGGCGTCGGCGGTGGGGGAGACGAACAGTCCTGTCGGGTCCGGGGAGACCACCCGGGTCAGGAGGAAGGTGATCGAGACGACCCCGAAGATCACGATGATGGCACCGGTCAATCGGGTCAGCGCCACGCGGGTGAACCCGAAGACTGTGCCCGCGGCGGCCGGGCGCAACGGTCGCCGGGCGGAAGCTACTGCTGTGGCCACTTCAGGCTCCTTCCGCGAACTCTGCGGGGGTGCGGTCGACGGCTCGAAGGCCGCGGTGTGCCGATACCAGCGCGATGGGACGTGCGGCTCGGCGTACGACGTCGACAGGGGAGGGTGTGTCGAAGACTGCGGCGCCGATCACGTCACCGATGGCCAGGCCAGGAACGTCGGGTCCGAGAAGAGCGCGGGGGACGGTGCTGATCGCGTCGAGCAGCTTCAGCTGTGCTGTCGTGGAGCCCATGTGGTTGGTGAGTGAGGCCAGCCATGCTGCGTGGGTCAGCGAGGGCATGGTGACGGGGGTGAAGGCGTTCTCGTAGTTGTTGCTGGCCAGGCAGACCGGGACGTGCGCGTCGAGAAGCTCGACGATGCGGGTGACGCCGCGGGTGGGGGCGGTGTCGGTGGTTCGTCCGCTGAGGTACAGGTCGGTGCTGGGTATGGCGGCAACGGCGATGCCTGCGCCGGCAGCGGCGGTTGCGAGTTCGCGAACTCGCTCTGGACTGAGTGCGGTCAAGGTGGTGACATGTCCGACCAGAACCTGGCCTTGGAGTTCGGCTTTCTCGACGCGCATGACGACTTCGTCCAGGAGTAGTGCGCGTGGGTCGTCGCTGAGGTCGAGGTGCAGATCGAGGGGGAGGTTGCGGTCCTTCGCCAGGGCGATCATCTGGTCGAGGTGCCGGATGGGGTCGGCATCTGCGTAGGGGCATCCGGCGACAACCGAGCAGCCGTCGTCGAGGGCCTGTTCGAGCTGTGGCAGCGCGTTCGGGTCGGTGGTGGTTCCGTATTGGGCGAACGCGGTCAGTTGCAGGAGTAGCTCGGGGTACTCGTCGGCGAGGTCGCGGTGCATGCGCACGGTGGCCGGGTCGGAGTTCGGACCGATTTCCACGTGTACGCGGGCGGCGACGGTGCCGCCGCTGATCAGTGTGTCGAGGACACGTCGGGCGTTATGGGCGATGGTGTCGAGGGTGAGGGTGTTGCGAAGCTGTGCGCTCAGGGCGAGTGCGGCGTCGATGCCTTGGTCGCGGCCGGAGGGCAGTTCCTCGAGTTGTACGAGTTGGTAGGCCTTGTCGAGGTGGATATGGATGTCCACCATCCCTGGCAACAAGAGATGGCCACCGAGATCGACGCTCTGGACAGAGGTGTGGGAATCGGGTGTGAGGATGGTGTCGGTGGGAGTCGGCGTGATGGTGCTGACCCGGCCTCGGTCGACGGTGACCGTCCATAGTCCGGTGCGCCCCTGCAGTGAGGTGTTGTGGAGGACAAACGACTTCATTGCGTTCCTTGGGGCGTGAGGTCGGTGGAGGCGCTCAACCGGTGAAATGCCGAGCGGTAGTAGAGGAGAGGTGCCGTTTTGGGGACGACGTTCACTCCGTGCACCTGAAGAAGGATCAGATGGTGGTCCCCTGCGGGGACTTCGGTGTCGATGGTGCAGTCGAGCCAGGTGGGGGAGTCGTCGAGGAACAGGGCGCCGTGGGCCGAAGCAGTGGTGGCCAAGTCTTCGAATCGGTTCCCGGACTTGGAGGCGAGTTGGCGACAGATACGGTCCTGGGTTTCGCTGAGAATGGAGATGCCGATTCTGGGGCTCTCCTTCAGGGCCGGCCAGGTGGTCGAGGTATTCAAAATTGACAAGGCGACCATGGGTGGGTTGTAGGAGACGCCGACAGTCAGTGAGGTGGCTACCATGCCGCAGGGTTCACCGTCGACGACTGAGCAGAGTGCTGCTATCGCTGTGGGGATTTCGTTGAAGGCGGCCCGAACGTCGTCCGAGTGAGCGACTACGTGAGTCGGTTTTCTCTTTGCCACTGTGGGATCCGCGGCGGGGAGGTCAGTTCGTGTCATGACGTGTCATCTCCGTGCCGCGGAGCAGGATGTCGCCGCCATGATCAGGTCGATCACTGCTGAGTTGTCGGTGAGCCATTGGTCGAGTACCTCGTCGACTCGAGCGAACTCTGGGGTTTTGAAATACATTCCTGCACAGGGGACTACTGCGCCCAGTTCGGTCAGGACGGGGGTCAGTGACGTCGCCGGTGCGAGGGCATGGGTGGCGTCGGCGCCGGTCATCACGGGAATCGACATCACCCCTTTGAGTCCGTTTGCTGGGTATCTGTCGAGAAAGGACTTGAGCAGGCCCGTGTACGCCGCCTTGTAAGTCGGGGACGCAATAAAGGCGAGGTCGCTCGAGGCAACGGCTGTGGTCAGCGCCGTCATGGTGTCATCGGGCCACGTGAAGACCCGGTCGGTGTAGTGGGCAAGGTCGATGGTCGACACGTCACCCGATACTCGGGTACTCACGCGTTCGGCGAGTCCTTGTGCTACTCGCAGGGTGCGTGACATGGGCTTGGGATTCCCAACCAGCACAGTGATTTTCATAGGCCCTCGTTCGTAGCTCTGCGCGAATCCGTCGCCCGAGGTGGGTGTCCCGGGAGGGCTGCAGCGTCTCAGGCCGCACATTGATAATGAGGCTGCAAATGTGAACTCTGATCGCACGAGCGTTAACGATTGGTCACAATGCGCCGAAAGATCGTCGACAATCGGGTGACGAGACTGATCCAAGGCAGCTATCGTGGCTTCACGCCGCGAAGTGCCGGTTCGGGTGCAAAGATCGACCCAACATCACAAGGCACAGCGTTCCGCAGCCGCATTCATCACTCGTAGAGTTCGACTTCTGTCAACCAGGCGAAACCAGCAAGGACCACGACTCCAGGAGAGGACCAGTCATGGTGTTCAGCGACAGTCAGGGGCACTTCGCGCCGTTCGGCGATGCCGAGGCGAATCAGATCTACACCCGAATGTACGAGTCGGTGCTCGAACATCGTCTGCGACCGGGGACCAGGCTCCCCGAAGAGCGATTGGCGGCAGTCTTCGGCGTCAGTCGAGCCAAAGTGCGCAAAGTCCTCGCGCGATTCGAGCACGAGCAATTGATCGAGGTTCAGCCGAACCGCGGCGCACAGGTCGCTGAACCTACAGTCGAGCAATCGGCCGATACTTTGGAAGCTCGTCGTGTCATCGAGCCGGCCATCATGCGGGCCCTGGCCGAACGCACCACCCCGGAGAGCATTCAACTTCTCCGCAAACACACCGAATCCGAGTACGACGCCGTCGCCCGTTGCGACAAGCACTCGATCATTCGTCTGGCCGGCGAGTTCCATAATCTGGCAGCAGACCTTGCGGGCAACAGTGCTCTGGCTCGCACGATGCGGGAACTCTCGGCGCTGACCTGCCTGACGATCCTTCTCTACAACGCTCCGACCGCGGCTGCATGCCTGCCTGACGACCATGTGCACATCACCGACGCGATCGAGGCAGGCGACGGGACACGGGCCGCAGAGCTTATGCTCCGCCACCTCCAAGAAGTGGAGAAATCACTGGTGTTCGACCCAGCAAGCGAGGATCCCGATCTGGAGGAGATCTTCGGTCTCTCCAAGACACACGGTTCAGGTACGTGACCAGGTGGCGTCGCGGTGCCACGGACTTTGTTACCGATATACGAGTGCTCTACACGAGTTACCGGAACATTCGCTTGGGAGCCGCATCCTTGTGCACGCTGGAAGTCGCGACCAGGCGCGTCCTGCAGTGGCTGGACGACTACACAAATAGGCAGCGCATGCATGAGGGGTCCGGGGCGTGTGGGATAGGCGTGGTTCAAAAGGTCGCTGGCTCATGCCCACTGAATGATCGCGGCGATCTGGACGGTGGTCAGATACCGCACTGCGCGTTTGTCGTAAAGCCTCGAACATCAGCACCCGAGTGTCCTGCGCTTGCTTCATCCCCTCAGCATCGTGGCCGCTTGCGCCTTACATTAAGGATGACCACTGAAGAATTATCCCCCCACGGATCGCCCTCGTGGTCGAAGCCTCCCTGTGCAACGTATCCCGTCACGGGGTGGGAGACCGAGCGAGGGCGGATGCGCGGCGCGTTTACTGCGGTGTTGCAATGTGCGCAGCCACAGTCTTGCCGGTAACGGTGAGCCGAGCTTATGCGCTCGTGCTGACCGCTCTGATGATGTGTTTCCTCTGCGTCGGAATGCTGATGCAGAGGCCGTCGCTGTGGATGCAGTCGGTCGTCGTCTGTCTGCACTACGGCGAGCATGCGGACCGTCCCGGCATTATCTGCCGGTGAAGATGGCCCGTCGTGCCTCCAGGCAGGTTCAGGGGAGGATGTCGAGAGCGGCGGTGACGTTGTTGTCGGTGTCGTTGCCGTAGTAGCGGTAGACGTCGTCGAGTGAGCGGACTTGCCCGAAGCGTGAGACCCCGAAAGTGGGTGCTGCGCACCCGGTTGATGCCGGCGGGGAAGACCAGGCGGAGGTGACCGTCGAGGAGGCGGACCATCGGGGCCGTTCGATCGACAGGGAAGAGCTGATGCTGCGCAAAGCGCACGGCATGGTTGCGCCCTTGGCCGCGTGCAGCACCGGTGACGAACGCGACCTTGTTCTCGAGCAGTGCCACCCGAATCCTTCCGTATCGTTCGACGTCCACGCAGGGTGTACCGGTTTCCGGTGGACTTGCCGCTCAGTTCCGCTGACCGGAATGCACCGGTCCCGGTGCAACCGGGCCATGATGGGTAGGTCGGATGCTCACGGCTGGGATGACCATCGTTCACTCGGAGTGTGTTTGCCGGTGGGAGTTGGACTGCGTCGGGCTATCGCCCGAATGCCGACCATGCGGCGAGCGTCGAACCGATGACCGCGGCGCTCACCACGAAGGTCGTTGTAGCAGCCAGCATGGGCCAGACCTGCAGTGCTTCGACCGTGCGGTCTCGGCCCGTTGGGAAGCGACGAGCGACGACACCGAGAAACGCTGTGCCGATGAGTAGAACGACCATCGCGAGCGGAGCAGCGAGATGTCGAATGATGGCAAGAACGAGAATTGTGTAGGTGACCGCCACCGCCAGTCCGGTGCGTTGCCATGCCAACGCGGTGCGTTGAGGCTGAAGTCCGGGATCGTTCGTCATAGCGAGAGCGCGAGTGCCGTCACGGCGAACACGGTCAATCCTACGGATACGATGACGAGTGCTGTGACCAGCCAGGGAAGCGCGAGCGGGGCAGGCAGTGGGAGATTCATCCTCAGCGCGCGTTCATTGCGGCGCCAGGACAGCAATGCCAGCAACGCGAGCAGGCCCCCTGCGACGCACGCGACGAGCGACAGACCGTAGATGACCAGTGGGAACGGTGTCAGTCCGGCCACTGTCGTCAAGGTGACCCCTCCGGCGATCAGGGCCAGAGCGGTGCGAACCCATGCCAGTGCGGTGCGTTCGTTGGCAAGAGAGAACCGGACATCCGGTTCGGTGCCGACCGAGTACACCGCACGAGGTCGTCGTTGCGGAGAAGCGTTGCGCATGTCGTCGTCCTGCGAGAATTCGATACCCTGACCAGGTATTCGGGGATCCGTTGCGGATAGTTCCGTGACGAAACTACATTACCTTGATTACCGAACCGGGCGGTCGCGCGGGCGGTCACCGGGTATGCGGCGGGATCTCGATGTCATCGAAGGGGTGAGGAGACGAGCGAGGCGTCGGTCCGGCTACGCTACGAAGGCGGTTTCCGGGTCGGCGTTCGGTGGCCCGAATTGTTCTGTCGAGGATGCGTGCGATCCCGGCGTCGCACGATGAGGGCCTCGTGGCGGCAGAAGCAGCTTCGGGGAGGAAGCCGTGAATTCGGCATCGATTACGAAAATCGTTGTGGTACCGATGGATCTGCGACCGGGGTCGGGGGATCGAGCGGGAGCGTTGGAAGGAAGCGGCCGGACCGAATGAACAATGTCGGCCGCGGCTTGTCAGTACGATGCACGCCCACCGCTTGCGTCATACACGGCACCGGTGGAGAAACTCAGAGCGTTCGACGACAACCAGGCGACCAGTTCGGCGATTTCCTCGGGTCGGCCCATACGTCCCATCGGGGTCAAGCTCTGCGAGCGCGCGAGGATTTCCGGGTCGGTGCCGGTATTCATCGGACTTTCGACGGCGGCGGGTGCTACGACGTTGACGAGGACGCCCGTGGTGGCGAGTTCTTTGCCGAGCGATTTCGTCAGCGCGACTACGGCAGCTTTCGATGCGGAATACGCGCTCTGATTGGGGTTGCCGTCCTTGGCCGCGATGCTGGCAAGGTTCACGATGCGTCCCCATCCGGTGTCGACCATGTCGGGGAGGAAGGCGCGGCATGTGAGAAAGGTGCCGTCCACGTTGACGCGGAAGGTGCGGTGCCAGTCTGCAAGCTCCGTGCGGGTGACCGGTGTCGACGGGCCGATGATTCCTGCGCTGTTGACGAGAATGTCGACGGGACCGATTCTGGTTCGAAGTTGCGCGACAGATTCGGGATCGCCGACGTCGACGTGCTCATCTGCGTCTGGAGTCAGGTCGGCGGTGATGACGTGAATGCCTCTGTCGGACAGGAGTGTCGCGCACGCGGCGCCGATGCCACTGGCACCGCCGGTTACGAGTGCTCGTGCGCCCTCGGGGTAGGTGATCATCGGTTTCTCCTGGTGGATTGTGTGAGAATCGAGCACGCATCATGTAAAAATTGAGCTTAATTATGCTCATACTGTGTTTGAAATTGATATACGCCTGCGGTGTGCACGTCAACCCGCGGAAGGAGACGAGTCGTGGAGATCCGCTGGTTGCAGGCTTTCGTGGCGGTCGCAGAGGAGTTACATTTCGGGCGTGCGGCCCAGCGTCTGCAGATGGCGCAGTCCCCTTTGAGTCAGACCGTACGCAAACTCGAGAAGGACATCGGCGTACCCCTGTTCGAGCGCAACACCCGCAGTGTGGCGCTCACGGCGGGTGGTCATGCTTTTCTGCCGCACGCCTACCACATTCTGGAGAGCGTGGAGACTGCCCGCCAGGCCACCCGCGCGTCGGCGGGAGGTGTATATGGGCGCATCAAGATCGGTTTCACGGGCGTGCTCAACCACCTGTCGCTCCCGCCGCTCACCCGGGCGCTGCGGCAGCGATATCCCGATATCGAACTCACGCTGGTCGGCCGCATCATGACTCGCGATGCAGTTGCACAGTTGGAAAGCGGTGCGCTGGATCTCGCGTTCGTCGGCCTGCCGGTGCAATCGGCGGGGGTGAGCACTCGACTGATCCGTCGCGAACCGTTCGGCGCGGTTCTCCCGGTGGATCACCCACTGGCCGGTGAGACCGCCATCGACCTGCGGCAGCTCGCCGACGACGGTTTCATCACCACTCCGATCTCGGCGGGATCGTCGCTGCAGGAGGTGACGATGCGGGCTTGTCTCGACGCCGGTTTCCGTCCGCGTGTGGTGCAAGAGATCACCGACCCCTACATGATCCTGCTGCTCGTTTCGACGGGAGTGGGCGTGGCGCTCATGACCTCGGGGATGGCGCCGATCGCCCCGCCGGGCACGGTGTTCGTGCCCCTCGCCGGCGAACCGGTCTACATGCTGCACGGTCTGGGCTGGTCGCCCAAACGGGTCTCTCCGGCGCTGGACGTCGCTCTTCGGCTCGCTGAGGAGATCCTGCCGACCCCGATTGAGACGTAAAAGGTCTTTTTACAAGACTTTTTCAGTGTTGGACTCGACATAGTGGCGCGTGACAGTCTCTGTTCGTCCCGACGAGTGTGAGGGTCGTTACAACAACGATCGCCTCAGTGTTCGTCGGATTCCGGGACGAAAGGAAAACCATGACGAACAGTCACACGTCGGATCGCGACGGGCACCGGACCGCCAATGCCCGCAGGGCCGCCATCTCAGGATTTCTGGGTAGCACGCTCGAGTACTACGACTTCTTCATCTACGGATCGGCCGCGGCGCTGGTCTTCGGGCACATCTTCTTCCCCGGAGGCGGCGCCACCGCGACTCTGCTGTCCATCAGCACCCTCGGCGTCGCCTACGTCGCCCGTCCTCTCGGCGCGGTGCTGTGGGGGCACTGGGGCGACAAGTTCGGCCGACGCAATGCACTGCTGGCCTGCCTGCTCATGATGGGCATCTCGACCTTCGTCATCGGCTGTCTGCCCACCTACGATCAGATCGGTATGGCCGCGCCCGTGATCCTGGTGCTGCTCCGCTTACTGCAGGGGCTGTCCGCCGGCGGTGAATCCCCGGGTTCCTCGTCGCTCACCCTGGAACATGCCCCGGCCGGGCGTCGCGCATTCTTCACCTCGTTCACGATGAGCGGCATCATGTTCGGCATCGTCATTTCGAGTCTGGTGTTCATCCCGGTGGCCTCGCTGCCCGACGACGCGCTCTACTCGTGGGGCTGGCGGGTGCCGTTCTGGCTCAGCATCGGTGTCACCGTCATCGCGATCTGGTTGCGCCGCAAGCTCGACGAGCCCGAGGTGTTCGAGGAGATCCAGGAGAGTGGGGACACAGCGGCACTACCGGTCGTAGAGATGTTCCGCTCCCACTGGCGCGCAGTCATCCGCATTGCCCTCAGCGCCACATTCGCGATGATCAACACCATCGTCAACGTCTTCGCGCTCGCTTATGCGGTCGACGTCCAAGGGATGGAGCGCTCGACGATTCTGTGGGCGATCGCCGCGGCCAACTTCGTTGCCGTGCTCACTCAGCCCCTCTTCGGCATCCTCGCCGACCACATCGGCCGCAAACCGGTCTTCGTGTTCGGAGCACTCGGTTCCGGTGCCATGGTCTTCGCGTTCTTCGCCGCCATCGGAACCGGTAGCGCACCCATGGTGTTCGCCAGCGGAATCATCCTCATCGGGTTCTTCTATGCGATGCCCAACGGTATCTACCCTGCCTACTTCCCCGAGCAGTTCCCGGCCAAGGTCCGCTACACGGGCATGGCGGTGAGCCTGATGCTCGGTCTGCTCGTCGCCGGGTTCACCCCCGCCGTCGCCCAGATGCTCTCCGCCGGCGACACGGCGAACTGGGTTCCGGTCGCGACGATGTGCATGGGCTTCGCGGTGCTCGCCGCGGCCGCTGCGCTGACCGGCCCCGAGACATACCGGACGCCGACCGACGAACTCGGAGAACCCAAGCATCCGGTACGGGCGGTCGCGACGGACGGCTTCGTGCGCGCCGACGCCTGACCGATCGACCCGCCTCGGTGCTCGATCTGAGCACCGAGGCATCTCTTTCACATAGGAGCACATCGTGTCCACCACTGCTTCGCACCGCATCGGGCTCGTCGGTGCCGGTATCGCCTCGTCGCTCTCACCCGCACTCCACGAACACGAAGCCGCCGAACTCGGCGTCACCGACTACCGCTACGACCTGCTCGACCTCGACACGCGGGCCGTACCGGTCGAGCACACAGCCGAGTTCGTCCGCGCCGCCGTGCACGAGGGTTACACCGGGCTGAACATCACTCATCCCTGCAAGCAGCTTGTCATCCCGGCTCTCGACGAACTGTCCGACGATGCCCGCCTGCTCGGCGCCGTCAACACCGTCGTGGTCCGCGACGGCCGGTTGATCGGGCACAACACTGACCACAGCGGATTCCTCGCAGCGTTGCAGCGGGGGCTCCCAGGTGCTGCGCTGGATTCGGTGCTGCTCGTCGGGGCGGGTGGGGCAGGCTCCGCCGTGGCATACGCACTCGGCGCAGCCGGCGTGAACGACCTGACGATCTCGGATGTCGACCCGGCCCGCGCTGCCGATGTGTGTGCCCGCGTAGCCACCGCGTTCCCCGCGGTGTCCGTCGAGCCGATCGCTGCCGCAGACCTCACCGAAGCCTTGCGAACGAGTCGCGGGGTGGTGAACGCGACGCCGATCGGCATGACCGGACACCCCGGAACTCCGTTCGATACCGCCGAGCTGCGGTCCCGCCAGTGGGTCGCCGACATTGTGTACCGTCCCCTGAGGACAGAATTGCTTTCTGCGGCAACGGTACTTGGGTGTTCGGTGCTCGACGGCGGGCAGATGCTCGTGGCCCAGGCCGCCGATACCTTCGCCTTGCTCACCGGCGTCACACCGGACGCGAACCGCATGCGTGAGCACCTCGGTGAACTGCTCGCACAACGGGACCTCGCTGCCGCGACCACGACGACGAAGGACATCCGATGAGCGCCCCGGCCTACGCCCAGCCCCTCGCCCTCGGCCCGGTCCGGCTACGCAACCGCTTCGTCTCGGCTCCGATGGAACGCAACTATTGCGCCCCCGACGGCAGCATGACCGACGAGTACATCGCCTACCTCGAACGCCGCGCCGCTGGGGGAGCAGCGCTGGTGTTCACCGAGGCCAGTTACGTGCGTGCGGACGGTAAAGGGCGCATCCGGCAGATGGGTGTCGACGACGACGACCGCATTCCCGGTATCGCGCGGTTGGTCGACGCGGTGCACGCCCATGGTGCCCTCGTCGGAGTCGAACTCAATCACGGTGGCCGCACCGCGCAGGGTGTGGTCAGCGGATTCGTGCCTGTCGCTCCCACGCCAATTCCGTGTGCTGTGGTGGGCGGCGAGATGCCCGAGCAACTCGACGACGCCGATATCGAGCACATCATCGAATGCTTCGGCGAGGCCGCGGCGCGATGCGAACAGGCCGGCGTCGACGTGATCTCGCTGCACGGCGGCCACGGTTATCTCATCCACCAGTTCCTCTCGCCCGCCTACAACAAGCGCAACGACAAGTGGGCCGAACCCACCTTGTTCGTCAACCGCGTCATCGACACCGTGCGTGCGATGGCTCCCGGGGCGGCGCTTGGGTTGCGGTTCTCTGCGTTCGAAGGTGTCGACGGTGGCCTCGACACAGCCACCACCCGCGAGCGCATCAACGCGATCGACACCCACCGCCTCGACTTCCTCGACGTATCGGCGGGCAACTACGAAGCGGGCCAATGGATCATCCAACCGGGCGAATGGTCCCGAGGGCTCCTGGCACCCCACGCCGCGCCGTACACACGAGACTTCGACCTTCCGGTCGGTGTCGCCGGACGAATCAACACACCTGAGGTTGCCGAGCACATCATCGCCTCCGGTCAGGCCGATTTCGTGAGCATGGCCCGCACTCTGCACGCCGACCCGGAGTTCCCGAATCGTGCGCTGGCAGGCACCCGTTACCGCCCGTGCATCGCGTGCAACTACTGCATCGACAGTCTGGCCGCCGGTCCCGTCCCGTGCTCGGTCAACCCGTGGGTCGGCCGTGAACTCGAGCAACCCGCCGGCCCCGCCCCCGCTCCCGTGCGGGTCGCGGTGATCGGCGGCGGACCGGCGGGCCTGTCGGCGGCGCGCGAACTCGCCGCGGCCGGCCACCACGTCGACCTCTACGACGAACGAGGGTCCCTCGGAGGTGATTTCGCGCTGGCTTCGGTCCTACACGAATACCCCGAGTACCACCGCATCGTCGACTGGTATCTCGCCGAACTCACCGATCTGGACGTGGTGTGCCACACCGGCATCAAGGTCGACGCCCACACTCTGGCCGCCGAGGACTTCGATGCGATCGTCCTCGCGACCGGCGGCACCGGCCCCGCCCTGGATGTGCCGGGGGTAGAGACAAGGCGCGTGCGGGACGTGCGCGAGTTTCTCGCCTCCGGGGATCCGGCACCTGCGGCGGTCACCATCTTCGGTGCCGACCGTGAAGCGGCGGCCGTGGCCGACGACCTGCTGCAGAAGGGCACGCAGGTCGTCATGATCGGCCCGCAGGAGACCATCGCCCACGATGTCGGCCGCCGCGCCAAGATCGTGCTGCTGCCACGCCTGGCGGCGGCCGAGAATTTCACCGCCCACCTGTCGTCGATCCTCGTTCGCCTCGACGCTGATCGTGCGGTGATCTCCACGAACGGTCGCGAGCACACAGTGCCTGCGCCGGGCGAACTGCTCGTCTCCCAGGGCATCGAACCGCGCACCGAGCTGCTCCCTGCGCTCCGCGCGCTCACCCCACGCTTCGGTGTCCACAGTGTGGGCGATGCGAGCGGAGACGGCGGATCCATCCACGCCGCCAATATCACTGCCGCCGACGTCGCTGCGCGCATTACTGCAACTGCCCACACCCACGTGGAGGTTCTCGCATGACCACCGACACCACCACAGTGACGCACCGCGACGCCGTGCGCGCGGCGCTGCCACCGATGGGGCTGGGCACCTGGCCGCTGGTGGGCGCGGAGGCGACGAAGTCGGTGCTCAGTGGTATCGAGGCCGGCTACCGGCTGATCGACACCGCGTCCATCTACGGGAACGAGGACGCCGTCGGTGTGGCGCTGGCCGAATCAGGTCTGCCCCGCGACGAACTCTTCGTCACCACGAAGATTCGCGGCAACGATCAGGTGTCCGGCGACGTGCGCGGTGCGCTGGAGCGAAGCCTCGAGAATCTCGGGCTCGACCGTGTCGACCTGTATCTGATTCACTGGCCGCTGCCCCGGATCGACCAGTACTGCGCGACCTTCGAGGCAATGCTGGCCTGCCGCGACGCAGGTCTGGTCCGCTACGTCGGCGTCTCCAACTTCCTCGGCCATCACATCGACCGGGTGGTCGCGGCCACCGGAGAAGCGCCGGCCGTCAACCAGATCCAGATGGACCCATCGCTGGCCCGGATCGAGGTCCGGAAGGCAAACGACGCGCACGGGGTGTTCACGCAGTCGTGGAGCCCGCTCGGCCGCGGTGACGTGCTGGGCTCTGCCGTCGTCACCGAGATCGCCGCCCGGATCGGCGCGACCGCTGCCCAGGTCGTGTTGGCCTGGCACCTCGCGGCGGGCGTGGTGCCGGTCGTCCGGTCTGCGAATCCTGTGCGCCAGGCCGAGAACCTGGCAGCTGTGAACATCACGCTGACCGACATCGACCTTGCGGCGCTCGACAGGCTCGATCGCGGTGAGGATGCGGCCCGCGATGTCGAAGCGGAGGAGCATTTCTGATGGCATCTCTGAGAGTGGGCATCGTCGGCTGCGGCAAGATCGCGGGCAACCATGCGCGGGCCCTGCAGCAGGTACCCGGCGTCGAGGTGGTCGGCTGCTCCGACCTCGACCTCGATCGGGCCCGGGTCTTCGCCGCCAGGTACGGGCTCGCGAATGCTGTCCGCACTGTCGACGAGTTGATAGCCCTGGAGATCGACGCATGCACTGTCTGCACGCCGCACCCGGTGCACGAACAGGTCGTCGTCACCGCCGCCGCGGCTGGCGTCCACGTGCTGTGCGAGAAGCCGATCGCAGTGGACGTCGCTGCGGCCGACCGGATGATCGAGGCTGCCGACCGGGCCGGCATCACGTTCGGGGTACTGTTCCAGCGCCGTTTCTGGCCCGCTGCCCGCCGGATCCGCGAGGCGATCGACGATGGCACGCTCGGCACACCGACCCTCGGTGAGGTGTCGGTGATCTTGCACCGCCCGTCCGAGTACTACGCGGCGGACGCCTGGCGCGGACAGTGGGACACCGATGGCGGGGGTGTGCTGATGACCCAGGCCGTGCACCAGATCGACATGCTGCAGTGGTTCATGGGTGAGGCAGTCTCGGTGAGCGGCCACATCCGCACCCACACCCACGGCGCGCACATCGAGACCGAGGACAGCGCGTCGGCCGTGGTCACGTTCACCTCCGGGGCGACCGCGACGATCACCGCGACCACCGGCGCGAACTACAACCTCGGCAACCGAGTCACCGTCATAGGCGGCACCGGCGCGATCGCCAGTGTCCTCGAGTTCCCCGAGGGCCGCGAAGGCGTCAACGAGATCTGGACCGTGCCTGGACAGCTCGCGCTCGGCACTGCATTCTCGATCGACGTCCACGCCAACCTGGACGTCGCCGACGTCAATGCAGGTCTCGCCGACTTCCACACCCTGCAGGTGCAGGACTTCGCCGATGCCGTCCTCACCGGGCGTGAGCCCGCCGTCACCGGGCGTGATGCCCGCGCTTCCCTTGCGATCGTTGCGGGCATCTACGAGTCGTCCCGCACCGGACGCGTCGTCGACCTGCAGGCCACCGCACATTCCGCCATGAAAGTGAACCGATGATCACCTCTGAAACACCCACCTCCACATTCGATGTCGTCGTCGTCGGTTCCGGTGCGGGCGGATTGTCCACCGCGGTCGCGGCCGCTCACGGCGGCGCGTCGGTCCTGGTGGTCGAGAAGGCCGATGTGTGTGGCGGAGCCACCGCATGGTCCGGCGGATGGATGTGGACCCCGCGCACCCTGTTCGCACGCGCCGACGGAATCGACGAAGACCGCGCCCTGCCGCGCACGTATCTCGAACACCGGCTCGGCGAGAATTTCGACGCCGACAAAGTCGATGCACTGCTCGACGGCGCCCCCGAGATGGTCGAGTTCTTCGAGACACGTACGGCCCTGCAGTTCGTGCCCGGCGCCGGTATCGCCGACATCCACGGCGATACCCCCGGGGCCGGTACCGGCCACCGCTCGGTCGGACCAAAGCCGGTAAGCCTGCGCACACTCGGTCCCGACGTCGCGAAACTGCTGCGCCGTCAGCTGTACGAGACGTCGTTCCTCGGCATGGGCATCATGGCCGGCCCAGATCTGCAGGCATTTCTGCACTCGACACGGTCACCGAAGGCATTCGCGCACTGCGCGCGCCGCGTCAGCACGCACATGTTCGACCTCGTCACCAAACGGCGCGGTCAGCAACTGGTCAACGGCACCGCGCTCGTCGGTCGCCTGTTGCGCTCGGCGCTCGACGCCGGTGTCGAGTTCCGGGTGTCCACTGAGGCCACCGCGCTCGACACCGACGACGGTCGGGTGAGCGGAGTGCGCCTTACGGGCCCCGATGGGGCATACACCGTCGTCGCCCGTAAGGGGGTCGTCCTCGCCACCGGTGGATTCACGCACGATCTCGATCGGCGCAGAGAGTTGTTCCCGCGTACACCTACCGGGCGTGAGCACTGGACCCTCACTCCGCCGACCACCACCGGAGACGGAATCTCGCTGGGCGAATCGGTCGGCGGCCGGCTGGACCGCACACTCGCCTCGCCGGTCGCGTACTGCCCTGTCTCCCTGGTCCGATACCGCAACGGCAAGCAGGGAGTCTTCCCGCACATCATGGACCGCGCAAAACCCGGCGCCATCGGCGTGTTGGCGAACGGCCACCGATTCGTCAACGAAGCGCTCGGCTACCACGACTACACACTCGCCATGATCGAACAGGTCCCCGAAGGGAAGGAAGTCTGCTCGTGGTTGATCGCCGACGCGCGCTACATGAAGTACTACCCCCTCGGCATGGCCAAGCCGTTCCCGATCCCCACCTGGCCGTACCTACGATCGGGATACCTCACCCGCGCCGCCACGATCAGAGAACTCGCCGAGAAGATCGGGGTCGACCCGGACGGGCTCGACAAGACCGTCACCGTCTTCAACGAGAACGCGCGGGTCGGCCAGGATCCGGAGTTCGGCCGCGGCTCGACCGTGTTCAACGTCCGGTCGGGTGACGCCGACAATCCGTGGCCCAACCCGTCGCTGGCTCCGCTCGAGAAGGGGCCGTTCTACGCCGTGAAAGTGGTACCCGGCAGCTTCGGTACGTTCGCCGGCCTGGTCACCGACTCACAGTCCCGCGTTCTGGACTCCGGCGACGAACCCATCGACGGCCTCTACGCCGTAGGAGTGGACCAAGCAAGCGTGATGGGCGGTCACTACCCCTCCGGTGGTATCAACCTCGGCCCCGCCATGACCTTCGGCTATCTCACCGGCCGCCGACTCGCCTCGACCACAGGAGCCTCCCAATGACCGCACCCCTCGGACTCGCCGCCCTCACCGTCCTGGACACCCCGCCGCTGCAGCACATCGACCTCGCCGAACGCCACGGATTCGACACCATCGGCCTGCGGCTGCTGCCGGCCGCGCCGGGCACCCCCGCCTACCCACTGCACGAGGATCCCACCGCGCTCGACGAACTCGTGCGCCGACTGGCGGATTCCCCGATCGAGGTGTTCGACCTCGAAATCATCCGGATCGGAGCCGATTTCGATCCTGGCCATTACGTGCCGCTGCTCGAGGCCGGGGCGCGGCTCGGCGCGAAAGCCGTCCTCGTCGGCGGCGACGACCGGGACCGGGCCCGGCTGACCGACTCCTACGCCCGGCTTGCCGAGCTGTGCGGGCACTACGGGATCGTCGCGAGTCTCGAATTCATGCCGTGGACAGCGGTTCCCGACGCGAAGGCCGCTGTCGAGATCGTATCGCAGGCAGACGGCCCGGCGCGCAGCGTGCTTGTCGATGCGCTGCATGTGGACCGTTCGAGTACGACCGTCGAGGACCTCGCCGCGATCCCCCGAGAATGGCTGCACTATGCGCAAATGTGCGATGGCTCCGATCCTGTTCCGAACGACGACGGCGAACTGATCAGGCAAGCCCGTGAGGAACGACTTGTCCCGGGAACAGGGGGAATCGACCTGCGAGGAATCTGGGCGACCCTACCGGATGGTCTCCCGGTGAGCATCGAACTACCCAACGAGCCGCTGCGACAGAGAATGGGGGACGACGCATGGCTCGACACGATCGTCAGCGCTACCAGAAGGATGATCACGCCGAAACTGACCGTGTGAGCCGGGTACTTGCCAGGGACGGATAAACCAGGCCCGGTCCCTCCGCAGATTCAGGTGTCGGTGAGACGGCGGAGAAGGTGCACGTGGCGATCGGCCGGTGCCCGTCGCGGGCAACTCGCGCATTTGTCGTTGTCCGTGAGGTAGATCAAGCAACACGACCCACGTCGGACGAAGCGCTCCGTGCGGGACTCGGTTTCGATGTCGACGAATCTCGGTGAGAGCATCGGCGGCACCGCAAGTGTGGCAGCAAGTGTGCACGCGTCGTCGACTCTACCCAGAGCGTGGCCCGCGGTAAGGGCACGATTGGCAACGGAGTCGGTGGCGACTGCCCACAGGGCACGAGGTGCCGCACCGGAAACCGCAGCGAGAGAATCGATCACCGACCCGTACGAGGTGGCCAGCGCCTCTGCATAGACAGCGGTGTCGTGCAGAATCCGCCGGGATCGCACGGCACCGAGATACCCGTTGTCGTGCAGGGTGCACTCGAGTTGGTGCAGCTGGGGATCGGGGGCGATGCCCTCGGCGCACAGCATGGTGACGGACGCGGCGACCATCGTCGAACTCGCCGAATACCACCACAAGGTGCCGTTGATACGCGGGTCGCTGCACCCCCATCGGCTGCCCGTGTCGGCGAGGCGTTCGGCGAGCCAGTCGTGATCGGCCATCCGTTCCCCGGAGAACGTCTCACCGAACAGATCGATGGTGCGGGCGAAGTCGCCGAGAACAGGCCTGATGCACCTGTACGCCCCGTCGCGGGATTGCGAATCGAGACCGGTGTCAGCCATCGACGAGTCCGTACAGATCGAGGACCCGCCGGCCGCCGACGGTCCGTATGCGTCCGCGCACACCGAGGACGGTCTCGAGCAGGTCGGGGGTGAGGACGTGCTCGGGTGTGCCGGCATCGACTACCCGTCCGGCGTCGAGTACCGCGATTCGGTCGCAGTACTCGGCCGCGAGGCGTAGGTCGTGCAAGGTGACGAGCACAGCGAGGCCGTCGGCGGCGAGGGTACGGAGGAGTTCGAGCATGCCGAGCTGGTGACGTAGATCGAGGTGATTGGTCGGTTCGTCGAGGAGAAGTACCTGTGGTTCCTGGGCGAGTGCACGGGCTATCGATACGCGCTGACGTTCACCGCCCGACAACTCGGTGACGTCACGGTCTGCCTGCGAAGTGAGAGAGACCTGGGTGAGTGCGCGGGCTACCGCGTCATCGTCCTCGGTGCGGAAGGGTTCGAGCCATCCGCGTCGGGCGGAACGACCCAGTCGAACGGATTCCCGGACGGTCACACCACCGAAGGCAGCTGGTTCTTGTGTGCTCACCCCGATGATGCGTGCCACTCGACGGCGGCGCAGGGTATGAATGTTTTTGTCGTCGAGCATGATCGCGCCTTCGGTCACTGTCAGGGCGCGGTAGCAGGTACGCAGCAGGGTGGTCTTGCCGCTGCCGTTCGGGCCGACCAAAGCGAGCACCTCGCCGGGTGCGACGTCGAGATCGGCACCGTGAAGGACCGTGCGTTCCCCGAGTCGGGCCTGCACTCCGAAGGCACGTAGCCGGGTCAACGGCTGTCCTGACTGTATCGTCGCCACAACATGGCGATGAAGATCGGTCCTCCGACCAGTCCGGTGATGACGCCGATCGGCAGTTCGGTTGTGTTGCTCAGCGACCGCGCCAGGATGTCGGCGAGTACGAGAGCGACTGCACCGAGAAGGCCCGCGGTCGGGACGAGACGTGCGGCGTTGCGGCCGACGAGATAAGCGGCCAGATGAGGAACGAGCAGGCCCACGAATCCGATCGTGCCTGATACCGCGACGGCTGCGGCGGCCAGGAGTGACACGGCAAGCAGGATCAGGACCCGGAAACGTGGGACGTTCATCCCGAGTGCGGTGGCTCCGTCGTCCCCGGCGAGGAGCAGGTTGAGCCGCCGGCTGCACAGCATGATCGCGGTTCCGGTCACGATGAGCACCAGGGTCGGCGCGATGAGTGATCTCCAGTTGGCGTCGCCGAAACCACCAGCGAGCCACTGCATCACGGTGCCGAGTTGGTGCACGTCACCAAGCACCAGCAGTACGAAGGTGACGAGGGAGGAGAACACCATCGACAATGCGACCCCGACGAGAACGATCGCGGTCACCGAATGCGCGCGAAGGCTCACCACGATCGTCGCGGCGAGGGGGAGCAAGGCTCCGGCGAACGCAGCGAACGGCAGGGTGAAGATCCCGAGGGTGCCGGCGCCGAACCCGAGGACCGTCACGGTGGCGACTCCGAATCCGGCACCCGAGGACACCCCGAGAAGGTACGGGTCGGCGAGGGGGTTGCGGGTCACGGCTTGTGCGACGGCGCCGGCGACGGCAAGTGCGGCGCCCACGACCGCAGCGGTCAAGGCACGGGGCAGGCGGGATTCGAACACGATCGCTTCGCGGGTCGCACTCCACCACCGATCACCCCATATGGCGTCGAGAGGAACAGGAGAGATCCGGTAGGCCACGATGGCCCATACGTCGCCGAGCGGGATGGTGATGGTGCCCAAGGACACGGCCGTGGCCACAGCGAGAGCGAGAGCGGCTGTGAGCAGCGTCAACACCGTTGCGAGCGATCTGCGACGATCGCTTCTTCTCGAATCGCTGCCTGTGGGTGACTGTGTGAGTGAAGCGGTCTCGGTGACTGTGCTCATCCGGCGAACGCTTCCGGATGAAGCGCTCGGGCGATGGTGTCGGCGGAGGCAACCATACGCGAGCTTTCGAAGAAGTCATCGAGCGGAACGACGACGAAACGATCGTTGCGGACTGCCGGTGTGGTCGCCATGACGGGGTGGTTCCTCAGGAATGCGATCTTGTCCGCAGCGCTGATGGATCCGTAGTCGAGGACCACGATCGCCTCGGGTTGGCGTTCACCGACGACTTCCCAGCTGGTCGCGAAGTAGGGCTTGGGGCCCTCGGCGGTGATGTTCTCGATGCCTGCATAGTCACCGATCAGGTTGCCGATGCCCACCCCGCCGACGGACAGGGGTTCGGCTTCGCCGGAATCGTAGAAGAATGTTCGGACGGGTTGTGCCCCGGCGGCGTCGAGGCATGCTCTGATCGTGTCGAGGCCAGCGACGATTCCTTCGGTCAGTGCTGTGGCCGACTCCTCGACTCCGAGAATCGCGCCGAGTTGGGCGAAGTCGTTCTCGAGCAGACTGATGTCAGGGAAGCCTTGGCCACAGTATTCGGAGAACAAGAAGGTCGCGATCCCGGCGGCCTCGAGGCTGTCACGTCCGAGGCCGTTCTTGTCGTCGAACGCGCTGCGCATGCCGCCAACTATGAGATCGGGTTCGAGATCGAGGACCTGTTCGGAGGTCGGATACTCCTTTGCGAGCGACGGGATAGCGCGGAACTGTTCTGCAGTCTCAGGCAGGGGATCGGGTTGTTCGCCGTAGCCCATACCGACGATACGGTCGCCCACACCCATCTGAATCAATGTTTCTGTGACGTGGTCGTTCATCGAGATGATGCGCTGCGGGGGAGCGTCGAAGGTGGCGGTGCGCTCGCAGTTGGTGATGGTCACCGGCTCACGGAACGATTCGGCGGCCTCGGCCTCTGCCGTGGTCGTACCACGGGAGCATCCTGCCGACAGCAGTACTGCGGATGCGATGGAGGTGAGCGCGATGATGCGGCGGACCGATGGGGTGTGGACGAGCATGGGACCTCGTGCTCTGCTCGGGTGGTCCCGGAGCCGGACCCACCACGGCAGCAGGCACCGAAGGGTGCACAAACTACCCTGCTGGACTCCGTCTCGCAGACCACGGCGATGTATCGGAGTCGCGGACCTCCAGGCAGGTATTCGGGCTCACCGCCGGTCTCGACGGTCTACCGTTGCGGGTCAGCGCCGGGTTTCGACCGGACTTCCCCTGCTCTGGGTGTCAGCAACGTTCGCGTCATTATGCACGCTGTCGGCTCGGGTGGGCCACTTCGTGGGCTCACGCTGCAGGTCGGTGGCACTGGAAGTCGGCCTGTGAGTGGCGATGCATCGTGGTGGTGCCGTCTTTCGGTCCGGGGCCGCGTCTGTTCGACGACGACATCGGTGAGGGCCCGAATAGACCCGGCGTGCATGGGCGTTCTCGGACCGGGTCACCCGTGGACGGAGCAAGGTATGTGTCGTTAGGCTACCCTTACCATCATGGGTAAGGGTCTGAACGGAGTCATGGTCAAGGCCTGGGGCGGTCGCGACTACCGCCTCACCGTCACCTCCAGCGAATACGTGACCGACAAGTACATCCGTCTCGGCTTCACCGGCGGCGGACTGCTCGCCGATCACCCGGTGCACCCGACCCAATGGATCAGGCTCTGGATCCCCGATGAACACAGCGACAAGCTGCACCACCGGGGCTACACGCTGGTCGACCAGGATCCGCCCGGCGACCGGTTCTTCATCGAATTCGCCCTGCACGGCGGTCCGGCCTGCCGGTGGGCCGAACGCGCGGCCGTCGGCGACATACTCGACGCAACCGTGCTCGGCTCCAGCTTCGCCCTGCCGCAGGCCACCCCCAGTGAGTATGTGGTCTTCGGCGACACCGCTTCGTTACCCGCCATCAACACCCTGCTCGACGCCATCGGCGACACTCCTGCACGAGTGTGGTTGGAGTGGCAGTACGAGTCGGACCGACACTTGCCGGTGCGCAGCAAGCCTCACCACCAGGTCACCTGGCTGCAGCGGGTGGGCGACGGCAGACTGCTGTGCGATGCAGCGCAGGAGATGACCTGCCCGGACGATGCCTTCGCCTGGGTGGCCTGTGACGGCCACACCACGCGCTCGATCGTCAAGACCCTCAAGCACACTCACGGACTGCCCAAGACGGCCGTGAAATATCAGGCGTACTGGAAGTAGATGGCCCCGAAGGTAGCCCAACTCCCGTCACCGGGGGAAGATGAGCACGGCTTCCGGGAAGCCACCTCCTCCCCGGCCCCGCCAGTGTGATCACCGGCGTGCCAGGGCGGAGGATCCAACACGTGACTGCAGGGACAGGTCCGCTATTGCTCGTGCACGATGACGCCGCGAATGTTCTTACCGGCGCGCAGGTCCTCGTACCCCTTGTTGACTTCTTCGAGTGAGTAGCGTGTCGTGACGAGTTCGTCAAGCTTCAACTCGCCCTGGTCGTACATACGCAACAGTCGGACAATGTCGTATTGCGGGTTGGCCGACCCGAACAGTGTCCCCTTGATCGTCTTCTCGTTCAGCGTCAGATCGGCGCCGGACACGTGCACGGTCAGTTTGGTCGGATCGGCCAAGCCGGTAATGACGACGGTGCCGCCCTTACCGATCACGGCGGTCGCAGCCGCAACCACCTCTTCGTCGACCGTACCTACCAGGATCAGCGCCTGGTCTGCGCCTTGGCCCCAGCTCAGTTCGTTCACCTTCGCCGCGGCTTCCTCTGCAGTGGCGAAGGCATGTGTGGCCCCGAATTTCAGCGCGGTTTCCCGCTTGAAGGGGAGTGGATCGACCACGACCACGTACCGTGCCCCGGCTTGCACCGCACCCTGCACCGCGTTGATACCGAGACCGCCGATGCCGTAGACGACGACGATGTCACCGGCCCGGGCACCACCGGCGTACACAGCGGTCCCCCATCCCGAGGGGACGCCGCAGCCGACGAGAACCGCGGTCTCGAGGGGCAGCCAGTCGTCCACCTTGACGACCGAGTGCTGAGATATCGTGGCCCGCTCCGAAAATGTACCGAGCATGCACATGGCACCGAATTCCAGCTCACCAGAGCGGAATCTGAAACTTCCATCGGGCATCGATCCCTCCAGGATCGTGGCGCCCATATCGCACAGGTTCTGTCGGCCGGTGGCACAGTATCGGCAGGTTCCGCAGTTGGGGATGAAACTGCACACCACATGATCGCCGGGCTTGACCTTCGTGACACCGGGTCCGACTTCCTCGATGATGCCCGAGCCCTCGTGGCCGCCGACGATGGGATAGCGCGGCGGGAGGTCGCCGTCGGTCAGGTGCAGGTCGGAATGGCACAGTCCCGCCGCGGTGTACTTGATGAGTACCTCGCCGGGCCCGGGGCCGTCCAGATCGAGTTCCATGATCTCGAACGGCTTTCCGGCCTCGAGCAGAACAGCAGCCTTGGTCTTCATATGTTCTCTCCTGGTGAGTGCGGGATGCGGCGGGGTCAGAGCGCGACGTTGACGGCTTTTGTCTGGGTGTAGAGGTCGATGGCGGCGCCACCGAGTTCGCGACCCCAGCCGGACTGCTTGTAGCCACCGAACGGCATGGCCGTATCGAAGCCGTTGTACTGGTTGATCCATACCGATCCGGCCTTCAGAAGACGCGCGGTGCGGTGTGCCTTCGAGATGTCACGGGTCCAGATGCCGGCAGCCAAGCCGTAGATCGAGCTGTTGGCGGCGGTGACGATGCCGTCATCGGCATCGAACGGCATCGCGGCCACGACCGGCCCGAAGATCTCCTCCCGCACGACACTGAACTCCGGCTTCACGTCGACCAACACAGTCGGCTCGACGAAGTACCCGGTCTCGCCCCAGCGCCGACCACCTGTCAGGGCCCGCGCGCCGTCCGCGAGCCCGTCGCGCAGATAGCCGGTGACCCGGTCGAGTTGTTCCTGCGACACGAGCGGACCGAGCTCGGTCGTGGGGTCGAGACCCGGGCCGATCTTGACTTTGCTCGCGGCCTCGGCGACTGCGTCGGTGAAGCGCTCGAAAATGGTGCTCTCGACGTACAGGCGTGTGCCGGCGACGCAACACTGGCCGTGGTTGAACAACCATGCGTTGAGTGAGCCTTGCACAGCTGCATCGAAATCGGCGTCGGCGAAGACGATATTCGGGCTCTTGCCACCGAGTTCGAGGGTGACCTTCTTGAGGTTGCCTCGGGCCGCGTCGACGATCTTCTTTCCGACCTCGGTGGAGCCCGTGAAGGCGATTTTGTCGACGTCTTCGTGCGCTGACAGCGCGGCCCCTGCGTCACCGAAGCCGGGTACCACGTTGACCACGCCGGGCGGGAAGCCTGCCTCCTCGAAGATTTCGGCGAGCATCAGTGCGGTCAGCGGTGTCTGTTCGGCGGGTTTGAGGATCACAGTGTTGCCGGCTGCGAGCGCGGGTGCGAGCTTCCACGACGCCATCAGCAGGGGGAAGTTCCACGGTACGATCAGCCCGCAGACTCCGACCGGCTCCCTCAGCGTGTAAGCGTGAAACTGACCGCCCGGCGCAAACGGCATGGAGACGTTGACCGTACTGCCCTCGATCTTGGTGGCCCAGCCGGCGTAGTACCGGAAGACGTCGGCTGCCCAAGCGGTGTCGACAGCCGATGCGACCGCAGCGGATTTGCCGTTGTCGAGAGCCTCGAGCTGGCCGAAATCGGCAGCTCGCTCCGTGAGCAGATCGCCGACCCGCCAGATGAGACGCTCACGTTCGTTCGGCTTCATCGAGGCCCACGGTCCCTCGTCGAATGCGCGGCGTGCGGCTCGGACGGCGCGGTCGATGTCGGCGGCTTCACCGTGGGCGACGTCGGCGAGACGCTCGCCCGTGGCGGGATCGTACGTGACGAACGTGCGACCGGACGCTGCATCGACGAAACGGCCGTCGATGTACAGCAGTTTGGTACCGGCAAGGAAATCACGAACTTTCGCTGAAACCGACTGCTCGGCAACAACTGTCATGCCACAACCTCCTGGGGTGATGCATATGATGTGGAACACATTCATCGTGCCTCCCGAAGAGGTGGCGGAACTGTTCAAGCATTGGACAGCAATCGGTCACATCTTGATGTCGAGAGCCCGGATCCGGCTGTACAGCGTTGTGCGGCTGATGCCGAGGAGGGCGGACGCATGCACCTTGTTACCGCCGCTTTCCTGCAATGCTTCGATGATCGCTTCCCGCTCGGCGCGTTCGCGGCCGCCCAGACGAGCCACCCGAGCGGGTGCACGATACGGTTCGGGCAGGTCCTCGACCCGGATCATCGCGCCTTCCTTGTCGGAAATGGCGCTGAGGACTGCGCGCAGTTCGACGAGATTGCCCGGCCACGTGTGTTCCGACAGCGCTGCCAATGCACTAGGCCCCAAACGAATCTCCGAACGTCCGAGCTCGGTTGAAAGCGCAGCGACGAGCGCCGGCAGTTCACGGATCCGCTGTCGTAGAGCCGGCACCGTTACTTGCGCGCCGCAACGGGCGAACAGGTCCCGGACAGCGGGGCGGACGGTGTCGGCGGGATCGGCGGTGAACACAAATCTCGGTCCGTCAACGCGTGAGGCGAGAGACGCCAGCAGCGCGACGACCGAGTCAGGGGCAAGGTTGACGTGTTCGATCAGGACGTACGTGGGTCCTGTCTCGACGTGCTCGAGCAGCCTCGCAGACCAATTGCGCTCACCTTCGGCCACCACGTGTGCGGCGTCGATGGCCCACATCGGATCCGCCGCAAACTCTCGTGCAGCCCAACTCCGCCCGCTTCCTGCCTCACCGAGGATCACGATTGAGCCGGTACTGGAACGCAATCCGGCCAGGCGGGATCGCAACCGAGAGGTCGCGTCCTGCAACGTAGCCCGCCGACGTACGGGCGCTCGGGTCTCGTCGACATCGAGAAGGAACAGTGCACCGCTTTCGGTGCCGGCCACACGACTGATGCGAAGCTCGGTGTATCCACCGCTGGTGAGCGCGAAGCCGAGTGTGCGCGACCCTCCGGGTGGCATGTCCTCCACAAGTGCGCGCAGCGCCACATGATCAGCCGGCTCGAGTAGTTCGACGGCGGCCTTGTTGGTGAGCATGACGTCTTGTCCCATTGCCGCCACGGCTACGCCGCGTTGGCGGGCTGCGATCTGGAATGCGTCGACGACGCGGCGATCCGATTCGCGTGCCCCCTCGAGCAGACGTGCCTCGATGTCCCGGACGGCCCGTGCGAGGAAAGGCACGAAGAGGGGATTGGCCGTCTTCTCGGTCGAAGTGATGTCGAGGATGCCTTCGATTCTGCGCGTGACCGGATGCACGATCGGGTGACCATAGCAACTGAATTGCCTGAACGGTTCGAGGAAATGCTCGTCGCCGTGAACGATGAGGCCTTGACGTACTTCGAGTGGGGTTCCCAGCGCGTTCGTGCCATATGTCTCTTCGGACAGTGCGACGCCTGGTAGTACCCCGACATCCTCCATTGCGGATCTCATGGCGTCCGAGTCGAACATCCGCGAGACAACACAGCAGTTACGGTCGACGAGGAGGATTCCACATTCCGTACCTGCCAGTTGTACCCGGAGGTCGTCGAGCACCGGTCGGGCGGCCCGTAACAACCGCCCTGCCGAATCCGACGGGTCGAGAAGGGTGGGCTCGGGCACTCGTGCCGGATTGATACCGCTGAGCTGCGAACGCTTCCAGGACAGTTCGATCTCCGGGCGCAAGGTCTGCATCGCCCTTCTCCTTCCAGTTGCATCCGGTCGACCGGTTCGGGTGACAGCGCGAGGTACCGAGTCTGCAAATCCTGCTGATTACCGTCACCGGGAGTCCGCCGACCGACGTCCCGACCGATAGATGTGTGGTCGAATCGGTCGGCGTCGCCCACTCGTCATCGCATGTCCTCTCCATGCTCCGGTCCGATGCAGAAGGAAGAGGCCCACGCCGCCCCTCCAACATACCCACGCAGATGTGATGCAGGTAATAGTGGCCGACCCCAGGTTTCGGCAACTGTCCAGATTCTGAACACTTGAAGCGAGCGGTGCGGGGAACAGTGGCCATTTCGGTGCCTCACTCGCCGAGGAGGGGAAGGCGCACCGACCGCCGCGATCGCGATGTGTTCGTTCACGTTGCGGACCCAGGTGTCCGATAAGTGGAGTGCTGGACGTTCGGGGTCAACTGGGCGATTCTTCCGAACCGATCTTGAATTGCGTTCCGCCGGTATCGCATTCGTTGAATGAGGGAGGTATTCGGTGCCTGGCTGAGCGGCCGCACGAACCTGGATCTCGCGGTAGGGCTGCTGCACAGCCAGGTGTGTCGTCGAGATCGTGTGGCTTGGCGAGCTGACGTACTCGGATCATTGCGTGTCTCTTGGCTGCTCGGAAAGGGGATCGCGGCCCGAATCGACAATCGCTTGCAGCGTGGCGAGGTGCTGCTCGAATGCTGCACGGCCGGCCTTCGTGATTCCTGGCTCTTCGCAGTTAGCAGTGGCATTGATGCCGGCTGGGTATGCTCCGCCGGGAGCGGCGGGTGCAGGCCCACCGTACCCGGCGGCGTTGATTCTCCGGGGTCCTGAACCCGAACGCGATCCGACCGACATGCTTGACGATCCGGTTGTAGCCCTCACTACGCGCATTCGACAACCCGGTGGTGATCGCCAAGATCATCGGTTCCTGCCACGCCGAGATCGTCGCCGCCAACTTTCCGATCTCCGGGACCCGACACGCCGCGCAGAACGTGTAGAACCGATACAGTCTGTCTCGAATCTCATGGTGAAGACCACCACGATCGGTGCAGCGCAACACATCCCGCAGTAATTTCTTGGCGATCCATGCCGCGGCGATGTCTCCGTGTGGATCCGCAGCGGTCAGCTTCTCGAACAGGATCGATCGGTGTTCGATGGTGAGCCGTTCGGAGGCCCGCAACAACCGACGTCGATTGATCCACTCGGCATCACTCTTACGGCCACGCCGACCCCGCTGCGCCTGAGTAACCCGGCGCCGGACGGCATCGACCATCTCGTTCGCCTTCTTGACCAGGTGAAACCGGTCCACCACAGGTCCGCATGCGGCAACGCCTCGCGCACCGCCTTCGCATACACCGACGACATATCGATCGCGACGTCGGTGATCTGCGCCTTCCACGCCTCGTCGCGGGCGTCGAACCAGTCGACCAGCACCGCCGAGGTACGTCCGTTGACCTGCGCCAGCAACCCTTGATCGCCGGTCAGGTCGACCAGTCCGGTGTCCCACCGGTCCACCCACGACCGTTTCCCGGTGTCCGGGTCCGTTTCCCATTTCGTCTTCCCGCGTCGGGTCTCGTCGATCCCGAGCACCATCACCGCCTCAGGCTCGCCGGCCAGGGCGGCGTCGGCGACCACGACGAGATGTTCGTGGACGGTGTGCCAGGCGCACCCGTAGTCGCCCGCAACTGCCGCCACCGATCGGTCCCCGTCGAGGACCGTCTCGGCCAGCAGCGCCTTCGCCCGGGGTGGCACCCCCGGTGTCGACTCGGTGAACACCTTCCGTTCACAGCTGGTGTCGGTGCACAGCCATTTCCGCTTCCTCCATACCAACAGCGGACGGTCGGGCCCGAGCTGCACGTCCCGCGGTCTGGTGGTGACCCAGCCCTTCGAACGCGATGACTTCTGCCCGCACTGCGGGCACACCCCGACCCACTCGCGTGCCGTCGCGATCTGCACGATCCGGCTGCCCTCGACCGTGCGCTGCACCGACTCGACGACGACGCCGTCGAGATCGAGCAGCAACGAACTACCGTGGAGCATGCCCGCGTTCCTTGCTGTCCTGGATGCCTGAGAACACCCAGCTCACAAGGGCGCGGGCCCTTTTTCAATCACCGACACGGCAACGGGGTCGGTCGACACCTGCCCCTACCAACTGCGAAGAGCCGGATTGATGTAGGAACAGGTGACGTCGATGATGGAAGGCCTTCGTCGTCGATGTGTGACTCTGCAGGTGGTCGGCGGCCGCAGGACTTGTCCACGAACTGATCCGTTCGCGGCCAGCGGCGGCGCTGTCGTTGCCGGAGTCGACACGCACTCCGACATCCATTACGTCGCGGTTCTCGGCATCACCGGCACCCGACTCGGTGACTTCTCGGTCCCTGCGACCTCCACCAGCGACGAACAACTCCTCGGCTACATCTGATCGCTGGACAGTGTTCGACTCGTTGGCATCGGAGGCGCCAGTTCATACGGGGCCGGTACCTGAGGACACACGACGTCAAGATTTGCGACATCCTCAGGCTCAGGTAGGAACTCACAGCGACGGTTCGGCAAGTCCGATCCGATCGACGCCTACGCCCGCCGCACAGCAGGCACCGGCCGCTCTTCCTCAGGTCAAGACCGCTGACGGACTCGTCGAGCTCGTTCGAGTGGCAGGCAGTCGCTCGGCGATCGAGGAGTGCTTCCGGAGCGCGAAAACGAGACTGGTCTCGACCACTACCAGGTTCGGGGATACACCCCCCTGGTACCGGAACATCACCCCGTCCATGGCCGCGATCGTCTCCCTGACGATCTTGTGTCGACCGTCGCGTAATTCCCCAGGGGTTTCCGTCATGGAATTCCCCATGTCCGGGTGTGCTGAGTCGAGGGTAGCCGGGCCGGTGCCCGGGTTGGTTCAGTTCGCGGCCGCGGTGCGGTTCCCGGGGCGTTTGCGTGGCCGGTAGGGCGGGCCGTCCATCAGGATCTGGTGGCTGGTGTTGATCAACCGATCGAGCAGGGACTCGGCCACGACCGGATTCGGGAACAGCGGATACCAGTCTTTCGGGGCCCGGTTGCTCGTCAGAACCAACGGCTTGCCGGCGATCGCCCGGTCGGATACCAGATCGTAGAGATCATCGGACTGGGTGGTGGTGTGCTCGCGCATCGCGAAGTCGTCGATGATCAACACCAGCGGCCGGGTGTATTCGCGCATCCGTTGGCCGATGGTGCGGTCGGCGTGTCCACCGGCCAGATCGGCGAGCATCCGGGAACACTTGACGAACCGCACGTCCCCGCCGCGTCGGGCCACATGATGCCCTAGCGCTTGTGCCACATGGGTTTTGCCGACGCCGACGGGTCCGTAGAGGATCACCGACTCGCCGGCGTCGAGCCACCGCAGGGCGGCGAGGTCCCGCAGCATCGCGGCCGGGAGCTTCGGGTTGGCGGTGAAGTCGAAGTCCTCGAAGGTGGCCTGCTGCTCGAACTTGGCCCGGCGCACCCGCCGGGCCAAGGCGGCGGTTTCGCGGCGGGCGATCTCGTCCTCGCAGAGCACCTGCAGGAACTCGAGGTGCCCGAGCTGCCCGTCGCGGGTTTGCGCCAGGCGCGCGTCGAGGGTGTCGAGCATGCCGGTCAGCTTCAAGGTTTTCAACGCAGCCCGCAGGCTGGGATCATGGATGGTCATGACAGGTGTCCTCACAGCATCTAGTGAAAGTAATTGCAGTTCAATATTTCTGGCGATATGAACGGATCAAGCGGATCGTTCGGTGTCGAACGCGGCCGGCCCGCGCAACAACGCCGGCGCGGTGACCCCGGCATCGGCGACGTCCTGGCCGTCGTGTTCGGTGCCGGCGACGAGGATGCCCTTGACCGTGCGATAACGCGGATCACCGACCTCGAGGGCACGGGCGCAGGCCGCATCGATGCGGGCATCGTCGTAACGCGACCGCAGCCGGATGATGCCCTGGATCGATCGCAGTCGATGGATCGCGTTGACCTGGGACAACTCGTCGACGATCGCGACCGCGCCGGGTCCGATCTGCTCGGCCTGGACCCGGCACCACACCACCGTCTGCAACGTGAACGCGGTCTTCTCCGGCGGATAATGCTCGGGATTGGTCGCTCTCCCGGACAGGCGGCGCACATGGGTGGCCACGACCTGCTCGTCGTGGAAGATCTGCACCACATCCCCGGCGGTGCGCACCAGCAATCGTCGGCCGATCAGCTGCCACGGCGCCGAATACAACGCCTTGCCGGCCTTGACGTGACAGTCCGGGGCGAGTTTGCCGGTGGAGTAGACCACCGGCTCGAACCTCCTGGGCGGCAACGGCGTCAGGATGTGCTTTTCGACGGCGTCGAACACCACCGCCGGGTGCGCACCACCGAGACCGCGATGCTGATGCCGGCCGTAGACGTCGGTGCACCATGCCAGTGCGGCGGCCTGCATCTGCGTCAGCGAGGTGAACTCGCGGCCCCGGAAGAACGAGTCCCGGATATAGGGCATCGGGCGTTCGATGCGTGGTTTGTCCTTGGGTTTGCCGGCCCTGGCCGGATCGATGAGCACCTGATAGAAGTCGGCGAGTTCGGCATAGGCCCGGTTGATCTGCGGATCGTAGAGATCGGGACGGTCCACCCCGGTTTTGAGGTTGTCGCACACCATCCGCGCCGGGACGCCACCGAAGAACTCGAACGCGGCCACATGCGAAGCGCACCACGAGGTTTGATCCATCCGCAGCACCGGTTGGACGAACAGCATCCGTGAACACGCCAGGATCATCGCGAACGCCCACACCGCCACCCGCCGATCCGTGGCCGGATCGCGCCACATCCCCAACTTGCCGTAGTCGACCTGACCCTCGTCGCCCGGCGAGACCGGACCGCGAGGAAAGGTTGCCTTCGACGCCGCGACACGATCGGCGAATCGTGTTGCGATATACCGCCGCACGGTCGATTCCGAAACGGGAACACCGCGATCGTCGCGCAGGCGTTGAGCGATCGTCGCCACGGTCACCGACTCGTCGAGTTGGCCCTCGATCCAGGCGTGGTGGGCGGCGATCGCCGGCCAGGTCACCGCCCGCGCCGTCGGGTCCACCACTTCCGGGAACCAGGACGTGATCAACTCGCGCCACAGGTTCTCGTCGAACTTCCCGCCGTCGCCCGGGCTCAACCCCGCCGCCAGCGCCGGCGCCAAGTACTTGCGGATGGTTTTGCGGTCGAGTCCCAGGGCCGTCGAGATCTGCACCTGGGAGCGGCCGGCATGCCAATGCCGGAACAACTCCATCAGATCGGTCATCGTCCACGTTCTCCTTGCCACCGTCGGGCCCCTTCCCAGGCCCTCGGTGGACCTTGGGAAGAAGCGAACCTGCAGCAGCACCCACACCCCGGCCGACACGCCCCAAGGGTGGGGAATTACGTGACAGGCGGGTGAGGAATTACGTGACGGGTCGACCCCTCAACCTGGGGAATTACATGACCGCTGACACTTGCACCGCGGTATGGAAAAGGACTGCACAACCGGCCTCGAACCGGGTTGCCCCACCGGGTTCACGACCGAGGGTCGGTATAGATCTCAGATTCTTTCTCTGTCAGCGAGATACAGCAACTGTTCAACCGAATTGTCCATTCGATCCGTCATTCGCCCGCACGCCTCCGGCGTCGGTCGTTATGGCGGCGCGTCCATCAGGCGCGAGCGCGATGTCACTTCGCTCGCAGGCATCAAACTGTCGTTGCAGTAATAAGGAGAGGATTGTGAAGTTCCGGTGCTTGCGGATTCGGTCGCGTAACCGATGAGAATCGTTCGGTGAGGTGAGGAGTCGTCAAGTGGATTCGTAGCGGTCGGTGCAGTGCCGCGCCGCAGAGCGTGTATCACAGACCGGTCCTTCGGTCATTTCCGGAGACATCAGGCGGTCGAGCAACACGATTGGGACGGCCAGCAACCACGAGATAGGGGTAGCGAACAATTTGCTTACCACCGTGTTCATCAAAGGACTCCTGTATTGAAGGCGAAAGGGGTTGATGATGCCGATTGGCGACGACTGCCTTCAATGATGTGGTCGTCGACGAGGGTGGACTCCGTGGGTGGGGTTTGTGATCGGATGAGCTGCTCCGAGGTGCATGGGGGAGTCTCGAGCTCACGGCGATGGTGGGACATGGCTTGGGCGTAGAGGCGTCCGGCACGATACGAGGAACGGACGAGGGGTCCAGCCAGGACACCTGCGAAACCGATTTCCTCTGCGAATCTGGAGTGTTCGAGAAATTCTTCGGGCTGTACCCAGCGCTCGACTGGATGGTGCCGCGGCGAGGGTCGCAGGTACTGAGTGATGGTAAGGATGTCACAGCCGGCATCGTGTAGGTCGAGCATCGTCTGCTGCACTTCGCGAGGGGTCTCGCCCAGGCCGAGGATCAGGTTCGACTTGGTGATCAGACCGAACTTGCGGGCCGCTGTAAGCACGCCGAGGGATCGATCGTAGTCAAACGCGGGCCGGATACGCTTGAAGAGCCGCGGTACGGTCTCGACGTTGTGGGCAAGCACCTCGGGACGAGATTCGAACACTTCGGCCAGGAGATGGGGTTTGCCCCCAAAATCGGGGATGAGATTCTCGACGCCGCTTCCGGGGCTGAAAGCGTGGATTTGTCGCACGGTTTCGGCGTATAGCCAGGCTCCGCCGTCGGGCAGGTCGTCGCGAGCGACACCGGTGATGGTGGAATACCGGAGTCCCATCGTCCGCACGGACTCGGCAACGCGGCGGGGCTCGTCCCGGTCGAGGTCAGTGGGTTTGGCGGTCTCGATCTGGCAGAAGTCGCAACGGCGCGTGCACTGCTGCCCCCCGATCAGGAACGTGGCTTCGCGGTCTTCCCAGCACTCGAAGATGTTGGGACAGCCGGCTTCGGCACACACCGTGTGCAGTCCTTGGCGTTGGACCAGGCTCTCGAGTTCGGTGTATTCGGGGCCCATCCTGACGCGGGTCTTGATCCAGTTCGGTTTGCGTTCGATGGGGGTCTGAGCGTTGCGGACTTCCAGCCGGAGCAGTTTGCGGCCTGTCGGGGCCGACGCCTCGAGTGGTCTTCCGGGTGTGGCATTCACGTGGCGTTCCATTCCTGGGTGAGGTTCCCGCCGAACCGCGGGCCCACGAAAGTCCACGGTTCGGCGAGAGCCACTACATGTTGATCGGACGGCCTAGCGCGGACAGGACCGATTCGTGCATTGCTTCAGACAGTGTCGGGTGTGCGAAGACGACTTCGGCGAGATCGTCGGCAGTCGCCTCCAGGGCTCGGGCGATACCGAAGCCCTGAATCTGCTCGGTGACGTCCGGGCCGACCATATGGGCACCGAGAAGTTCACCGCTGTCGGCGTCGAAGATCGTTTTCACGAAGCCGTCGGCTTCACCGATAGCGAGTGCCTTTCCGGATGCTTGCAGATCGAATTGCCCGACTTGCAGGCGACGCCCGGTCGCCCGCGCTTGCTCTTCGGTGAGACCGAGGCTGGCGACCTGCGGCCTCGCGTACGTACAGCCCGGAACGTAGTCCCGGTCCAACGGCCGGACGTGCTGCACACCTGCAAGCTTGTCCACGCACAGCACGGCCTCGTGGCTGGCCTTGTGGGCGAGGCAAGGTGCGCCTGCCACGTCGCCGATCGCGTATACCCCGAATGCGCTGGTGCGACACCACTGATCGGTGGTGATGAAACCGTGTTCGACCTCGATGCCAAGTTCTGTGAGGCCGAGATCCTCGACGTTGCCCTGGATGCCGGCTGCGACGAGCACCCTGTCCACAGTGAGTTCATCGACGGTTCCGGCGGTCGACTGCACGGTAACGGTGACAGTATCCGGGCCGGCTGCCAGTTCGGATACCGAGGCGCCGGTGTGAATCTTGATACCTCGTTGCTCGAACTGACGCCGTACGTGGCTTGCGACAGCGAAGTCCTCCACCGGCATGATCTGCGGCGCCATCTCTACGAGGGTGACGTCGGTGCCGAGATCCTTGTACAAGCTCGCGAATTCAACGCCGACTGCGCCAGAGCCGATGACCAACAATGATTTCGGCAGATCCGTCGGGACGAGAGCGTCGAAGTATGTCCAGATGCGGTCGCCGTCGGGAATGACGCCGGGAACCGGACGCGGCCGGGCTCCGGTTGCCAGGATCACGTGGTCGGCCCGGTATTCGGACACCGTCTCGTCTGCTGTCGTCACTGCGACGACGCCCTTGTCGAGCAATCGCGCCGCTCCTTCGACGACATCGATGTCGTTCTTCTTCATCAGGTACCCGATACCGTCGGACAGTCGTCCGGACACCGACCTGCTGAACTCGACGAGGCGTCCCATATCGAATTCCACACTACCGGTGCTGAACCCGAGGGGCTGGAGATTCACCAACGTGTGGGCGACATCGGCGCCGTGCAGCAAGGCCTTGGTGGGAATGCATCCCCAGTTCAGGCAGATCCCTCCGAGCCGGTCCCGTTCGACGATCGCGGTGCGCAAACCGTGCTGCGCGGCGCGGATGGCCGCAACATAACCACCCGGTCCGCTGCCGACGACGAGGACGTCGTATTTCTCTGTCATGGTGTACCTCTCAGACCAGCATCAGCGCGGGTGACTCGACGAAACGTCGGAGTTCGCGCAGGAAGGCCGCGCCGAGCGCGCCGTCGATCACTCGATGATCACACGAGAGCGTGACGGTGAGCATCGTACGGGCAACGACCTGGCCGTCGACGACGACGGGACGCTCCTGGCCGGCACCGACCGCGAGGATGGCGCCCTGCGGTGGGTTGATGATCGCGTCGAATTTCCGCACATCGAACATGCCTAGGTTGGACACTGTGAAGGTGCCACCTTGGAACTCGTCGGCAGTCAGCTTCCCGGTCTTGGCCTTGGTCACCAGCGATTGCACCTCCCCGGAGATCTCGGCGAGAGTCTTGCCGTCGGCATTGCGCACGATCGGGGTGATCAGACCCGACGGCAATGCGACAGCCACCGAGATGTCGGCGCGCGCATAGCGCAGCACCGACTGTGTTGCCTCATCGAACTGAATGTTGACGTCGGGCACCTTCTGCAGCGCCGCAGCACACGCCTTGACGATGAAATCGTTGACCGACAGCTTGACGGCCGGAACGGTCGCATTGATCTCTTTCCTCAGAGCAAGGAGATCATCGATCTGTAGATCGGTGGTGAGCCGAAAGTGCGGGGCGTTGCGCTTCGACTGTTGCAACCGCTGCCCGATTGCTTTACGCATCGTCGTGAACGGAATCGTCTCGAACTCCGCCTCTGCGGCGGGTTCAGGAGCTGCACCGACTTCCGGTTGCAGCCGGAATCGGCGTTCTGCCTCGCGGACGTCGGACTCACACACCCTGCCCCTTGAACCGGTAGCACGGCAATCGTGCAGATTGATCCCGAGAGACGCTGCCAGACGGCGGGCCACGGGGGTGGCTGGGACGGTGCTGTCGTCCTCGAACGATCGTCCCGGTACACCTGACCGCACGGGCGACACCGGAGGAGCAACGGTTCCGCCGGCTGCGCGAATCGTGTCGTGGATGTCGGCAACGGAGATCCGGCCCTCCCGGCCGGTCCCAGCCACACGGGCCAGGTCGATCGACAAATCGTCTGCCAACCGGCGGGCGTGCGGAGTCGCGAACACGTCACCGTTCGTCCGTCCTTGCAAAGCCTCGGGAACGATCGTGGAACCAGGACGCTGACGCTGACGGGATGCGTTGGTCGTCTCGGTCACAGGCACCGATTCGTGGGCCACCGGAGACGGTGGGCTGCTCTCGAGCGTCGGTTGCGCGGGGGCGGGATGCCCGCCCGGCGACCCGCCCGCCTCGGCCGGCGTCGGCGCTTGGTCTGCGCCGATAGCGGCGAGGAACTCCTCGATCTCGGCGTCGGAGACTGCAGCCTCGGCAGACACCGCCAGTACCGCACCGACCGGCAACGTCTCACCCGGCTTGGCGACGATCCGTCGAAGCACGCCGTTGAACGGTGCTTCCAGCTGGTTGGCGATCTTGCTGGTCTCGATCTCGCAGATCAGGTCGCCCTTCGAAAAGGATGCTCCCTCCTCGACCAGCCATTCAGTTACGGTGCCTTCCTCCATGGACAGGCCCCACTTGGGAACTTCGATCAGTTTGATCTCACTCATATCAAGCACTCACGACCTTGCGGACGGCAGCTTCGATCCGAGCGGCGTCGGGCAGCCACGCTTGTTCGAGAACGGGAGAGAACGGCACCGGGGTGTGCGGCGGGGTGACCAGTTCGATCGGTGCCTTCAGTGATCCGAACGCACGCGTTGCGATCAGCGCGGCGACGTCGTGACCGAACCCGCAGCGCGCCGCGGACTCGTCGACGATCACTACTCGGCCGGTGGAGTCGACGGATTCTAGGATGCCTTCCTCGTCGAGTGGCGACACCGTGCGGGGGTCGACGACCTCGACGGAAACTCCCTCGGCGGCCAGCTTGTCCGCGGCGGTGTTGGCAGCGTTCACCATCGCCGATAGGGCAATGATCGTGACGTCTGTGCCTTCGCGGGTGTAGTTGGCGACACCGAACGGGATCGTGTACGGATCGTCCGGAACCTCGCCCTTGACGTCGTAGAGTGTCTTGTGTTCACAGAACACGACCGGATCATCGTCGCGAATCGACTGGATCAGCAGACCTTTGGCGTCGTACGCGTTCGATGGGGCGACAACCTTCAGGCCCGGAACGGCGGCGAATACGTTGTACGGTGATTGTGAGTGCTGGGCGGCGGCGGAGAAACCGGCACCGATCATCCCTCGTACGACAAGGGGGGTGCGGGCCTTGCCGCCGAACATGTACCGAAACTTCGCGGCCTGGTTGTAGAGCGCGTCGTAACAAACTCCAAAGAAGTCCATGAACATCAACTCGGCCACCGGGCGGAGCCCGGTCAGAGCTGCACCGGCTGCCATCCCGATGATCGCGGACTCAGTAATCGGGGTGTCGATGACACGGTCGGAACCGAACTCGGTCCACAGACCCTTCGTCACCCCCAGCACACCGCCGAACGCCTCCACCTTCCCCGATTCGAGTTCCGGATTGGTGCCGGCCTGACCACCGCGCAGATCCTCACCGATCTGCACGACCGTCGCATCCCGTTGCATCTCCTGGGCGAGTGCAGCTTTGATCGCTTCGCGATATGTCGTCTTCGACATGGTCATTTCGTTCTCTCCCTCAGTACGACACGTAAACGTCCGACAGCAGGCTCTCCTGCGGCGGGTACTCGGCAGCTCGCGCCTTCGCAACAGCGACGTCGACCCGTTCACGAGCCTCGGCGTCGATTGCATCGAGCTCTTTCGCGGTGACTTTCCTGCCGATGACCTTCGCACGGAACTTCATCAAGGGATCCTGATTCTTGCGGAGCTCGGCGACCTGGTCGGCGGTCCGGTACAGCTGCGCATCGCCCTCGAAGTGACCGTGCCAGCGGTGTGCCGTCGCCTCGATGGTGGACGGTCCACCTCCTCTACGAGCGCGCTCGACGGCCTCGTACGTCGCGTCGTAGACCTCGAAGAAGTCGGTACCATCGACTGTGGTCGACGGCATTCCGAACGAAGCTGCTCGTCCCGCGATGCTCGGAGCACCGACCGCGTAGTCCCGTCCGGTGGCCTCACCGAATCCGTTGTTCTCGATGACGAACACGATCGGCAACTCGAGCACGACCGCCATGTTCATCGCCTCGAATACGGTTCCCTGATTGGATCCACCGTCTCCGGTGAACGAGGCCGCAACGCCGCCATTGCCGAGGGTCTTAGCGCTCAGCGCAGCGCCGATCGCGAGCGAGGGAGCGCCTCCGACGATCGCGTTTGCGCCGAGCATGCCGACCGAGAGGTCGGCAATGTGCATCGACCCACCTTTTCCATGACACAAACCGTCGTTCTTCCCGAAGATTTCGGCCATCATCCCGTTGAGGTCGCATCCCTTGGCAATGCAGTGACCGTGGCCGCGGTGTGTCGATCCAATGTAGTCGGTGTCGTTCAGGTTCTCGCACACCCCGACAGCAATCGCCTCCTGGCCCGAGTACAGGTGGATGAATCCAGGAATGTCACCCGTAGCGTTCTCCTCGTGCAACCGGTCTTCGAACGCTCGGATCTCGGTCATCTTCCGGTACGCGCTCAAAAGTGCACTTTTCGTCAGCGTCATTGTTCTCCTCTGTCTCCAGCATCGGGCCACTATCACTGGACCCCACGCGATTACGGGGCTGCGATCTCTTCTGGCGCAGCAGCTTGTGTTACCCGGATCACGAATGTAAGGAGAACGTGGCGTTCCCTCAACATTGCAGTTGATTGCAGTCGTGGCCGGGGTGACGGGTATGAGCGGGCACGTCCCGAACATTTCGCAGAAGGTGCGTGGTCTTTGTGATGTTCGGTATTCCGAACATCACAAGGGGCTGCCGAAGTCGACGTCGAATCCCGGACTGAGGTACGTGCGCACCCGACGAACCCGATTCTCGGCTGGATTCACGTTCTACGATCGGTCGAATCTCGAGGTTCGAGCAGCGTGCAGTCTGTGCATCCCAGCAGTCTCCGGACGCAGAAACCATCGAAGGTGGAGTGGATCGGGCCGAGGCACCGTCCAGGCGACTTCATGGGTGGAGGTAGGGATACGCTGCGTATGGTGGGACTCATGGGAAGTGGCGAGCGGCGATCCGCTCGGTGCATGACGTCGGTCCGCAGAAGTGATCGACCCCAACGCCTCTCGTCCGGTCTCGATACGAGGAGGGGACCGTTCGAGCTGGGGATTCAGCTCGAACGCGGAACGGTCGATGGCCGACTCCAGACGATCGCCTCCGTGAGAACGACCGCCTGAGTCCATGAGGTTGCAGGCCGAACCCACGATGTCGGAATCAAGCTTAGGGCTTTGTGAAGGCCTCAGAGATATCCCAGGAGTTCGAACTCCAGGGGTTCGCAAAGTCGTGCAGTAATCCTCGGGACGTGATGGGGAGTAGTGGTCTGTTCGTCGTAGCGTGCACTGGCGTGCACCTGAAGACGCAGAAGCAATTGTTGGACAAAGGAATTAGGCGATCTGGTTGTCGTGGGGAACTGGATGGCTGCAGCGCCGTGAGAACAGGTTCGCGTGGTCTATACGGCCACGGCAGAGCGGGTGCGGGACGCGACCGCGGTGATAGTCGACAACCAGGCCAAGGTGCTCTTCAGGTGGGGAGACTCGGATCCGATCGGTCACCGAGCGCGTATCGACCGAGTTGGGATCGGGTACAGTTTCGAGGCTACCGATCGCGGGGGCCATGACAACTACACGGTCTTGCCGACCGCGCACTCGCTGCGTTCCTGGGTCACCCGAGGTCGTTCAGGTCCAGCCGGCAGCGAGAGTTTCGAAGCGGGTTCGACGATGCGTGAATACCAAAGCGCGCATGCGTGCACGTCGACGTACTGCAGGGCAGGAGAAGGATGAGCTCAGTCGAGGGTTCGAACCGTGACGTCCTGCGCGAATCTGTATGGGTGAGTGGTCAGAACCGGCCCCAGACTCCTTCGTAGTCGAGAAATCTCGGCACGGACTGCGACCACGTGATCACGGTCCCCGAACAGGACTTCGCTCATTGTGGCGGCATCGATCCCCGTAGGTCCGGCGCTCGCGAGCACCCGCAGAATCTGCGCATGTCGCGGTGACAGGGCACGTGTCCAATCCACGTCTCCGCGCACCGTAGCCCGGGGTTGGGCACCGAGATCGAGTTCGAGTTCGATCGTCGGTCCGTCCTGCCTACGGCGCACTAACCATCCCTCACTGAGTGGCTCGGGAACGCACAAACCAAGACCTGGTACCAGCAAGGGTTTTTCCGCACACGGAGGTGCCAACCGTTCAGGAACACCGATCCCGACCGACTCGACAACCCAACCGTGCCGGTCCAAGACGAGTGCTGGCCCGCCGACGGTCGCAAGCACTGGGGCCACCTTCGCGCGGAGCTTCTCAATTTGGGTGATGTGTTCACGCCATAATATCGACTCCACCAATCTCACCGCCGTCTGCACGAGAGCCATGGTGGCGGGATGGATCGACATTGCCGAACCGCTGATATCGATCACGCCGAGTATGTCACCAGTCCGTGGATCGTGTACCGGTGACCCGGTACACGACCAGTCATTGTGCGACCGTGCATAGTGTTCGGCCGAGAACAGTTGTACCGGTGCTCTCTCGATCAACGCAGTGCCAACGGAGTTGGTGCCGACAACGCGTTCTGACCATTGGGCACCCTCTACGAAACCGAGAGCGTCAGCTCGCCTGCAGACGGAGTGGGAACCTTCCCGCCACAACACGACTCCGTCAGCGTCGGCAAGTACGACGACGAAATTTGCCTCGCCCGCCACCGTGGTCAACGTGCTCCGAAGTTCCGGAAGAACCGCGCGAAGAGGCGTTCGTGTGCGACGAGACTCGAGATCTGCGCACTCTACGACGACGATATCCTCACACCGTGCGGGGCTGACGCCCACTGTCTGTAATCGTGACCACGACCGGGCGACGACTTCGCGTGGCGGCATAGGTGGTTGCTGTCCGGAAAGTACGGCGTCGCGTACCCGATTCAGGACTCGCGCATGCCGCGCGAGGTCGGTTCCGAAATCGACAGCCAGGAGTCGCTGATGAGTCGAACTGGTCATACATATACCTCCAGCTCACCGGGGAGGTTGTGTTCCAGATCCGTAGTCGAACCGGTGGGCTGCTCAGACGTCATGGGACGGACGATTACTGGTCGTATGGTGTGAAACGTTCCCTCATTGTGCCGATCTGGGTAGATCATGCGGGCGCTCGGCATTCGCGAGTCGCGTCATCGTGCTCGATCGTATACATCGGTACAAGGAGGCTGCTCAGCGATAAACTAGACCACCGTCGATCAGAGGTGCCTGACCGGTCATGTAATCCGAATCAGGACCGGCAAGATACGATACGAACGCGGCTACGTCCTCCGGCGTCTGGGCTCTTCCGAGCGCAATGCCGCCGACAAATTTCTGGTAGGTCTCGCCCTTCGCAGCGCCGGTCAGTTCGGCGAAACGCTCGTCGATGGTCACCCACATGTCGGTACCGACAACTCCGGGGCAGTACGCGTTCACGGTGATCCCGTACGCCGCATATTCTTTGGCTGCAGCCTGCGTCAAGGCGCGAACCGCAAACTTCGTTGCACTATAGACACCGAGCATCGCGAAACCATCATGTCCAGCGATCGAGGACGCGTTGATGATCTTGCCTTTACGCCCCTCCGACTTGAATCTTTCCGCTGCAGCCTGGATCCCCCACAGTACGCCATCAACATTGACCGCCCAGATCTTCTGCAGATCCGCAGGGCGAACATCCGCGATCGGAGCAACCTGCGCGATACCAGCATTATTGACCATAACGTCGAGACTGCCGAGAGTTTCGTGCACATGGTTCACTGCCGCAAACACGGCATTACGGTCGCTGACATCGGCGACGAATGTGGTTTCCTTTCTGCCGATCCCACGAATCTCGGCGGCAACCGACTGCATGTTGGCCTCGTTCACGTCGACGAGCGCAATATCGTGTCCGTCCCGGGCTAGGCGCAGTGCGATGCCGCGGCCGATTCCCTGTCCGCCTCCTGTGACGAGTGCGACGGTCATGTTGGTCCTTCCTGAGATTCGGCAGTTGCCTTTATCCGGCTGCTCATGCGGAGCGTTCTCGAAGCCGTGGTTACGTGCCGCCCGACTGACACTGTGCCTGTCGGCCGCACGCCGTGAGTGTGGCTCGGCGAGGATGGAGATGGCCGAGGGGAAGCTGTGAACGTCAGTACCTGAGATGCACTCGCTGCGGTTTCCGGCTCGCTGAGTGTCGGCCGGCGTCGCCGGGCACCGCCATCTTTCGCCGGCGATAGTGCAGCTGTGTGCATCGATGCCTCCTGATGTCCTCCTGAGGTCTCCGCGATGGTGCAAGTATTCCTATCGGAGGTGGGGGAAGGAGTACAGAGTTGCACAGCGTTGCATCCGTACGGCGGCAGTTGAGCAGCCATCGTCGCCCAGTAATGGAATGGGCCGTGACGTCTCCAACGGCCTGAGCGTCGACTGTGACTCGGGAGAACCGTCCGGTTGCCTGATCGCGGTTCGGCGTACTCGGCGCTCTTGTCCGATTCGACGTGTGGGGTTCACGTGCACACATCGCTCGGTCACCTACTGAGAAGGTCAGTTCGTTGTGCGTACCTCGAGAGACGGTCTTGGTGAAGAAGCGAAGCAGCCCTACCGAGCACAGGGGATGCTGCGGTAGGGCTGCGGCCACCGCGCAGAGGGGGGCGGTGATTTCTCGGGCCGGTGACAGGGATTCGCCGACCCGGGGTACGAGGTTACTGCAGAATCCAATCATCGGAAAGCCCAGTGGGGGTGATGATTCTGCGCTTCGTTCTCGAGGCGCCGGTCTGCACAGGTACAGACGTGCAGATACGCGAGGACTGGAGGAGCACGCGGGGGCGATCTCCTGCAAGGCCGTGAGGGGATCGATGCAAGCGGACGTGTCGAGGCATTGGTAATGAGACGGTTTCAGCGCGGCGCGCGGGTTTCACGTCGAGTGCCGCGACGTGTCTTCAAATTCGCGGCACTTGTCCATGGCTTCTGTCGAGCCTCATGCACCCCCGCGGGGTAACAACTTGGATATCGGTTGCAACGCGCTGCAACTCTTTCAGAATGTGTCGTGAGTCACTACTACTCGAGGTATGAAAGCTGCTGTCTACTACGGACCCAACAAACTGGAAATCGCTGACGTTCCTGAACCGCAACCTGGACCGGGCACGGTCAAGGTGAAGGTAGGTTTCAACGGAATTTGTGGTACTGACCTGCATGAATACTATGCAGGCCCGATCTTCGTCCCGACCGAGCCGCATCCGCTGACCGGTCGGGAACTGCCGCTGACGATGGGCCATGAGTTCGCCGGGACCATCCTTGAGGTCGGCGCGGGCGTCACCGGCTATGTCCCAGGCGACCGAGTGGCGATCGAGCCGATCTACCGATGCGGGCGCTGTGCGCCCTGTCGGGCCGGAACGTACAACGTGTGTCAGCAGATCGGCTTCCATGGCCTGATGTCCGACGGCGGTATGGCGGAGTACACCATCGTGCCGGTCAATATGTTGCATCGACTGCCCGACAACGTCTCACTCGAACTCGGTGCACTGGTCGAGCCGATGGCAGTGGCGTATCACGCTGCGGCACTCGGTGACGTCGGGCCCGGCGACACGGCGATAATCTTCGGCGCCGGGCCCATTGGTATCGGACTGTGGTTCGCGCTGCGAGGCATGGGGCTCGAGTCGGTGTATGTCGCGGAACCGTCGCCGACTCGCCGCACTGCAATCGAGGCGTTGGGCGCCCATACCCTTGACCCGACCCAGGTTGACGTGTCTGCGTTCGTCACCGACGTCACGGGCGGCCGTGGAGCAGATGCCGCATTTGACGCAGCGGGTGTGAAGTCGGCAATCGAGGCTGCGACTGCGAGTGTCGGTGCACGGCGACCGACCATCAGCGTCGCCATCTACGAAAAGCCGTTGAACGTACCGCTACTGAACCTGGTAATGAACGAATCTCGGATCCAGGGCTCGCTGTGCTACACATCCACCGACTTCGAAGCCGTTATTGCGTTCATGGCGCAAGGTGTCTACGACACCACAGGGTGGGTCACCACAGTCAGAATCGATGATGTGATCAACGAGGGATTCGAGGCACTGCATGCGGGCCGGAAGATGAAAGTTCTTGTCGACCCCTCCGATGATATGTAGAAGTCGCCGTCCAGAGAGCATTGAAGGAACAGCCGGGAATGGCCCCGGAGGTATCCGCGGGCTTCGTCAACGATCTGTGATGTGTGTTTTGCCGAGCTGGCGCGGGTTGAACCGATGATGTAGGCCCTCGTGAAACGGTAGTTCGGCTGGAACGCAGTCTCCGGCGAGCATGGGACGGTCGGCGACCGCAGCCGCTGACACCCGGACAGACTCAGATAGGGAGTGACGCCCCGCCCGAAAGTTGTGGGGGTGGGGCACTCGGACCCCATTCCGCACATGCGTTCGGACCTGCTACGCAAAGAACGCCACCGCGAGTCGTTGCTACGGCAGAGTTTTTGCCGCCGTGGTGCCGTGCGGTCGCGGCGGTAATGATCTGCATGGTGGTCTGGGCAGCCGGTGAACCGCGGGGCGCCGAGGATGGTCTGCATCGACTGGAGCCGAGGAGTGGACCGCCACTGGCCGCGTACGTTGTGGACCTTTCGAATGAAGGCCGCTACGTCGATCGGATCATGCTGCACCTGCACCGATGCAAGCCGTGATTCTTGTGCTGTAGTGGACTGTTCTGTCAGGCGGTGCAGATTTCGTTGCGGATGCAGTGGACAGCATCCTTGTGAGCGGCTGCGATCTCCGGAGTGGCACCGGTTGCTGTGGCCTGGAGTAGGAGTCCTCGATGAACAGCGAGTACGCGGTGGGCCAATGACAGGGCGTTCACGACACTCGCTTGCTCGAGGGCCTGTGCCATCGGGGTGACCCATTCGGTGATGACAGGATCGACGAACCTGTTTCGAAGGTCATTGTCACGCATGGCTGCTGTGTAGATTTCGAAGAACATCGCCATCTGGATGCGACCCTGGGGGGTCGTGGTGTGCGCCCAGGAGAGCTCGAGTCCGTCTGCGATCACGTCGGCTACCACGTTCCGGGGCGGTGCCGTGGCGGCCGTTTTTTGACGTCGTATGCGCGATAGCAGTGCACGAGAGGTTTCGAGTTGGTCGGCGAGTACTTCGTCGACAATCTCCGAGATCAGATGCTCTCGGCTTTCGAAGTGGTGCAGAAGGTTTCGTGTCGATGTCCCGATTTCGTCTGCGAGCGGGCGGAGGGTCAATCCGAACAGTCCTCGTTCTTGCGCATAGCGCACGCATGCGGTGAGTAGCTCGTGTCGGCGTGCATCGTCCTTGGGGCGGCCCATGACACGAGTTTATACTACGATCGTTTCATAAAGGATGGAGGACGCCGTGAGGCACCCGACGAAGACCGAGATCATGTCCAGCCTTGTCAACAGCTCGCGCAACAAGGCCAAGTCGATGTCGTTCCCCAACAACTTCGACGAGGTGCAGTGGAGCGACCGGGACTTCTACGGATGGATCGATCCGCGTGCATCTCATCGCGCATATCTGGTCACCGACCATCGCAGTGAACTCGTCGCAGTCGAGTTCCGCGTCGCCGCTGTCGACCCGATCCGTACGCGCGGGGTCATGTGCAATCTGTGTCGCTCCATGCGGCGTAGTGGGGAAGCAGCGCTGTTCACCGCACAGAAGGCCGGGCCTGCGGGAAAGGCAGCCAATAGCGTCGGTACCTATATCTGCGTGGACTTCGACTGTTCGCTGTATGTGCGCAACGCAAAGCCGTTGTCGGATCCGCAACCGGAGCGTTCACTGTTCAGTGAGACACGAATCGAGAATCTACGTCGTCGGCTCGACGGTTTCCTCACCCGTATTGTCGGCGCTTCCTCGGCGGGCCGATGATGGCCGAAAACCGTCGTGGCCGAGCCCGAAGTGTCAACCGAACTGGGATCGATGCGAATTCGTACTCTATCGCGGACACCGATGTGCCCGCGCGACAGTCACGCCGGCGACGAAGGTCGCTGATCCGGTCGATGGCTGCTGGGGTGGGAGTGGTCGTGTCCGTGATCGGAGTCTCGACTCTGGTGGCAGGAGTTGCAGGCGTTTGGGCGTTGCATTCGCTGCGGTCCGCAGTCGGTGTGTATTTGGTGAAACCGTCACCGCAACGCTACGCCGATATCGCGCCGGATCTCATGGAGAAACGGTTACTACGCAGCAGGACCGGAATGGGCGGCGCAGCGCGCAGAAGTCGAGGCGAAAGCCGAAGGCGCCACGAGTATGGGGGAGATACATGCGCCCCTGGCGGCCGCAGTTGAAGCGGCCGGTGGCAAGCACTCCTTCCTTCTCGAACCGACGGAAGTCGAACGGTGGTCCGTCTCGGCTCTCGACGAGTTCTCTGCGCCCACCGTCACGACCGCGGATGGCATCACCACTGTGACAGTTCCCGCCGTGGGTGCGGTCTCGGAGGAGATGCAGCGTCACTACGCGCGAACCGCAGCGAGCGGCATCGTCGACGCCGCTGATCAGACTTGCGGGTGGATTATCGACCTGCGGGGGAACACGGGCGGGACGATGTATCCGATGCTTTCGGGTGTGACCCCGCTTCTGCCGAACGGTACCGCCATGACGTTCCGCACACGCACCGGGGCGGATACGCCCGTAACTATCTATGAGGACGGTGCCGGAATCGGCAGAACCGCCATTTCGGTCGGTGTCGTGACGAAGATTGCGGATCAACCTGTCGCGGTGCTCCAAGACGCTGAGACGGCATCGAGCGGCGAGGTGGTGCTCGCGTCCTTCCGAGGGCTCGACAACATTCGGTCCCGACTTAGGACATTTTTAGTACCCCGCGAAGCCGAGATCCGCGAGAATTTTCTGCTGAGCGGCTGGGATCTGCGGCGGGAACGACTCGGTGGCCCCGTTGATGACGATCGTGGAGGTCCGCAACGGCCGTAGCTGCTTGACGACATTGCCGATCCCCAGGCCGGAGTGGTCCTGAACCTCACGGGCGACGGCCAGCGCCGCGAACACGATGGTCAAGTGCGCCTTGATCGCATCGCGGGTGCGATGGAACATCGGTCGAGCTCGCAGATCGGTTTTCGACATCCGGAACGACTGCTCCACATGCCACAGATCATGATACTTCGCGATAACGTCACGTGAATCCATCACAGCGACAGGCAGATTCGAAACATACCCCTTCAAACCGACGAGGGAACGGGCCCGTTCGATACTCGCAGTATCCAGGCGCCGGCCCTTCGTGGTGACGGTGACGAACCGGGTCGCCTTCGCGGGCTTGGTGCCGTCGATGACAGCGCGGGCACGAGCTTCCTGCAGGTTGAGGGTCTGCGCATCGCGCACCGCACGTTTGCGTGAGTACTGCCAGACTGCTCGCCATCCGTTCGGATGCGTCGTCGGGTCCCACACGGGCTCGGCCCTGGTACGCACGTTGTTGACGGTGCTGCGCCCGTGACGTGGGGTGATGGTGTCGATGATCTGGCCGTCGGTGAACAGGTCGCCGTACCAGTGAAAATGCGAGGCGAGATCGCCGGGTGCTTTGGTGACACGGGAGCCGACGATGAACTTCACGCCGGCAGCATCGAGATCGGTCAGGTTCGCTGTTGACAACATGCCCGCATCGGCGGCGACGACCATCGCGGCGTCGCCCAGGCCGTGCCGCTGCTGGAACTGGCGCACGATCGGAACGATGGTGGTGGTCTCGGCGGTGTTGCCTTCGAAACAGCCGATTTCCAATGGGAATCCGGTGCGATCGACGAGCAGGCCGACCACGATCTGGGGATCGACGCGACGCTCCTTCGAGTACCCGACCTTGCGCAGGTCGTCTTCCTTCTCCGCTTCGAAGTACAGGGTCGTCACGTCGTACAAAATCAGGGACAAGTCCCCGCTGGCGGCGGCACGGGCGAAGCATCGCGTCGCGACGATGTTGCGGTAGTCGCGAGTGACCGACTCGACGAGGTGCCGTTGGATTGTTTTGTACGAGACTGTATCTGCACCGAGATCGTCGAGGACTCGTGCGGAGTCGGCTTTCGAGGTGGGTTCGACGATCCGGGCGATGACCAGATCTCGGAACACGGTGTCGCCCACCTCGTCGAACCCGAGTCGGTCGTAGACGGCGCCGAGCACCTCGTAGAGCAACCGCGAACTCGTGCCCAGTGTGCGTCCGGCCGGCGCCACCGTCGCAGCGGCAGTCCGCTCGGGTTCGGACCGCCAGTCGGCGACCTCGTCGACCCGGGCGATGCGGGTGGAGACCTCGAAGTCGAGTACGCCCTGCTCGCCGTCGACGATGCGGCGGGCTCGGGCGAGCAGCACACTCAGCTCGGCATCGGTGTGCGCCGACCCGACGTGTTCGATGATCTCGACCCGGCCACGGTTTTTGCGGGCGACCTGAACTGCGACCGCTCCCGACGCGGTCCGCACCTTCCGCACGTATGTCACGGCCGGGACGCTACCTGATTAGTACCCCAATCCACCCGACAGGAACGGCGAACATGCAGGTCACGGGGCCGAGCATCAATCTACCCGTCGGTAATGTCCTAACTCGGGCCTTCCGAGGGCTCGACAACATTCGGTCGTTCGGGACGAACAGCGCGGGATACACCTCTGCGAATTCGGCGCGACCCCTCTTCGATGGAGCGCTCCTCGTGCTTACCGAGAGTCCGTACGTCGACCGCAATGGCATGAGTCTCGCTGAGGTACCAATCCTGCCCGATTACGTCACTTCACCCGAGAATGCCGAAGAGACTGCACGGGCATGGCTGCAGGACCGAGGGTGCAACTGATGGAGGTGGAACACAGTGCAGGATCCGGTTCGGCAGAGACCTGCCACGACGTTTCTTCGCGACCACTCCGAGTGACGAGCATCGTCCCGTGACGGCAAGAGGACGAATGTACACCGGTGATGCAGCTGGTTCGGTCTTTATTGTTGTTTCCCTGATCGAAGCTGCACGTCGCCGGAAGCAGTGATAGGGGCGCGAGGGACGGACTCCACGTCCAGCACACTGAGAAGCATCAACAGGGCGGCCCCGACGACGAGGGCGATGTCGGCGACATTGCCGACGAACAAACCGTTGTAGTCGATGAAGTCCACGACGTGGCCGCGAGCGAAACCGGGCTCTCGTGCGACCCGATCGCCGAGATGGGTCACGGCGCCTCCGAGAAGAAGACCGACGCCTACCGCCCAGCTCGGAGTGCGTACACGCAGGGCCAACACCAACAGTCCGACGACGGCGATAGCCGCGATCATAGTGAGAACCCACGTGAACTCACTGCCCAGTCCGAATGCTGCACCGGGGTTGTACACCAGCTTCCATTGAACGAACTCGCCGACCACCGGCGTGGTTGCGCCCACGATCAGCGTCGTCTCGGCCCACCACTTCGTGAGCTGGTCGACCATCACCAGAGCTGAGGCCAGTACACCGATCGAAGCGGCGTATCGGATCCTCGATCGCGCGTTCACAACAGTAGGCAGGGACGTGGAACTCATACTGCAGATGCTTCCATCCGGTCTGCGCCCAGCGCACTACCGTTTGGTACGGCTCCTAGATCGAAGTGGCGGTGTGGCTTTCGGACCGCACAGAAAGAAGGAAGATGTGGTAGTTCCTGCGTCCAGAAGTGAACTCATTTCTGGGATCGAAAAGGCGTTCTCCCGGCTCTGCGATGACCTCGACCGGGTGCCGCCGGAGTCGGTGCGCGAGGCTGTCCTCGAAGGGCACGTCAAGGGCACTTCGATGAGCCCGGCCGATTTGGTGGCGTATCTGATCGGGTGGAATGAACAGGTTTTGACCTGGCACCAACGCCGCGCTGCTGGGTTGCCCGACGAATTTCCAGCTCAGGGAATCAAGTGGAACGAGCTCGGGCTACTGGCGCAACGCTACTATGCCGAGCATCAGGACGAGTCCTGGGCGAGTCTGCGTCTTCGACTCGCCGATGCAAAGAGAAAGATCATGGAACTGGTCGAGGGTTACTCCGACGAGGAACTCTACGGCTCGCCCTGGTACGGTAAATGGACTATGGGACGTATGATCTCGTTGAATACTCTCTCACCGTATACAAACGCACGTAACCGAATTCGGGAGTGTCCGATAAACGGTGGATCCGGCCTGGCATCGGTTAGTTGATGCGTCCTTCGAAAGTGATCGCGAAGGCATTGAGGGCAGGCTTCCACCTCATCGCCCATCGTGCCCTACCCCGACCGGTGGGGTCCAGAGCCCGCGTCGCGAGATAGAGACACTTCAGCGCGGCCTGCTCGGTCGGGAAATGCCCACGGGCGCGGATCGCCCGCCGGTAGCGGGCATTGATCGACTCGATCGCGTTCGTCGAGCAGATCACCCGTCGGATCTCGATGTCGTAGTCGAGGAACGGCACGAACTCGCTCCAGGCGTTCTCCCACAACCGCACGATCGCCGGATACTTCGGCCCCCATTTGGTGGCGAACTCGACGAACCGTTCCTTGGCCGCGGCCTCGGTCGGAGCGGTATAGATCGGCTTGAGATCGCGGGAGATCTCGTCCCAATGCTGACGTGGTGCGAACCGAAAAGTGTTGCGGATCAGGTGAATGATGCAGGTCTGCACCACCGCCAGTTCCCACACCGTATTGATCGCATCCGGCAGACCCTTGAGCCCGTCGCAGACGACGATGCACACATCAGCGACTCCGCGGTTCTTGATCTCGGTGAGCACCGCCAGCCAGAACTTCGCGCCTTCCCCGCCGTCGCCGGCCCACAACCCCAAGATGTCGCGTTCGCCATTGACGCTCACCCCGATCGCGACGTAGATCGGTCGGTTGGTGACCTGACCGTCGCGGATCTTGACGTGGATGGCGTCGATGAACACCACCGGATATACCCGATCGAGGGGCCGGTTCTGCCATTCGGTCATTTCCTCGAGCACCTTGTCGGTGATCCGGGAGATGGTGTCCTTCGACACCGACGCTCCGTAGATGTCCTGAAAGTGCGCCGAGATCTCTCCGGTGGTCAGCCCTTTCGCGCTGAGGGAAAGCACGATCTCGTCGATGCCGGTCAGCCGCCGTTGCCGTTTGCGCACGATCTTCGGTTCGAAGCTCGAGTCGGTGTCCCTCGGGACGTCGATCTCGACCGGGCCGATCTCGGTGAGCACCGTCTTCGATCTGGTGCCGTTGCGGGAGTTGCCGCTGCCGCGTCCGGCCGGGTCGTTCTTCTCGTAGCCGAGGTGCTCGGTCATCTCCGCATCCAGGGCGGTTTCGAGCACGTTCTTCGTCAACTGCCCGAGCAGTCCGTTCGGGCCCATCAGCTCTATGCCCTGCTCTTTGGCCTGGGCCAGCAGCTGCTGCGCCAACTCCAGCTGGTTCACCTCGTCCGCCATGGGCTCCAGTGTTTCCGTCATGGTCGATCCTTCCCGCCAAGCTCGCTGCTCGGCGTGTCAGGCCAACCCGGATCCACCGTTATTCAGACAGTCCCCCGAATTCGGCGTTGGCTTCGCGCTCTCTGACCGTTGTCGACGGTGTCCGGTGATCAGTCGGCGGTGCAGTCGTCCCCCGAACAGTCCGTATCGCCTATGCCAGGAACGTCGCACAGCGCGCCGGGAATACGGACTACGACGAGCCGTCTCGAGTTCAGGTGTCCCCCATGTTGACGCTCGTGTCAGTGAAGGTCCAGCAAGGCGCGCAGGGCGGCGACGTGATCGGTGAATGCTTGGCGCCCGAGGGGAGTGAGCGCCGCTGTCACGGGGCGGCTGGCTCCGTGGCGTTCCACTGGACGTGCACATAGCCGGCGTGCTGGAGGAGCGTCAACTGTTTGCTCAGAGCGGAGTCGCTGAGATGGAGAGTGTCGCGTAGGTAAACGAATTCGGTCCATTCGGTAGGTGCGAGCAGGGACATCAGGGACAGGCGCGGGGGAGCGTGGATCAGCTCGTTGAATCCGTCCGGCTGCACGACGGGGGGTTCATGCAGGACGTCCCGGCCGGATGGAGCGTCGATGGGCCAGCGGTGCCAACGTAAGCCAGGTCATCGCGGCGGCCAATCCACCGAGTGATCCGGGCCAGGGGCAGGCCCGCCCGGACGGCGCCTGCTCCGGCGAGAGCGCCGACGGCCAGCACGACGACTCCGGTTGCTGCTTGCGGGGAGGTGCGCACTTCGGTGCGGTTCGGCCGGGCCGGTGCGCCGCCGGTGAGGGTGGCTACTGCCGCCAACAGGCACAGGAGGGCGGCCAGTTGCACGATCGGGCGTAGCGGGACGGTCAGGTCGGTGCTGATACCTACCGCGGTGAACGCCAGTGCGGTGGTGATCAGATAGGACCGGGGCAGTTGGGCCGGTCGGGTCGTAGCGAGAATCTGGCTTCGGCGGGCGTGGATTTCCCGCAACGCGTCAAGGGCTTCGTCACGTTCATGGTTCACGATGGTGCCTGCTTCCTGAGGGCTACCTGCCGGTCGGGAAAGTAGGTTCATTGCGACTTTTCTGTTTGGCAAGTAGTGGCTTGCTTCGCACTGTTGTGTGGCGTGTGGCTCGTGACCTTCCGGGCGCTGGTCTGTGTGTGCTCCAACTGGGCGTTGCGACTCTCATCGAGTACGGACCGCAACGGCCACTTTTTTCACAACAAGCTCTGCTGCCAACTGCTCCTGCAGGGTGCGTCGATGTTCGTCGGGCGCCGGTAGCTCCTGTGTGGTCGGCATGACGGTGCGGACACGACGAGTCGGTGCGCCGCGTCTGCGGCGTCATCACCAAACTGTTCGTAGCCATGGATCTTGCGTTCGGTCGGGGAGGGCCGGTCCAGTCGAGTCGGGAGAGCCGGTAGGCCATCAGTCCCGCGGGAGATACGCACTTGCTGTGCTATCAGTGCCACGGGGGATCGAAGGTAGCTCGGTGGGCCGTAGATCGTGGCTCGTGCGCTTCGGGTCATTCATTCGTGCGCTTCAGGACATGTTCGTTCTCTGCTCGGCCACCTAGTGTTCCACCTCACAGTGATGCGACGGGGTTGCTCAACCGTCATCCAGATTGAACTTTGAAAGGTGGCTGTCGGCATGGCTGGTCTGCAAACAGTGCAAAAGATTGGTCCGGTGCTCGATCTGTTCACAGTTCAGCGTCCGGAATGGGGTGTTTCGGAAGTTGCAGCGGCCATCGACGTGCCCCGGTCGAGTGCTCATGCTTTGCTGGCCAGTCTCGTCGACACCGGGTTGTTGCAGTGCCGGAATCGCGGCCGATACCGGCTCGGCTGGCGCATCGTCGAACTCGGGGAAACGCTCCGCAGCACTGTGGACGTACGTTCTTGTTCCGCTCCTGTGTTGGAGGAGCTGGTCGAGAACTATGGAGAGACGACACACCTGGCCATCATGGAACGCTGGAGTGTCCTCTACGTCGACAAGGTGATCGGTACGCACAACATCACCGTGCAGGGGGCTCGAGTGGGTACCCGGCTCGATGCCCACTCCACAGCTGTGGGCAAGGTCCTGCTCGCGCAACTCGACAAGACTGAATTGCAGCGGTACTTGACAGCGCGTCCATTACGGCGACTAACACCGTCGACGACTACGAGTCCGCATGCCCTCGCCGACGCTCTGGAAATGACTCGCTCAACTGGTGTCGCGGTGGACATGGGCGAGACGGTGTCGGAGGTGCACTGTGTCGCCGCACCGGTTCGTGACGACATGGGTTCGGTGGTGGCTGCAGTGAGTATAAGTGTTCCGGCCACCCGATTCGCTTCGCGGCGAGCTCAACTCGAGCGTGCTGTGATCGCTGCCGCAAACAAGATCACTCGCTCTATTGCCGAGGCGGCGGACGTCGTTCCACTCGAATCCCGGAACCACCCATCGCTGGAGCCGGTCGGTAGCTGTCCCCGAGCGTCCTGACATCTGTATCAACCGCACGACACAACCGAGGAACTATGGATATTGCTGTTCAGAAGGCAGCGGATCGTCTGCTCGACGCGTATCGCACCGCCGAGCCGATCGACCCGCTGACACCCGAGTATCCCGACGCGTCCCTAGAAGTGGCATACCGCATCCAGCAGGCGCAGGTAGAGCAGTGGACATCGGCCGGCGATGTCGTCAAGGGACACAAGGTAGGCCTCGCGTCGCGAGCAATTCAGCGACAGATGGGGGTCGACCAGCCCGACTTCGGGCATCTCACCCAGAGCATGTTTCATCTGGAGCACCATCCCATCGCCAGCGGCACATTTCTGCAACCGCGTATCGAACCGGAGATTGCATTCGTCCTCGGTCGTCCACTGGCCGGCCCAGGCGTGACTGCCGCAGAGGCAGCGCGGGCAGTGGATTTCGTCCTACCTGCACTGGAGATCGTGGATTCGCGGATCAAGGACTGGAAGATCGGAATTTTCGACACCATCGCCGACAACGCCTCATCCGGCGGGGTCATACTCGGCAGTTGCCCGGTCTCGTTGGACCAGCTGGATCTGCGTCTGGCTGGCTGTAACCTGCACATCAACGGCGAGCTCGTCGCAACCGGTGCCGGTGGCGCAGTTCTCGGGTCACCGCTCAGTGCGCTGGTGTGGCTGGCCAACACGGTGGGTCCGCTCGGCGTGACCCTCGAGCCGGGGCATGTGGTGCTGCCCGGCTCGATGACCGGTGCGTATCCTGTCGCACCCGGCGATTCCATCGTTGCGACTATCAGTGGGCTCGGCACCGTCACCGCCGTGCTCGGCGGAAAGGACGAACAGTGACCGAGCAACTATGGAGCCCGGCCAAAGTGGCCGATGTTCTTATACGAGCGGAGGATAGCGGCGTCGCGCAGACGTCGATCTTCGCAGAGTGGGACGGTCTCGATCTGGCCGCGGCGTATGAGGCTCAAGATATTGCGCTGCAGATGCGGATCTCGCGGGGGGAGAGGGTCACCGGTGTCAAACTGGGTGTGACCTCCAAGGCGAAGCAGCGTCAGGTGGGAGTCGACTCGCCGTCGACGGCGTGGTTGACGGACGCGATGATCCTTCCGATCGGTGAGCCGGTGCCTCGGGAGAAGATGATCCACGCGCGTGCCGAACCGGAGATTGCGTTCGTCATGGGGCGTCGGCTCGAAGGGCCAGGGGTCTCGGCGGCGACTGCGCTCGCGGCGGTCGACCATGTGGTCGGTGCGATCGAAATCATCGACAGCCGGTTCTCGGGTTACAAGTTCTCCATGATGGATGCTGTCGCGGACAACAATTCGTCCGGCCGGTACGTCACCGGTCCCATCAGTGTGCGGCCGGATTCGCTGGACCTCGGTCTCGAAGCCTGCTTGCTCGAAGTCGATGGAGAAATCGTCGACTCAGCGACGGGAGCTGCTGTGCACGGCCATCCGGCGGAGGCACTGGCTTTCGCGGCGAACACCCTCGCCGAGCGTGGCCTGGCAATCGAGCCGGGCTGGGTGATCCTCACCGGGGGGATGACGGATGCGGTTCCGATCCGGCTCGGGGCGCGGATCGCTGCTCACTTCACTCATCTCGGTACCGTAAATGTGTCAGGAGGCTGATGATGCCGTTCATCGACGTGACTATTTCCGCAGGGCGTTCGCCCGAACAGCTCCGCGCACTGATACATGAACTCACCGTTGCCGCCCAGCGGGCCGTGGACGCGCCGTTGAGCAATATTCGGGTGGTGCTGCGTGAAGTTCCGGCTACTCACTTTGCCGCCGGTGATGTGACGATTGCAGAACGATCTCCTGCTCAATGACTTTCGCTTGATTATCCCGAACGATTTTCGTGTCAATGCAAGCGAGTCGGGACAAGACGATGAGTGCAAGGGCCAAGTAGATCGGGGTTGGGACGGACCGCCCTGTTCCTTTTCTCGTTCGGGGAGTCGCTATGACGACGACACGTCCTCGCCGGCAATGCCCTTGACCGGGGACAGGCGAGCAACGTCGCAGATGGCTGCGGTTGGTCGTCGCAGGCGAGATCGTCGGAAATCTACGAGGGAGTCGACGAGATTCAACGCTGGTGCCGGCGCGTCCGATTTGCGGACGCGCCAGCACGCCGGGTAGACGAGATTGCTCAAGGGCTTACCAGTGGTTGATGAACTCCGTTGCGGGAGTGCGGCAATCGCTATTGGGGTACATGATGAGGGCTCTATGTCAGAACGTGGCGGTCTGGTCACCCGTTGTCGCTGCCGGTGCTGGTGCCGAGTTGCTGCATGCGGAAGTGCAGTGGGCTGATCCCGAAGCGACGTCGGAACGCTCGACTGAAATGCGAGACATCGCGGAAACCTACGCGGACGCTGATGGTAGAGATCGTGGCGTCGGTGCTCAACAAGAGTTTGCGAGCTCGCTCGAGCCGCTGTTGATTCAGCCATGTGCGTGGTGTCGTGCCTGCTGCGCTGAAAAGTTTGTGGATGTACCGCACGGACATTCCCAGTTCGGCTGCAAGGTCGCTGATCGAGCAATCGGGGTCTGTCATGTGTCGTTGCATTGCCTGCTGTATGACTCGAAGGTCCTTGTTGTGAACTCGTTTGGTGGTGTTGAACGGAGTTGTGCGTTCACTGATGGCGGATACGAGTAGGTCCATCGCGCACGCGGCAACGGAGGCTGAGGAGTTGGGCGAAAGGAGGGAGTCGTCAGTTGCCATGTCGACGAATAGGCGAGAGACGTATCGGCTGATGCCGCTGCGGCCGGAAAAACCTTCTCCGGTAATCTCCGCTACGGCGTCCAGGGGAAGATGTGGCGCAAACACCGCGCGCGGGGCGCGGACGACAATCTGCTCGAACTCGGTCTGGGCGTCGACGATGAACGGCGCCGATGAGTCGAGGATTCCGAACGCCCCGCTTTCGAGCTTTGCGGACCGAGAGTGTTGACCGATGACCGCTGTACCGCTCGTGATCAAGCACAGTAGGTAGTCGTCGTTGGGATCGGACGAGATCATGTTCGGGGTGCGGATTACTGTGTGTGGGTCTGCGCGTACGACACTGACTGTGACGTCGACGAAGGGACGCACCGACAGTTCCGCCCCGAACGAGTCCGATATGTCAGGCCAGTCGACGTCGAGTTCGCAGTATGTCGAGTCGAGTGTGTCTATCCACCGCGAACGTACCTCGCTCGATTCGAGATCGCGTGTGCTGAGTACGACCTTGGGGTTGGCCTTGTCGGTGCAATCGGAGTCATTGTTCTGTGCACTGTCGGTCATGTCGCTGCTCACCTCCACATTCTAGTGTTGCAGATCACACCGGCTTCGAATGTAGGAGGTATTCGCTCCCCGGAGTCAAGCCCACAGGTTCCACGTCCGCACTCGTCCCGAACGGAGTAGATCGTGACCCGCGCTGCTCCGCCTGGGCCGATTGGATCACCTAAAGGAGTGACACCGACCGGAACCCCATGACGCTCGACTTCGCCGCGAAGCACCCGTGTCCTACGTCCGCGTAGTCGGCATGCATCGGTGTCGATCTCGCGAACTGTCTCGACGGAAGAGTTCGCGGTAGAGGGCGCAGGACCGGCTCGACTGTCGGCATGAGCCGCGGAGGTGGCCCGGAGCGAATCGGGCCACCTGTGTGGGTCAGCGGTGTTCGGTTCGATAACGGCCAGGGCTGGAACCGTATGCGGCGCGGAATGTGCGGCTGAAATGGGACACATCGCGAAAGCCTGATTGCTCACTCACTTCGGCGACTGTCAGATCAGTGCTCAGGAGGTACTTACGTGCTCGCTCCACCCGTGTGCGGTACAGCCAGGCGCGGGGGGTCGTGCCTTGCTCACGGAAAAGGTTCTGAATGTGTCGCACAGACATCCCCGCTTCTGCAGCGACCCTGGATAGTGATAATGCGGGATCGTGTAGCTGTCGCTCGACGATCCGCTGCACTTCGGCCAGATCGCGCGCGTGACTGATCTTCGTCGGGTCAGTCTCGGTGGCGCTGTCGGTGAGGGCGGTGACCAGCAGGTCGAGAGCGACGGATGATATCGAGACCGCTGACCCCGTCGGCAGTGTCCGGTCCTGTTCAGCGACGTCGAGGAGGAACCTGCTCACGAGTCGGCCTGTTCCCGAGATCCCACTGATGGGCAGCCCGGTTCCCTGCTCGAGTGCTCGCTGGGGTAACCGCGCTTCGAGTAGGGGTCTGGGAGTGTCGATGACTACCTGACGAAAATTCGACTCGGCTTCGAATTCGAACGGGGCGGCGCAGTCCAGTAACGCGAACGATCCCTGCTCGAGAACCCCGCTGCGTCCGTTCTGGGTGACGCGGACGTTACCTTCGGTCACCACCAACACGAGGAAGTCTCCCGCGTCGTCCGAGCGCACCATCGCCGGCGAACGGATGACCGAGTGGACGTCCGCGCGCATCGTGCTGACATGCAGTTCTACGATGGGGTGACCGCCCCATTCTGCGATGAACGGTTGGCGTGGATTGGGCCATGCCAGGTCCGACTCGCAATAGAGGGTGCCGACGGTGTTCGCCCACAGATTACGGCCTTCCGTGGAGTCGAGTCCTCGCGTATCGAGAGATACCACAGTGGGTTTGGTGGATTTGCGCGTGGAGTCACTCCATCGTTCGCGCTCAGTCATGTTTATCGGTACCTCCGGAATCTAGTGTTCCGTGTCACAGGGAGCTGGCTCTGTACGGACCGTCGAGTACGGAATTGCCTCGGAGCGGCGCCTGGATTCGCATCGGCCGAGAACACCGTCTCGGTCTGAGCTCGACAACAGGAGTGAGCACGTGACGACGCCAACTATTCTCGAGACCTCCACCGGAACCCCCAATGATGTCCGGCCGATGACCGGCGCGGAGTACATCGAGTCCTTGAAGGATGGACGCGAAGTGTATTTCCGCGGAGAACGTGTCCCGGATGTCACGACTCATCCGGCTTTCCGGAATTCGGTTCGCTCGATCGCTCGGATGTACGACGCGCTTCATACCCCCGAAGCCCAGGGGGTGCTGGCGGTGCCGACCGATACGGGTAACGGTGGATTCACGCACCCGTTCTTCAAGACCGCCCACAATTCCGACGATCTTCTTCTGTCCCGCGACGCGATTGTCGCGTGGCAACGTGAGGTGTACGGGTGGATGGGCCGGTCGCCCGACTACAAGGCCTCTTTCCTCGGGACCCTCGGTGCCAACGCGGACTTCTACGGTGAGTACAGGCAGAACGCACTCGACTGGTACAAGAAGGCGCAGGAGCGGGTGCTCTATCTCAATCACGCGATCGTCAATCCGCCCATCGACCGTGATAAGCCTGCCGACGAGACCGCGGACATCTGCGTACATGTGGTGGAGGAAACCGACGCCGGCGTGATCGTTTCCGGCGCCAAGGTGGTGGCGACCGGCTCTGCGATCACCAATGCCAATTTCATTGCCCATTATGGACTTCCGCTGCGCAGCAAGAAGTTCGGGTTGATCTTCACTGTTCCGATGGACTCGCCGGGCTTGAAGCTGTTCTGTCGGACGTCCTACGAGATGAACGCTGCAGTGATGGGCAGCCCATTCGATAATCCCTTGTCGAGCCGCTTCGACGAGAACGACGCGATCATGGTGTTCGATCGTGTGCTGGTTCCGTGGGAGAACGTGTTTGCCTATGACGCGGACACCACGAACGGATTTGTGACGAAGTCCGGGTTCATGGCTCGGTTCATGTTCCATGGTTGTGCACGCTTGGCGGTCAAGCTCGACTTCATCGCCGGCTGTGTTCTGAAGGCGGTGGAGACGACAGGTACCAACAATTTTCGTGGTGTCCAGATGCAGATCGGCGAGATCCTCAACTGGCGCGATATGTTCTGGGGCTTGTCGGATGCGATGGCCAAGTCTCCCGATGAGTGGGTGAACGGGGCTGTGCAGCCGAACCTGAACTACGGTCTGGCCTATCGCACGTTCATGGGGGTGGGCTATCCGCGGATCAAGGAGATCATCCAGCAGACGCTCGGTAGCAGCTTGATCTACCTGAATTCGCATTCGAGCGACTGGGGTAACCCCGAAATCCGGCCCTACCTCGACCAGTACGTGCGCGGGTCCAACGGCATCACCGCTATCGATCGTGTGCAGCTGCTCAAGCTGCTGTGGGATGCCGTGGGCACCGAGTTCGGAGGTCGGCACGAGCTGTACGAGCGCAACTACGGTGGCGACCACGAGGCCGTCCGCTTCCAGACATTGTTCGCCTACCAGGCCCAGGGACTGGATACCGAGCTCAAGGGCTTCGCCGAGCAGTGCATGTCCGAGTACAACGTCGACGGGTGGACACGTCCGGACTTGATCAACAATGACGATCTGAAGATCGTGCGTGGTTGAACGGGACGCGACGATGACGAGCACGACCATGACCGACAACACCCCGAACGGCGAGATCGAGGTCACCCCCCTGCAGATGCGGAAGGCCCTCGGCCGATTCGCCAGCGGCGTCACCATCGTCACCACCGCCGAAAGCGAGGACGACGCGTCGGTGCACGGTATGACGGCCAACGCATTCACCTCCGTTTCGCTCGACCCCCCGCTTGTTCTGATATCCATCGCGAACCGAGCCAAGATGAACGAGCGGATCAACAAGACCGGCAAGTACGGTGTTTCCATCCTGGCGACAGATCAGGAGCCGTTGTCACTGCACTTCGCAGGAGCTGCCCATCAACCCGATCTGGTGCGATTCGTCTGGCGTCGGGAGGTTCCTCTCCTCGAAGGCGCGCTGGTGCACCTGGCCTGTTCGGTGGACGCCTCGTATCCCGCCGGTGACCACACGTTGCACGTGGGCCGAGTGGAGCAACTGTGGTACGACGACGGACACCCGCTCGTCTTCTACACCGGTAGCTTCCGCTCGCTCGAGTTGCTGCGCGACGACCCGTGGGGGTTCTGAGCAAACCCCTCGGACAGGGAGTGGGATCGCCGAAGGTCGATCCCACCCCCTTGCGGTATCGGGTAGATCAGATGGACGATCCGCTGCTCGCGCGAGCGGCAATTTCGTCAGCGCGCACCCCCGCTGCTGAGTGGCCGCCGATGAACCAGTTCGCCGGGTCCACCTCGATGATCCGACCACGGACGACCGAACGCGGCACTCCGAGCACATCGACGATCAGGTCGGTGAACCGGGCCGCGAGCTCCTCGCGCTGTGCGCGGGGACGACCCGCCAGCACGATGGCTGTGAAGTACGGTGCAGCCGTGCTGCTCTCGGAGGCAACCGCGCCGGCGACCGCGACATCATCGGCGGTGTAGCGGACGATGAAGGTCCGAACTCGTTCGAGCGGGGAGTCGATAACCTCCGAATAGCAGTGGCTCGCCTCGACAAGCAGACGGTGCCGCTGCTCGGCGCTGAACCGTCCGTCGAGCAGATGGAAATGTGCGACAGGCATGAGAGGGCCTTTCGGGAGTGGTGCTCTACTGGACGCCGTGGCGTGTGCCGGCGTCGACGTTGAGGACGCTGCCGTGCAGCACGCTCGCCTCGGGGGCGAGCAGCATCTCGAGGATCCAGCCGAGCTCGTCCAGCGTCGGTAACCGGCCGAGCGTGGTCTTGGCGCGGTAGCGCTCCCAAATGGTGTCGAGATCGCGGCCGGTCTCGGCGGCTTCGGTTTCGACGAATTTGCGGAGCCGTGGCGTGTCGACCGGGCCGGGCGCGATGGTGTGTGTGGTGATGCCCTTCGGTCCGTACAGGGCGCTGAGCTGGCGCATCAGATTGAACACTGCGGCGTTGACGGTGCCCGGCGCGGCGTCGAGCGGGCCGGGTTCGAAACCGAGCGATCCGGCGACGGCGACGAATCGCGATCCGGGGACCAGCTGGCCGCGGACCGCGTGCAGCAGCCGTACCAGCCCGCCGACCTTGATGTTCGCCCCTACAGCAAGATCGCCGGGGCTGATGGTGTCGGCGGAACCACGTACCGGCAGACCCGCGGCGAACACGGCCATCCGGATCGGCGCGTCGACATAGGCGGAGATCGCCTCGATCGCACTGTCGTCGCTGATGTCGGCGACACAGGGGATGATCAGGCTGTTTTCGGCTGCAAGGGTTTTGAGGTCTTCGGCGTTGCGCGCGACCGCGATCACGCGTAGGCCTCGACGGACCAGGCGTCGGGTGAACTCGGTGCCCATCGCACCGGTGGCGCCGACGACGACACACAACTTGGGGCAGGTCACGGGTGATTACTCCTCGGGGAGGAACGGGGACGGCCGGTGCAGCACCTACTGCACCGGCCGCCCACGTGAATGAGTCGAAGGACCGGATCAGCCGCGCAGCCGAAGGGTCACGGCGCGCGGTTCGGTGAAGAAGTCGCGGGAGTACTGACCGCCTTCACGTCCCAGGCCGCTGGCGCCTTCGCCTCCGAAGGGGAGACGCAGGTCGCGTTCGAAGAAGCAGTTGATCCATACGGTGCCGGCCTTCCAGCGCGCGGCCATCCGGTGGGCGCGGTCGAGGTTCTGGGTGAACAGCATCCCGGCCAGGCCATAGCGTGAGTCGTTGGCGATGCGCAGTGCCTCGTCTTCTGTGTCGAAACCCAGGACGGTTTCGACGGGCCCGAAGATCTCCTCTTGCGCGGTTCGGGAGTCGTTGGTCAGCCCAGTGATGACGGTGGGGGGATAGTAGAAGCCCTTGGCGTGGGCGTCGCCGGTCAGACGGGCGCCGCCGGTGACGACTTTCCCGCCTTCCTGCTGCGCGAGTTCGACATAGCCGTGGACTTTGTCGAGATGGCGTTGTTCGATGAGCGGGCCGATGAAGTTCGACGGATCCTTCGGATCGCCGACGCTGAGCTTGTTCGCCTCGTCGACGAACCGCTCGAGGAACTCGTCCATGATGCTGTTCTGCACGAGCAGTCGGGATCCGGCCAGGCACACCTGTCCGTTGCCGCCGAAGATCGCCCGGATCGACATCGGTACGGCCACGTCGAGGTCGGCGTCGGCGAAGATGATGTTTGCGGACTTGCCGCCCATCTCGGCCGAGACCGGCGTGTGGTTGGGTGCTGCTGCCTGCAGGATCTTGACTCCTGTGGCACTCGACCCGGTGAAGGTGATCCGGTCGACTCGCGGATCGGAGGTCAGCGGGCCGGCGACGGCTTCGCCACCGAAGCCATGTACTACGTTGAGTACTCCGTCGGGCAGTCCGGCTTCGAGTGCGAGTTCGGCGAAGCGGTGTGCAGTCAGTGGGGTTTGGGGTGCCGGTTTGAGGATTGCGGTGTTGCCGAACGCCAGGGCGGGCGCGATCTTCCAGGTGGCCAGCATCAGGGGTGCGTTCCAGGGGCTGATCGCCGAGACCACGCCGGCAGGCGGGTAGAGCACATAGGACAGCAGATCCCCGTCGGGGTAGGCCTCGTTGGCGGCCATCGACGCGTAGTCGGCGAAGAACCGCAGGTTGTGCGCCACGCGCGGGATTTCGGCGTGCAGGGACTGGTTGATGCCCTTACCGCCGTCGCGGGTTTCGAGCTGGGCGAGTTCTTCGCGGTGCTCGTCGACCTTGTCGGCGACCGCGTGCAGGATCTTTGCGCGTTCCTTCGGCGACATCTGTGGCCAGGGTCCGCTGTCGAAGGCGTGGCGGGCGGCGGTGATCGCTGCTTGTCCGTCTTCGGCGGTGCCCTTGGGTACGACACCGAGTAGCGACCCGTCGTGCGGATCGATCGATTCGAAAGTTGCTCCGTCCGATGCGTGCTTCCATTCGCCGCCGATGAGATGACGGACCTGTGTGGTCGACGGTGCGTTGTGGGTGTGGGTCATGACAGTCTCCTGTGTCAGACTCCGGCGCGGGCCGGGAGTTCGTAGGTGCGGCCGGCGAGCTCGGAGGCGACGTCGATGATCATGTCCTCCTGGCCGCCGATGACACCGCGTCGGCCGAGTTCGATCAGGATGTCGCGGGTGGAGACACCGAATTTCTTCGCGGCGCGTTTGGTGGGGTGGAAGAACGTCGAGTAGACACCGGCGTAGCCGAGGATCAGCGCGGTCTCGTCGACGATCTGGGGTTCTTTCATCAGCGGCGCGACGATGTGCTCGGCGGTGTCGATGAGTGTGAACAGGTCGACGCCGGTGTCCCAGCCGGCTCGTTCGAACGCGGCGGCCAATACCTCGGTCTGGGCGTTGCCGGCGCTGGCGCCGAGCCCGCGCAGAGATCCGTCGATGAATGTCGCCCCGTTCTCCGCGGCGGCCAGAGCGTTGGCGATACCGACCCCGAGGTTGTTGTGGGCGTGGAAGCCGATGTCGGCGGAGATCGCCTGCCGCAGCGCGGCGACGCGCTCGCCGGCGTGCTGCGGCACCATGGCGCCGGCAGAGTCGACGACGTAGACGACGTCGGCGCCGTAGGAATCGAGCTTGGCGGCTTGCTCGGCGAGCGGCTCGGGGTCGAGTTTGTGGCTCATCATCAGGAACGTCATGACGTTGAGGCCTTGTTCTTTTGCCCATTCGATGGGTTGCTGGCCGCAGTCGGCTTCGGTGCAGTGCACCGCTACCCGGACGGTTTTGATGCCCGCGTCGATCGCTCTTTGCAGTTCGGCGAGGGTGGCGATGCCTGGCACGTAGAGCGCGGCGATGTCGGCGTTGTCGACGGCGTCGACCGCGGCGCGCACGTACTCGGGGTCGGTGGCGGCGGCGAAGCCGTACTGGATGGACGAGGCGCCGAGGCCGATGCCGTGGGCGACCTCGATGGTCGGGATGCCGGCCTGATCGAGTCCGCGGGCGATATCGGCGACGTTCTGCGTGGTGAACTGATGCGAGACCGACGACATGCCGTCACGCAGCGTGGTGTCGACGAGGGTGACCTTGCGGGGTGTGTCGGTGGTGGCGGTGGTGGTCACTGGATTGCTTCCTTGACGAGGTTGCGCTGGGCCATGACGTCGGCGACCTGCACGGCGGCGGCGGTGATGATGTCGAGATTTCCGGCGTAGGTGGGCAAGAAGTCGCCGGCGCCGACGACCTCGAGCATGACGGTGACCTGGTCGCCGTCGACGTCGACCAGGCGCAGGGTGTAGCCGGGGACGTACTGCCGGACCTTGGCGACCATGTCGATCACCGCGCGCTCGATCGCGGCCGGGTCGGGGTTGCGGACTTTGGCGTAGACTGTGTCGCGCATGTTCATCGGTGGTTCGGCTGGGTTGATCACCGAGATGGCCTTGGCTCGATCGGCTCCGGCGACCTGGGCAAGTGCCTTGCCGGTTTTTTCGCTGAATTCGCTGAGGTTCTGCCGGGTGCCGGGTCCGGCGCTGTGCGAGGCGATGGCAGCGACGATCTCGCCGTAGGACGCGTCGGCGACCTCGTTGATGGCATACAGGATCGGGATGGTGGCCTGGCCGGCGCAACTGACCATGTTCACGTTCGGCGCGTCCAGGTGCGTGCTGAGGTTCACGGCCGGCACCACGTACGGGCCCACTGAGGCAGGTGTCAGATCGATCGCGCGGATGCCGGCTTCGGCGTAGCGCGGGGCAGCGGCGGCGTGGACTTTCGCTGATGTCGCTTCGAAGACCACGTCGGGAAGGTCGGGCCGGTTGAGCAGCCAGTCGATTCCCTTTGCGGAGGCCTCGAGGCCTTCCTGTCGGGCTCGTTCGAGCCCCTCGCTGGTCGGATCGATACCGATCATGTACATGGGATCGACGTGCTCGGATCGCAGCAACTTGTACATCAAGTCTGTTCCGATGTTGCCGGATCCGACGATCGCAGCTTTCAATCGACTCATCTGTGCGGCCTTCCCTGAACTCTCGGGTGATGGGCTCGACGCTAGGAAGGGGTTGCTGGTCGGAAGGCGGAAATCCCGTGGTCCTGAACATGTGCGCGGTCGAGCACGTCCCTGTTCGGTTATCCCGGATGTCGACGACTGCCTGGTTTGCATCGCCGCAAGCTCGTGGTCACCACCACAGCCGGTGCAGCTCGCCCGGACAGCTCAGATCAGGAGTAGCCATGACCGAACTCACTGCTCGATTCGATATCGCGCATCTCGCCCGCGCCGAACTGTTCACTCCCAAGCCGCAGGAGACGCTCGACTTCTTCACCAAGTTCCTCGGCATGTATGTCACTCATCGGGAGGGGCAGTCCGTATACCTCCGCGGCTACGAGGATCCGTACCAGTGGAGCTTGAAGGTCACCGAGGCACCCGAGGCAGGAATGGGGCACGCCGCGCTGCGCGCGAGCTCTCCGGAAGCACTCGAACGTCGGGTGGCATCGCTCAAGCAGGGCAACGTCGACGGTAAGTGGAGCGAGGACCAGTTCGGCTACGGCAAGACCTTCGAGTTCCAGTCCCCGGATGGACACAACCTGCAGTTGTTGTGGGAGGTCGAGAAGTACGTCGCCCCGACGGAACTGCAGAGCAAGATCCTTTCGCGTCCTTCCAAGAAGCCGCTGTCGGGTATTCCGGTCAAGCGCATCGATCACCTCAACCTGATGGCGTCGAATGTCACCGAGCTCAAGGAATCGTTCGAGCGGCACCTGGGGTTCCGGACCACTGAACGTGTCGTCGACGGCAACGTCGAGATCGGGGCGTGGATGAGCTCGAATCTGCTCGGTCACGAAGTTGCCTGTATGCGCGACATGACCGGTGGGAACGGCAAGCTTCATCACGTGGCGTTCTACTACGGCACCGGACAGCACCTGGCCGACGCGGTCGAGATGTTCCGTGACTATGACATCCGAATCGAGGCTGGTCCGGATAAGCACGGCATCACTCAGGGTCAGTTCCTGTATGTGTTCGAGCCCGGTGGAAACCGTATCGAGCTGTTCGGTGAAGCCGGCTATCTGCATCTCGATCCTGACGCTGAGACCAAGACCTGGCAGATGTCCGACATCGATACCGGTCTCGCTGTTGGCGGTGCGCAGCTGCCGTGGGAAACGTACTTTACGTATGGCACTCCCAATCCGCTCGCGCTGGATCAGCACATCGAGAAGTTCGCCCACTTCGGTCCCGGCGCGCCGATCGAGGATCCGGATGTGGCTGCTGCCGAGCAGGCCATCCCGGACGACATCGACCACTCGCGGGCGGTTTCTGGTTCGCCTGCCTGATTGGGATCGTGCACCCGCTCGACCGCGATCGTGTGATTGTTGTTGAGAGCCGGAGGTCTCCGATGTGGACGGTGAGTCGAACAACTCTCCACATCGGAGACCTTTGTGTGTACAGGAGCGCTTCCCATACAGAACTTCCGTTGGTGTAGTCGAGTCGACGGACTGAGGGGCGAGGTCGATCGGCGGGTGGTCTCGAATGAGGTCCGGGGCGGTCGAGTCTTTCCTCTGCTGTGAAGGAAATCGGTGTCGGGTCGGGACGACGGCATTGAGCGTCAAGTCCGCTGCTGGTCGGGGGGATTGAGTGTGGAACGATCACCTGCTGATACCGGTGCCCGAGGCCACCGACGGAGCGCCGAAAGATTGCCGGGAAGGCTGCTTTCCTAAGCGTCAACTCCACGCTGGGAAGGCTGTTGGCGCTGATGGCGAAGTTCGCAGGGCTACTGTCGTAGCCCAGCTGGGTCCGTTGAGCAGTGCTACCAGATGTCTTGTCTCCCTATCCTGTCAGGAGATGTCATGGAATATCCTATTCGTTATCGAGCATCGGATTCGACGACCGAAGCGGTGACCGCACGCGATCTCGAGGTAGTGCTGCAAGCGCTGACCGGTCGCTCTATGGGGGCTGTTGACATCGAGGCTGTCGAGTCTGCTCTCGACCTCGAGAGGATGTCTCGTGTGGGTATCCCGCATCAGTTGTGAAGACACACTGTCGAAATCGGTGGTGCATTGCTCTGGTGCACAGTGGAACTGTGGCTGGTACGAGATGCTCGTGATCGCTTCGAGCTGTGGCGGGCAGGCGTAGGAATGCGAAAAGGTCGGCAGTCGCAATACCAAGGAGCGCGACGAAGGCCGAGGTCATGGCTGCCCCTGGTCCGGAGGGGCGCTTGCCTGTGAACACTGTGGTTAAGACTGGTGGGGCGATGCCGTCGGCGAACTGCAGCATCGCGCTGAGCGAGCTGCCGGGCGAGCCAGCCTCCTCGGATTACTCGGGCTGAAGGCAATATTTCCCGCCACTTGCCATGCTCGATAAATCGGGACTCGGAACATCCGAGGACGCGAGCCGGATACCGTGACGCCTAACCGCGCAAGACCGTGCATCCGCCGGCGTCACTGAAGTCGCGCAACGTTGGGGTTCTTGCACGCTCGGCGGTTCACGGGGTCGGGGCTACAAACGGCCTTCGGGTCCAGCTTTGCGCAAGATCTGCGGGTTACGCCCCGGGCGAATAGAGTGGCAACGAACAAAGTCTGGGGCAGCGAGTACATACGCGCTGCCCCAGACTTTTGTCGTGGTGGATCCTGAAGGTCAGAGCACTGCCGTCGCTGGGCTGGTTGCCGGCGTGACGGCGAACTCCTCGCGGAAGATCAACCGAGGAGCCATACGCCTGCGCTTGAGCGCCTTGACCGCCGCATCGACCATCGCGGGTGGGCCGCACAGGAATGCGCTCATCCCCTTGCACGAGGAAAAGTCGCTGACCACGACATCGGTGACCAGCCCGGTTGCCCCTTCCCACTGCTCCTCGCTGAGAACGGGGCGGTAGTGGAAATGCGGGTATCGGTGTTCGAGATCGCGGAAGAATTCGACATCGTAGAGGTCTTCCCGCCGGCGGCCGCCGTGGTAAAGGAACAGTTCTGGGACGAGGTCCTCGACGAGGGCGTGTTGGACGATCGCCTTCAGCGGAGCCAACCCCGTCCCACCGCCGATCAAGATCGCCGGTTCATCTTGTTTCGCGACGAGATTGAACTGCCCGAGGGGGCCGCGCAGCGAGACTCGTTCCCCGAGCGTCATTGAGCGGAAGATCCACCCATCGGTCGACAACCCGCCCGCGGTGAGCTTGATGTGAAATTCCAGCCGCCGAGTCTCGGTCGGAGGATTGGCCATCGAGTACTGCCGCGCCACTGCGTGCTCAGGAACGATGAGTTCGGCGTACTGACCGGCGTTGAACTGCATCGGAGTGTCCAACTCGATCACCAGTCTGCGCGTGTTGGCAGCGATGTCGTCCAACACGACAACGGTGCCTTCATAGTCGCGTAGAGGATGACGAGGCACGCCGTCATCGCTGACGTTGCCGAGCGGCTCGACGGTCAAGTCCGAGCGGGGAGTGGCCATACACCCCAGGGCCAGTCCTTCCGCCCTTTCCTCGACGGTCAGGGTGTACTCCGGAGTTTGACGGTGGTCGACCTCACCGTGCAGCACCTTGAGCTTGCATGTCCCGCAGGTTCCCTGAGTGCACGAGTGGGGCAGCCACTCGTTGGCCCGCAGAGCAGCATCGAGAATGGATTGGGTTTCTTCAACGGCAATGTCCGTGTTCTTTCCCTCTATACGGACCAAATATTTATCAGACATTTCCGGTAGCGCTCCAAGTCATTATCGATAACCTCGGGTGTGCCCGATGCTCGCCGTATCTGTGCAGATGATTCAGAAGGGGTGAGGTCGAGGTCGATTACACTTCCCATTTGACAAACAGCTGCTTGGGGCCGCGGAAACCCCATCCCCAAAAGTCCACCTCGTGGGTTTCGTCTCGTTCGATGTTCGGAATTGCCTCGAGCAATTCTTCGAGTCCGATTCGGACGACTGCATTGGCGAAATAGGTTCCGGCGCATGCGTGTTTTCCGCCGCCGAAGGTCATGTTCGGCACCAGGGCGCGATCGAGATCGTACTCTGTAGGGGCGTTGTACGCGTTTTCGTCCTGATTGGCCGAACCGTACGACAGCATCACGATCGAACCCTCAGGAAGCGTGACCCCGCCCACGGTAACTTCTCTCGCGGCGCGCTTGACCGCGGCAGACCAGATCGGGGCAACCCAGCGCATGCCCTCGGATGCGGCGCGGGGGATCAAAGTCGGATCGTCGATGACACGTTCGAGCTGGTCCGGTCGGCTGAACAGTCCGGCCAAAGTCGTGGCCATGGCGTGACCGGGCTCCTGCATAGCTCCGAGCAGGAAGACATACAGGTTGGGGTAGATGACGTCGCGGCTGCGGGTCTGGCCCTCCGGCATCCCGTCGTGCAGCCAGTGCGAGATCGCTGAATGGTCCGGTTCGACGATCCATTTGTCGATCTTCGGGTCGACATGCGCGATGATTTCCGCTTTGGCGCGATCGCCGGGGGCGAACCCTTCGGGGTTGGCGAACTCACCGTTTTCGTCGACTGCCGCATTGGTGAACGACACGCTCAGATTGTGAAACCACTCGCGCAATTTTTCGGTGCTGACATCCCCGAGACCGAGCAGGTCGCCCAGTGCGCGGACACTCACCGGCTCGCAGTAGGCCGCGACGATATCCGCGTGCCCGTCGTTCTCGAACTCGGCGATGCGCTGTCGCGCAAACGGTCGGACGAGATCGTCGATGTACTTGTCGACGGCTGAGGGCTGCAGGTGCGGTTCGACCATGTCCCTCAGGTTGCGGTGCTCGTCTCCGTTGGTATTCAGCAATGCCTGAGGGCCGAAGGTGCGGCCGCCGGCAGCGGAGATCACCGCAGGCCAGTTTGCGTCGTCTTTGGAGATCTCAGCGCACAGTTCTTTCGTCGAGACGATGTACATGCCGAGGGCGGGAACGTAGGCGATGGGCGCCTCTTTTCGGAGGCGCTCGTAGAACGGGTATGGATCGGCCTCGAGCTCCTCGATGGTGATTTCGTCGATGAAGCTGTGGGTGGAAGTCATTATGCTCCTTCTGATGTCGGGTGATTTGAGCCCAGGGGGTGGACTGAGGCGGCTGTAAGGTGCTTCGGTTGACCAGGCGGAGGTGATCGTCGGGTCGGCGAAGCGCTTGTGAATGTCTGTGTGAGCTGGCCTCCACAAACGTCAGTTGGGTGTGCCGATTATTGGGATGTCTGATGGGACCTGATCGCTAGCGTGTGCTGCGCTCGAGAGCGTCGAGAGAGCTGGTACGAAGTGCTGCACGGTCGAGTCGTGCGTCAGGGGCCTCGGTGATTTTCGGACTCCACTGGCGCGGATCTTCGTTGCAGCGCAGACAAGCTGCTCGGATCTCACTATGGGTCCCCGTCCACGCTTAGAAACCGCGTAAAGAAGATCTCAGTTTCCCAGGGTTGGAGGCTCAGTGGTTTCGCGAGCGCCAGAGATGGGATATAGAACCGGTCGCGGCGGTCACTCATGCGTCGTTCTCCTTCGTCACCTGCGGCGGAGTGAGAGGCGGTGTTGCGGCCGGCGGGTGGCGGCGCGCACACGAATAACGTCGGGCATGAGCCCGCGGGATCCGGCTTCCCAACTTCACCGAACCGCGTCGGTTTGTGTCTGATGTCACGAGGATGATCGGAATCACCGGCTGTGCATCACACTGTTCGGGATAGTCGAACGGGAAGGGTAAATCGTCGGGACGTTTTCGGCTGCACCGGAAATGAGACGTGTCAGGGATGCTCCAGGGAGCATCCCTGAGCTTTGTTGTTGGGCCAGTCGAAAAGTGAGCAGTTGGTCCCAGAATGGTCGCACTCCATCGTGTGCAATACGCACTGCGCATCTGGAGGCTGTGTTGTCGTCGACTCGATATGTCAATAGGGCGCGGGCCGGCGCCCACTGTCTGCCAAACCCCGACGATTCCTTGAGCTGCGTGCTCGCCGATATGGCGTACGCACCGTCGCTCGACAGGTTGGAGCCTGACCTGCCGCCAGAGAGTTGGGCCAGCGGCTATACCCTCGAGGGGGGGCGGCAGATCGATCACCACCGTCGCCCCACTCGACCGCCTCGTCGTCCGCGAGATCAGTTCCCTCTGTCTGCCCGAAGACGAGCGGATCCAGATCGCGGATATCCGTCGGGACGGTATCAGCGTGGTCGGAACTGTCCGACTTCCGAGCGCCGTCAACAGGATTTAACCAGGATTGTTCTTCCTCCGTCGGTTCGGGCTGCCTGCACGTTCGCGTTCGGTTGTTCCTCCCCATATCCCATAGGTTTCACCGATACTCAATGCACACTCAAGGCATTGGGCGCGGACGGGGCAGGGACCGCAGATCCGCTTTGCGTTCCGTTCACGTCGTATGCGCTGGGCAGGGGTTTCATGCTCTGGAGCGAAGAACAGCGCTGCTCCGAAGAAACGGCAGTCCGCATGGAGCCACCAAGGTTCGAGGTCGGTAGGCGCTGCGTGGGTCTTGGCTGTGCTGGATGCGTGCAGATCGGTGGGAGACATATAGGCCATCGCGAGGAGGTCGGATTAGTGGAAGCAGGGGTGACTGAGCGCTTCGGGAACAAGCTGGCAGGGATAAGGATGGGCACGAATTGATGCTGTCGCAAGCACGCTGCTTGCTGGTGGGTGGACGGTGGTGGTCAGACCCCCTGCCTCGGCTTTGTGTCGCCTGACGTCTTCGCGTAGGGAAGGCAGATCACCGTTGGTAGTGGAGAGGCCGAGGGCGTGCAGCCTGCCGGTGTGGGCGAAGGCGTCGGGGAGTACCGCAGGGTCTCGGGCAGTGCTGACAGTATCGTCGGATCCACAACGTACGGTCGTCGGCGAGGCCGATGTCGAGAACGTTGTAGGTGTCGTCGGTGGCGTTACGGTAGCGGATCGCGATGGTGTCGCCGCGGTCGGTGATGGTCTTTCCGTGGACAGGAATCCTTAGGCGAATCCGGTACCGGAGCTGGGGTGCGCATGATCATCACCAGGGTGATGCCGCTGATGCCGAGGACGAGAGGTTCTTCCGTGCCCGTGGTGTCGGCTCGTACCGACCGGTGTTACGCCTTGGGGCGGGCGGTTCCGGGTGTTTATGGTTGCTCGTCCCATGGATCGGATCCACCTTCGTGGTTGCCGTAATGGCCTACGAGGCACGCTGTTCGATCCGGAGTACGGGCAGCGGCAAGGACATCTTGAGATAGCGCAGCCGAAGTTGGACGGCCGCAACGATGGTGTGGGATGGATCGACGTCAGCGTCGGGCATTCGCCTCAGGTGGAGTGGAGTCGAGTTCACGGTGATAAGTCGGCGAGAAGGTCTCACCGAGCAGGAAGCTGTCGCCGTGACCGGGATAGACGCACGTGTCGAGTGGTAAGTCCGACAGGACCGTCAATTCCAGAGGCGGTGTCAGACGCAGTCCGGACGGCGCACAGCTATCTCCGAGCACGTCGCCGGTGAACAACGTCTTCAAGGCCGGAAAGTGCAGCGACACAGAGCCCGGAGTCGCGGCCGGGGTGTGAACTACGTGTAGCTGTTCACCGGCGACGGCAATGCGTTGACCGTCCTCGATTCGCCAGTATCGGGACTGGCCGTGTGTCGCTTCCCAGAGGGCGTGATCGGCCGGGTGCAGCAACAATGGTGCGCACAGTGCCCACGCCACATCGACTGCGGCTGCTGTATGCGCACGGCCTCCCTGGGTGCAGATCACGGCGGTTACGCGGCGATCCCCGATCGCGGTCAAGATCGTTTCCGGATTGCCTGGGGCGTCGACGACGACCACATCGTGGTCGTCTCCCAGCAGCCAGCAGTTGGTAGGCGCCGACAACACTGTGCTATCGGAAGCGGCAGCGCTACGGGTGACAGGAATGCGGTCGAAACGGAACCATCCGTGTGCCGCGTGGTCTTCTACGGTATGCATGACTTCTTTTCGAGTGCTGTGGTTGTCAGTTGCCGTGCTTGATGCGCTTCTCAAGGTGCGGCGACTCGGTGCTGATCGTGGCGCCGTCGCCGTCGCCGTCGCCGTCCCCGTCGCCGCGACGGGTGTGCACCGTCGTCTCTGCGGGCAGGATGGACAGTGTGTTGCGGATCGACCCGATGATGGTCGGGAAGTCCGAGAACGAGCGGCTCGTCGCGCCCGGTCCGCCGGTGAACAGGGTGTCGCCGGTGAACAGCTCACCCGCTTCCGGCAGGTACCGGCAGGTCGAGCCCGGCGAGTGACCCGACGTGGCGATCGCCGGGATGTCGGTGCCGGTCACGCGGATCCATTCACCGTCCTCGAGCGTGCCGTGTGCGACGCCCCGGGTAGGTGATCTTTACGGCAGGTCGTCGGCCGGGTTGAGCAGGGCCGGCGAGGTGCTCACAGGACCACCCCCGAACGGAGCACCTCACCACGATGCATCGTCTCGAACGCCTCCTGGCCGTCATTGATACCGCCCTCGCGGTGGTGCAGGTCGGTATGGCACACACCGCGCGCGGCGATCGCGACGACCTCACCGGGTCCGGCATCGGGGATCACGGTGGGCACGACCTCGACGGGCGCTCCCTTCGAGTGAGCGACAACTCCGCGGACTGTTTGCGACATACGGAATTCCTCCGGTGATTTGGACGAGCGGCCGAGAGTGTTATCGAGCACTCCCGTAGGAGGCGGCGCGATACGTCCTTTCGGACGATGGAAAACACAGTAGGAGAGTCAACAGAATCGGGGAACTGTCCGAACGAACAGCTTGAACTGGCCGGACGACCAACCACCCACCTGTGTGCCTGTTTCCCGGGCAGCGTTCGGGATTCCTTAAGGAGTTGCCCTCAGTTGTGCGACCCTGCGGGGCTACGAAGCAGCCGGCATGCAAGTGGCATGTGCGCGGACCGCGCTCCGCGGTTTCTTGAGCTGCGGTGCACGAATATCCCCACGGTTTGCGACCCCCGCACATCAAAAGCAGGGGTGGCCGTGGAAGACGAAGCCGAGGTCATGCCGTAGCGGATGCCGGTGAGCACGAGCAGGTTCTCGGTCGCGGCGATCACACCGTCCTTCGTGAGAGTGCGCATGCGGCGTCCTTAACCGTCTTAAGAGAATGTCTCATTTGGTGAGTTTCTTGAAGCAGGTCAACGCCGCGGCGAGCTGAAGAAAAGCAGCGAAATGCTCGCCGTGGCGTTCGTAGCGGATGGTCAGCCGGCGGTAGCCGGTGAGCCAGGCCAAGGTGCGTTCGATCTTCCACCGGTAACGTCCCAAGCGTTCGCTGCTGTCAGCGCCGCGGCGGGCGATGCGTGGGACGATTCCCCGTTCCCGTAGCCACCGACGGTGTACGGGGTAGTCGTAACCCTTGTCCGCCCGGGCCGGACCGGGTCGGCGGCGGCGCGGCCCGCGAGGCGAGCGCACCGCAGGAATCGCGGCGACCATGGGTTGCAGCATGACACTGTCGTGGGTGTTCGCCGAGGCCACCGCGGTGACCAGTGGAATACCGTCGGCGTCGGACCAGATGTGGATCTTCGATCCGTTCTTGCCTCGATCGACCGGGCTGGGACCGGTCAGAGATCCCCTAATGAGAGTCAGCGGGTCCGGTTGTACGGCAGACTCGTCACCGGTAGCGGCGGACAGGTGAGCACTCAGAGCCCCTGGACACCTGGGAGTCCTGAAAAAAGATCGTGCCCCTGCCCGTCCGCCGGGAGAACAGAATCGCTGATGGGATGTCGTGCCCGCTCCGGCGTGAGCACTGCTTCATTAGGTCGCTGATGGTTCTTCCGCACGCTGCCGGACGGAGGACCGACGACGGGAGACGGGCTGATGTTGCTGTTTGTCGGAGACGATTGGGCTCAGGACCATCACGATGTCGAGCTGATGAACCCTGCCGGGCGCAGGCTGAGCAAGGCCAGCTGCCAGAGGGAGCGACCGGGATCGCCCGCTTGCATGCGATGGTCGGGGAGCACCTCGGTGACGTGGATGAGGCCGAAGTGGCGATCGGCATCGAGACCGACCGCGGTCCCTGGGTGGCGGCGTTGGTGGCTGCCGGGTACACGGTTTTTGCGGTGAACCCGTTGCAGGCGGCCCGGTTCCGAGAACGCAGTAGTGTCTCGGGGGCCAAGAGCGACGCCGCCGATGCGCACATGTTGGCCGACATGGTGCGCACCGATTCACACCAGCTGCGGCCGGTGGCCGGCGACAGCCCCGAGGCCGAGGCGATCAAGGTCGTGGCCCGGGCGCACAAGACCTTGATCTGGGAACGGACCCGCCACACCCAACGGCTGCGACATGCGCTACGGGAGTATTTCCCGGCCGCGTTGGAGGCGTTCGACGACCTCGACGGAAGTCGACGCCCTCGAGCTGCTGGGCAAGGCGCCCGACCCTGTCTCGGCGGCGCGACTGACACGCGGTCAGATCACCGCGGCGCTGCGCAATGCTCGCCGCCGTGACCTCGAGACCAAGGCAGCTCGGATCCAGGCCGCGTTGCGCGCCGAGCACCTGGGCCGGGCGGCGGTGATCACCGCCGCGTATGCGGCCACCACCCGGTCCGCTGTCGCCGTGTTGGGCACTCTCAATCACGAGGTCACGGCATTGCAGAAGCAGGTCGACGCGCATTTTGGCCGGCACCGAAGACGCTGAGATCATCCTGTCCCAGCCAGGGATGGGACCTCTGCTCGGTCCCCGGGTACTCGGCGAGTTCGGCGACGACCGGAACCGCTACGCCACCGCCAAGGCACGTAAAAACTATGCCGCGACCAGTCCGATCACCCGCGCCTCCGGAAAGAAGAGAGTCGTCGTGGCCCGGTTCGTCCACAACGATCGACTCGTCGATGCGCTGAACAGGCAGGCGCTTTCAGCCCTGCAAGCTTCCCCCGGTGCCCGCGCCTACTACGACAAACAGCGCGCACGCGGTCTCGATCACGGTCCCGCCTTACGGCCAGCTGGCCAACCGGCTCGTCGGCATTCTGCACGGATGCCTCAAGACCCGCACCTGCTACGACGAAACGGCCGCCTGGTCGCATCACGCCCCGAAGGCCGCTGCTTGACTCTCGAGCCCCTGGGATGTCTTTTTCGCCCGCACGTGCGCAGCGTCGAGGATGGCGGCGGACCAGTCCAGGTCCCCGCCGGCACCGAGCCGATCGAGGACCCGGCGGTGCAGTTCGTCGAACACCCCGGCCCGAACCCAGGCGGTGAAGCGGCGGTGCGCGGTCGGAACGCTGACCCCGAACGACGGCGGCAGGTGCCGCCAGGCACAGCCGCTGGTGAGCACGTAGACGATAGCGGTGAACACGGCCCGATCATCGATCGCTGCCCTCCGCCACCCTGTGGCCGGGGCGAGAAGCCAGGTAGTAGCGGTTCGACGATCTCCCACAACGCATCCGGCACCAACCGGGAAGACAACGCATCGACCACGGCAGTGCATTATGCCGTACAGAAGATCCGGCCATAAGAGACGTGCTCTTAACCATAGGGATAGAGCCCCGTGAGGTGGTGAGCTTTGAGGTCGAATCCTCGGTGCCTGCTCGCCCCAGGTTGCGCCCTGCATAAGACGGAAGGCCTGCTTCGCCGATCCCTTGATCATCAAAGCAGGGCCCTGGCAAGCCGATGCGGGGGTATCGGCGTCTGCCCGTGCCCGGAGATGGGGGCACGCCGCCTCGCCCACGCTGCACGCACACCGCTGGGTGGAAATGTAATCTGCGGTAGATGCTTGCGGGACGAGTCATCGACAGGTGTGGTGATCTCGTCGGCGACCACCTCCAATGTCGCCATCGATACTACTCAATTTTGTTTTGCAACACCAACATTCAATCGGATTTGGGGCTTTAGGGTACCACCACCTACACGTAGTGACTGACCCCGGTCGGGGAAAATGGCCTACGTAGGCGGTGGCTGCGTAGGCTCCAACCTGGAACGCCCCATAAGCGTGCTTGTGCGGGGACCTTGCGTAAGGAAGATCTTTGCTACGGCAACGCAAACAGTCTCGTCGTGACGCTTCGGATCGTGGACCAAGCGGTACATCATTCACCGCATCGAGCCTGCTGCGCGGTGGCGTAGGCGTCGACCGGATTGTGCCTAACCTGCAAAGGTTGCGGGGACCTAAAGGTCCCCAAGTTGGACACCGATGATGCCGAGCACTGCGATGGGGTGTGTCGGAGAGCGTATCGACTCCAGCAATGATCTCCCTATCGGGTGGGAATCTATGATTTCGACGGGCGGTGTTCACACATGAGACTGCACCTTCCATGACCACGGGGCACGTCGGCCACAGGTCAGGCAGAGCTGACGTGGACGGGGACTGACCAAGCTCTCATGAAGCCGCGCTTACCGCTGATCGATACGCGTCGGCCAGTGCTTGCGCCGCTGGCGCGCGGACGGATCAGGTCCAGCACAAGCCCTGTGGCCGCCAGTCACCTGCAGAGTCACGCGTAGCAGCGCCGAAGGTCCTGTCGCCAGCGTTACCCGCTCGTGTAGTAGTCCCGGTTGCTCGAGCCGGTCGTCACAGTCCGCCGCGTGCTACGAGCTGGCCGGCGATGACGTTGCGCTGGATCTCGTTGGTGCCCTCACCGACGATCATCAGCGGCGCGTCGCGGAAGTAGCGCTCGACGTCGTACTCGGTGGAGTAACCGTAGCCGCCGTGGATACGCACCGCGTTCAGGGCGATCTCCATCGCGATCTCCGAGCAGTACAGCTTGGCCATGCCGGCCTCCATGTCGCAGCGCTCGCCGCTGTCGTACTTCTCCGCCGCGTAGCGCGCCAGCTGCCGCGCGGCGGTGAGCTTGGTGGCCATCTCCGCCAGGTAGTTGCCGATGGACTGGTGCTTCCAGATCGGCTGGCCGAAGCTCTCGCGCTGCTGCGCGTAGGCGAGCGAATCCTCGAGTGCGGCGGTCGCGACACCGAGGGCGCGGGAGGCGACCTGCAGGCGGCCGGTCTCGAGGCCCTTCATCATGTGGGCGAAGCCCTTGCCGGGCTCGCCGCCGAGGATCGCGTCGGCGGAGATGCGGTAGTTGTCGAAACTCAGTTCGCACGACTCGACGCCCTTGTAACCCAGCTTGGGCAGGTCGCGCGAGACGGTCAGGCCCGGGCCGTGCTCGACGAGCACCACGGAGATGCCCTTGTGGCGCGGCTGCGCGGTAGGATCGGTCTTGCACAGCAGGGCGATCAAGCCGGCCCGACGGGCGTTGGTGATCCACGTCTTGGCACCGTTGATGACCAGCTCGTCGCCGTCACGCTTGGCGGTCGTGGTCATCGCCTGCAGGTCGGAGCCGCCGCCGGGCTCGGTCAGCGCCATCGTCGCGCGGATCTCACCGGTGGCGAGCTTGGGCAGATACTTGCTCTTCTGCTCCTCGGTGCCGAACAGGGTCAGCAGCTTGGCGACGACGGTGTGCCCGCCCATCGCACCCGAGAGCGACATCCATCCGCGGGCGAGTTCCTCGGTGACCTGGACGTAGCAGGGCATCGACACCGGCGATCCGCCGTACTCCTCGGGCACGGCGAGCCCGTAGATGCCGATCTGCTTCATCTGCTCGATCCACTTCTCGGGGTACTCGTTGGCGTGCTCGACCTCCTGCACCGACGGCTTGACCTCCCGATCGATGAAGTCGCGGACGGTCTTGACCAGAAATGCCTCTTCGTCGTTCAGGTTGTAGCTCATGGGACTTCTTCCATGTTCGGATGCTGGAAGCACCACGCATTCGTATGGGCCGATCGGAGGTGAGCTCGGGTTGTGCCGAGGTCGGGGTTCGGTGTCGTCTTCTCTGTCGCCTGACGACCTCACCCGGGGGCGGACCGTCCAAAGGGTGTCGGCCACTCGCTGTGGGAAGCGGTTCGTTTGTTATTCGGGAGACAGGTCGCTCGACAGTGAACGGTCCTGACTCAGGAGGCCGGTGAGCGCGCTCAAGCCGACTTCGATGGTGGTGGCGGAGAAGGGCACAGTGAGCCCTAATGCGGCTACGATTTCCGCGTCGGTTGCTCCGTAGTGTCGTGCGTTGTCGATGTGCAGTTTGGCGCCGCTGCTGTACAGGTGGGTCGTGGAAAGGTCGGCTACGACCAGGGCTAGTTCCCGCCATTTGGGGGCGAGGCCGTCTTTTCTCCACAGCACGCGGCCCATGGAGCGGTAGGCGGAGAACAAGCGCGGAGTGTGCTCGGCCATCATCCCGTGAACTCCTGGGAAGGGCACCTCGAATGCGTCCCAGTACCCGCCTCGAGTGGAGTCCGGCACGCGGTAGTCGTCGGAGTCGAACACGAGGGGGAGTCCGACGGCGAGGCTGTGCGTGGAGATCATCGACAGCAGCTCGAGTACGTCGAGGACCTCGCGCTGACGCGCACCGAGCTCCAGTGCGCGGCGAATCCGCTGGTGGACGCCATGAGGTTCGAGAACGGTCATCGATGCGTCGTGCGCCAGGAGCAGCAACTCGCGGATGTGCGGTTCGAGGCATTCGGCCGCGTAGGCGGCCTCGATGTACTCGGAGAAGGCCTCCGCGAACTCGATGTCGAGCTCTATCAGCGTTTCCCATTGATCGCTGATCGTTCCGTACACCCGCTCGATCTTGGCGCGGATTTCGTCGGCGCTCACAGTGTCGTGACCGGGAGGGGAAGGCCAGGGTGAACTGCAGGAAGCGACACGACGCTGCCGCCCTTGGCGATGGTGACGATCAACGTGTCGAGGTCGGCTCCGGCGAAACACACGCTGGTCACAAGAACCCGTGTTCCGAAGGTGAGTTCGTGCCGAATTTCTCCGTCGCTGTCGACGGCGACGACATTGTCGCCCGAGCTGCCGGCGATCCAGAGCCATCCGGCACTGTCGATTGCCATGCCATCAGGCCTGCCGTTGCCCAGCGTCACTGCCCACCCGTCGGGTTCGCAGCCGCTCGACGAGATTTTGTACCGGCGGACGGTGTCCGTTGCCGTTTCGGCGACATACAGTCGTTCACGGTTGCCGTCGAATGCCAGTCCGTTGGGGAACATCAGGCCGTCCAGTTGCGTCTCGCAGCGGCGAGTTGTCGGATCGTAGGCGTGCAGGCGGCCCGGCTTGACCGCTTCACCGACGGCGTGCTCCGCGGTGTCGGTGAACCACAGGCGTCCGTCCGGTCCGATGACGCAGTCGCTCGGGGCGGTGACGGTGTCCGTCAACTCGGTGGTCAGTGTCCCGTTTTTCCATCGCTGCAGTGAGGGGGTGGTATGAAGTGATGAGCGGGAGGGCATTGCGGTGCCACCGTTCTGGGTGATCCACAATTCGCCGTCCTGTCCAAGGGCGATTCCATTGGGACCGCCTCCGGTCTCGCACAACGCGATTGGACCCGATCCATCGAGGGGGACCTCGTAGATCTTTCCGCGGTTGATGCTGGTGACGGCCACGGACGTATCGCTGATCTTTGCCGGGCCCTCGGTGAATCCGATCCCCTCGGCGATCAATGTGGCGCCGGCGGGCAGCGACAACGAGGACTTGGACTTCTCCTGAGTGGACATCAAGATTCCTTTTCGTGTGCGGTCTGCGCATCGGGGTCGAGTTCGAATCGGACCGCACTGTGGTCGCCGGCGTCGACGAATACTGCGCGTACCCGCATACCGATCTCGAGTTCCGAGTTGTCGACATCGACGACGTTGCTGATGAGTTTGGTGCCTTCGTCGAGTTCGATGACCGCCACGTTGTACGGGTCAGGACCGAAGTCCGGAAAGTACATCTTGTGGAACACGCCGAACGTCCAGATAGTGCCCTTCCCGGCGGTGGTCAGCCATTCAAAGGCGTCGAAGGTGCCGCAGAAGGAACATGCTGTCCGAGGAGGAAACTGTCCCACTCCGCAGCAAGTGCACCGAGTGGTGGTCAGTTCGTGTCGATCGAGTGCATCGAAATAGGGCGTCAGCAAGCTAGAGGATGTGGTGAAAGATGCGTTTTGGCTGTGCATTTCAATTCTCCGACCCGTAGATGATTGATGAGACGACTGGAGAAGGGCACACGTACTGAACCAGTGATGTACGTTCCAGTTGTCTGTCGCCGCATGTGCCTCTGATCTGACGTACGGCTTCGACGGTCAATCCCCATCCCTGCATGTAGCTCTCGGAGAGGTGGCCGCCGCTCGTATTGAGAGGAAGTTCTCCTCCGATACCGATCCGTCCGTCCTGAATGAAGTCACCCGCCTGTCCCTGTTCGCAGAATCCGAGGCCTTCGAGTGCGAAGAGGACGTTCGGACTGAAGTTGTCGTACACCATCAAAGCGTCTATGTCCTCGCGCTTTACGTCGGCCATGCGATATGCGCGGTCACCGACTGCGGCGGTGGCACCGCACCAGAAGTCCTCGGGGGGAAAGTCGGAATCGACCAACTGGCCCTGTTGTGCGAATCCGAGCAGGTAAGCGGGTGGCTGCGGGTAGTCGCGAGCTTCGTCGGCAGCACACATGATCAGCGCGACACCGCCGTCGTTGATCAAGCAGTAGTCCATCACATGCAAGGGTTCGACGATGTACCGTGAGTTGTGGTAGTCCTCGCGGCTGAGAGGCGTTCTCATCACGGCATTTTCGTTCAAGGACGCATTGTGACGGAACGTCGTTGCGATCGTGGCCAGCTGATCGTCGGTCGTACCGAACAGGTGCTTGTGACGCTGGTACATCATGGAGTAGAAGGCGCCGGGCGACGTGAAGCCGTAAGGGGCGGTGAGGTCGGCGGAAGTGCCGTACGCCTCGCCTACGACGCCGCCGTACGTTGCGCCGGCCGAGCGGCCGTTGTTTCCGTACACCAGTGCGACACGCCGGCAGAGTCCGGTCGTGATCGCCATCGCGGCCATCTCGATCGAAGTGCCGCTCATCCGTCCTTCCGACGGCAGTTGGGCCATCCATTGCGGCTGAATACCGAGGGTGGAGGCAATCGTCTCGTACGAACTCACTCTGTTGACGATGAGTCCATCGATGTCCCGGACTGTGAGCGCAGAGTCTCGAAGCGCTTCGCGCAGAGCCCAATTACCCAGATCGTCGGCAGAATATCCAGGCAGTTTACCAAAGGGAGTCGTACCGACACCGACGACGGCGGTCGACCCCCTCAGAGCGTCGATGGGAGGCATTGTCTGTCACGTCCTTTTCTGAGGGGCCCGTGGTCTTGTTCAACGGGAGAAGGAATCGGCGGCACCGCCTGCCCCAACTATATTCTATAGAATAATTCGGTTCAACCGTGTTGGTGCTGGGATTCTCTGGCCTATTCGGTGCCCAACCCCATGGAACTCGGCCTGTCTTGTATATAATACGACCAGTGTTCAGTCGTTGGACACGAACCGCCCGAGATGTGCAGCAGTGGTTGTAGGAGGAAGTCGGTGGAGTCCGTCAGTCCGCGGTCCGACACTTTGTCATCAGGAGGCAGAAAGCAACTGTCCGCCGAGGTCGAAGCGTACGTTCGCGAAGAGATCATGACCGGAAAATTCAAAGCCGGACAGTATATTCGGACAGAGACGCTCGCAGCGCAGATGGGAGTCAGTCAAACCCCCGTCCGTGAAGGGCTTCAAGCCCTGCGCGGTCAGGGGTTCCTCAGGCTCGAACCGCGGCGCGGATTCAGAGTCCTCGAGCTGCGCCGGTCCGACATCGAGGACGTTTTCGGCGTCCAAGCTCATCTGTCGGCCGAACTCGCGCGCCGTGCCGCGACTCGGTTGAGCTGGGAGCAAGTCAACGAATTGGCGCGGATCCACGAGGACCTGATCGTCGCCGTCGACGAAGACGACGCTGCCTTGGTTCAAAGTCTCAACAGCGACTTTCATCGTCTTATCAATCGAAACTCCGACGCGCCGAAGCTGAGGACGTTGCTCGCCGTGGCGCTGTCGTACGTGCCGAACAGGTTTTACGAGAAGACGGGAGTGTATCCCTCGCAGGATGAGCGGGCGGAGATCCTCGAGGCGATGAAGACCCGTGATCCTGAACGTGCGGCGGACGCGATGCGTCGACACATCGAGCACTCGGGCGTGGTTCTCCAGAAATTCCTGGACGACAAAGGCATTCTCGGTAGTTGACTGCACGTGAGATGATCACTCGCCGTTCTCGGGCCTCGCGGGAGGCGTGATCGTGGTCATTTCGATGTGCGACTCCAATTTCGCGAGGCACTCGGTCCGGTCGAGCGATGGAGAGCTGCACAGCATCAGTTCGTTGCCGCTCGCTCCGCCCACCGTGCACGCGAGGCACAGTTGTCGGGAAGAGACGCGATCGAGCAGTTCACCGGTGCTACTCACGCGTTGGGCCGCCCTACCGAAGACATCGGATACCCATATGTGGCCCCATGCATCCATGCCGATCCCGTCGGGTGCGAAGCCGAGTGGGAGCCTCAGGCGATTGGACAACGCTCCGCTCTCGTCCATGTCGTACCGGCTGAGTCTCGCACCGAACGACTCGGCGACGAAAAGTTGTCGGGTGTCATCGTCGATGACGATGCCGTTGGCGAACGCAAGCCCGGAGGCGGATTCTCTGTATCGGCCGTCGGTTTCTACAACGAAGAGTCTGCTGAGAGAGGGACATTCGAATTCCCCGCTCGAAACTCTGTCGATATCGCTGGGATCGGAGAGGTACTCGTGTGGGTCGAAGCCGGTTTCTCCGACGAAGCACCGTCCGGCGGAGTCGACCGCCAAGTCGTTGAGGGTCGTAGGCACCGCCGTGGACAGGTCTGCATGCACCACCCACTTGTCGTCTTCCCGGCGGAGGATTCGGCGCTCGTCCATCATCACCACCAGCAATCGACCGTCGGGAAGCCAGCCGATGCCACCCGGTGAACCAGGTACGTCGAGAACTGAGGTGTCGGTGGTTCCGAGGTCTGTCGACACGACCTGGTTCAGATGCATGTCCACGAACCAGAGACGGCCGTCGTGCCACCGGGGGCATTCGGTGAAGGCGAATCCGTCCAGAACGGTTGATGGTGTTGCTGCGACGTTCACTTGTGAATGCTCCTTGTGTTCTCTGAGGGGTGCGATGACGATTCGGCTCCGTTGGTCGACGACGGAGTGATCGCTGGACGGCGTCGGATGAGGAGGGCTGTCAGGACTGCCCCCAGTAGTCCGAAGGCGGCGAAGACGAAGAAGTTGGTTGCTACGCTGCTGCCGCCGGCGATCAGAACGCCGATCAACGTCGGCCCGCCGAGGGCGCCGATCCTCCCCGCACACGAGATCCAGGACAGCGCGGCGACTCGGGTGTCCTGAGGGTAGTCGGTGGCCACGAAGCCGGGCAACAGTAGTTGGGCACCGAGTGTTCCGGCGCCCGCCACGAAGACCAGACAGTAGACGGCGAGGATGGGCAGTGGGACGGAAAGCGCCAGGATGCTGACGGAGGCCGACAGGAAGACGCACAGGATCACGATGCCCGGACCTGAAATGTCGGCTCGTCTGGCGAGGATGGGCGGTACGACTGCGGCCCCGAGGTTGAGGACTATGAGAAAGGTGATGGCGGAACCGAGTTCGTAGCCGTTGGACCGCATGAGCTGGGGTAGCCAGGTGTTCAATCCATAGGTGAGGATCAGGCCTGAGGCGCTGATGGCTCCGAACAGCACGGTTCGGATTCGCACTCCCCGGCTGAACAGGCCGACCACAGGTGAGCTCGCGCCCCGTATCGCACGCCGATCCGGCTGGTTCTCTGAATGCTGGTATGCGTTTGCCTTCGGGATCTGCGCGATCATCATCGGCACGATCGTCAGTAGCGGAAGTCCTCCGAGTGCGAACAGAAACCGTGCACCGAGCGACTCCAAGGCGAAGTACCCGATAACGGCGGCGATGACGCCTCCGATCGGATAGCCCGACCACGCAATGGCGCTGTAGCGGTTGCCTTTACCTTCGGGGGCGCACTGCACTGCCAGGGCCGCGACCAAGGGAACGAACGCGCCGACGCCCAGCCCGACCAGGAAGCGTGTGGCACCCAGGATTTGGGCGCTCGGCGCGGCCGACGACACCAGCATCCATGCAGAAAACCACGCGCAGGACGCGATCGTCAGTGCGCGACGGCCGATGATGTCGGCCAGCGTGCCGGAGACGATGGACCCGATCAGCATGCCGATCACGGTCACCGTACCGATCAGGCCGGCCTGCGTCGGACCCATGTTCCAGTCGTCGGACGAGATCAGCTGGGGTAGCACTGTTCCGTATACAACGAGGTCGTAGCCCTCGAATGCGAGCCCGAGGAAGCACACGGCCAGGATGGCCCTGCGTCGTCGTTGTTCGGTCATCGATTCTTGTCCGTTTCTTGGTAGCGCGGCGTAATGGGCCGGTTGGGGATGAGCATTGTGAACGGGCGACTGTCTAGGCGTGCGAGGAGTGGGGCGTCTCGCCAGCGTGCGCCGGTGTCTCGACGTTGTCATCGAGGAGTGAAGGTCGGCGGCCGAGAACCCATGTGCATCCCAGTGCGATGACCGACAGTAGTGCGATGTACCACGCCACCGAGGTGTTCGACCCTGTGGCACCGAACAGGTACTGCGCGACGAAGGGAGCCGTTCCAGCGATAGTGGCTGCGGGAATAGCCTGTGACAGAGCAGTTCCGGTATAGCGGGACAAGGCAGGAAATTGGGCGGCATACAGTGCGAACTGAGGGGCGTTGACGGGAGCCATGGTGAGACAGAGGTAGGTCGACATCGCGACGAATACGCCCACGGGGCCGGAGTCGAACAGGATGAAGAACGGGAAGGCGAAGATGATCGAGAACACGAGCCCGCACGAGATTACGATGCGTGCACTGGTCCGGTCTGCAAGCCATCCAGCTACTGGGACGGCGAGGGTGTAGAGGACCGCGGAGAGGATCAGGGCATTCAGAATAGAGTTGCGGTCGTAGCCCAATGAACCCGTGGCATACCCGACGCTGTATGTGAAGATTGTGTAGTAGACGACGCCGCCGGCTCCCGTGATTCCGGTGGCGAGCAGGATCGGCTTCCAGTAGAGAGCGAAGGTTCGTGCCAGGCTGAGGCGGGGCTGTCGTGCGGCATCGGTGCGCGTTGCTACGAACTGAGGGCTGTCGCTGATCGATCTACGCAGCCAGTAGGTGAGCCCGAACAGGACGGCACTCAGCAGGAACGGGATGCGCCACCCCCAGTCGAGGAATCTGTCTCCGGCCACATGTGAGAAGAACGAGGTTGCGGCGGAGGACAGGATGAGGCCGAGGGCGCCCATGTGGACGATGCTGCCGAGGAGATTGCGGCTGGACTTTTTCGAGTGTTCGATGAGCAGCAGGGCGACGCCGGCCACTTCACCACCGATGGCGAACCCCTGGATGAATCGTAGGGCTACCAGAATGACCGGGGCGGCCAAGCCGATGCTCTGGTAGCTCGGAATCAGCCCGATTCCGACGGTCGCGCCGCCCATGAGTACGAGCGTGAGCATCACGGTCTGTTTGCGGCCGATGCGGTCGCCCAATCGGCCGAGGACGATGCTGCCGATCGGCCGGGCCACGAATCCCACGGCGAAGGTAGCGAAGGCTGCGAGCGTTCCTGTGGCCGGACTGTAGGCAGGGAAGAAGACCTGATTGAACACAAGGGCTGCCATCGTGCCATACAGCATGAAGTCGTAGAACTCGATCGTGCTTGTCGACAGCCCCGCAACGACCAACCGGCGCTGGTTCGTTTCTTCTATGGGCTGGAGCTGTGGCTGTGATGCCATGAGTGGGTCCCCTTGGGCAGGATGGGTCAGAAAGAGTGGCGCTCTCGCGAAAATCCGAACGGAGCGAGTACCAAAGCAGTACCGGCGGCGAGCCAACATTCTATATTGTGTCGTTAGTCACCTCCGCTGTCAATGCCTGATCAAACGCGTATTGAAGTCATAGTTGTGACGAGGATCGTATAAGATCTCGCAAGATTGTATAGAATGCTCCTGGGAGCTGGCCTCCTTCTGGCCCGGGTTCCGGGAACGCATGCCGCGACCCGCACCCCTCCCACTGTCGAAGAGATTCGAAGGATGGCACCGAATGAACACGGAAAATGTCCACGACGCACCGACACCGTTCGAACTTTCGAGTTCGCTGACGCTGCCGTCGGTGCTGGACGCTTATGCCGAGGCGTATCCGCAGCGGACGTTGCTGGTGACGCCGGATCGAACGATGTCGGCGGCCGAGTTCGCCGACAGTGTCCGCTCGCTGGCTGCGTCGTTCGCAGCGCTCGAACTACCGCGGGGTTCGGCTGTGGGAATCCTGATGCCCAACGGGTGGAGGATGACGACGGCGATGCTGGCGCTGAACTACGCGGGCCTTGTCGCTGCGCCGCTCAATACGTGGTACAGAACGGCCGAGTTGGCAACTGCGCGCCGCAAAGCGAAGCTGAAGGCCATCGTGGCCACGCCGAACTTCTATGGCACCGACTATCACGCCATGCTGCGCGATGCAGATCTCCTTGCCGCCGCGGATGATTCGGATTGGCTGGGTACCTACCTCTGGTCGGAGGGGGAGCTTCCGGACGGCCTCCTGCGTCGGAAGGCGCTGACAGGGCACCACGCTGCACAGGTTGCGCCGGACGACGTATCGATGCACGTCTTCACCAGCGGGAGCAGTGCTGAGCCCAAAGTCGTGGTCGTCAATCACGAAGGCCTGGTCCGCAACCCCTACGAAATGGGACGCCGATGGACGTTGAACTCCTCGGACAAGATCTGGTTCGCAGCCCCGATGTTCTTTGGGTTCGGTTGCGTCAACGCACTACCGGTCGCCTTGACCCATGGCGTGACACTGTGTCTCGAAGAGCGCTTCGATGCCCTCACATCCGCACAGTTCATCGAGACCAACCGTTGCACGGTGTACTACGGACTCGGACCGATGACCAGGGCCCTCGTTGCAGCCGATGCCCACCGAAAGTTCGACATCTCGTCACTGCGAACCGGACCGATCGGCTTCAGTGCCGAGGACAAACGTCTCGCCGTCGAGACGCTCGGTGTCACCGGCGCCTCCAGCGTCTATGGCTTGACGGAGTCATACGGTAACTGCAATGTGACCGAGCCGGGTGATTCCCTCGACGTTGTCCTGAATACCCAGGGCACCGTCAACTCCACCCACAGGATTCGCTGCATCGACCCTGCATCGGGTACGGAAATAGCACCGGGTGATCCCGCACAGCTCGGCGAGATCCAGCTGGCCGGATGCGTGACGCCGGGCTATCTGGACGACGAGGCGGCAAATGCGGCTTCGTTCTCCGCGGATGGTTGGTTCAGAACCGGAGATCTGGGATGGATCGATACGGACGGTCGCCTCCACTTCGCCGGTCGATTGAAGGAAGTACTCAAGATCAACGGAATCACCATCTCACCTGCCGAAGTGGAAAGCTACGTCGAGAACCATCCGTGGGTCGCCGAGGCATATGCGTTCGGATGGAACCTGGGATCTTCTAGCGAGGAGACACTGTGCTGTGCAGTCGTTCTCGAAGATTCGGTGAGTGTCGATTTGGAGGAGGCTCGGGCGGAACTGCGGGCATGGTTGCGTGAGAGGGTGTCGTCCTACAAGGTGCCGGGTCTGTTCGTCATGCTCGCCCCGGGAGAGGTACCGCTGACGGCGACCGGCAAGGTCAGCAAGCGGCTGATCGGAGAACTCCATGTCGATCGTCGATCGGCGGCCGATCGGGTTCGGTAGGTCCCGTACCCAGTGAGATCCCGTATTGTCGGTGGAATAACCAGGAGAGCTACAGTGCACGCAGTAGTGATGACCGATAACGGTGCGCCGGAGGTACTTCGGTATCAAACGCTTACCGACCCGACCCCCACCCCCACCCAGGTTGTCGTCCGCGTCCGCGCGTGCGGTGTCTGCGGGCACGACGTAGCGGACCGCGCCGGGCTGACGCGGGTACGCGGAGGCGTTGTGCTGGGTCACGAGATCGCGGGCGAGGTGGTCGCGAAAGGTTCGGCGGTCCGAGGGTTCAGGCTCGGAGACCGCGTGGCGAGTAAACAGCATCACACGTGCCTGGAGTGTGTTTGCTGCACATCCGGGGACGAACTGGGGTGCGACCAAGCGACATTCGTTTACGGGGGATACGCCGAGTACGCCGCTCTCGAACAAGACACGCTGATCGCGATTCCGGACGGGGTGGACATGCAGCAGGCCGCTGTGACCGCCTGTGCGGTGGGCAGCTGCCTGCAGGCGCTCGACGAGGTCGCGCGAGTCCGCCAGGGCGAGACCGTCGTCGTGACCGGCGCGGGTGGCGGGCTCGGCCTGCATGCCATGCAGATCGCACGCCGCCTGGGTGCGCGGGTCGTCGCCGTAACGTCGTCGTCCGCCAAATCCGACCTGCTACTCACGCACGGGGCCGATGACGTGGTGGTTGCGGCCGCAGGCATCACCGAACAAGTCCTCGACCTCACGAACGGCGTCGGTGCGGACGTCGTCCTGGACAATGTGGGACTCGCCGGGATGTTCGAGGAGTGCTTCAAAGCCCTGCGCCGGCGCGGCCGCTACGTCCTCACCGGCCAACTGAAACGCGAGAAGATCGCGTTGTACCCGGCTTTCGTGTTCTTCAACGAAGCCGTCATCACGGGCTCGGCGTCGACGACAACCTCGAGCTTCCGCCGTTCGCTCGACTTGGTGGCCAGTGGCGCCGTGGTGCCCGTGACGCGATCGTTTGCGCTCGACGAAGCTGCCGCCGCGCACGGCGCGATCGCTCGATCGGAGATCATCGGTCGGGCTGTGCTCGTGCCCTCGTAGTCGTACTCCGCGTTTGTGGGACGATGCGGGTTGCCCCCACGGGCAACCCGCATCGCTGTGTCATGCGTACATGGACCATCGCTTCAGCACAGTGTCCACCGATTCGTCGGGGCGCGACTCTCGGATCGAGCTGGGCGTCCGATCGAAACGGGGTGCCGGCGCCGGCTGCAGGACCCCACCGATTTCGACATAGGTCTCCCGAGCGACGTTATGCGGATGTGCTGCAGCTTCTTTCATGTCGAACACTCCCGTCGCACACGCCTGGTGCCCGTCGAATGCAGTGACCCACTCGTCGAACGTCCGTCGGGCCACGGCTTCGGCGAAGATCTGCTTCATCGCGGGCCACTGTGAACGGTCGAACTGCGGCGCCAACGTCTCGGGGTCGATTCCGAGTACACGCACCAATTCCCGGTAGAATTTCGGCTCTACCGAGCCGAACGCCAGGTATCGCCCATCCTTCGTCGTGTACACCTCGTAGAACGGGGCTCCGGTGTCGATGACGTTGGTGCCGGGCGGTTCGATCCACGAACCACGGTCCATCCATCCCATGATCGAAGTCATCAGCAAGGCCGTCCCATCCAGCATCGCTGCATCCACCGTTTGACCCATCCCGGAGGAGGTCCGCTCGAGAAGCGCCGAGAGCACCCCGACGACCAACAGCATTCCACCACCGCCGAAGTCTGCCAGCAGGTTCAAAGGGGGTAACGGACGCTCACCCTCACGCGCGATGTACCGGAGTGCTCCGCTGAGTGCCAGATAGTTGACGTCATGCCCGGCTGCGTCCTTCATCGGCCCGGTCTGCCCCCACCCGGTCATTCGGGCGTAGACGAGGCGTGCGTTCTTGAGCCGGCACTCCTCGGGGCCGAGGCCGAGTCGCTCCATCACACCAGGTCGAAATCCCTCGAGAACCACATCGGCTTCCGAGATCAGTGACAGCGCCCGTTCGCGGTCCTGATCGTCCTTGAGGTCCAGCTCGACGGCGGAGCGACCTCGCCAGATCGGAGTGTTCTTGTCTCCCATCCAGGCGATGTCGGTCGCATCTGCGGTCGGAGCCTGCGAAGGAGGGTCGATCCTGACGATGTCTGCGCCCATGTCCGCCATCATCATCGCCGCGAACGGGACCGGACCCAGCCCGGCCATCTCGACGATCTTCACCCCGTTCATGGTGCCCATCAGATTGTTCCACTCGCTTTCATCGCTGGTTCTTCGTGGTCGATCCTTTTGGCTGGACGTTCGGTCATTCGTCGATCATTGCCGAACTGGCGAAGATCGATTTGTACTCGAGGTAGTTGGACAGAGCTTCCGGTCCGAGCTCCCGCCCGATTCCGCTGTCCTTCATCCCGCCGAACGGGGCGCCCAGATCGAGGTTGTAGTAGTTGATTCCGATTGTCCCGGTGCGCACACGTCGGGCGATGTCCAGTCCGCGGCTTTCGTCTGCCGTCCACACCGAGCCGGCCAGACCGTAATTGCTGTCGTTTGCGATCTTCACGGCATCGTCGTCGCCGTCGTACGGAATTACCGCGAGGACCGGACCGAAAACCTCCTCGCGTGCCAGTTCATCGGAATTCTTGACATCGGCGAATACGGTGGGTTCCACGAACCACCCGCGGTCGGCTCCGCGGGGAGATCCACCGCCCGTGACGAGCCGGGCACCGCTGGCCACTCCGACATCGATGAAGTGCTTGACGCGGGCCAGCTGCGATTCGCTGGCCATCGGTCCGCACGTCACCGTGGGATCGAGGGGGTTTCCGACCGTCATTGCCGAGGCGTAGCTCGCGACGGCGTCGACCACCTCGTCGTAGCGGGATCGGGGGGCGAGGATTCGGGACTGGGTTGTGCACGTCTGGCTGTTGTTCATCAATGAGGCGCTGTCGAGTCCCTGCACAAACGTGTCCAGGTCGGCGTCGTCGAGGACGATTGACGCAGATTTGCCACCCAGTTCAAGGGTCACTCTGCGAATCAGCCGGCCACACTCCGCGCCGATCGATCGCCCGGCCGCGGTGGAACCGGTGAAGGCGACCTTGTCGACGCCCGGGTGCGATACCAGGTAACTGCCGACTTCGCGGTCCGCGAGCACGATGTTCAGCACACCTGCAGGAAGACCCGCTTCGAGGGCCGCATCGGCCAGAATGTAGGAATCCAATGCCGTCTCGGGGGCAGGCTTGAGAACCACGGTGCACCCTGCAGCAAGGGCAGGCGCGATCTTCGTCATTGCGAGAATCTGTGGGTAGTTCCAGGGAGTGATCGCGGCAACCACACCAACAGGTTCACGACGAACGATCGTCGATCCCAAGGCACTGGCTCGGGTCTCTTCGAGCGGGAAGTCGGTGATCCAACCGGCGTACATACGGAGTAGCGCCGCCGGCGCCACGCCATTGAAGGCATTGGACAGTCCGATGGGCATGCCGTTTTCGCGGCTGACGAGGGTGCTGATCTCGGTCGCGCGCGCCTCGAGCGCATCGGCGAATCGCGTCATCGCGGCTGCTCGTTCGACGGCGGTGGTCTTTCCCCAGGGTCCCTGGTCGAGAGCGGTCCTGGCGGCCGCGACTGCGGCATCGATATCGGACTCGGCGCCGAGCCGGGCGGAACCCAGCACCTCTCCTGTGGCGGCTTCGATTGCGATATGTGTGCGGGTGGACGAAGGTGTCGCCCACCGGCCGTCGATGAAGAATGCTGCGCGGTCCGTCTCGGCCGCACGATCGGATGCGAGGGACATGATGCCTCCTGGTTGTGTGTCTCGACTGGTCGATTGTATATAAAAATGGTCCAACGACAGGGACTGTCTTCGTTGAGATCCTGCGCCCGCATGATCACGATTCACCGAAACAGCTACGTTAAATGCGAAAATAGACGAACATGTCCTCGGTCCGGACCGGCGATCGTGGGTCGACCCTCAGCCGAGGTTCTTGTTGCGCAACTCAAATTCTATATGATTCTATCAGTGGTCAGTGACTGACGACACACCTAGCAGGAGGTGATGTCGGGCTGGCCGCGACAGTCAGGGCATGCCGCCCACGCACACGCCGTCCTGCCGTGGACGCCGCCGATGGAAGGACGACCCAGGGTGAAGGAACTACACGGTGACAATCGTCTGTTGGAAGGGCTCGAGATCGTTGAGCTCGGGGAGGGGCTGATCAGCTCGTTGTGCGGCAGCATGCTGGCCGAACTCGGAGCGGCGGTGGTGAAAATCGAGCCGCCCCAGGGTGACTGGCTACGCCGATTCGAGCCGCGGGTAGGCGACCAATCTCTCGCGTATCGCCAGTGCTCAGCGGGCAAGACGGTCGTCGTGCCGAGCACGGACGCAGAGTATCGAACTGCGGTACGAACTGCGGTGGAGCGAGCTGATGCAGTCATCGACCACCCGGACTCTCATCGCGATCGCGCCGAGCTGGAGTGGCTGCACAACCTGGACGACATCGTCCGGTGCGACATCCATGACAATGTCCCTGGCAACGACACCCGTCTGGGAGAAACCGGAATCCAAGCGACCACCGGTCTCTGTGGATACCTGGGCTCGCTCCACGAATCGCCACGCACAGTACGCGCAGATGTTGCCACTGTTGCGGCTGCGACGTTCACCGCACAGGCAGTGCTGGCGGCGTTGTTCGCTCGCGAACGAACTGGGGTGTCTTCCCACATCGACGTCTCCGCAGCACGCTCGGTCGCGGCCATCAAATCTCTGACCTGGGCTGCTCAACATGATCCGGACGCATGGGTCGGATTCCACTGCAACGCCGAAACAGGACCGGTACAGGAGCCGTATCAGGCAGCAGACGGACCGATCTCGTTCGATCTGGGTGCGGTCACCATGGCGGACTACAAGCGCCTCGCCGCTGACCTCGCCCTCGACATCGACATGTCCGGTCTCACCCCCTCCGACATCGCGGGATTCGGTGACGACGCCATTCGATTCCGGAGCGCAATCAATCGGGCGATCGAGAACAGAAGCGCCCATGACGTCGGTGTTGCAGTCCAGCGAGCGCGAGGGATCTCGGTGCCGTACACACAGTTGGGACGGGTGCCCGATGACCCCCAAGTGCAATGCCTGCAGCCCTTCCGAACTCCCCTCGGCTCAGTGGCACCCCTTGTCCGATTGCCTCTTCGCAGCGACACTGCGACACCTCTTCCCCTCGGCAACCCGGGGCATCCACGCGAGGCGGACACGCCGGCAAGTACGCCGATCAACCACGACCGTGCTGCAGGCCCGCTCGCGGGAGTGAAGGTCCTCGACCTCGGCATCGCCGGGGTCGGGCCGTGGAGCGCTACGCTCCTGGCGTACCTGGGAGCCGACGTGGTCAAGGTCGAGTCACCGGCCGGCGACATGATTCAACAGGTCGAACCCGATCAGAATGGCCGCCGAACCACCTACACCGCACTGAATCTCGGTAAACGTGTTCAAGTTCTCGACCTCAAGACCGAAGACGGAATCGAAGCCCTGAAGCGAGCGATCTCGGAGTCCGACGTCATCACCGAGAACTTCCGCCCCGGTGTGATGCAGCGGCTGGGACTCGATCCGGACGAGATTCTGCAACTGAATCCGCGGATCGTCACGTTCAGCTCAACCGGTTACGGCGTCGAGGGCCCGCTCGCTGGCCGCCGCGCAACCGACGGCCACATCCAGGCTCTCAGCGGGTTTGCTGCGGCAAACGGGCGTGATGGAACTCCCGAGGTTCTGCGATACAACGGTTTTCTGGATCTGCTCACCTCGACGATGAACACGCTGGGCATGCTTGCAGGGCTGTTGCACACCCAACGGACCGGGCAGGGGTCCCGAATCACCAACACCATGCTCGGTACCGCAATCTTTGCCGAGCAAGTGGTGCTGGTGTCGGCGCATCTCGGTGTCGACGAACCGGATGACCTCAGTGAACGAGCAGAGTATGCGCCGGCAGGTGCCTTTCGGACCAAGGATGGTTGGGTTGCAGTCGAGGCGCGCAACGACCACGAGTGGCAGGCGTTCGAATCCGTCGTCGCGCGGTACCAAACCGCGCCGCTGACCGTCGACGTCGGTACCAACGCAGCCCGCTGTTCCAACCGCGGAGTGTTGCGGCAGTGGATCGAAGCATCAACCTGCCAACTACCGACGCGCGCGTGGGTGCTGGCCTTCCACAAGGCGGGTGTGCCTGCAGCGCAATTCACCCGCGACGCAGAGAACCTCGGTCGGGCGCAGGTCGGCGACACCAGTTTGATCACCTCGACGGGCGATGCGGAGCACGGGTATCTGTTCGTGGGAGTTCCGCCGTGGGAATTTTCGAACTACACCTGTTCGGTTCCTCCGCCACCAGTGTCGATCGCCGACGGCGACGTCCGAACCGTGCCGACGGGGGTGGTCCGGTGAGCGTGACAAGTGCGTTTGACCTGGCAGTCCGGGACGCGCTGGCCGCTGTGCTACCGTCCGACCGCATCATCGTCGATGACGATGTTATGCGCTCCTATGCGCGCGACGAGGCACAGTGGGCTCCTTTCGCCACTCCGCTGGCGGTGGTGCGACCACGCACCGAAGCCGAAGTTCAGCAGACGGTGAAAGTCTGTGTGGAGCGCGGGGTACCTATCGTGCCTCGTGGTGGTGGCACGGGTTTGTCCGGCGGAGCCAACGCGACGGCGGGGTGCATCGTGCTGGTGCTGGACCGACTCGACGAAATCAAAGAGATCAATGTTGCCGAACGATTGGCGGTCGTTGGCCCTGGCGTCGTCAACAACGACCTGCGTGAGGCGTGCCGCGAGCACGGTTTGTGGTACCCACCCGACCCGTCGAGTGCGGCGTGGTCGAACATCGGAGGCAACGTCGCTACGAACGCAGGTGGAATCTGTTGCGTCAAATACGGGGTGACCAAGGACTACGTTCTTGCGCTCAGGGTAGTTACGGGTACCGGGGAATTGGTGGAACTCGGCCGTCGAACCAGTAAGGGGGTCGCAGGGTACGATCTGGTCGGATTGCTGGTGGGGTCCGAGGGGACGCTCGGCATCATCACCGAGGTGACGGTGAGATTGCTGCCTACCCCGGCTCCCTCCCGAACGGTCGCTGGCTACTTCGACTCGCTCGTCGCTGCCGGCCGTGCCGTCCGTGCTGTAGCCGCTGCGGGCTTGACGCCATCTGCTCTGGAACTGATCGACCGTCAGTGCTTGGTGGCGGTCGATGAGTGGAAGAAGATGGGCGTTTCTGCGGAGGCGGACACAGTTCTGTTGAGCCGGACAGATACTCCAGGGTCGATAGGCGACGACGAGGCGGCGGCGATACAAGCGTGCTTCGAACAGGCGGGTGCGTCTTGGGCGGCCGTGTCGACCGATCCAGAGGAGGCGGAGTCGCTGTTCGAAGCGCGCCGGCTCGCCTATCCTGCAATGGAACGTTTGGGGCACGTGATGACCGAGGACGTGTGTGTACCCAAGACGGCCCTTCCGGACATGCTGGCCCGGATCGAGGCGATCGCGCACCGGCACGAGACAGTGATCGCGAACGTTGCGCACGCGGGGGATGGCAATCTGCATCCGATGTTGTTGGTGCGGCACGGCGACGATGAAGGGCGCGTGCGCGCTGAAGCTGCCTTCGCCGACATCATCGCCGAGGCATTGGAACTGGGGGGCACGATCACCGGGGAACATGGAGTCGGCGTGCTGAAGAAAGCAGGCCTGACGCAGGAACTCTCTGGACACGTGATGGAGCTGCATCGTGCTGTGAAGAGGGCCTTGGACCCACTGGGGATTCTCAATCCAGGGAAAATTTTCACACCGTAGCCCCGTGTGTATCGATCGGGCGAAGTCACCGGGGAAGCTGTCGATACCGCCGTCATGTGCAGGGCGGGTTGCGTTTCTGGTCGCCGGCCCCGCAATGACCGCCTCGATGTGCCGCGACCTTGACAGGATTCGACCGGATTTCGATGAGTGCGCGTTGTCGCTGAATTCGGATCGGTGGGGGTCGGGTTCGTCGGTGGGGGCCAACTGTGGGGAAGTGCACTGCGTCCATTGCGGTCGCGAACCTGGCAGTGCGATCGCGGGCGTAGCATCGGTGTTCCCGAATCCTGTGTCAGGAAACGAATTCGGCGGTGAGCTACGGCACGACGCAGTAGCTCGGTATCGGTCCGCGATGCCACCACAATGTTGCGGTTGATCGGGGACGGACGGCTCTTACGTCCGTCCGAGGCGGGTTCATCGCGCGATCGACCTCCCGGTGAGGGTCGGATGGTAATCGGTTACGAGGCACGATGTCCCGTGATGCTGATGCAACCATCACTGTGCAGGAGTAGCGCTCCGGTCGAGACTTGGACGTCTGTGAACGGCTTCGTAGGCGAACGTTCACACCATCTGCTGTCAACGGCCATCGTGATGTCCCCGCTCCTGGCCAGGTGAAAGTCGCCGCCTCGTGGGTGTTCGGGGTTGGGGTCAGGGGCGTTCACCTCGTTCGTGTCGGGCTTGGCGCATCCGGTAGGACTCACCGTCGGTGAGTACGACTGTGGCGTGGTGCAAGAGCCGGTCGAGGATGCCGGCGGCGGTGGTGTGTTCGGGCAGGAACCGGCCCCACTGCTCGAACGGCCAGTGCGAGGCGACCGCCAGCGAACGGCGTTCGTAAGCGCCGGCGACGAGCCGGAACAGCAACTGGGTGCCGGTGTCGTCCAGCGGCGCGAACCCGACCTCGTCGACGATGATCAGATCTGCCCGCAACAGCGTGTCGATGGTCTTGCCGACGGTGTTGTCGGCCAGTCCGCGGTAGAGGGCTTCGACGAGGTCGGCGGCGGTGAAATAGCGGACCTTGTGCCCGGCGTGCACGGCCGCGATCCCCAACCCGATCAGGGTGTGGGATTTCCCGGTACCCGGTGGGCCGACCAACGCCAGATTGGCGTGGGCACGAACCCATTCCAAACCGGTCAGGTAGTCGAATGTGGCTTGTGGGATGGAGGACTCGGCGACGATGAAATTGTCGAGGGTCTTGGCGACGGGGAATGCGGCCGCTTTGAGTCGGGCGGCTATGTTGGAGGCGTCCCGGGCGGCCAACTCCGCTTCGATCAGGGTGCGCAGCACTTCTTCCGGGGTCCAGCGTTGGGTTTTGGCGGTCTGCAGGACCTCGGCGGCGGTGCGGCGGACGGTGGCGAGTTTGAGTCGGCGCAGACCGGCGTCGAGGTCGGCGGGCAACGCCGCGGCCGCCGGCGGAACGGCGGTGCTCGAACTGCTCATCGTGCGGTCTCCTCTCGGGTGACGGCGTAGGCGTCGAGGGATCGGGTCGGGGCGGTCGGCAGGTCCAGCACCAGCGCCTCACCGCCGGGGCGGGGTTGGGGAACCCCGGCGCCGGCGTCGAGGATGGAACGGACGTCGTCGGCGCGGAACCGCCGGAACGCCACCGCCCGGGTCAGGGCGGCGAGCAGGGCATCGGTGCCGTGCGCGGCCTGCAGGTCCAGGAGCACCGCGAGTTCGGCGGGCAGGCGGGTGTTGGCGGCCGCGGCGGCACCGACGAGGAACTGTTCGGCGACCGTTCCGAGTGCGCAGAATCGTTTCTCGACGTCGGTTTTCGGTCGCGGCCCGCGACTGGGGGCCTGTCGCGGGGTCGGGTAGTGCTCGTCGAGGATCGAGGCGGTGCCCGGAGCGGTGAGCGCGTGATCGGCAGCGACCTGACCGGTGGCCGGGTCGGCGATCAGCAGTCGCCCCTCGTCGGCGGTGACGGTGACGGTGGCCCCGATCAGGCGGGTCGGTACCGAATAGCGGGCCGAGCCGAAGCGGATGCAGGAGAGCTTGTCGACCTTGCGGGTCACCGGTGGCGGACCGATCTGCAGTCGCAGCGACGGCAGCGGCCCGAGCACGGTCTGTTCCTCGCGCAGACGCTGGGCGGGGACCGCGGCGATCTCGGTGTGCACCCGGGTGTTGACCTCGATGCACCAGGTGTGGGCTGCGGCGTTCGCGGCGGCCAGGTCCACCGGTCGGCCGGACAGGTCGGCGTCGGTGAGCAGCGGGACGACCAGGTCGCGTTGGGCGTAGCCGACGAGGTGTTCGACGACGCCCTTCGATTCGGGGTCGGCGGCGTGGCAGAAGTCGGGGCGGAACCCGTAGTGGGTGGCCATCCGCACGTAGTCCGGGGTCGGGACCACCACGTTCGCCACGACTGCGCCTTTGAGGCAGGCCATCCGGTCTGCCAGGACCTTGGTGGGCACCCCGCCGATCGCGGCGAGGGCCTCGGCGATCAGCGTCAAGGTGGTGGCGGCGCGTTCGTCGGTGGCGAAGGCGACGAACCGCCACCGTGAATACGCCAGCACCGCGCAGAACAGGTGCAGACCGGCGCCGAGGGTGGCCCAGTCGATGACCAGGTATTCACCCGGTGTCCATACGGCGGGGCGTCGGCCGCGGTGATTGTTTTTGCGCCACTTGGCTTTCTCGTCGGCGACGAGGCGGCGGAAGTTGCGGTCCGAGCCGGTGTATCCGGCGGCTACCGCGATGGGGAGCAGGCGTTTGGCGGAGATTCTGCCTCGGGACGAGGCGATGCGTTCTGCCACGATCTGGACGACGGTGTCGTAGTTGCGGGGGCGAGGTTGCCGTGGGGGTGGGGTGTCGCCGGCTTCGAATCGTTCGATGACACGGCGGACGGTTTTGTGGGTGGTGCCGCACATCTCGGCGGCGCCTCGGTAGGTGCCGACCTCGCGATAGGCGGAAATGATGTCCATGCGGTCCTTCGCAGACTTCAATGGAACTCCCTGGGCGGTGACAGGTGACTGGGTGGCACCTTCACCTTCACCGCTCAGGCCTGGCGTTCCGGTGGGAATCACGACGAACACGAGGCGGGGACTTTCATCTGGCCACCGGTGGGGACCGTTACTCGGCCACCAGTGGGGACTTTCTCATGGCCAGGGACATCTGCGGTGCCCATGCGAAACCGTGCGGGTCACGAGATCGGAATACCCCCATAGAGTTCCCGTAGCAGCATGCCGCGCCGGGTACTGAAGGTTCGATCTCGTGACCTGTCTCGGTATTGAACTGTGCGCAGCAGAGGTTTTCGCTCGCGTGGTTGTTGTCGGGAGTCGACTCGGGAGCGTGTTGAACGTGTTTCCGCGGTGGACTCCATCACGTGATGGTGTGCGGGCCGAACATCGCGAGCACCTCGGAAACGGTCCGCTCGGTCGACCTTCCTGCCCGGCTGGACCTCTCGTTCAAGACTCCGAAGATCGGGTCCCAGGCCTGACAGGTCATATTCGATACCTGGCCGTGTACCAGATAGGGGTCGGAATCGAGGGTTCGGTGCAGTGTGTCCTCGTCTTCACACTGAAAAAGTAGTGCAGCGCTGCGGGTCTCGAGCTCAGCAACCGTGGTCGGGCCGGATGCGAGCAAGGTTCCTGCCTCCACCTGCTGTGCGATCCATTCGAGGTGGGGCTTCAAGTAGTGCTCCCAACCGACGGGGTCGGGGTGGACATACGTGACCAGGTACAGGGTCATTTTTCTCCTGGATTCGAGGGCGCCTTCGATGGGGTCGATCGACGATAGGCGCGCCGGCTGGAGTGTGGTCATCAAGCTGGTCTTGACCACTGGGCAGTCTGTATGACGAGTGCATGTGAAACTGGTGAAGTGTTCTGAAGTACAGGTGCGGTACCAGGCGGGCGCGGCAATGCAATCGGCATCCTTTCAGGCGATGACATCTCCGCGCCGCACCCACGACCCGCAGGTCAGGTGGCTTGTTCGTGATGGCGCTCTCTCGAACAAGCCACCGGAGCGGCCCCATGCCAGGGCCGATGCCGTGCGACGGAGTTCGTGTGCTTGTTGCTGGGCGGGACTCCGTGCAGGTCAGGCGACCTCGGTCCCGCCCGGGGCGAGCAAGAGGTCCCTCGCTTGGTTCACCTTCCGGTGGTACTCGGCGACACTGTCCAGCTTGATGTGTTCATAGCCGCGGATCTCCTGAGGCATCGCCAGAATGGCCGCGACCTGGTCGGCAGATTCCGGTGAGACGAGAGACAGCACTTCGGCAGTCAACTCAGCGAACTCCTCGATCAGCGCGCGTTCGATCTTGCGTACCAGCGCGTAGCCGAACGGGTCAAGTCGCGTTCCACGCAGCCTGCGGCTACGACGTAGGACGTGGAGCATCGGCTTGAACCACGCCCCCAAGGAGAGCTTCTTCTTCAGCCCCATCGCTCGGAGCACTGGGGGGTGGAGCTTGTACCGGTAGGTCGCATTATCTCCGAACTGCTCGCGCACCGCCCGATCGAAGTCGGGATCCAGGTAGTGACGCGCCGTTTCGTATTCGTCCTTGTAGGCCATCAGCTTGAACATGGATTCTGCTGCAGTGGCGGTCAGCGGACCCGTTGTTCCCAGCGCCCGAGCCTCACGCGCGGCGGTGTCGCTGACGAAACCGACGTACGACAGGGCGTACTTCACGTCATGGTAGTCGGCGAGGTCGGCCGCCAGGAACCCGACACGATCTTTGAGTTCCTCGGTGATGCCGGTGAGCCCGGTCAGTGCGTCGCGCAATTGTGTGGCGTTGCCGAATATTCGGGAGTTGGCTGCCCATGAAATCGCTGTCTCGCTGCCGGTCGGTTCGATGACGTGCATGCGTCCGACTCGGATGGCTCTGAGATTGGCGGCGATGGCGACGCCGTTGAGTTCGATGGCCTTCTCGATAGATTCCAGCGGGATCGGCAGAGCACCGGCCTGTACCGCCATGCCCACCAGGACCATGTTGGCCAGCTGATCGGACCCGAACTCGCGGTGGGCGATCTCCCGGGCGTCTGCGTACACCGACTCGTTCCCACGGCTGGTGGCGTCGATCGATTCGCGGATCGATGCGACCGAAGGAAAAGCCGTACCCGGCTGGAGGATCATCGATCCCGTAGGCACCTGCGCCGTCGAGATCACAGAGACTGTCCGTTGGGAAGAGGAGACTGTCAGATTCGATTTGTCTGCTGCGACCAGCAGGTCGCATCCGAGATAGAGATCGCAATCGCCCTCGGCGAGTTTGTTCGTTCCGGAGATCGGACGGGTCGAGAACTTCAAGTCGGAGACGACTGCGCCACCCTTCTGTGCCATTCCCAGCTGATCGAGACTACGAACATGCAGTCCAGCGAGTGCGCCGGCGGTGGAGAGGATCTGCGCCACCGTGACCACACCGGTGCCGCCGACACCGGTGATCCGCACGTTGAAGGCTTCAGGGTTGATCTTCAGTACAGGATCCGGAAGTGCGGGCAGGCCCTGCTCGCCTTTCGCTTTACGAGAGGATGAACCCGGCTCGACAGCGACGAACGAGGGGCAATCGCCATCGAGGCAGGAATAGTCCTTGTTGCATGACGCCTGATCGATTCTGGTTTTCCGACCGAATGCGGTCTCCACGGGTTGCACGGACATGCAGTTCGACTTCTGTCCGCAATCACCACAGCCTTCGCACAGACGCTCGTTGATGAACGCCCGAGTCGACGGATCTGCGACGAGGCCCCGCTTTCGCTTGCGACGCAATTCGGTTGCGCACTCCTGATCGTGGATGAGCACGGTGACTCCGGGTGTTGCGGCCAGCTCTTCCTGGATCGGGATCAGCTCCGCTCTGTCGAGCACCTTCACTGAACGAGGCAGTCTGAGCTTGCGGTACTTCTTGACATCATCGGTGGTGATGACGACGCGACTGACGCCCTCGGCCAACAGCTCCTGGACGATCTGAGGTACGGACATCTTTCCGATGGCACTCTGACCACCGGTCATCGCCACGGCGTCGTTGTAGAGAAGCTTGTATGTGATGTTCACTCCCGCGGCAACCGCGGCTCGGATAGCCAGGCTGCCGGAATGGTGGAAGGTGCCGTCGCCGAGGTTCTGGAACATGTGGTTGTTGCTGACGAATGGTGCCATACCAACCCAACTTGCGCCCTCGCCCCCCATCTGGCTGAGAGCAACGATTTCGCCTACGCGGTCCTCGGGCATCATCTTGGCGAGCGCGTGGCATCCGATCCCGGCGCCGACCAGCGATCCTTCGGGTACGACGGTGGAGCGGTTGTGGGGGCAGCCCGAGCAGAAGTAGGGCGTGCGGGTGAGGAGGGGCAGCGTCAGCCGCGTCGGACGTCGGGAGGCGTCCTTCAGTCCGAGTTCGGTCACCTTCTGAGGGATAACGGCGCGGATGCGTTGATCAAGCTTTTCTGCCAGGAGTTCCGGCGGCAAGTCCGAGTCGGCACGGAGCAGAGGGCGAGCCTTCTCGTCCCGTTTCCCGACCACACGAGGTGCTCCGAGAACGCCGTAGAGCGCGTCCTTGACGGCCAGTTCGACGAATGCCCGTTTCTCCTCGATGACCACAGCCTCGTCGAGGCCGTCGCAGAACTCGCGCACCATGTCCTGGTCGAGCGGGTTGATCGCGCCGAGCTTGAGGATGCGAATACCGGACTGTCCGAGATCGGACTCGGAGATTCCGATGCGCTCGAGTGCTTGAAGGGTGTCGCGGAAGGACGCGCCGGCGGTGATCACGCCGAGCTTCGCCTGGGCGTCGCCGATGCTCCGGTTGATCTCGTTCGTCCGAACGTACCTGGTGGCAAGTTCGACCCGCTCGTACATCAAGCTCTTCTCCAGCCTGGCCAGATTCGGCTGGAGAAAGTCCGATGAAACCTGGTGCGAATACTCGATTTCGTCGATCACCCGGCTGGGCAGGGTCACCGAGACGCGGGTGTCGTCGACGCGCACCGTCGCCGCACCGTCGACGACATTGGTGGCGAGCTTCATGCCGACCCATAAGCCGCTGAATCGTGACATGGCGATCGCGTGCAGTCCGAAGTCGAGGACCTCCTGGGGATCCGAAGGCACGAGGATCGGGAGGCCGAGTTCTGCCATTGCTGTCTCGGAGCTACTCGGCACGGTCGAGGACTTCGCAATCGAATCGTCTCCGACGAGAACCAGTGCACCTCCGTTCGGTGCAGCCCCGCCGAGATTGGCGTGACGCAGAGCGTCGCTTGCACGGTCCAGTCCCGGCGCCTTGCCGTACCAAACACCCACGACGCCGTCGTACTCGCAATTCGGCGAAACAGAAGCCAGTTGAGAACCCTGTACAGCATTGACGGCCAACTCTTCGTTGACGCCCGGTCGAAATACGATGGTCTGCTCGTCCAGGAGTTCACGCTGCCGGTTGAGCTCGAGATCGTATCCGGCAAGCGGTGAGCCTTCGTACCCACTGATCAAGATCGCCGACCGCATGCCCGTTCGGGCATCTCTGCGGCTCTGCTCCAGCGGAACACGAACAAGAGCCTGAAGGCCTGTCAGGAACAACTCGCCATCCGTCATGTTGTATCGGTCACTCAAGGTGAAATCTCGCGTGTGCAACTCAGGCACAACCGCCTCCTGCTTTACCTGACCCAACGGCTGGGTGTTCGAATACCTTGTGACATTCTCCCGTGTCTCGCGGTAGCGAACCACCGAATACTCAGCCAAGAAAGCCGGACCGGAGCGGCTATGCTTGTGACATTCTCACAAAGGGGACCTTCTTGAGCCACGTTTCCTGGGGGCCGGTCGTCGACGCCGTCAACTCTGCACTCGAACGACTCGAGGCAATCACTGATGACGCTGTCGCGCGGATTCGCAACGAACTCGCCGACTTCGCCTTGGTCCCTTACCCCGAGCATCGTGCAGCTGTCCGCGAACAACTCAGGCGCAGACTCGTTGCGTTCAGTGAAAGACGAGCCTGGAACCACGACGACCTCGACGAGGCTCGAGCTTTGGCCCGACGTCGTGCTCGTCAGGGCATCGCGCTCGATGTCGTCATCAGGGCGTATCACGTCGGGGACCGCGAACTGTGGAGAAACTTGAGTGGAGCGCCGGGGGAAGCGCAGGCCCTGTTGCCGGAACTGGCGTCACTCATGCTGGAGTCGCTGCAAGCTGTGACATCCACCCTTGCCCTGGCACATGGCTCCGAGACCCGGGCGCGTGACCGCGTGCAGATGGCAGTGTCCCAGCGATTGATCGATCTGCTCAACGCGCGCACACTCGACGCCGAGGCGCATCGATTGGCGGCATATCTCGGATTCGATGTAGATCAAACGTTCGTGGGGTTGGCTTACACCACGGTCCGGCCGGATTCACAGAACACCGCCGAACCCGACCTGCACTTCCTGAACGGACCGATCATCGTTCACGGTGGAGTTGGTTCCGTACGTGTCCTTTTGGCGCAGACCGACGACCAGAGCATCGGCCAAATCGTGGACGCACTCACGACCGCCGCCTTCAGGGTCGGCGTCGGATCCAACCACAATGGGGTTCTCGGGGCGTCACGGTCCTTGCGGCAAGCGCAGCTCGCCCTGTCTGCGACATCTCATCACAGTCCAGTCAGTAGATTCCGCGAAGATTGGGTTACCAACTGTGTGATGAGTCGAGCCGACCTCCTTGATCAGGAGATTCTTCGCATCGCCGAAATTGCCGGCGCGCATCCATCTCTACGCGACACGGTCGTTGCATTCTCGGAGTCGGATATGTCGATCACGGGATGCGCGCGTACCAATCATCTGCACACCAACACAGTGGTCTATCGGCTCAGCCGCTGGCGCGATCTCACGGGTCTGGACCCTCGAACATTCCCGGGCCTCATGCAGTCGGTCGTCGCGTGCGCACTCACAGACGTATTGACGAACTCCAGTGGTGTTGAAGGAAGTACGATCGATTCCAGGTGGCTTTAGCGCAATCGATACTTCGCCGTCATGTGTGACTCAGGCGACCTGACATCGATCGACGATTGGGCCGTGGCATTCACCGAGGTGGGGCAGACGTCAGTGGCCCTCGGGCGGGTGGGTACACCTCCTGGAACCGTGATCTGGTTCGGCCTTGCGATCGCGGTCGCAGGCCGAATCGTGTTCTCTGCGTCAGCCCGGTTCGATCAGGGATCGGTATGCGTGCGTCTTGCACCTTCGAGCTACTGCGTGCGGGCACATGTCTGACAGCGGTCGGCGGGTCGGCGCGCTACTCATCTAGTGCCGGGGGTGTGGCGTCCTGACCTGAATGACGCGGGGGCTGAGCCGGTGACCCGGTGGAACATCGTCGAAAACGCCGATGGGGTGGCGTAACCGAGGTCGACGGCGACGGTCGATACGGAGTCGCCGGCGACCAGCCTCCGGATGGCATACAGCACGCAGGCTCGACGTTGCCATTGGCTGACGCTCATCGACATCTCGTGCCGGAACATACGGTGTACCGTCCGTTCGCTGACATCGAGTGCTTGAGCCCACCATCGTGGGGCGGTACGAATGTCCGGGTTGCGCAGGAACATCTCGCACTGTGTCCGCAGTGCCGGGTCCGCTGGTACGGGAAGTTCCAGTGGTAGTGAGGTCGAACGCGCGATCTCGTACAGCATCAGCGTCATGAGTGTGGCGTCCCGGCCTCGAACAGCGTGATCGATGGGCAACTCCGTGGCGGCGGCGAGCAGCTCGCGCAACAGGGGAGAGACGTCAAACACCGTGCACGATGTCGGAAACCAGGGCGCAGCAGCGGGTTCGATATACAGGCTTTGAGTCGAGACTCCCCACATCGTCACTGCGTGCTCGGTGTCGGGTGGGATGAGCACGGCACGCTGCGGCGGCACGATCCAGGTGCCGTGCCGGGTTGTCACGTCCATTACGCCGCCGACTCCGTAGAGGACTTGAGCTCGGCGGTGGCGGTGAGGGGCGAGCATCCGGCCGTACGGGTAGTCGGTACCGATCGCCAAGACAGCACGATCGAGCGCGTCGTACTTGTCCAGTTGGGCGTTCCGCACACCTGCAACGATACTGTCTGGTTCTCGAACGAAAGTGGCAGGCTGGCGAATGCCCGCCGCCCCGTGGCTGCTTATCGTGACAGCAGTGACGCCTGTTCTCACTCTTCTCGCCTTCGGTCTTCTCACCGGAATCACCACCGCACTGTTCGGCTTCGGTGGTGGGTTTGTCGTCGTCCCCGTGATCTACATGATCGCGGGCGACCGCGCCGATGCCATGCATGTTGCTGTCGCAACGTCCACTGCAGTGATGATCGTCAACGCCGCGATCGCTACGGTCGCCGCGCGGACCGTGGTGCGTGTCCATCGTCGATATCTATGGCCGCTCGTTATTTTCGTAGCAGCAGGGGCACTCGTCGGTGCGCCGGCTGCGGTCCATGTAACCGAGTCGTTCATCCACGTCGTTTTCATCGTCTATCTCGTTGTGACGATCACCGACAGCATCGTGCGTGCCGGATTTCTGGCTGTCCCCGACGGTGCACCCCGTCCGCTCGGAGGACGCGTGGCCGTGACCGGGGGGATCGGAATCGGGATCGGGGTGATCGCCAGCTTTCTGGGGGTGGGTGGGAGCGTGATGACCGTTCCGTTGCTGCGCCGGAGAGGTCTACCTATGGCGGCCGCGACCGCGCTGGCCAACCCGCTCACCGTGCCCGTTGCGGTGATCGGCACACTCGTCTACGCCCTCGTCGGTGACCGTGTGGCGTCGGGGTCCATCGGCTATGTCGACATGCTAGCTGCTGGTGTGCTTCTGTCCACCTCACTGCCCACGATCGTGGTCACCAGAAGACTCGTCCCACACGTCCCCGACCGAATCCACGCCTATGCGTACGTCACGTTGCTGAGCGTGAGCCTTATCGCCATGCTGCTGGTCTGAGACCGTGAGCCAGCGCGGTGGCATGTCGGTGTCAGTCGGTCTCCGTCTGCAACCACGCAGCGACGGGCACAGTCAAGGTGCGCGTCAGTGAGGAGTGCGTGCCCCGATGCGGTCGAGCACTGTCTCGCACATCCGGTCCGCTCGGGACTGCCGACCCGCGGGGCGTGCGGCGAACCACTTGGACCTGACTTCGGAAAGGAGGTCGATGTCGAGGTGGTCGGGCGGGCCCGGCGGCCTGGAATCGGAGCAACACGTCACTCGGCCGCAGATTCCCGCCATATGGTTCGTCCTCGCATTCGACAGCCTGCTAGGCGATCTCGGGCGGTACGTCTTCCGGATTTCGGCAGGTGTTCGCCGGTGCACCGCGCCGTCCGTGGCGTCTCCAAAGGCAGGAGGGGAATTTCTATTCGCAGTCTGGCCGACAACTGTGTCGCACCCACCTATCGCGTGCGGCGTTCCGCCACCGGCACGGAACAGATCGCACTCGAAAAAGTTCTCGTCAGGCAAGATACCTCGGGATCGTCTCCGCCAAGTCACCATGCTCGCGAGCGGTGAGGAGGATCTGTCCGTGTGCTTGTATCGCGTCGACAGCGTTTGAACGGGACGATTTTCAGATTCTGTCGGTGAGGTGGCGGATGACGGCGGCGGCGGAGCCGGTAGTGGCGTTGCGCCAACCCGTTCCGGCCCACAGGTGGAGTCGGTCGGTGTCGCCGGCTTCGCCTGCAGCTTGCCGCAGCGCCCGGGTGAGGTGGTGCACGGCCGGGTAGGCGCTCAGGTCGGTCCGGTGGTGGCGGTCGATGAATCCGTTCCGCAACGCCCGCGCCGGACGGCCGGTGAACACGCGAGTCAGGACGGTTTCGGTGAACGCTGGGTCGGCGAGCGCTTGCTTGTGGGTGAGGGAGGTACCGGCCTCGTCGGTGCGCAACAGCAGTGTTCCGACCGCGACAGCCTGTGCGCCGGCATCGAGCATCCGGCGCACCGCATCGGGCCCGTCGATCCCGCCGGCGGCGATCACCGGCAGTTGCACTGTCTCGAGCACCTGCCGGACGAGGGTGGCAGTGTCGACAGCAGCGAGGGCTCGGGAGGGGTCGAAGGTGGCGCTGTGCCCACCCGCGTCAGGTCCCTGCACGACGAGCCCGTCCACTCCGGCTTCTCGGGCAAGGCGTGCTTCGTCGGGGGTGGTGACGCTGGCGAGCACTCGGCTCCCTGCCTTCTGCAGCGCGGCGATGTCGTCCGGGTGAGGCAGTCCGAAGGTCAGTGACACCACGGGGACCGGGTTCTCAGTGAGCAGTGCGAGTTTCTCGTCCCACCAGTCGTCGTCGGTGACCGGGGAAAGGTCGAGCTCCAGGCCGTACTGCTCGGCCTCCGTTTTCAGCTCCCCCGCATAGGCTACGAATGCGGCCTCGTTCACCGGATCCTTCGAAGGGACGAACAGGTTCACCCCGAACTCCACTGTGAACGTGCGGGTCTCGTCGATCTCTGCGGCCAGGGTGTTCGGCGTCTTGTAGCCACCGGCGATGAACGGGAAGCCGCCGGCGGAGGCGACAGTGCGCGCGAGGGCGACCGTCGAGGGTCCTCCGGCCATGGGTGCGGCGACAATCGGCCATCGGGAGTTCAGAAGTGGAGTGATCATAGAGGGTTTCTTTCATCGTTGTAGGGCGGGTTCGGGATTCGGTACCGCTGCAGAGGGCAGGGAGATGCGCGGATGTGGGTAGCGGATGCGCAACAGGATTGTTCCGAGGGCAGAGAAAGCAACGACACCACCGGCGGCGAACAGCGCTGTGTGAAAACCGTCCGCGAGCAGCGGGGCGACGGCGACGGGGCCGATCGTCTGACCGATCGCGTACATGGCTGAGAGAATCGCGACCGCGGCGGGGACCTGCAGGTGACGGCCAGCGTCCAGAGCGAGGGTGGTCACCCCCATGAAGGTGCCGCCGAACAGCAATGCGGCCACGATCGCCGCGACGGCGCCCAGATCGAGACCGGCGAGCACCATGCCGGCGGCTTGCAAGCCGAGCGCGGTTGTCAGCAGCGTCGGATGGCTCACTCGCACGCTCAGCCAGGCCCACAGCACGCAGGACGGGATCGCTGCCAACCCGACGACGATCCACGTCGCCTTTCCCAGAGGACCCGGGACCGCAGCGGTGACGGCGGCGACGAGGAATGTGCCTGCGACGATGTAGCCGACACCCTCGAGGAAGTACGCGATGACGAGCGGCACGAACCAGCGGTGTGGTCGAGGAATCTTCCTCGGCGGGGGGACGGTTACGCCCGGGGGCTGCGGGTTGATCAGCTTCCAGCCGAGCGTCGTCAGGGCGGCGGCGAGTGCTGATGCCGCCCACCACGCGATCCGCCAGTCGCCGATCAGAGCGACCAGCAGCACGGCCGCGCCGGACAGAGTGATACCAGCTCCCACGCCGCCATACGCCCATCCGACCAAGTGGCGGGAGCGCGGGGAGATCCCGCTCAGCACGGTGCCGGCGGCCGCGACGAACATGATCGCGCCGCCGCCCCCGGCGATCCCCCGCAACGCGATCCATGCTTCGGGAGAGGCGACCAGCGGCATCGCCGCCAATGACGCGACGACCGAGACCGCGCTGAGCCGCATCGCCAACGCGGTCCGTCCCAGTACAGGCACGAGTATCGCCGCAACGGCGCCGACGAGGTAGCCGAGGTAGTTGGCGGTGGCCATCGTCGCCCCCAGCTGTGGGGTTACTCCCGCCTGCGTCTGCATCAGCGGCAGGATGGGCGTGAACACGAACCGGCCCACACCGACCGCGGCAGCAAGCGTGGCGGCCGCCCTCATCGCAATCAACCATTCCATGCTCGTGCTGCCCGTCATTTCCCAACTCTCCCGTCCGCCGTTCCAGTCCAGGTCCGTGCGCGCTGTCCTGGCGACGTTATGCACGGAGAGTTCGCTAGGGAAATGCCGATTGCGCACGATCTATGCTTGTCAGTTATGGATGTGGAGTTGAGGCACCTGCGTGCCTTTACCGCCGTAGCGGAGAGCAGATCTTTCACGGGGGCAAGCCGACGACTGCTCATCACCCAGCCCGCTCTCACCCGTACCATCCAGCAACTCGAACAGATCCTGGACACCAAGCTCCTCGAGCGCACCTCCCGTTCGGTCGAGCTGACCGACGTCGGCCGTACCTTCCACGCCCGCGCCCAAACGCTTCTGCGCGACCTCGACTTGACCATCGCCGAGGCTCGGGGTGAACGCGAGCTACGGATCGGGTTCTCATGGGCACTGCCGGACCCATGGGCCGGCGAAGTCCTCGCCGCGTTCGAGGAAACCACCGGTGCCGCCACGCGTCTGATGCGCCGCGACGACCTGGCCGCGGCCCTCGAACGCCGCGACGTCGACGTCGCGTTCGCCCGGCATCCTGTTACGGCCGCGAATTCGACATCTGTGACATTGTTCGAAGAACCCCGCGTCGCAGCCGTAAGCAGCCGGTCACCGCTCGCCGGGCGGAAGCAGATCTCCTGGAACGAGCTCGGTCAGTACCCTGTCATCATCAACACCACCAGCGGAAACACCCGGCCGGGCCTGTGGTCTCTCGAGCGTCGCCCCAGTCAGATCGTCGAGTGCGACACGTACGACGAGTGGATCGCACTCATCGCCGCGGACAGGGGTGTGGGAGCGACACCTTTGTCGGCGAGTTCTACGCATGCTCATGCCGGGGTCGTTTTCATCGCCCTTTCGGGCGCGCCCCTGGTGCCCCTGGATCTTGTGTGGATACCTCGCAGGGCGGGCGGCCTGGTGCGCCGTTTCGTCGACGTGGCCACCGCGCAAGTGTGACCTCCTACGTTCGACGACCAGGCGCGGATCCATTCGGCGCGGTCCTCGGCCGCGGAGAGCTGCGGTGATGTGCGGCCAGGGGTGGGGTGCGTGCAGGGTCGTGCCCATGGCCGGCACGGTATCGAAGGACAAGGCGGTTCATGGCACAGATGGGCCCCTGTGCTCTACCGGCGCGTGGAACTGTCGTGGTTGGCCGCGGTTGGCGTTCCGCCGTGTCGTGGCACGGCACGGGCAGGTGTCGGCGTTCGTTTGCCGCTGCCGGCGTGGTCCTGTGCTGTCGCTGTTGGCGGCACGGTCTCCAGGCCTACGCCCGGTTCTACGGTTCAGAAGTCGAGCGTCGAGCGGCCCTTCCCGGATGGGTGCACTTCTACAATCATCACCGCCCCACTCCGCGCTCGGAGGCAAGGCACCGGTCAGTCGACTGATCAACCTTCCTGGACATCACACCTGATATGTAGAGAAGTTTGTCAAGAGGGCAAGGTGAGGCGCCGTCGGGGAGCGACCCCGACGGCGCCTCGTTGCTTCGCCCTCGAGTCCTGCGTGGTGAGCGTGTCGACGATACGACGTGCGGTCAGACTGATATACGCGGGTTGGCTACCGCAGGACGGGATTTCGGCTGGATCGCATCCGCATCTCTAGGATCGAGCGTCGACCCCGGAAGATCTGCTCATAGGTGTATCGCGGGTCGATCCACGCGCTGCCACCACCGAACCTATGGGACGAAGCAGTCCATCAGGCCAGCTTCAACAATCCATCACCGCCAGCGACCAGCACCACCCCCGCAAGCTCCCGGGCGATCGCCGCATTCGCGACGACGGGTCGTTTGCGGCGTTCGAGAAATCCCACCCAGCGCCCGTGCAACCGGCGGTTCCCCTCGTCACCGCGGGCACGGTGATGCCAGGCCGCTTCCACCAACAGCCGCCGCGCATGAGTATTGCCCGTCTTGGTGATCGAGCCCTGCGCCCGCGACGACCCCGAGGAATACTCCGAGGGCACCAACCCGACGAACGAGCCGATAGTGTTGCCCGTGAACCGATTCCAGTCTCCGATCTCTACGGCCAGACCGAACCCGGTCAAGGTGGATACTCCGCGCAGGCAACAGATTCGGCGCACCACCGGGGTGAATTCACTGGCCGCGGCCATCTCCTCGATCGCCGTATCGAGTCGCCGGCGCCGGGCCTGCATGGTGAGCACGTGGTCGTAGTCGGCGTCGAATGCCATCCGTGTCGCCGGTGAGGTCAGCTGGGGTGCGGCCTCGGTGCGTAACCAGCGATCGTGCGCACCGGACCACGCCTGGCCGCCGTAGTAGACGATGCCGCGGCGCAACAGCAGCTTCGACAGGCGTGGTTGCCAGTCCTTCGCCCAGCACAACAAAGAGTCCGATATCCAGCACGTACCTGGCGCCGGCATCGACCCCCTCCGTTGCGGTCGCTCCCGCAGTCGCGCCCACCCGGGTTCAGTCGCAGGTCAGCTCCGGTCAACGGAACGCTGTCCGGGCTGCCCAGCAGTACATCGAAGTGATGGCCTTTTCCCGTAGCGGACTGATCGACCAACTGGAGTACGACGGTTTCTCCACGGAGGATGCGAGGTATGCGGTCGACGGTCTGCAGGTTGACTGGAACCGGCAGGCAGCACGAAGTGCCGCTCAATACCTTGAGGTGATGTCGTTCTCGTTGTGGGGGCTGATTGAGCAATTGGAGTACGACGGCGGGCCTTGACCCCGGTTCTTGGACACGCTGAATCCAGCATCTGCTGGGGAAGCGAGATGATCTTCAGTCATGTCACGAAAGAACTACTCGGAGGAGTTCCGGCGCCAGGCGGTCGAGTTGTACGAGTCCACGCCGGGCGCGACGATCCGAGGTATCGCCGCTGACCTCGGGGTCGTGCGCGGCACCTTGACAGGCTGGATCGACCAGTACGGGACCGGCACCAAAACCCACGTCGACGGCACCCGGGTGCATACTCCGGCACGGCCCCACAACCCGAGCCCCGGCACGGGTAGCGAATCGGAGACCGTCGAGCAGAAACTCGCCCGTCTCGAAGCCGAGAACGCCGCCCTACGAGCGGAAGCAACCAAGCTCACCACCGAACGCGAAATCCTTCGTAAGGCGGCCAAGTATTTCGCCGGGGAGACGAACTGGTGACCCGCTTCCAGTTCGTCGCCGACCACTCCGACACCTATCAGGTGAAGCGGTTGTGCGAGCTCGTCGAGCTCGAGCGTTCGTCCTACTACGCCTGGAAATCCGCCGAGCCGGACAGGACCGCTCGCGCCGCGGCCGACGCGCAGCTGGCCGAACGAATCCGGGCGATCCATACCGAGGACAACACCTACGGAGCACCCAGGATCACCGCAGAACTCAACGATGGCGTCACCGTGAACGAGAGGGTCAACCACAAGCGGGTGGCCCGGGTGATGCGTCAGAACAGCATTGTCGGCTACCGCCGTCGACGACGGGTCACGACCACCGTCCCAGAACCTGCGGACCAGAAGGTGCCCGACCTGCTCGAGCGGGACTTCACCGCCCCTGCACCGAACTGTATCTACGTCGGCGACATTACATATTTACCGATCGAGGGCGGTGCCAACCTGTATCTGGCGACGGTGATCGATTGCTACTCCCGCAAACTCGCCGGCTGGGCGATCGCCGACCATATGCGCACCGACCTCGTCGCCGACGCTCTCCTTGCTGCTCATGGAGATCGTAATGGATTGTCCGGGTCTATCTTTCACTCCGATCACGGCGCGCAATACACCTCGAAGGATTTCGCTTCCCTCTGCGCCGACCTCGGCGTCACCCAGTCGATGGGTAAAGTCGGCACGAGCGCCGACAACAGTCTCGCCGAATCCTTCAACGCCGCCCTCAAACGAGAAGTCCTCCAGAACGCGAACGTCTGGTCGGACGAAGCCACGTGCCGGCGTCAGGTGTTCCGTTGGGTCACCCGCTACAACACCCGACGACGACATTCCTGGTGCGGACACCGGTCCCCGAACACCTACGAGACCCTCTACATCGCTACGCTGGCATCCGCGGTGTAATCCACCACCCGTGTCCATTTGCTGGGGGTAAGGCCCGGCTACACCACTGCCCAGGCTCAGTACGGAGCCAACGCAGTGTACTGACACGTCCGCATGAGTCCTGCTCGCACGACCACTCGCGAGTCGTCGGGATGGAATCGGTAATGCCGGATGCAGAGGTGCTCTGTGGCCGAGAGCGCCCCACCTCGGGTAGGTGGGGCGCTCCTCGCGGTTTCTGATGTTGCTATTCGCAGGCGATTCCGTCGTTGTCGCCGTCGAGGTGTGCTGCATAGCCCGGCTCGCCACGGAAGATCGGAGTCACGCCGGCCTGGCGGGCCTCTGTGCAGTTCGCGTACGAGGGGCCGCCGAGTCCGGTCGAACCGGAACCGGAGCCGGATGCGATCCACGACAGCGGGCCGGCCGATGCGACGGCGGGCGCCGCGATCGTCATCAGCGCAGTGGCAAGACCGGCAACAACCAAGCGTGCCTTCATGTTCTCTCTTTTCGTTCGGTGGAACCAGACGAATATGACATATCCGGAAGGAGGCGCGGTGTTACACGGACCACGGGGCACCTGGAGGGTGATCGGATACGGTCCACCCGAGCATCGACACAAGGATGGAGGCCGGTGTGGCAGGAGTCGGTGACAGGCCGCTGTTGATCCGCGATACCAGCACCGGCGGCAGTTGGTCGTCGCCGGAGATGACGGCGTATACGAACGAAGACCACCTGCAGGCCATCATCGCCCGGGGCACCCGAGCACGTCCCCGGAGTTCCCGACAGCGCCCCGGCGCTGCGGGAGCTATCCACTGCCGCCGGCCCGGCCGATGTGTGCATCGTCGACCGGCCGGGGAGATCATCATGGTCGAATGCAAGCTGGCATCGAACTCCGACCGCCGCCGCATGGTCATCGGTCAGGTCCTCGACTATGCCGCCGCGATCTGGCAGTCCGGTCCCGAGGCCTTCCATCGGCAGTGGTCCCGTCAGGGTGGCCCGGATCTGTCGGAGCTCGATGATGGCGCCCGCGACCGGCTCGACCGCAACCTCGAGGACGGCCGGATCCACCTGTGCCTGGCGGTCGATTTGATCGACGCCGATCTGCGTCGCTTGGTCGAGTACCTCAACCGCATCACCCGCGATGACGTCCGTGTCACCGCACTGCAGCTGGCCTACGCCCGGCACGGCAATATCGAGATCCTCGTCCCGTCCACCTACGGCGGGGAGATCGCCCACGCCAAGTCCCAAGCAGTACGCCAGAAGGACAGCTGGACCAAGGAGTCCTTCCTGGACGCGATCGCGTCCCCGACCGAACGGGCCATCGCCGAGGGGACTGTCAGGTAATCGGTGGATCTGGTTCTGACACATGGGATTAGTTGCTGGTCGGAGTGATGCGTCCTTCGAAGGTGATCGCGAAAGCGTTCAAAGCTCCTTTCCACCGTGATGTCCATCGTGCGCGTCCCTTGCCGGTCGGGTCCAGAGCACGAGTGGCCAGATACAGACACTTGAGCGCGGCCTGCTCGTTCGGGAAATGCCCACGGGCCCGGATCGCCCGCCGGTACCGGGCGTTGAGCGACTCGATCGCGTTCGTCGAGCAGATCACCCGGCGGATCTCGACGTCGTAGTCGAGAAACGGCACAAACTCCGACCAGCTGTTTTCCCACATCCGGACGATCGCCGGATAGCGCGGACCCCACTTGCCGGCGAACTCGCCGAACCGTTCCTTCGCCGCCGCCTCGGTCGGAGCAGTGTAGATCGGCCGCAGATCCCGGGACATCTCCTCCCAATACTGCCGGGCGGCATACCGGAAGGTGTTGCGCAGCAGATGGATCAGGCAGGTCTGCACCACCGTCGGCGGCCACACGGTGGTGATCGCCTCGGGCAGACCTTTGAGCCCGTCGCAGACGGCGATGCACACGTCCTCGACACCGCGGTTCTTGATCTCGGTGAGCACCGCCAACCAGAACTTCGCGCCCTCACCACCGTCGCCGGCCCACAAGCCGAGGATGTCGCGTTCCCCTGCGGTGGTGACCCCCACCGCCACGTAAACCGGCCGATTGGCGACTTGACCATCGCGGATCTTGACGTGGATCGCATCGATGAACAGCACCGGATACACCGGGTCGAGCGGCCGGACAGACCATTCGGCCATCTCAGCAAGGACCTTGTCGGTGATCTTGCTGATCGTCTCCTTCGACACCGTCGCGCCGTAGACGTCGTCGAAGTGCGCAGCGATTTCACCGGTGGTCAGGCCTTTCGCCGACAGCGACAAGATGATCTCGTCGACCCCGGTCAGGCGCCGTTGGCGTTTCTTGACGATCTGCGGATCGAAGGAGGCATCGGTGTCTCGCGGGACCTGGATCTGCACCGGGCCGATCTCGGTCAGCACGGTTTTGCTGCGCCGGCCGTTGCGGGAGTTGCCGCTGTTTCGCCCTTCTACCTGGTGTTTCTCGTATCCGAGGTGCTCGTCCATCTCCGCTTCGAGGGCGGTTTCGAGCACGGTGGCGGTGAGTTGGTTGAGTAGTCCGTTCGGGCCGACCAGCTCGACGCCGTCGGCTTTGGCCTGGGCGAGCAATTGCTGCGCCAGCTGCTGGGGATCGATCTTCGGCTGATCCATAGGATCGAGTGTTTCGGTCATGATCGTGCCTTCTCGCCAAGCAAGCTCGGCGTGTCGGCCAAAACCAGATCAACCTTTATTCCGACAGTCCCTCGCCGAGCGGTTGTTCGCACGACTCGGTGGGCTCGACGAGCGACTCGGCTCCGATGAGGACCTGTGGTTCGGTACCTACGGACAAGGCGGGGTGTTCCTACACCCGTACGGGTTGCGGTTCGCCCCGATCCAGTTGTGGGTCAACAAGGCCGGCCAGCTGATGGCCTACGGCAACTGGCGCCAGTACACGGCGGTGCGAGCCCATCCGGGCTTCGCCGAACTCGCACGCTTCGTCGGCCAGGACCACGAAGGCGCCATGCGAGGTTTTCCCCTCGCGGAGGTCGACATCGATGCGCTATGGCAGATCGTGGTGCGCTGCGCTCGCCTGATCAACGAGCCCGCACGGAGCGAGTGAGCACGTCGAGCGCTACGGCAGCGCTCGGAGGCGGACAATGAGGGCTTGCGGCGGTGAGGCGCCCGTGGGGACGAAGCCCAGGCCTCGGTTCAGGGCATGATCGAGCACGTGTTGCCCCGTCCAGTGGAAGAACGGCGGGTCCCCGTAGAAGTTACGGATGTTTCTCACCATTGACCTGTTGGCAGACGATTGTTCGTTGTAGCGGCCAGGGTCTCAAGCACGTCGACAAGCTGTGACGCTGTTTGCCCGCCGGAGAGACCCGGAATCGGAGGTTGGGAGCTCAACGTGACATCGATGGTGTACCGGTCGATGAGCCATGTGCCTTCGCTGAGCCCGAACGATTCGTTCACCACTGCTGCCCCGCCGGGTAGGTCGGCGACGAACCCTCCGTCCTCGATCAGGAAGGAGTTGGGTGTGGCCAAGGTTTCCGACGCTGCCGCTGCGGCAGGGTCAGCGGCGGGGTATTCGGTGACGGTGAAGGTCAGCTCCATCTCGGCGTTCTGGCAGGTGTAGGTACGCAATGCACCTTCGGCGTTGAACCTGGGATCGGCGATGCCGCCGTCGAGTGTGGTGGCGAAGCCGTGCCGAGCGAGAACCTCGGTGTCGACGAGGGCGCACGCGTCGCGTGCGTCCTGGCTGGCTTCTTCGGCGGCGATCGCAGCCCGATGCTGTCGTTCGGTCGCCAGGGCGCCGTCGGGGTCCGGGTAGGCCACGGTGCCGGGGCAGTCGGCGGTTACGTACTCGAAGCCGGACTTGGTGTCGAGGGTGCGGCTGTCACGTCCGGCGATCGGTTGGCCGCCGTAGGCAACCCAGCACGGTCGTGAGCCGCCGTAGACGCTTTCGTCGAATTCGGGGGTCCAATCGAAGGTCTTGTGGTCGTAGTCGGCGTCGCTGCCGTATGCGTAGCAGTAGGCTGCGGCCGTTTCGGTGAGGAAGTGGTCGATACATTGCTCGGTCAGGGCGGCCAGTACGGTCGGGTCGTCGCTGTTGCCGACGAAGCGCACGTTGATCTGTCCGCCCTTGTTGTCTTTCGAGACCCCGTGGGCGCGGACCATATCGTCGGTGAACTCGACGCGGGGTGGAGGCGGTGCACTGTCATCGGTGCGGTCGGTGGTTGAGGGAGCCGATTCGGGTGATTCGGAGGTGGTACTGGTCGTACTGTTCGCGGTGGAGTCGACTCCCTCAGGAGCTGTGGAGCAGGCGGTTATGACCAATCCGAGGAAGACCGCGCCGATCGTGAGTTTCATCGGTGTCGGGGTGACCGGTTGAGGTTTGGCGTGTTGCTTGGCGTGGCGTCGCCGTAGTGGAGTCACGATGCCGTACCAGGCAAGGGGCACTACGAGTGCTGCCATTCTCAGGATCGTGCTGATGTGCTCCCCTCCGACTGTCGCCCCCAACATTCTCAGAACGAAGAAGCCAGCCAATACAGCCGCGAGCACTCGTGGGAAGGTCCACGAGCGTGATGTTGTGCTCTGTTCTGCGCGTTGAGGACTGCGGGAAAAGTCGCTTCGAGATTCCGATGTGCGCGGTGTGCTCTTCGAATGGGGTTTCTCCGCGGACGCAGTGGACGGCGATGCCGTCGGCGTGCCAGTAGATTGGCCGGCACGTATCGGTGCGAACGCCGCACGGACGAAGCTGACATCAGCAGGAGCGACGGTACCGAGACGGACCGTGGACCCATTCGACAACCGCACGCGGATGCGCGTGCCGCTGAGCTTCCCCTCGTAATCGATGCCTTCGACATCTCCCAAGGGGATCGAGATCGCAGGCCGCTTACCTGGCATGGCGTAGGAGGAGAATCCCAGGATGCGGTTGTTGGTGATAGCGATGCCGTCGATGCTGGGGCGGAACTGAATTACCGGAGCGAGAACGCGGATGCGCTCACCGACATCGAGATGGGGGTTCAGCCCGCGAACGATTTTGTCGGCTGTCGCTTGTTTCAGACCGGGCGCGACCTGCACATCCATGTAGCCGTTGGTCCTCTCAGTGTTGTTGGAAGGGGAGGGGTTGCGAAACATGACGGTCAGGTGGAGTTGCACATTGCCGTCTGGCCGCGACTGAAGCGCGTGAACGAACGTGTGACGCCAAAGCCGGGATGTTGGGATGCGCCGGGGGATCCGTGGACTCGCTACTTGCAGGTCCGCAATCGAAAGGGGATGTTACGGACGCGCACCCTGTCACCAACATGTCGGAATGGGCGGTGCGATTCGTTACGTCGCCCGCATACTCGGTGCCGTCCCGGCGTCGATGGCCAGATCGAGTCAGCGTGGCTTCAATGGTGGTGGATGAATTGAGGCGCGCATGGTGGTTCGGCGTGGAGTTCGAGGAGTGTCGGGCGCAGCGTTCTGGCTGATTTCGTAGAGGTCCGGGGGAGCAGCTGGTTCAGGCGGTTTGAGCCTGTTGTGCGAGCCATTCGGCGTAGCTCATGGTGGTCCCTTCGACCTTCCACTCGAGTTTCCCGTTCGAGTTGCGGCCGAGGACTGTGGCTGAGGCTGCGCTGGCACTACTGAAGACCTGATCGTGGGTGAAGGTCAGCCAGTTCGGGTCGGTGTCGGCTTGCAGGGTTCCGTCCTTGATGAGCTTTTCTTGCAGCGCGTGGTAGGCGGTCACTGTGCCGGCCCACCGCTTGGCGCGCGAACCTTCCATGCCGGTGAACTCGCCGTCGATCTCATGCGCTCGTGCCCATGTTTCACCTCTTAGTCCGGTTACGAACACGACCTCGGACACATCCTCGAGTGCCGTTCTTTCGGTGGGGTTGGCTTCGACCAGAGTGTCAGAAGAGCGGAACACGTCCACTTGGAGGACAGAGAGCACGATCTGGGCTTGTTCGATGTAGTACTCCATGTCGGACAGATCGGCTTCCGGCAACAGATTGTCGATGCCAGTTGTCCCGCTGTTTCCGTTAGTCACTTCGGAGCGTTTGGCAGCGCGTGCCAAGGAGATGAATCGGGCTTCCACATAGCGTCCATGGGCTTTGGTGAGGTTCGAATCCTTGCTCGTCAGGACGATCACGCGGTCCCAGAAGTCCTTCTTGCTCTCGAGGTCTTTGAGGCGTGTGGAGACATCGTCACCCTCGCCGATGTAGATCTTCCGGCCCCCAGGCTGTCTGCGTCTTCCCCGATCAGGATGTACACGCCGGTGCGTGTCGCCTCGGGCCGTTTGAGCAGCTCACGTAGGCCTGAGCGCCCGACAGCGAGGATGTGGCCGGTCCAGTTCATGATCTCGGCTGTGACGAGGCCGCCCATCGAACCTTCGGCTAGGAACAGTCGGACACTTTTTCCGGCACGCATGCAATCTCCTCCCCGATTAGCTGAGCGCTGCTCTCAGCGACCGTCTTCACGTTACGGCGACAACCGGTTGCTGTAGCAGGTTCGCTTCGTGAAGCCTGCTGACGCCGTCGGTCCCTACGACGCCGCATGATCGAGAAACAAGCGCCCTTCACGGATCAGCCTTCTGCCGGTTCGAGGACCAGGGTCTTCGAGTGTGAATCTCGCTGAAGTCCGATCAGTTCTGCGCCAGACCGTATGCCGCGTGCAATGCGGCTGCGCTGGGATTCTGGGTGATCGTCCTGCCGTGCAGGTCCCGGTACATGGGATAGTTCAGCAGCTCCGCGGTCAACTCGACTGTCTTGGTGTCGGGGTTGATGGCCAGCGCGCCTGCATCGAGTAGGCGGTGAATGTCGGATCGTAGAAGCAGACCGCTGTCGACGTCGTGGGTTTCGTGCCGGGCGAACGGAACGAGGTGTGCTGCTTCCAGCGCCTCGGCTGGGCACGGCCCGGTTACGGCGCAGGACAGTCCGTACTTGCGGAGCAACGCGGTTCGAAACGCACCTTGGCCTAGGCGTGCCTGGATCTCTGCGCGTCGTCGTCCGCCCGGGATGGACAGGGGTGGGACCGGCGCCGTGGCTTCGGGCAGTGCGACACTGACTCCGGTCAGGAGATCGACGATCCCTTCAAGATCACAGGGGCGGATTGCGTTCTGTGCAACCCCGGACAACCACGGCTCGAGCTGCGAGTAGGCGATGGCGCCGTCCAGCGCCTGCCATTGCGTGCCATACCGTGCGACGTACTCGGTGACGGGCTCGTAGACGTCGAGTGGTTCTGGGAAGCGCGCTCCGCACTTCTTGTTCGTACATACATAGTGGCCTGCTCTTTTGCGGTGCTCGATTCCCGTGCGCCGGCAGGTCGGGCACCGCCTCCTCTGCTTTTCCCCTTCCTTCTTCTCGATCTGGTCGATGCGGGAAATGCCCATCACCACGTCGTCTTCGCGGATCAGAACGGTGTCACCGGCCTGCACCTGAAGGTGGTAGGCAACACCACTGTCGTAGGAGTACTGGCTACCGAGTACGTCGTCGTAGCCGGTGTTGCTCTGCCAACTCGTTTCTCCAGTCTTTGACGTGAACAGCCATACCTTCATGCGGCGACTCTAAGAATCGCCTCCGACATCGTCCCTACCAGTGGTGGTGGTGGCAGTGGTTGCAGATGCGGGGAGCAGGACGATCCGTGCATGGGAGTTCGAGGTGTAGTTGATGCGTCTGTGCACCTTGCAGCGACTGCAGCGTGGGGTTCTGACTAGCTTGCAGGTGGGTCAGCGGCGGTAGTTACAGTGATGCGACCCAGACAGAACGGACAGCGATGAGTTCGGAGATCGAGTACATCACCAGCGCCGAGGACGCTGAGGAAAACGCTGCGGAGAAGATGCGCGCGATGGGGTTCACAGATGCTCAGGTCACTGGTCCAGGAGCCGATGGCGGCATCGATGTGTGGTCCCGCAAAGCTGTCGCTCAGGTGAAGTGGCGAAGCGCGCAGACCGGCCGACCCGAACTACAGCAGTTGTACGGTGCGCGCGCTGGCGACCACGACCAACGGCTTCTGTTCTTCACCGCGTCGGGCTATTCGCAGGCGGCGATCGAATATGCCAAGTCGGTCAAGATGGCCCTGTTCACCTATGACCCGTTGGGTGAGCTGACGCCCTGTAACAAGCGGGCGCGGAAGTTGCTCGCGGCTCCGGTTTCCGCCGATGAGTCCTTCGCCTCCGCTCAGGCTGTTGAACCGTTCGAGGTGACTTTCGCGTCGAAATCGAGCGCACCGAGTAGCAGCGGTGGAGGGGGATGCTTCGAGACGGTCGGCAGTCTCATCGCGCTGAGTTTGATCGTGAATTTTCTGACCATGCTCTTCTCACCAGAGAGCGAGACGGAGTTCATCATCGCGATAACGCTCCTTGTCATCGTTGTGGCTCTCGGCATTACCTACGTGCTTGTGCGCCGCCGGCTTATGGCACAGGGACGTGAAGCTATGGAGCAGCGGCGTGAAGTGTTGCGCCTAGAGAGCGAGAACTCGGACGATTAGCTGCCAGTCGGAGACGAAAGTATGACCGGCGATCTCGGGGAAAGAGACGACCCGCGAGGTGGACGCACTCAAGCGAGAACTCTCGACGGCAGTGACCGAACAACTCAAGAGCAAAGGATTCAGCCAATCGGATATCGCCGCGATCTACGGCGTGACTCATCAAGCTGTTTCCTTGGAATCTCAAGACCTACGGAAGTGCTCTGTCCACGAGGCAGATCGTCAATCAAGCGTGGCCCTGGAAGACTGGCCTAGGACATGACACGACCGTTCCATATAAACGTCTTCGGGACCATGGTGAGTTCGTGCGAACTGAAGGCAAGGGAATGAGTGACGACAAGGTCAAGAGGCTTCGTTCCTGGTGGAGGAGACTCCGCGATGAGAACATCGTCGTCGAGTTCGATCCCACCCTGCCGCCGATCAAGGGGGTCAGTCCTCATAGCTGCAAGCGGACATGCCAATCTCCCTATAGGCGGACAGGTTCGTCCCTGCTGACGGACAGCTGATCTCCCTTCCGATGGACACGGGGGCCGGCGGTGTGTCGGTCCTGACACAGACGCCCCTCCGGGGTTTTGCTCGAGGTCTTCGACCACCTACGAGCAACTCCCACCGGAGGGACGCATGAAGAAGTCTGACAGGGACATCATGGAAATTCTCGAGGCCTACGACACCACCGGCAACGCGCACTCCGCAGCGCAGCTGGCCGGGGTCGATCCGAAAACCGTCCGACGCTACGTCGCCGCCCGAGACGCCGGTATGCCGCTGACCGGCCCGTCGCGACGGCCACGCATCATCGACGACTACATGCCCAAGATCGAAGAATGGGTCGAGCGCAGTAAAGGCAAGGTCCGCGCCGACATCGTCCACGAACGCCTCGTCGATCTCGGTTTCGACGGCACCGAACGCACCACCCGACGCGCCGTCGCAGATGTGAAAGCAGCATGGCAGGCCGGCCATCGCCGCACCTATCGACCGTGGATCACCGAGCCCGGGTTGTGGATGCAGTTCGACTGGGGCGACGGCCCGAAAGTTCCTGGCCCGGGCGGGGTTCTACGCTCGACCTTGTTGTTCTGCGCCTGGTTGGCATGGTCCCGCTACCGGGTGGTGATCCCGGTCTGGGATCAGACGTTGCCGACGTTGATCGCGTGTCTCGACGCCACGGTGCGTCGCTTCGGCGGAGTCCCGACCTACGCGTTGACCGACAATCCGCGCACCGTGAGCATCGATCACATCGCCGGAATCCCGGTGCGGCATCCGCAGATCGTCGAGACCGCCCGCCACTACGGCATGACCGTGCACACCTGCATCCCTTACGATCCGGAATCGAAGGGCGGCAGCGAAGCAACCGTCAAGATCGCCAAGGCCGATCTGGTGCCCACTGACGCGAATCTGCTGCCGGACTATGTGTCGTTCGTCGAACTCGAGGCGGCCTGCGAGCGGTTCTGCGCCACCGTCAACGGCCGTCGGCACCGCGAAAGCGCCCGCATCCCCACCGAGGCGGTGGCCGAGGAACGCGCCCGCCTGCACACCCTGCCGGCCAGCCCGCACACCCCGGCACTGGGCACCACCCGCAGTGTCGGCACCGACCAGACGATCCGCTTCGGGTCAGTGCGGTATTCGACCCCGCCCGGGTTGGTCGGCTCCGAAGTGTGGGTGCGCGTTGCCGGCACCGAACTGGTCGTCGTGGCCGATCTCGATGCCCTGCCCCGGGTTCTGGACTGGGCTGAGAACAGACGGGGTTTGAGTGAGGTTGCCCGGCATCTGCTTTCGACACCGGGCAACCCGCAGATCGACCCGGCGCATTATCCCGATCATCCGCAGGATCCGGACGGGTCACCGAAGCCGCCGGTCCCGAAGGCTCGCTCCGCGGCCGAGGCCCGGTTCCTCGACCTCGGCCCCGGTGCGCACACCTGGTTGATCGCCGCGTCGGCGGCCGGGACGGTCCGGATCCGGGCGAAGATGACCGGCGCGGTCGAGTTGGCCGCATTTGTCGGCGCCGCCGCCGTCGATGCCGCGTTGGCGGTCGCGGCCGAGGCCGGCCGCTTCGCCGACGGTGATCTGCCGGCGATCGTCGCGCATCACACCGCCACCGCAGCCGAGACCGGGCTCGTCGTCGCCGACGAGGCTCATTCGGTCCAACCCGGCACCGCGGCCTGGGCGGGATTCGGTGCCGCCGGAACCGGAGTCGGGTCATGAACGCCTCTGCACCACCACTACCCGACGATCTCATCGCCGTCCTCAAACGGATGCGGCTACCGTATCTCCGCGCCGCCGCACCGGAGGTGCTGGCCACCGCCAAAGCGCAGCGATGGGATCCCACCGAGGTCCTCAAGGTTCTTCTCGACGAGGAGGTCCGCGGTCGGGATGAGGCGACGAAGGCGATGCGCCGAAAAACTGCAGGGCTTCCCGCGGGCAAGACGTTTTCCTCCTGGCGCGAGACGGATTCGTCGATCCCGCTACCCACCCAGCACGCTCTGGCCACGTTGGAGTGGGTGGGGCGTGCCGAGAATCTTGCGGTCAGCGGGCCGTCGGGAACCGGCAAGACCCACTTCGTCGAGGCACTCGCGCATGCGGTCATCGACGCGGGGATGCGGGTGTCCTGGTTCAGTCTCGAATCGTTGACCGCCGCGATCGGGCGGGCTGCGGTGGACGGATCGATCACCAAGACCATCACCCGCATCACTCGCGCCGAGATGATCGTCGTCGACGATATCGGCATGCTGCCGTCGGGGCAGGCTGCTGCCGAGGCGTTCTACCGTCTCGTCGACGCTGCCTATGAGCGGCGCAGCGTGGTGGTGACCAGCAACCTCCACCCGTCCGGCTTCGACACGATCATGCCGAAGACCCTAGCCACCGCCGCCGTCGACCGATTGCTGCACCATGCGCATGTCGTGATCACCGAGGGCACCTCACTGCGGCTGCAGGACGCCACCGCCGGACGCGGGGTGATGCCGTTGACCTGACCTGGTGCGGGAGATCGGCTGACCGCCGACAGGGAGATCAGCTGTCCGCGCGCAGGGACATGACCTGTCCGCCTACAGGGACGCTCTCATGTCCCTTGACAAATGCCCTCCGGGACGTCCCGACCGCACGAAAATTCCGCTTCCGGCTTTCGACCCTGATGCCGTTTTCTGGAACTGGTCGTCCTGCCGTTTCGGCATCGGCAACGAACTTCTCATCTACGTGATGAAGGCCCGTCCCCTTTACTTCGCTCTTCTGCCCTGCTTGCGATCCCTGGAACGTGTACCGGTCAGTCCGCAGAGTGCGCTGTAGTCCTGTCCAGCGGGTGAGGGGGGCCGCTACCTCTCGATCCTCGGGTGGGAAGTCGATGGGGTTCTCGGCCTGGATTCGACCGGCTGGTCATCGAGTTCGAGGAGTCCCGACCTCGGCGCGCCGAAGCAAGGCGGCAGGCCGATGCTTCCCGAAGTCCGCTCTGCGCGTCCCTCCATCGACCTGCCAACGCTCACTATAATCCACGGTATCGAACGTATGTGCGAAAATCGTACACATGGCGTCCTACGAGCGCGCTCCGAAGTTCTGCCCGAACGGGCATCGACTGGGACCGAAGCGCGTGATAGTGGGATGGACGGCCTGCCGGTGCGAGTCGTCTCTGCGGCCATCAGGTGCGAGAGGTCATCGCACCTACAGATGCGTCGAGTGCGCGGCCGAGATCCTCATTCCTCCCCATACCGGACCGCGGCCGTTCGGGGTGCAGTGGCTCTCGCGGGAACCGAAAGAACGGTGAACTCCTTTGTAGGGGAATCACTCCCGGGTGCAGCGGAAGTTTTTCGGCTGCATGTAGAACGCGATGCCGACGTCCGTTGCGCGGATCGCGGACGTGGCCGACGGGTGAAGCCGTCAGCTATCGGGCCCGACCACGCACAAGGGCGGGGAGCTCGCCGGTCCAGGACGGACTGTGTGCATCAGCGCCTGGTTGCTCTACGACGTGCTCGCGTTCGTCTACAACCGGCTCGGCGTCGGTGTCCTCGTCCGGACCGTCTGACGTCCGGAGCCGGAACGGCCGGCGGCATATAGCGGAAGATTCGCTGTAGTGCCGGGCAGGCCCACACCTCCGGTCGTAGAGTCGGGCGCATGAGAGCCCTCCAGTACACCGAGATCGGCTCCGAGCCGGTCGTCGTCGACCTTCCTACTCCGGCGCCCGGGCCGGGTGAGATCTTGTTGAAGGTCACCGCGGCCGGGTTGTGCCACTCGGACATCTTCGTGATGGACATGCCGGCGGAGCAGTACGCCTACGGTCTTCCCCTCACTCTCGGTCACGAGGGTGTCGGCACCGTCGCCGAACTCGGTGACGGCGTCACCGGATTCGAGACGGGGGACGCGGTCGCCGTGTACGGGCCGTGGGGCTGCGGTGCGTGCCACGCGTGCGCGCGTGGCCGCGAGAACTACTGCACCCGCGCCGCCGAGCTGGGTATCACCCCGCCCGGTCTCGGCTCGCCCGGGGCGATGGCCGAGTACATGATTGTCGACTCGGCGCGCCACCTCGTCCCGATCGGGGACCTCGACCCCGTCGCTGCGGTTCCGCTCACCGACGCCGGTCTGACGCCGTACCACGCGATTTCGCGGGTCCTGCCGCTGCTGGGACCCGGCTCGACGGCGGTCGTCATCGGGGTCGGGGGACTCGGTCACGTGGGCATCCAGATTCTGCGCGCGGTCAGCGCGGCTCGCGTGATCGCGGTCGATCTCGACGACGATCGCCTCGCGCTTGCACGCGAGGTCGGCGCCGACGCGGCGGTGAAGTCGGGCGCCGGTGCGGCGGACGCGATCCGGGAGCTGACCGGCGGTGAGGGCGCGACGGTGGTGTTCGATTTCGTCGGCGCTCAGTCGACGATCGACATGGCGCAGCAGGTGGTTGCGATCGACGGGCACGTTTCGATCGTGGGCATCCACGCCGGCGCACACGCCAAGGTCGGCTTTTTCATGATCCCGTTCGGGGCCTCCGTCGTGACCCCGTACTGGGGCACCCGGTCCGAGTTGATGGAGGTCGTGGACCTGGCCCGCGCGGGCCGCCTGGACATCCACACCGAGACGTTCACCCTTGACGAGGGCCCCACGGCCTACCGGCGGCTGCGCGAGGGCAGCATCCGCGGTCGCGGCGTGGTCGTCCCGGGCTGATCCCCAGAATGCACTTGGCCTCCTGGATCGCCTTCGTCATCTGGATGCCGCGGGGGTACGCGTCGGGGCAGTTCACGGTGGTGCGGCAGCGCCACACGTCTTCGACGTCGTTGAGGATGTCGAAGACGCTCGGCGGCGCCCTCGTCGCGGCTGTCGAAGATGAACCGGTGCGCGTTGACGATGGCGGCGGGACCGAAGTAGCTGCAAGTCGAATTCGGCCCCGACCGTGCATGTGCCGTTCGAGCATCTTGATGCGGTGGACGTGGTTTCGGTGGCGTCAGAGCTGTAAGGCAGCGTCAGTGCATGGTGGCGACGAGCCGACAAGCGACAAAAGGTTCTGCTGCAGTTAATTATTCGCAGCCGATACCGTCGTTGTCACGGTCCAGATGCGAGCCGTAGCCCGGTTCGCCGATGTACACCGGCGCGGCACCCGCGGCCCGCGCAGCGGAGCAATTCTTGTAGTACACACTCGACGGGGCCTCCACGACCGGCGGCGGGGTGTACACGAGGGGTGGGGTGTGGACCGGCTCCGGGGTGTACACCGGAGGCGGCGTATAGGTCGTCGGCGGAGGTGTGTACACCGGCGTGGGCGCCACGTAGGGAGTGGTCGTGGGGGTCACACTCTGCGTCGGCGGGGGCGCGACAGCGGGTGCAACCCGGGTCGTCGTCGTGATCGGCGCCGTCGTCGACGCCCGCGGTGTCGTGGTTGCCCGCGTCGTTGTTGTCGCAGCAGGTGACGTTGTCGTTGCGACGACCGAGGTGTCCACAACTGGCGACGCCTCCTGGTCGTCTCCGGCGGCGTTCCCCAGGACTCCGATAGCGAGTACGGCGGCTGCGCCCGTGCCGGCAATGATCGGCCACTTCCTGCGACCGCGCGGCTTATGTGCCCCTGCATTCGGATCGTTCGGTCCGCCCGGGTACTGGCCTGTTGAATTCATGGGAGTCCTGTTCTGCGTACGCACTTACATGCAGATCGACGGCCCACGTCGACGTGTTACACAGCCCACAAGCAAACACGGTGCGATGGTTGGATGTTCGACACAGATGATCGCGGACAGCATCTGGATGAGACGGCGAGCGAACCTCCCCCGTGCCGGCCGTGGCGGGTGGCGGTCGACGGGGACGGGGAGGCACGCGACGGCGCTCAGGTTGCGGAGTTGACCGCGTGGATGCCGGAACTCACCCGCGCAACCCGGCCGGGTCCGCAGGACTGACCTGACGGGAGGCGGGTCATCGTCCGCCGTGACCCGGGGTGCAACTGTGGCACACCGATACCCACGGCTGGCGGGTCACGTGTTCAGCGACCACACCCGCGGTTCCGGATGGACGTTGCCGATCCTCGAGGTCCGGCACCGGCAACGCGCCCGCGCCGAGGACCGCCTCCGCGCCCTCAAGAGCATCGGTATGCGCAACCGGCCGTTTCACGGTTTCGCGCAGAACCAGATATGGCTCGAAGTCGTTTGCCTTGCAGCCCACCTTTTCGCCTGGCTGCAGATCCTCGGCTGGGGGAGAGAGGGCGCAGCGGTCCGCCGGCAGGAACCGAAACGGCTACGCCTGCGGATACTCGCCGTCGCCGGCCGGATCATCAACATCGGCCGCAGACTACTGCTCCGACTTCCGCGAGGCTGGCGCCACAACCACCTCATCGACACCGCCACAGCCGCGGCGAGCACGGTGCGGTGAGCTGGCCGGAGCAGACCTTCGGCCGGGGGCTCGATATTCGGCATCAGTCGGGCAACACCGCCGACGCCAGTCGTTCGAGCTTGCGGCGGGACTTTGAATCGGAGTCCATGGCGAGATCGGCAGGGGTCTGTCCAGCAGGGAGGCGAGGGGAGGGGCTGAGCCACCACGAGGCGACACCCCACGGGTCCGCGGCGGCATCCACCCGTGCATTGACCGCGGCGACGACGTCACGAACCGAGGCTGTGGCGTCGTCGAATTGAAAAGCCGGATAGCGGTAACTGTTACCGACGGGCAGGGCTACGACCTTGCCCGCGGCGCGGAGCCGGGAGGCAACCGAGCGATCTGCTGGATCACGCCGCAAGACGGCTGCTACCTGGGCGGCGGTCAGCATGGGGCGGTCGAGGATGTGACGGCGCGCGGCCTTCTCGAGTTCGGCCTGTTCGATGGCGTCGTCGACCAGGTAGGCGCCGAGCTCGGCAGCTTGACTGCGGTCGGTCAAGGTCGGTGCCATCGCCAGCAACGCCGTCACTTGGTTGCGCACCAACCGCATGTCCGGACGGCTGGCGAGTTCGGAGGCAAGAACGTCGATCAGCTCCGTGTTCGACAAGTCCGACAAACGGCGGCGCGCATCCGGCGTGATCGGAGCGTGGTGGCGTTCGGCGACATGCAGGTGCTGGGCGGCAGCGGCGATCGTCGCTCAAGGCGCGCGATGGCCGGCAAGCTTCGGATGCCGTTTACGGACGGTCGACCGGGTGAAGGGACATCGAACGCTCCTCGCTACGACTGCACCGATATCGAATAGCGTTGCATATGTAGCGTCGAGCGATGGATACGCCCGCCCCCTTAACTGTCCGTGTCGTCCGAACGGGTGAATCTGCGGGTGACTTGCCTACTCACCGGTAACAAGTAGGTCCTTCTCGCCGGTGTTCGGTATGTGAATTGGGTTTTCTTGCTGGTCGTCGTGTGGTTCGCGGTGTCGGTGACCGTCGCCGTCCTCTTCGGCCGCGTCATCCGCACCCGCGACGAACGGGAGATCCCACGTACCGAAACGACACGGAGTCTGTGCCTCGCTGGCGACAACGTCCCGATCGAGCACCGGTATACCCGCGAGCCTGTATGCGACCCCTGAAGGTCAGGTCCGTGGCGTCAACTTGATGATGGCCCTTTCGTGATCGGTCTCGGTCTGTGCAGCTCGCGAACTGTGGATTGCCGCTGATCGGATTCATGCCTGTTTTTGCTCGGTACTGCGAAACTGCTCGGCTCGGACGTCCATGGTGCGCCCGTCGACCTCGGGACGCGCCTTGTCCGACTGGTGCCGGGGTGGAAGTGCCACCTCGATTGGCTGCCGCCCCGGCTGCCGAGATCGCGGTCGGCCCTGAAGGCAGTGAAAGCGACTCCCTGACAATGAGGTCCGTATCGATCCGAACCTCCCGTTCGGTGGGGTGATTGCCCCTTCGAGTCGGGTGGGGGAGGCGGATGCAGAGCGCTCGTCGACGAGCGGGCTCCCGGTTTGCAGGGGCGTTCCCCGCATCCGCCTCACCTTCGGACGCCTGCGCGGCGAACGGAACGAGAGCGGATCCGTGGCTTCGGCGCGTACCTGCCGGGCATACGGTTGTTCTCGGCGGGGGAGCGATAGGCTTCGAAGTCGTACGCGTGAGTGTCGAGGAGAATCGTTGAGCACCCTGCAGACCCTGGATCGTGGTCTTCGTGCGCTGGACATCGTGTCCCAGCGACCCGGTGGGGTGACAATCGCCGAGCTCGCTGCCGAACTGGACGTCGCCCGAGCGATCGGCTACCGGATCGTGGCCACCCTCGAAGCGCACTCACTCGTAGCGCGCACCGACGACGGCCGCATCAGGCTGGCCGCAGGAGCGGCGCTACTCGGATCACGCTTTCGACCGCGCCTGCGGGAAGTGGCCCAGCCGCTGCTACGCGAGCTCGCGCAGCAGACCTCGGCGACCGCATTCCTGTCGACCCTCGAAGGCGACGAGTGCGTGGTTATCGCTGTGGCCGAACCCGATTCGGGAATCCTGCGTGTCGGCTACCGGCTGGGCACCCGCCATCCCGTCTCGCGCGGTGCGGCCGGCATCGCCATCCTGGCCGGCCGCCCCGCATCCGATGACGACACCGACGCGATCCGTCGGGCGCGGGCGGACGGGTTCAGTATCACCGCCGGGGAACTCGAGCACGGCGCGGTGGGGGTCGCGGCCAGTGTGCGGACCTCTCCCGAGCAGGACGGGGTGGGCTTCGAATCCAGTGTCGGGGTCGTCGCCATCGAAGGGCTCGACACCGATCGTGCCGCCGCTGCGGTGATGGACACGGCAGCGCGGATCAACGCGCTGCTCAATATCTGACCGGGGATCCTTCCCGGTCTTCGTGGGGACGCTCGTGGAGAGCGTCCCTTTTTGTGCTCTCGGCACGGAGATATGACCCGGCGTTGACGGCGAGTGTGACCGCCGTTACCGTAGCGATGTGCGTTGAACGAACAAACATGTTCGTTATTAGTAAAACCGCAGTTCGTAGCTGGGAGACACATCATGACAAGCCAGGTGGACGGCACCGTCCTCGACACCTCCGACTCGGCACCCGAGAGTCGATGCCCCATCGACCACATCGCCTTCACCTCCCCGACCGGCTGCCCCGTCTCCCCACGCGCAGCCGCCTTCGACCCCTTCACCGGGCCGTACCAAGTGGACCCGGCCGCATCTCTGCGTTGGTCGCGTGACGAAGAGCCCGTCTTCTACAGTCCCGAACTCGACTACTGGGTGGTCACGCGCTACGAGGACGTCAAGGCTGTCTTCCGCGACAACGAACTGTTCTCGCCCGCGATCGCGCTCGAGAAGATCACCCCGACCTCCGAGGAAGCGAACGCCGTCCTCGCCCGCTACGGCTATGCCATGAATCGCACCCTCGTCAACGAGGACGAACCCGCGCACATGCCGCGCCGCCGCGCGCTGATGGAACCGTTCACCCCCGCCGCACTCGCTCACCACGAGCCGATGGTGCGCCGCCTGACCCGCGAATACGTCGACCGCTTCATCGACACCGGACACGTCGATCTCGTCGACGAGATGCTCTGGGAGGTTCCGCTCACCGTCGCACTGCACTTCCTCGGGGTGCCCGAAGAAGACATGGACACCCTGCGCGAATACTCGATCGCGCACACCGTCAACACCTGGGGGCGCCCGGCTCCCGAGCAGCAGGTCGCCGTCGCCGATGCTGTTGGTAAGTTCTGGCAGTTCGCCGGCACCGTTCTCGACAAGATGCGCAAGAATCCCGACGGGCACGGCTGGATGCCGTTCGGTATCCGCGTCCAGCAGGAACAGCCGGATGTCGTTACCGATTCCTACCTGCACTCGATGATGATGGCCGGCATCGTCGCCGCCCACGAAACTACCGCCAACGCCTCCGCGAACGCCTTGCGGTTGCTGCTCGAACACCGTGAGGTGTGGGAGGAGATCTGCGCCGACCCGAGCCTGATCCCCAACGCCGTCGAAGAATGCCTGCGTCACTCCGGATCGGTCGCCGCGTGGCGGCGTCTCGTCACTGCGGACACCACGATCAACGGTGTCGCCATTCCTGCCGGGGCGAGACTGCTGATCGTCAACTCCTCTGCGAACCACGACGAACGGCACTTCGACCAGGCCGACGACTTCGACATCCGGCGCGACAACGCCAGCGACCACCTCACCTTCGGGTACGGCAGCCACCAGTGCATGGGAAAAAACCTCGCACGCATGGAAATCCAGATCTTCCTCGAAGAACTCACCCGCCGCCTGCCCCACATGGAACTGGTCCCGGACCAGGAATTCACCTACCTGCCCAACACCTCCTTCCGCGGACCCGACCACGTATGGGTGCAGTGGGATCCGGCGCGCAACCCCGAACGCACCGACCCCACTGTGTTGTCGCAGCGACAGCCCGTCAAGATCGGCGAACCGTCGAAGAACACCATCGCCCGCACCATGGCCGTGACCAACCTCGAACCCGTCGCCGACGACACTCTGCTGATCACCCTGCGCGACACGAGCGGGCGGCCGCTGCCGAAATGGTCTGCCGGATCGCATATCGACCTCGACTGCGGCACCGTCTCCCGTCAGTATTCGCTGTGCGGTGATCCGAACGACCGCACCACCTTCCAGATCGCGGTCCTGCACGACCACGAGAGCCGGGGTGGATCCCGGTGGATCCACACCGAACTCGCTGTCGGCGACACCCTGCGCGTGCGCGGTCCCCGCAACCACTTCAAGCTCGACCCCGACGCGAAACGCTATGTCTTCGTCGCCGGCGGCATCGGAATCACGCCGATCATCGCGATGGCCGATCAGGTCAACGCTGCCGGAGGCGACTACGAGATCCACTACGCCGGACGCTCACGCACCTCGATGGCGTTCCTAGGCCGCCTCACATGCGACCACGGCGACCACCTCCGGCTCTATCCCAGTGACGAAGGCACCCGCATGAACCTCGAGGCTCTGTTCGCCGACCCGGACGAAGGCACCCAGATCTACTCCTGCGGACCCGAACGCCTCCTGACCGCACTCGGCGAGGCCACCGCGCACTGGCCCGACGACACCCTGCACGTCGAACACTTCTCCTCCACCCTCGAAGCCCTCGACCCGGCCAAGGAACACAGCTTCGACGTGGTGCTCAAAGACTCCGGCATCACCGTCCCCGTCGCCGCCGACCAAACCGTGCTCCAAGCCCTGCGCGCGGCCAACATCGACGCCCAAAGCGACTGCGAAGAAGGCATCTGCGGCGCCTGCGAAGTCCCCGTCCTCGACGGCGAGATCGACCACCGCGACCTGGTCCTCACCAAAACCGAACGCGCCGCCGGCAACACCATGATGACCTGCTGCTCCCGCGCATGCGGAAACACGTTGACCCTCCAGCTGTGACACCCCGCCGCACCCTCACAACCTGATCCGAAAGGCACGACATGACCACCATCGAGCAGTCGGGCACGCCGTCGGTCCCACCGGACTCCGGCACCCCGACCACCAGAACCCCCTTCAAGCGGGTTCTGGCCGGCAGCATGGCCGGCGCCGTCCTCGAGTGGTACGACTTCGCGATCTACGGCATCCTCGCCGCGACCGTCCTCGGCCCACTGTTCTTCCCCAGCGGCAACGCCGTCGCCTCCCTGCTCATGGCACTGGCCACTCAAGGCCTCGGCTTCATCGCCCGCCCCCTCGGCGGCATCGTCTTTGGACATCTCGGCGACAAATTCGGGCGCAAACCCATCCTGGTCACCACCTTCCTGATGCTCGGCGGCGCCACCGCCGCAATCGGCTTGCTGCCGACCTACGGCCAGATCGGTATCTGGGCCACCGTCGCCCTGGTGGTGCTGCGCATGATCCAGGGCTTCGCTCTCGGCGGTGAATTCGGCGCCGCGGTGATCCTGGTCAGCGAATACGGCGAACCCAAGCGTCGGGGATTCTGGGCGGCATGGCCGCAGTCCGGAGCTCCGGCCGGTACCGTCCTGGCCACTGTCACGGTCGGCATCCTCGCTCTTGTTTTCCCCGGTGACGCCTTCGACAACTGGGGCTGGCGCGTGGCGTTCCTGCTCGCCGTGCCCCTGCTCGTCATCGGCTTCCTGATCCGACGGGGTGTCGAGGAGTCCCCGGTCTACCAGGCCGCGCAGGAGAAGGCCGAGTCTGCCGAGAACAAGGCTGCGCGCAAGGAATCGTCGAGCATCATCGAAGCTTTGCGTAAGCCGCGCCCGCTGCTCCACGGCCTCGGCATGCGCCTGGGCGAGAACATCGCGTTCTACGTCTACACCATCTTCGTCATCGCCTACGCCACGACCTATTTCGACTACACCCGCGGCGCAATCGTCACCACCGTCGCCTTCGCATCGGTCTGCCAGTTCCTCGGAATGATCGGTGGCGGATGGTGGTCCGACCGGGTCGGACGCAAGATCGCGATGCTCGTCCCCGCCATCTCACTGGTCATCTGGGCACCGATCTTCTTCGCCCTGGTGCACACCGAGAACATGACCGCCCTCGGTGTCGGCGTCTGCGTCGGCGCATTGCTGCACGGCATGCTCGCCGGTCCTGAGGCTGCGTGGATCACGGAGCTGTTCCCCACCAAGTACCGCTTCGCCGGCTCCTCGCTGGTGTTCCAGGGCTCGTCGATCATCGCCGGCGCCCCGGCACCGTTCATCGCGGTGTGGCTGGTCGACCGCTTCAGCGCCACCGCCGTCATCATCTACCTGGTGATCACCATGTCCATCACCGTGATCGCCGTGGCCACCAGCCGCGAAACCAAAGGTGTCGACCTCGACAAGCTCGACAACCTCTACTGACACACCTCACCAAGCCCCACCCGCGCCGACCCCGGCACCGGTGGGGCTTGGTCATGTCAAAGATCCGCTGATCTCGCGTCACTCGCCTCCACGAGACCACCCGGCCGTGCCGGTGCATGCACCCCTGGTGACGCGGCGGCTGTGCGACGAGATCGCATGCCGGCACGAACTCGTCCCACCTCCGTATCACCAGGGCTGATCTGTCGGTGCGACCGTGCCCGTGCCACACATGACGCCCGAAACCTGATCGACCCGTAAATCCTCCGTGGCGCACTCGACCAGTCACCTACTTGGTGAATCGGCATCATCTCGAGAACAATTCGCGTCCCCACCCCAGCATGGAACTGGGACCGTTAGGACGCCGCCACCGAGAAGGAACACCCCGTGCCTCACTCCGCGCTCATTACCCCGGGAGACGACCGATCACCGGTCCTCATCCACGTCCCGCACGCCTCGCGCATCATCCCCCTTGAACTGCGCCCAGACCTGCTGCTCACCGACGTCGAGCTCGCCGCCGAACTCGACGAAGCCACCGACGACATCGCAGCTGCCGCACTGCGCGACACCCGCCTGAAACCGACGAGCGTGGTCAGCACCCTCTCCCGGTTGGTGGTCGACCCCGAACGATTCCCCGACGCCAGTGAACCGGCCAATGCGTTCGGTAGGGGAGCGGTCTACACCCGTACCTGCGCCGGCGCGCTGCTACGCACCGAACCGTATCCCCGCACCGCCCACCTGATCGACACCTATTTCCGTCCCTACGCCGACGCTGTCACCGCAGCAGTCGACGACCGCCTACACGTGTGCGGGTGCGCGGTGATCCTCGACCTGCACTCCTATCCCGCCACCCCATCCAGCTTCGAAGACCCCGCCGCCGAACGCCCAGCACTGTGCATCGGCACCGACACCGTCCACACCCCCGACTGGTTGACCGACACCGTCCGTGGCTCGTTCGCGTCCCTACCCGAGATCGACCAGATCGCCGAGAACACCCCCTACGCGGGAAGTTACGTGCCGCTGCGCCACTACGGCCGCGATCAGCGCGTGTCCTCAGTGATGATCGAGCTGCGCCGCGATGTCTACCTCACCGACCCCCGCACCCCCGACGACGCGCGCGTCGACCAACTCGGCCGCGCCCTCGCCGTCCTTATCGACGCGATCACCGCACAGGTGGCTGCCGATGTGTAAACCCAAACCCGGCCCGCGCTGCACCCCGCACATGCGTGCCCGACTCGCCAAAGCCGTAGCCCGCGTCGAGGTGGCACGCACTCGGCTCGCCGGCAATCCGACTCACGTACGGCTGCAAGACCGACTCGCTGCAGCCGAAACCGAGCATGCCCAGACCTTGGCGTTGTACGACGCCACACCTGGCGGCCAGAGTGAACTCCGCGTGGCCATCGCTACCACCGCCGACCTGACCACACGGCACGCGCTGACCGAGCGCCTGCGCGATGCTGAAAAATTACGAGCTGAACAAACCGACGCACTGCGCCGCGCCCGCGCAGGACAGACCCATAAGGAAGGAACTGACGATGTACAACGAGGAACCGATGACTCAGGAACGCCGACAAGCATTCTGGAGGACGTTCGGGTGGAGCCCGGACCTACCGGAGGACCAGCGCAAAAAGATCGAGGAGTACTGGAGCGATCCGGAGATCGAGGAGGCCGAAGCACTCGGCTTCTGATCAACGGCCAGCAGATCACTCCGCTGGCCACGCACACATTGCCGGACTCCGTACGCGCGTCCCTTGAATCGCGCGGCCTGTCCGCGCCGCCCCTACATGAGCTGGCACCGACCGATTCGGGGGTCTACCGCGGACAACTGCTCGAATTGACCCGTAAGAACCCACATGCCGCGTCGGTCTCCGTCTACGACGAGGACGAGTACCGACAAATGCGGTTGTTGGTCACCGACGACGGCAAGGCTGGTGTCGCGATCAAAGGCGACGAGGTGGTGTCCGCGTTCGCACACAAAGATTGCGCACATCCCCGCGCTGCCCGCGCGATGCTCCGCCATGCGACCGCGCTCGGCGGCCGTCGTCTCGACTGCTTCGACACCGTTCTTCCCAAGTTCTACGCCGACGCCGGGTTCGTTCCTGTTGCGCGATTGAAATGGAACGACGACTATGCCCCCGACGGGTGGGACTACGACACTTTCCGACGCTTCAACGACGGCCGTCCCGATGTGGTGTTCATGGCATACAACCCTCACCGCGTCGATGGCTACTACACCCCCGGCACGGGGGAGTACGTCAATGATTACGACGACGGCATCGCCCGCGCGCAGCAGTACCGCAGCACCGATCAGCTGTGCCGGGCACTGAGACGCAAGTCCGTCCCCTGACAGGACTTGCCAGCTCGACTCTCACTTCGTAGTCCCAGTGGTGCAGCGCAGTACAGTGCTACGAGGCACGGTTCGGCGATCACACGTGCTGCCTTGCTGTAGATCGTGGTGAATCCTGTTGGCTAGTAGGGGAATCGCCATTAGCGCACCGTCGCCCCGAACCCCCGCTGAGCGCGCTTTCCGGTAGGAACCTGTCCGAGACGGCCGGCGGGCTCCCGTTCTGTGCCCGACCTGCTGATGCGTCACCCGGACGACGTCCCCACCTCGTGTCCGCCTCCAGCGACACACTGCGCCGGCAGTCCCGGCCTTGCCGGTCGAGACCGTTGCTCGGGTGGCCGGGACAGCGGCCCGCTTCCGCTCCGAGTCGACCCGCTGCAACTACGCCGCCGACATCGACACCTTCCGAACGTTCAACGGCGGCCCACCGGACGTGGTCTTCATGGTCTACGACCCCGACCACGTCGGGAGCAAGTACACCCGGGGGACGGGAGAGTACGTCGATGACTACGACGACAGCATTGCCCGAACGCAGCAGTATCAGCTGCGCTGAGCGGCGGTGGCCACCACATGTGGGGAGCGCGCATCAGTCTGATCGGGACTGTCTGAATAACGGTGGATCCGGGTTGGCCTGACACGCCGAGCAGCGAGCTTGGCGGGAAGGATCGACCATGACGGAAACACTGGAGCCCATGGCGGACGAGGTGAACCAGCTGGAGTTGGCGCAGCAGCTGCTGGCCCAGGCCAAAGAGCAGGGCATAGAGCTGATGGGCCCGAACGGACTGCTCGGGCAGTTGACGAAGAACGTGCTCGAAACCGCCCTGGATGCGGAGATGACCGAGCACCTCGGCTACGAGAAGAACGACCCGGCCGGACGCGGCAGCGGCAACTCCGCAACGGCACCAGATCGAAGACGGTGCTCACCGAGATCGGCCCGGTCGAGATCGACGTCCCGAGGACACCGACTCGAGCTTCGAACCGAAGATCGTGCGCAAACGGCAACGGCGGCTGACCGGCATCGACGAGATCGTGCTTTCCCTCAGCGCGAAAGGGCTGACCACCGGAGAGATCTCGGCGCACTTTCAGGACATCTACGGAGCGTCGGTGTCGAAGGACACCATCTCCCGGATCACCGACAAGGTGCTCGAGGAAATGACCGAATGGCAGAACCGGCCCCTCGATCGGGTATATCCGGTGGTGTTCATCGACGCCATCCACGTCAAGATCCGCGACGGTCAGGTCACCAACCGACCGATCTACGTCGCGATCGGGGTGAGCGTCAATGGCGAACGCGACATCTTGGGGTTGTGGGCCGGCGACGGCGGGGAAGGCGCGAAGTTCTGGCTGGCGGTGCTCACCGAGATCAAGAACCGCGGAGTCGCTGATGTGTGCATCGTCGTCTGCGACGGGCTCAAGGGTCTGCCGGATGCGATCAATACGGTGTGGGAACTGGCGGTGGTGCAGACCTGCATCATTCACCTGATCCGCAACACTTTTCGGTTCGCACCACGTCAGCATTGGGACGAGATCTCCCGCGATCTCAAGCCGATCTATACCGCTCCGACCGAGGCCGCGGCCAAGGAACGGTTCGTCGAGTTCGCCACCAAATGGGGGCCGAAGTATCCGGCGATCGTGCGGTTGTGGGAGAACGCCTGGAGCGAGTTCGTGCCGTTCCTCGACTACGACATCGAGATCCGACGGGTGATCTGCTCGACGAACGCGATCGAGTCGATCAATGCCCGCTACCGGCGGGCGATCCGCGCCCGTGGGCATTTCCCGACCGAGCAGGCCGCGCTGAAGTGTCTCTATCTCGCGACGCGGGCTCTGGACCCCACCGGTCGGGGTAGGGCACGATGGGCGATGAGGTGGAAGCCTGCCCTCAATGCCTTCGCGATCACTTTCGAAGGACGCATCAACTAACCGATGCCAGGCCGGATCCACCGTTTATCGGACACTCCCCGTCCCGGCGGAACTCCTCCGGGTAGTGAGACTGGCGTCCCATGTGAGCATCCCTCCTGGTTCTTGTACGAACCATTGTCAGGGTGTCCACTCCCAGGGGGCATCCTCAGTGGTGCCGGCGGGTGTGGGTGGGGTCGGTGTAGGGGGTGTGTGGGGTGGTGGGGGCGCGGTGGAGTGCTGTTTTCGGCGTGTTTTTGAAATGTGTTGTGAAGCAATGCTTGTTGTGAATCATGTTGGTGTGCAAGGTTTCACTGCTGTAATGCGCATCGCGAGTCTGTGATATCGGGTTATATCCTTGCTGTGTAACGGAATTGGTGTTTAGTGGCGTTTTGTGTCGTCTGGTGCCGACTTCGGGTGTGGGGTATGATGGGAGCATGATGTCGGGACGGGGAGTCAGCAGCGCGGCGGTGGTGTGTGCGGCGCGCGCAGCGCGTCCCGGTCTGTCGTTGCTCTCGGGTGTGGGATGTGAGGTGACGATGAAAAATGTTGGTGCGCATGAAATCTCGCTGTCGAGCGGAGCGCAGCGACGCGGGGGACGGCAATGTAACTGGACTCCCGCTGAGCCGCGCAGCGCTCCCGAGCGGGGAGCGCAGCGACCCGCCCGTTCCCGGCGCGGAGCGCGGAG